>NZ_BNBT01000016.1 GCF_014656095.1 Streptomyces longispororuber
GCCCCGGGCGGTCGGCCCCGCTCCGGCCCGCAGCGGGCGCTCGGCCGCGCCCGGGCCCTGAGGGGGCGTTGTGGCCGCACCCGGCGGGACGCCGCCGCTCATTCCACGCCGAGGCCCTCGATCAGCACCGCGTTCGGCAGCTCCGGGAACACCTTGCCGGGCACGATCAGCTTGCCCCGGCGGCTGCCGCTGCCGACCAGGACCCACGGCAGGCCGGCGACGGCCGCGTCGACGAGGAGCGGCCAGGTGCCGGGCAGGCCGATCGGCGTGATGCCGCCGTACTCCATGCCGGTCTCGCCGGTGGCGGTGTCCATCGGCGCGAACGAGGCCTTGCGCGCGCCCAGTTGGCGGCGCACGGCGCCGTTCACGTCCACGCGGGCGCGGGACAGGACCACGCACGCGGCGAGCGTGGTCCCACCTCCGCGCTTGCCGGCGACGACGACGCAGTTCGCGGACTGGTCGAGCAGCTCGGGGCCGTAGTGCTCGACGAACGTGGCGGTGTCCGCCCACTCGGGCTCCGTGTCGACGTGGACCAGCTCGTCGGCGGGCACGGGTCCGCTCCAGCCGCGCACCGCGTCGGCGACCGGGGCGACGAGCAGGTCCAGGGCCTGCGGGGCGGGGCGGACGGCGTCGAAGTCTCCGATGGGTGCGCGCATGTCCGCACGGTAACAGGGCCGTTGGCGCGACCCGGCCGGGCCCGGTGCGGGCCGGACGCCGCGTGCCCCCGGACGGGAGGCCCCTCAAGGGGCGCGAGGAACGGCGCGCCCGGTCGGCGCGAAGCCGCGGACGCGACTGCGGGGTGACCCGGCAGACGCGTCCGCGGGCGAGTTGATGGTTGCTCGCGCAGTTCCCCGCGCCCCTGGCCCAGGCGCGCTGCCAGGGGCGCGAGGAACGGCGCGCGCCCGCGGCCGGGTGGGGCCCCGCTACGGAGCGGTGGTGCCCCACGTTCCGGGCAGCGCGTGCTCAGCACCCCGCACAGGCCCGCGTCGCGCGGCGGCCTCGCCCGACGGGGGCGGTGAGGACGACGTGGTGATCGGCTTGAAGACGCCGACGACCTTCTGGACGCCGGTGAGCGGCGGAGTGCACTGGGGGTCCACGCCCTGGCACGCGCCCTTCCATCCCTGGAACTGCGACTGGTCTCCGGCCACTGCCGTCAGGCTGAAGTCGGGGTCCTTGACGTCGTAGGAGCACGCGGAACCGGTGCAGTTGCCCGAGCCGGACACAACCACGCTCCCCTGGCCGCCCGCCATCTGCTCGACACCGACGAGGACCCTGGCGTAACCGGTCCCCGACACCTCCGCGAAGGACGTCGACCCGCCCCAGCCCGCGGTCAGCCGGGCCGTGACCTCGCCGACCCCGCCCGGCCGGAAGGCCACGGTCACCGAGCAGGAGGTCTGCCGCCCGGGGCCCAGCTCCACCGAGGAGCAGTCGTCGGTGACGACCTGGAAGGCGTCCGACCCCGTCAGCTCCACCGTGTCCACGGTCGAGACCTTGGAGCCGGGGTTCACCACGGTGAAGGTCCGGGTCTCCGGCCGCCCCTCCTGCGCGCCGACACCGAGGCCCGCCGCGCCGCCGCCGGCGCCCGGGCGGACCAAGGCGTCGCGGAAGACGGCGGAGCCGGGGGTGACGACGGGGGTGGCCGGCTTCTCCCCGTCGGTTCCGCCTGGTCCGCCCCGCTCGCCCTTCCGGCCGTCCCGGCCGCCTTTGCCCTGTTCCCCCTGTTTACCTTTTTTGCCCTGTTCGCCTTGCTCACCTTGTGCACCGGGATCGCCCGTTCCGCCCCCGCCCCCGGGCCCGCCGGGGGACACCCCGGAGCCGCCGTTGCCCCCGCCGCCGCCGTCGCCTCCGCCCTGCTTCGGCTCCGTGCCGTTCCCGCCGTTCCCGCTGTTCCCGCCGTTCCCGCCGTTCCCGCTGCCGCCGGACGGGCCCGCCGAGGTGCCGCCGGACACGCCCGGCGGCTTGTCCCGCCCCTGGTCGTCGGACCCGTTCAGACCCAGGGCGTCCAGCGCGAACCCGCCCGCCACGACCGCGGCAAGACCGGCCCCCGCGACCACCGCCGCCCGGCGGATCCGGCGCCAGTCCCTGGGCGGGCGGCGGCGGGGCGGGGCGGTGCCGTTCGGGCCCGCGACGACGAACGCGAGGTTCTCCCGGGTGCGCTCCGCGCCCTCCTCGTCGGCCAGCCGGTCCCGAATGTCCAGGGCCTTCTCCAGCTCCTGCCCGGCCTCCTCGGCACGGTCCTGGAAGAAGAGCAGCGTGCCCCGCTGGTGGGCGAAGTAGGCCTCGGCGAGGGCGTCCTGCCGGGCGCGCGCCGCCTCCAGGCCGCAGGCGACCACGCGCTGCCAGGTCTCCCAGCGGCCCTGGACGAACAGGACCGGCTCCACCGCCCGCACGATGTCGATCACGGCCTGCCACTCGCGCACGCCCGCCGCGTACCCCAGCAGCCCGACCGCCGACTCCAGCGCGGTGTGCGCCTCCTCGCCGACGGCGGGGCGCTCCCGGAACCACTCCACAAGGCCGCGCTCGGCCGTGGCGAGCGCGAAGTACCCGAGCAGCAGCCCGCGGTAGGTCTCGCCCTTGCACACCGGCAGCCCGAAGCGGTCGTCCGGGTGCTCGACGAGGCCCTTGCGGAACAGCGCGTCCAAGGCCGTGGTCACGTACGCGACGTCGGCCATCGCCGCCACCAGCGTGGCCGGGATCAGCGCCCCGGCGGCGAAGGCGCACACGGCCAGGACGCGCCGCTCGTCCGCGGTCAGCGCGTCGATGCTGAGCCGGTCCAGCTCGCCGGGGTCGCGCTCGGCCACGGCGGCCAGCGAGGCCAGGGTGTGCTCGCCGGACGTGACCAGCGCGGCCACCTGGCGGATGTGCAGCGGCTGCCCCTGGACGGCGCCGACCAGGTCGTGCGCGGCCTGCGCCTCCTCCGGCCGGATCACCCGGCCCAGTTCCCGGGCGAGCAGCGACACCCCGGCGGCCCGCACGAGCCCGCCCAGGTCGTGCACGGCCCCGCCCTCGCCGAGCACCGGCTCCCCGGAGCCGATGACGAGGGCGCAGCCGGGCAGCATGCGGCGTACGTAGGCGAGCTGGCTCTCGGTGAGGGTGACGTCGTCCAGGGCGACGAGGGCGTTGGCGTGCCCGAGGATCTGGGCGCACTGCTGGGTGGTCAGCCGCACCGGCTCCTCGGAGGCCTCGGCGGGCCGGAGGGTGTAGAGCTCGGAGACCAGCCGCTGGAGGAGGTCGTCCAGGCCGAAGTCGCCCAGTTTCAGGTACACATGGGGCTCGGTGGCGCCGCGGGCGGTGCCGAGCGCGACGAGGTGCCGCAGGAGGGTGGTCTTGCCGTAGCCGCACGGGGCGTGGAAGTTGACCGCTTCGCGGTTCTCCACGGCGGTGTGGGCCAGGCGCACCGCCGCGTCGCGCCCCATGAGGAACGGCTGGGGCAGTCCCCGCGTCCGGGCGGGGCCGAGCGGGTCGGTGGCGGTGGTGCGCAGCCGCGCGCGGGCGATACGGGCGCCGAGCGCGGTGTCGATGGTCAGGGTGTGGGTTCCGCAGACGACGGTACTCATGGGTACTCCGTGCTTGCTCTGGAGCTTCGGCGCGCCGGTGTGCCGTACGGGGCCGGGGCCGGGGCCTCGCGGGCGGGAGCGGCGAGCCTGTGTCCGCTGTCCCCCGCCACGGGTCCGGGGGGCGGGTTCAGTGGACGTCCAGGATCAGCCGTTTCCGTAGGGCTGTCGAAGTCGTAATGCCTATGGGGCAGAGCCCGCGGCTATGGCGGCCGGTGGGCTGACGTGTCGGACGCGCGGGACGGCCGGGGCGCGGGCGAAGGGGACGCGGCATGCCCGGTGCGGCTCAGTGCGCCGTGAGCCCGCGCGCGAGTTCCGCGGCCAGCGCGCAGAACGCGGCGGGCAGCTCCCTGTGGTCCTCGCGTCTGCGCGCCGCGACGACGAGGGCGCCGGGCAGGCCGGTGAGCGGCAGTATCCGGACCCCGGCCGGGAGGGGCGTGGTGCGGAAGGCGAAGGGGCCCGGGCACACGACGTGGTGCAGGACGACCGAGGTGAAGATCTCGTACGGCGAACTGACCGGTTCCCCGACGAACTCGGGGGCCTCGCCGTTGCGTTGGGCGTACATCTGCCACCACCGGCGCATCCCGTCGGGCACGGCGGGGGCGACGTGGGGCAGCGGCTCCTCGATGACGTCGGCGAGCGTGGCGCCGTCCCGGCCGTGCAGCCGGTGGCCCGGCGGGACGGCGAGGCCGCGCGGCTCCGCCAGGAGCGGCTCCCACACCAGGCGCTCGGGGTCCAAGGGCATCCGTATCAGTGCCACATCGACCTCGCCGCTGGTCAGCGGGGTGTCGAAGTCGGTGATGGTCAGCTCGCGCCAGGCGACGCGGACCTCCGGGTGGGCGGCGGCGAAGGCGCTGAGGACGGGCAGGTGCACGTCGCGCGGCAGCGGCACCCCGATGCCGACGCTCAGCCGCGCCGGCCCGTCGGCCGCCCGCCGCGCCGCGCGGGCCGCGTCGTCCACCGCGGCCAGGACGAGCCGGATGCGCTCGTAGTACACCTCGCCGGCCCGTGAGGGGCGCACCCCGCCGGGGCCGCGGCTGAGCAGCGTGACGCCCAACTCCCGCTCCAGGTCGCGGATCTGCTGGCTGAGGGTCGGCTGGGAGACGTGGAGGGCGAGGGCGGCGCGGGTGAAGCTGCCCTGCTCCGCCACCGCGACGAAGTACCTCAAGTGCCGTATCTCCATATCCGGTCGCCTCCCCCGACGCCTTCCGGATGCTCCTTCCGCATATTCCTCCGGGAAGCGCCACCGTCAGAAGGGCGCACACCGGGGCGCGGAAGCACACCACCGAGGGGCGCGCGCCGGATGCGGGGTGCGCGGGGCACATGGCGCGCGCGTGCCCCGTGTTCCGCGCCGCGGGCGGCGCGCGACGCCCGCGGCGCACCGGGGCGCCGTGTCGCGTACGGCGCTCTCCGTACGACCCGGCGCACGCGAACGGCGTCGGCTCCGTACGACTCGGCGCGCGCGGACGGCGTGGGCTCCGTGCACCCCCTCACGCGGGCGGCGTCGAGTCCGTACGACTCGGCGCGCGCGGGCGGCGTCGGCTCAGTAGGACCCGGCGTGCGCGAACGGCGTCGGCTCAGTAGGACCCGGCGTGTGCGGGCGGCACCGCCACCGACATCGTCATCTCCACCGGTTCGGCGCCCTTGTTGTGGTACCCGTGGCGCACGTTGGCCTCGAAGCTCGCCGAGGACCCGGCGGGGACCAGGTGTTCCGCGCCGTCCACGACGAGGGTCAGCTCCCCGGTGCGCACGTGCAGCAGCTCCATGGTGCCCGGCGGGTGCGCGTCGGAGTCGCTGCCGTCGCCGGGCATCAGGTGCCAGGTCCACAGCTCGAAGGGGCCGCGCGCCTCGGTGCCGACGAGCAGCGTCGTGCTGGAGCCCGCCTCGGTGGACCACATCCGCACCGCCTGCTCGGGCGGTACGACGCGCACGTGCGGGCCCTGTTCGTAGTCGAGCAGCGTGGTGATGCTGATGCCGAGGGCGTCGGCGAGCTTCACGGTGGTGCCGACGCTGGGGTTGGTGCGCGCCTGCTCGATCTGGATGATCATGCCGCGGCTGACGCCGGAGCGGGCCGCCAGCGCGTCGAGCGTGAAGCCCCTCTCACCGCGCCAGCGCTTGAGGTTGCGCGCGAGGGACTGCGTGAGCTGATCGAGATCTGACAAGGCCGACCCATTCCGTCCAATATTTTGGATGACACAGTTCAGTCTACTGAACTACGGTGTGGTGCATCCCAACGCTCCACCTGGTTCACCACACTGTACTGCGAGGCTCCGATGACAGCACTGTTCGCCCTGGCCACGAGCCTGTTGTGGGGGCTGGCCGACTTCGGCGGCGGGCTGCTGACCCGGCGCCTGCCCGCGCTCACGGTGGTCGTGGCGTCGCAGTGCCTCGCGGTGGCCGTGCTCGGGGTGGTGGTCGTGGCGAGCGGCGGCTGGAGCGAGTGGGGGCCGCGGCTGTGGTTCGCCGTCGGCGCGGGCCTGGTGGGGCCGGTCGCGATGCTCGCCTTCTACAAGGCGCTCGCGCTCGGCCCGATGGGCGTGGTCTCGCCGCTGGGCTCCCTCGGCGTCGCGGTGCCGGTGGGCGTCGGCCTCTTCCTCGGCGAGCGGCCCGGCCCGGCGCAGTTCGCGGGCATCGCGGTGGCCGTCGCCGGCATCGTGCTCGCGGGCGGGCCCGAGCTGCGCGGCGCCCCGGTGCGGCGCCAGGCGGTCCTGCTCACGCTGCTCGCGGCGTTCGGCTTCGGCGCCGTCATGGCCCTGATCGCGGAGGCGTCGACCACCGTCCCCGGCCTGTTCCTCGCGCTGTTCGTGCAGCGCGTGACGAACGTCCTCGCGGGCGGCACCGCGTTGTACGTCTCCGTGCGGCGCGGCGGCAGGGCCCTGCCGGAGGGCACGGGGCCGGGCGCGGTGTGGTCCGCGCTGCCCGCCCTGGCCTTCGTCGGCCTCGCCGACGTCGCCGCCAACGGCACGTACGCGCTCGCGGCCCGCTCCGGCCCGGTCACCGTCGCCGCCGTCCTCGCCTCCCTCTACCCCGTCGTCACCGCGCTCGCCGCGCGCGGCGTCCTCAAGGAGCGGCTGCGCGGGGTACAGGCCGCGGGAGCGGGCCTGGCGCTGGTGGGGACGGTGCTGCTGGCGACGGAGTGAGGCGGGGCGGGGCCTCGACGGCGGTGGGGCGCCTGGGGCCCTCGGGGCACGTGAGGCCCGCGGGGCCCCCGGCTTCCCGGCGGAAGCCAGGCCTTCGCACCCGTCCCGCGGCGGGCACGGGGCGTGGCCGGAGCGGGGCGCCGCTGCGCTACCCGTTCCCCTCGGCCTCGGTCAGCTCCCCCAGCCGCTCCAGGGCCGGTTCGTCCAGCTCCCCGAGCGCCAGCAACTGCTCCGGGGTGATGCCCTCCGGGATCGGCACCGGGGCGGGCGTCCGCAGCGGCGGCTGCCAGCCCCGCTCCGCGCACCACGTCCGTACGACGCGCGCGGGCGCCCCGGCCACCACGGCGTGGTCGGGCACCTCGCCGCGCACCACCGCGCCGGCCGCGACCACCACGTTGCGGCCGATCCTGGCGCCCGGCAGGATCACCGCGCCGGTGCCGACCCAGCAGCCGGAGCCGATCTCGACGGGCTCCATGCGGGGCCACTGCTTGCCGATCGGCGTGTGCGGGTCGTCGTAGGAGTGGTTGGTCGACGTGACGTACACGTACGGCCCGAAGTAGCAGTCGTCCCCGATCGTCACCGAGGTGTCGGCGATCACGTGGCTGCCGCGGCCGAGGACCACGCCGTCGCCGATGCGCAGGATCGGCTCCGGGCCGAGGTCGAGGTCGGGCATCAACCCGGCGGTCAGCGTGACCTGTTCGCCCACGATGCAGTGCGCGCCGAGCCGGATCCAGGGGGCGCCGAAGACCGTGCCCTGCGGGAAGGCCAGCTTGGTGCCCTCGCCGATCGCGCCGAACCTGAGCCGCCCCGGCCGCCGCGCGGTCACCGCGCCGGTGCGCTGCACCCAGGCCCAGCCCGCGTGGACGGCGCGCTGGGCGGCGCCGCGCCGCCAGTCGGCGAAGGATGAGAACACGTTCTTGTTCCGGGGCACGGGCTCACGTTACTCAGCCCCGCGCGGGGCGAGCACGTCCCCCGGCTGTGATCTTCGCCCCACGCCCCGGCACGCGGGCGGCCGTCCCGTACGGTTCGCTCAGGCGCGACGGACGGACGCATCCGAGGAGAGAGCGATGAGCCACCAGGCACTCGTCATGGGCATCGGCGGCAAGGACCCCCGCATCGACCAGGAGGCCTTCACCGCCCCCACGTCCGTGGTCATCGGCGAGGTGACCCTGGGCGCGGGCGCGAGCACCTGGTACGGGGCCGTGCTGCGCGCCGACTGCGGGCCGATCGAGGTCGGCGCGGACAGCAACGTCCAGGACAACTGCAGCGTGCACGTGGACCCCGGTTTCCCGGTGACCATCGGCGAGCGGGTGTCGGTCGGCCACAACGCGGTCGTGCACGGCTGCACGATCGAGGACGACTGCCTCATCGGCATGGGCGCGACGGTCCTCAACGGCGCGGTGATCGGCGCCGGTTCCCTCGTCGCCGCGCAGGCGCTGGTCCCGCAGGGCATGGTGGTGCCGCCGGGCTCGCTCGTGGCGGGCGTCCCCGCGAAGGTGAAGCGCCCGCTCACGGAGGAGGAGCGCGCGGGCATCTCGCTCAACGGCACGATGTACGCGGAGCTGGCGAAGACCCACCGCCAGGCGCACGCGGAGCGGTCGGCGTAGCCCGGGAGGGCGACACCGACCGCGGGGCTTCCGAGGGGGCCGTTCGAGCCGGTCAGTCCGCGACGGCGGCGGCCGTCGCGGGCACGGCCTCGCCCGTGCCGCTCCCCGCGCCGTGCGCGTCGTTCTCCGCCGCGCACTTCCGCGCCCGCCGCTTCATCAGCAGCATCGAGCCGATCCCGACGAGCACGGCGAGGCCGAGGCCGACGTACGAGAAGCGCTTCAGCCAGTCCTCGGCGACCACGCCGACCCAGTAGACGACGGCGGTGGTGCCGCCCGCCCAGGCGATGCCGCCGAGGACGTTGGCGACGAAGAACTTCCAGTACGGCATGCGCAGGACGCCGGCCAGCGGGCCCGCGAAGATGCGGAGCAGCGCGACGAAGCGGCCGAAGAAGACCGCCCACATGCCCCACTTCTGGAAGGACCGCTCGGCGCTGCCGATGTTGGCCTCGCCGAAGTGCTTGGGGAACTTGCCCCCGAGCCAGGCGAGCAGCGGCCTGCCGCCCTTGCGCCCGATGGCGTAGCCGATGGAGTCGCCGATCACCGCGCCCGCGGTGGCGCAGGCGCCGAGGACGACGGGGTTCACGTCCCCGTGCTGGGAGGACAGGAGCGCCGCCGAGACGAGGACGATCTCGCCGGGCAAGGGGATGCCGAGCGACTCCAGGCCGATGACGATGCCGACGAGCGCGTAGACGCTGACGGCCGGTACGTTCTCCAGCCACTCCTGGACGTGCAACCCCGGTTCCTTCCGTGTGCGGTCGACTCCCCCGGCGCGCACCGTGATCACGCGCGCCGGGGCAGCCTACCCGCACGCTTCCCGGCTCCCGTGCCCCGCCTCAGCGCCCCGGGCCGGCGCACACGAGGGCCTCGCCACCGCCGCAGCCCCCGTGTCCCGCCCCCGCGGCGGCGGACTCCCGCAGCCGGGCGGGCTCGTCCTCGTGGCGCCGGTAGGCCGCGCCGCCGGTCGGAGGCGGCGCGGTCGGGCGGCGCGGGCGCCGCGGGCGGCGCGGGCGGCAGGTCCATACGGACCACGATCACCGCACGGCGCCGCGCCCCGCCTGAGTACGGGTACTCAGGTACTCAGGACACCCCAGCCACGCGAGGACGCCTCAGCCACGCGGGGCCCCGGGTCACCGGGGGTCGTTGGGGCGGAGCGTCCAGGTCACGGACATCTCGCCGGTGACGGCGCCGTCCTCCCGCGTGATGTCGATCCGCACCGGGAACTCGGGGCGCCGGCCCGCGTCGAGTTCGGCGACCACCTCGGCGGCCGGCCGGCCGAGCGTCGCGGTGGCCCTCACCGTCCCCATCGCGAGCTTCTTGTACGCGATGTCGGCGCGCACCGCGAGCGGCACGGCCCGCGAGAGCTGGTCGCCGAAGGCGGCGAGCACGATGGCCCCGCTGGCGGACTCCCCCAGCGTGAACATCGCCCCGGCGTGCGGCCCGCCCACGTGGTTGTGGTAGTCGCCCTGGTCCGGCAGAACGACCACGGCCCGCTCGGGCGTCGTCTCGACGAACTCCAGGTTGAGGGTCCGGGCCATCGGCACGGTGGCGGCGAGCATCTCGCCGATCGACATCTGGTCTGCGCTCATGACCGGAGGTTACCCACGAGTAGCCAATCTTGGCCAGACACGGCCGCACATCGGACATGTGCCGCGCGGGAGGCCGTACCACCCCACGCGGGGCCCCGTCAGGGCCAGTTGCGGGGGCCTCGGCGGCGGCCCCGTAGGGTTTCCGCCATGAGCCCGCAGGATCAGAATCCGTACCAGCAGCCCGGCTACCAGCAGCCGAACCCGTACCAGCAGCCGGGTTACCAGCAGCCCCATCCGTACCAGCAGCCGGCCGCGGGCGAGCAGGGCGGGTGGAGCGCGCCCACCGCGCCGTCGGGCGTGCCGCAGGCGCCGGGCGGGGGCGCCGGTGGAGGGGGCGGGGGCGGGAACAGGACCAAGGTCATAGCCATCGCCGCGGCGGCGGCCGTGGTGGTGGCCGCGGGCGTGACCGGCTTCCTGATCCTCGGCGGCGGCGACGACGACAAGGACGAGGCCCGGCCCGAGGCCGCGCCCACGAAGGCGGCGCCGACGCCGAACGACGGCGACGACGGCGAGCGCGGCACGGACGGCGACCCGAAGCCGACGATCCCCGGCTGGCACGTGGTGGTGAACGCCAAGTGGGGCACCGCCTTCGACGTGCCGCCCGACTGGGAGCCCCAGGGCCCCGGCTTCGCCATCAACATGGAGGACCACAAGACCGGCAAGCCGGTCGCGGCCATGGGCGCCCCGGCCCTCCTGAAGCCGAAGTGGTGCACGCACGACGACGACAAGGACGGCCGCTCCGAGGACGTCGAACTCGGCGCCACGGGCACCAAGGGCGCGCGGGGGGCGAAGAACACCGACGAGGTCGCGATCAACACGGTCGGCTGGTGGATCTACGGCGGATACACCCAGCCGGACAAGAAGAGCTTCACCCTCGACGAGAAGGCCCAGCCCTACACCACCAAGTCGGGCATCAAGGGCAGCTTCGCCTGGGCCCGTTCGACGAACACGCCGCAGCGGGGCAAGTGCGCGTCCGACGGCAAGGCGATCTCGTTCGGCTTCAAGAACGCCGCGGGCGAGTTCGTCTCCTGGAACCTCTACGGGGCGAAGGGCGTGAAGGAGGAGATCCCGACCGACACCATCATGAAGATCCTCAGCACGGTACGCCTGCACGGGAAGCCGACGGCGTCCTGAGCCGTATTCTGACCGGCCCACGTCAAATCTTCACGAGTTCGTCACCGCTTGGTACGGGCCCTGGCCCGGTGCCCGTCCGCCGCTCGACCGAGCGTGGCGACCGGGCGCACGCCCCCTCTATGGTTACTGGCCATGTGGCCAGAACAGCAGCCGCCCGGGGGCGCGCAGAACCCGCAGGACCAGAACCCGTACCAGCAGCCGGGGTACCAGCAGCCCAACCCCTATCAGCAGCCCGGCTACCAGCAGCCGAACCCGTACCAGCAGCCCGCGGGGCCGCACCCGGGCGGGCAGCAGCAGTGGGGCGCGCCCACCGTTCCGCTGGGGGCGCCACAGCCCGGCGGCCCCGACACGGGCGGCGGCAACGGCGGCGGCGGTGGCAACAAGACCAAGGTCACGGCCCTCGTCGCGGCGGCGGCCGTGGTGGTGGCCGCGGGCGTGACCGGCTTCCTGGTCCTCGGCGGCGACGGTGACGACAAGGCGGACAAGGCGGGCACGAAGCCGTCCAAGTCCGCCACGAAGAAGCCGGAGCCGAAGCCGTCGGACGACGACAACCCGCGCGGCGTGGACGACCTGAAGCCGACGGTCCCGGGCTGGCAGGTCGTGGTGAACCCCAAGTGGGGCACCGCCTTCGACGTACCGCCGGACTGGGTGGTGAAGTCCCCGGACACGCTGATGGGCTTCCACGACCGCAACAAGGGCGACGGCACCAAGGCGCTCATCATCATGTCCGCGCCCGCCGTCTACAAAGAGAAGTGGTGCACGTCCGACGACGACAAGGACGGGCAGATGGACGACTCCTCGCTCGCCACCGTCGGCACCAAGGGCCAGAACGGCGCCAAGAACACCAAGGACGTCGCCCGCAACGACTCGGCGTGGTGGGTGTTCGGCGGCTACACGGGCCAGAAGAAGGCCGACAAGAAGAAGATCAAGATCGGCAAGGTGGAGTCGTACACCACCAAGTCCGGCATCGAGGGCAGCGTCGCGACCACCGTGTCGGTGGGCGACCCCGGCTCGGACAAGTGCGACAGGAATGGCAAGGCCACGACGTTCGCCTTCAAGAACGCCTCGGGTGACTACGTCGCCTGGACGCTGCACGGCGCGAAGGGCGTGAAGGAGGAGGTCTCCGACGCCCTGGTGAAGAAGATCCTCGCCACGGTCCGGCTGCACGGGGAGCCCGAGGAGTCCTGACCCGACCTGACCCCGCGCCTCGCCGCCCCGGCGGCGGCGCGCGGGGTCAGCCGATGCTGAACGCGCCCTCCGGGGGCTCCGGTGAGGCCACGGCGTCCGCGTCCCGTACGGGCCGCGCGTCCCCGAGGAAGCGGCGCAGCGCGGCCCCGTGCACCACCCGTGCCGGGAACACGTCCGCCCGGGCGCGTCGTACCAGCGCGTCGACGTCCAGGGGCCGGTGCGCGGCGACCAGGACCGCGTTGCCGAAGCGGCGCCCGCGCAGCAGCGCGGGCTCGGCGATCAGCGCCAGCTCCGCGAACCGCTCGGCGAAGGTGGCCACCTGGGAGCGGAGGAAGGCGAACGGCGCGCCGTCGGCGAGGTTCGCCGCGTAGACGCCGTCGGCGCGCAGGGCCCGCTCGACGGCGCCCGCGTACGCGTCCGAGGTGAGGTGCGCGGGCACCCGCGAGCCGCCGAAGACGTCCCCCACGACCACGTCCGCGCCCCCGGCGGGGGCCGCCTCCAGCCAGGCCCGGGCGTCCGCGGCGTGCAGACGGATCGGCTCGCCCTGGGGCAGCGGCAGCTCCTCCACGACCAGGCGCAGCAGCGCGCGGTCGGCGTCGACGACGTCCTGCCGTGAACCCGGCCGGGTCGCGGCGACGTAGCGGGGCAGCGTGAGCGCGCCGCCCCCGAGGTGCACGGCGTCGAGCGGGCGCCCGTCCGGGGCAACGGTGTCCAGGATGTGGGCGAGCCTGCGCGCGTACTCGAACTCCAGGTACGTGGGCGCGTCCAGGTCGACGTACGACTGCGGGGCGTCGTCGACGGTGAGCATCCAGGCGCGGGCCCGGTCCACGTCGGGCAGCAGCTTGGCGGTGCCGTGGTCGACGACACGGGTGACGGGCAGCGCCTCGCCGCCCTCTTGGGCGTCGCCCCCGCCACCGTCGCCGGGGGCGGTGCCGGGTATCGGCGCGGGGTCGGGGGTGTCGGCTGGCAGGTCCACCGGACCATTGTGCCCGGGCGCCGGGGGGCGAGGGAGCCGTCGGCCGGACAGCGCTTGTAGGACCGGACCGGAACGGGGGGCGGGAGCGGAACGGGGGCGGGGGCGGGAGCGGACCCGGAGGCCCGGCACACCCCGACGGCTCAGCAGCCCCCACAGCCCCGGACACCCCAGCCCCGCAACGTGGTCGGCACCCGGCCCGGCGGCGCGGCCGGGGTCGCTCCGGCGCGGGGCGGTGACGCGGGCCCCACCGCTCGGGCGGTGGGGCCCGCGTCACCTCACCGGCGCGTCAGGCGACAGCCGTCACCGTGCCGGCGCCCACCGTGCGCCCGCCCTCGCGGATCGCGAAGCCGAGGCCGGGCTCCAGCGGGACGTCCCGGCCGAGCTCCACGGTCATGGTGACCGTGTCACCGGGGCGGGCGACGGCCGCCTCGCCGAGGTCGATGTCCCCGACGACGTCCGCGGTGCGGATGTAGAACTGCGGCCGGTAGCCCGTCGACACCGGGGTCGAGCGCCCGCCCTCGCGGGCGGACAGCACGTACACCTGGGCGGTGAAGCGGCGGCTCGGCCGGGTGCTGCCGGGCGCGGCGACGACGTGCCCGCGGCGGACGGCGTCGCGGGGCACCCCGCGCAGCAGCAGCGCCACGTTGTCGCCCGCCTGCGCGGACTCCATGGCCTTGCCGAACGTCTCCAGGCCGGTCACGACGGTCTCCACGTCGTCGCCGGAACCGCCGAGGACGCCGACCCGGTCGCCGACGCGGACGGTGCCGCGCTCGACGGCGCCGGTGACGACCGTGCCCCGGCCGGTGATCGTCAGGACGTTCTCCACCGGCAGCAGGAACGGCGCGTCCACGTACCGCTCCGGCATCGGCACGTACGTGTCCACGGCGTCGAGCAGCGCCTCGATCGAGGCCGTCCACCGCGGGTCGCCCTCCAGCGCCCTGAGGCCCGAGACCCGGACCACCGGTGCGGCGTCGCCCCCGTAACCGTGCGCGGTCAGCAGGTCGCGCACCTCCAGCTCGACGAGGTCGGTGAGCTCCTCGTCACCGGCGTCCGCCTTGTTCAGCGCGACGACGACGTGGTCGACGCCGACCTGGCGGGCGAGCAGCACGTGCTCGGCGGTCTGCGGCATGATCCCGTCGACCGCCGAGACGACGAGGATCGCGCCGTCGAGCTGCGCGGCGCCGGTGACCATGTTCTTGACGTAGTCGGCGTGGCCCGGCATGTCCACGTGCGCGTAGTGCCGGGTGTCGGTCTCGTACTCGACGTGCGCGATGTTGATGGTGATGCCGCGCTGCGCCTCCTCGGGCGCGCGGTCGATGCGGTCGAAGGGCACGAACGTACCGGTGCCGCGCTCGGCGAGGACCTTGGTGATGGCGGCGGTCAGGGTGGTCTTGCCGTGGTCGACATGGCCCATCGTGCCGATGTTGAGATGCGGTTTCGTGCGGACGTACGCCGTTTTGGACATGGTGGTTCCAGCTCCGGAACTCGAAAGGTGAGGTCCGCGGCGCGCGGCCGACGGACGGGGACCCCGGGGGCCTGGCCGACCCTCCCCCTGCGGGGTCCGCCGGAGTGTCCGGGGAGGGTCAGCGTCGGGCGCCGTCAAGAGGAAAGGCGGCAGCCTCGGCAGCGTCCGCGACTGCGGACGGAGCTGCGGGAGAGGCGTGCCGGAACATGTCGACGATCATGGCTGACGGGCTGTCGTCCGTCGAATGATTTTCTGCGACGCACCGGTCACGTACGGCAGTTGCGCCGCGCGTGCCCCGGGGGTCCCGGGGGTCCCGGACGTTTCACGCCGGGCACGTCAGGCGCGTCAGGCGCCGATGTTCCTCAGGGCCTCGCGCACCGACAGGGGTGACAGGCTCTCGCGGTGCCGCCGGACGAAGTCGCGTACCGCGTCCGGTGCGGTCTTCGCGTACTCACGCAGACACCAGCCGACGGCCTTGCGGACGAAGAAGTCGGGGTGGCCCGCCTGGCGCGCGCAGTAGCCGAACAGCCGCTCCTCGTCGGTCGCCCGCCGGAAGCGGAGCTGGTGGAGCAGCGCGGTGCGGACCAGCCACAGGTCGTCGTCGGTGCTCCACTGGTCCATGGTGGCCGCGAGCTTCGCGTCGGCGGCGACGAGCCCGCCGACGACGTGCGCGGCCAGCGCGTCCACGGTGTCCCACCACGGCACGGTCGTGACCAGGTGGCGGGCGACCGGCAGGAAGTCGGAGGAGCAGTGCCGCACGTGCCGCCGCAGGTAGTCGACGGCGAAGTAGTGGTACTCGCGCTCGGGCAGCTCCCAGCAGCGCAGGGCGATCGCGGCGCAGTCCGCCTCGCCGGGGCGCGGGGTGCCCGCGAGGACGGTCCGCGCCAGGTCGCGGCGGACCGGCGAGGCGAGGCCGAGGAACGGAGCGACGTCCTTCATGTACGCGCGCATCTCTGCGGCGCGGGCCGGATCGGCCGCCTCCGCGAAGGTCGTGGTGAGCCGGTCCACGAGGGTGTCGGCGAGTGAACTGCGCGGCACTGTGACGCTCATGAGACGCACCATACGGCGATCAGACACGTCTGTCGGTTAATCTCCCCGGATGCTCGATACCGCCGCAACCCCGCCGCCGGGCCTCGCCGTGCGCTGCACCCGGGTGCTGCTCTCGCCGTGGTCGCGGCTCTCCCTGCTCGTGCTGCTGCTGGCCGCGGCCGGCACGGGCGTGCTGCTCTTCGAGCCGCAGCGGCTGCTCTCCGACGGCTGGCCGGCGCAGCTCACCGGGGCCGCCGCGGTGGGCGTGTTCGCGGTGGCGTACGGCATGTGCACCGTGGCGTTCGTGCCGCGGCCGCTGCTCAACCTCGCGGCGGGCGCGCTGTTCGGCGCGCAGGCGGGGCTCGCCGCCGCGGTCGCGGGCACGGTCCTGGGGGCCGGTGTCTCCTTCGGGCTCGGCCGGGTGCTGGGCCAGGACGCGCTGCGGCCGCTGCTACGGGGGCGCTGGCTGAAGGCCGCCGACGGCCAGTTGAGCAGGCACGGCTTCCGCTCGATGCTGGCGGCGCGCCTCTTCCCCGGCGTGCCGTTCGCGGCGGCCAACTACTGCGCGGCCGTCTCGCGCATGGGGCTGCTGCCCTTCCTCCTGGCCACGGCGGTCGGCTCGGTCCCGAACACGGCGGCGTACGTGATAGCGGGCGCCCGCGCCGACACGCCCACGTCCCCCGTGTTCCTGCTCGCGATGGGCTTCATCGCGGTGTCGGCGCTGGGGGGCGCGGCGGTGGCCTGGCGCAAGAGGCACCGGCTGCGCGGGGGACTCTGACCCGGCCGGCGTCCGCGCCGCCCCGGTCCGTCCGGGCCCCGGTCCGTCCGGGCCTGGGTCCGTCCGGGCCTGGGTCCTTCCGGCGCCCGGACACCGCGAGGCTCGGAGCACCGGACGGGCCGGGGTGCGGCCGGGCGGGGGCGCGGCCCGTCTCCTGATGGCGGGGCCCGCCGCGTCGTCACCTCACAGGGCTTCGAGGACCGTGGCGTTGGCGAGACCGCCGGCCTCGCACATGGTCTGCAGGGCGTACCGCGCCCCGCGGGCCCGCATGGCGTGCACCAGCGTGGTCATCAGCCGGGTGCCGCTGGCGCCCAGCGGGTGGCCGAGGGCGATGGCGCCGCCGTGCACGTTCACCTTCCGCTCGTCGGCGCCGGTCTCCCGCAGCCAGCACAGGACGACGCTCGCGAACGCCTCGTTGACCTCGAACAGGTCGATGTCGTCGAGGGTCAGGCCCGCCCGGCGCAGCACCTGCTCGGTCGCGGGCAGGATGCCGGTGAGCATCAGGAGCGGGTCGGAACCGGCGACGGCGAAGCTGTGCAGGCGGGCGAGCGGGCGCAGGCCGAGCCGGGCGGCGTTCTCACCGGTGGTGATGAGCACGGCCGACGCCCCGTCGTTGAGGGGGCTGCTGTTGCCCGCGGTGACCGACCAGTCGATCTGCGGGAAGCGCGCGGCGAAGGCGGGGTCCTCGTAGGCGGGCCTGAGCCCGGCGAGGACCTCGGGCGTGGTGGCGGGGCGTACGGACTCGTCGCGGGTGACGCCGTCGAGCGGCGCGACCTCGGCGTCGAACAGCCCGTCCTCCCAGGCGCGGGCGGCCTTCCGGTGCGAGCCGGTGGCGAAGGCGTCCATCTCCTCGCGCCCGATGGACCACTTGGCGGCGATGAGTTCGGCGCTGATGCCCTGCGGGACGAGCCCCTCGGGGTAGCGCTCGGCGACGCCCGGGCCGAAGGGGTCGGCGCCCGCGGGCACGTTCGACCACATCGGTACGCGGCTCATGGACTCCACGCCGCAGGCGATCGCCATGTCGTAGGCGCCGGCGAGCACGCCCTGCGCGGCGAAGTGCACGGCCTGCTGGGAGGAGCCGCACTGACGGTCCACGGTGGTGGCGGGCACGGACTCCGGGAAGCCCGCGGCCAGGGCCGCGTACCGGGTGGTGTTCATGGCCTGTTCCGCGACCTGGTCGACGCAGCCGCCGATCACGTCGTCGATCCGGGCCGGGTCGACCCCGGCGCGCCCGACGAGCGTCCGCAGGGTGTGGGCGAGGAGGTCGACGGGGTGCACGTGGTGGAGGGAGCCGCCCGGCTTGCCCTTGCCGACGGGGGTGCGTACCGCTTCGACGATGACGGCGTCGCGCATGGGAGATGCCTCTCGCACAGGCCGGGCCACGGGCCCGGCGGGCTGGGTGAGTTTGAAAACTGGACGCACTGGCGTACTCCACGGTAACCAAGTGCGTTGGTTTTTCCAACCCACCTTTAGACTCGTCTCCATGCCGCGTACGACGACTACGCCCGAGACACCTGCGATGCCTGAGACGCCTAAGACGCCTGTCGGGGCTGGTGGTGCTGCTGGCGCTGCTGGTGCCGCCGGTACTGCCGGTTCCGCTGGTACTGCCGGTGCCGCAGGTACTGCTGGTGCTGCCGCTGCGATGAAGGGTCCGAAGGGTGCGAAGGGTCCGCGTCCCTGCGCCATTGCCGACACCCTCGCGCTCGTCGGGGAGAAGTACTCGCTGCTCGTCCTGCGTGAGGTCTTCCTGGGGGCGCGCCGCTTCGACCAGCTCGTCCGCAACACGGGGGCGCCGCGTGACGTCCTGACGGCGCGGCTGCGCCGCCTGGTGGAGGCGGGCGTCCTGGAGAAGGTCCGCTACAGCGAGCGCCCGCAGCGCTTCGAGTACCGGCCGACGGCGGCGGGCCTGGAGCTGGAGTCCGTCCTCATGACCCTGATGGCGTGGGGCGACCGGCATCTGCGCGCCCCGCACGACCGCCCCATGGTCATCGAGCACGCCTGCGGGCACGCGCTCACTCCCGTGGTCACGTGCGCCGCCTGCGGCGACGCGGTCCGCCACGACGACCTGACGGCTCACCCGCAGGCGCCGGGCTGGACGGTCACGGGGCCGGCCCCGACCCCGCCCACCGACTGAGCGCCACCCGCGCCCGACTCGCGCCGCCCCCGCCCCGCACCGATCCCCCGTCGGGCCCCGCCGGGTCAGCGCCGATCGCCGTCGGGCCTCGCCGGTCCCTGCCGACCCCCCGCCGGCGCCAGGAAGCCGGACCGCGCGCCACCGCGCCCGACCGCGCTCGACCGCACCCCACCGCTAAAAGCGGCCCTCCCACCGGTGCGTAACTTTGTGACGCTACGCTGCCCCCGGCGAGGCACCGTGATCCCCGGGAGCACCCCCATCCCTCCTGGCCGACCACCACCCGGAACCCGCACAGACGCACCCATCCCACCCACCGCACTCCGCACGCCCCAACGCAGCACCGCACCGCACCGCACCCACCGCACCGCCCTCGCCGCCCCGGTCCCCTTCCCCTGCCTCTGACCGCCACCTCACGGGTCAGCGCACGATCAGCATCTGGACGGCGCAGTTCTCATGTCTTGGCTCGAATCGTTCATCCTCGGACTCGTCCAGGGACTGACCGAGTTCCTCCCGATCTCCTCCAGCGCCCATCTGCGGCTGACCGCGGCCTTCGCGGGATGGCACGATCCGGGAGCCGCGTTCACCGCCATCACGCAGATCGGCACCGAGACCGCCGTCCTGATCTACTTCCGCAAGGACATCGGCCGCATCATCGCGGCGTGGTCCGGTTCGCTGGTGGGCAAGGTGCCGCGGTCCGACCACGACGCGCAGATGGGCTGGCTGGTCATCGTCGGCTCGATCCCGATCGGCGTGCTGGGCGTGACCCTCAAGGACCAGATCGAGGGGCCGTTCCGCGACCTGCGCCTCATCGCCACGACCCTGATCGTCATGGGCGTCGTCCTGGGCGTGGCCGACCGCCTCGCCGCGCGCGACGAGACCGGCGGCAGGCACCGCGCCGTACGCCACCGCAAGGACCTCAAGGAGCTGGGCGTCCGGGACGGCCTCATCTTCGGCGTGTGCCAGGCGATGGCCCTCATCCCCGGTGTCTCCCGCTCCGGCGCGACCATCAGCGGCGGCCTTCTCATGGGCTACACCCGCGAGGCCGCGGCCCGCTACTCCTTCCTCCTCGCCATCCCTGCCGTCCTCGCCTCGGGCGCCTACGAACTCAAGGACGCGGGCGAGGGGCACGTCTCCTGGGGGCCGACGATCTTCGCCACGATCATCGCGTTCGTGGTCGGATACGCCGTGATCGCGTGGTTCATGAAGTTCATCACGACCAAGAGCTTCATGCCCTTCGTCTACTACCGCATCCTGCTCGGCATCGTCCTGTTCGTACTGGTGGGAATGGGCGAGCTGAGCCCGCACGCGGGCGAGTCCGCCGACTGAGGCCACCCTCCGGAGTCATTGCCCTCCTGCCCGGGGAGGAGGGGTGGAACCTCTCCCCCGCCCTGGACACGGCCCCGCGTGCCACACCGCGCGGGCCCCGGCCCCGGACGGCGAGTCCTTCGCGTACGAGGCGACCGGTTCGCCGGGCCGGATCGGCTGATCGCAGCGCCAGCACAGCAGCGCGCCCGCGCTCACGGCCGCACCTCGCCGTCTGCCGGGTACGCGGCCAGCTTGCGCAGATGACGGGCGAGCTCTCCCACACGCAGGGCTGCGGCCAGCGGCCCGACGCGCAGGTCGGGCTCCTCGCCCTTCGCCTCCAGAGCCGCACGCGCGTCGTCGACGACCTGGAGATGCCGATACCAGTCCCGGCTGCGGACCTCCGCCGCGGCGGCCGCCCGCTCCGCCCCGGGCAGGCGGAGGCGGATCTGGGCGACGAGGCGCCGGTGCACCTCGGCGGTCTCCGCGGGAGGAGGCAGCGTCCTGCCGGCCTCGCCGGCCGCCGCGAGCAGTTCGTCGAGCTGCCTGGCGTTCGTCATGAGCGTGTCCCCACTGCGATGGTGTCAGAGCCTGCCCACGCGGCGAGCGCCCGCAGCACGACAGCCAAGCGACGCTCACGGAGCGGAAGCACGCGGTCTAGGAGGACCTGCCGCCCGAGCGCGATGGCGAGCACGACCTCCACGAAGGCGTACTCGGCGTCGTCCAGCTCCAGCTCGGTGAGACGGAGGGAGAGGCGTGTCCAGTCCGCCCGTACGCCGTCGTCGGCCTGCGCCACGAGGACCCGCTGTACGGCGGGGCGGGCCAGCAGCTCCTGCTCGTGGATGAGCATGGTCACCGCGATCCGGTCGGAGGCCTCGGTGGCCCACGCCAGGAGACGCTTCTCGACGGGCTCGGACCGGGGGGCGGGCGCGGTGTGGTCGTGCTCGGTCATCGTCGGCCCACCGTCCTGAGCGGCTCGGCCGTGGCCAGCAGCGCGCGCAGGCGCCGGACGTCGCACAGGCATCCGGGCTGCGACGGCTCGACGATCCAGCGGGTGAGCATGGTCGGTTGGCCGGGGCGGGGCACGCCGAGGTACGTGTTCGTGGAGAGCCGCTCGTCCGGGCCGTCCCAGTCGGCGCCCGGCTCAATGAGTACGTAGTACGGACCGAGGCTGCTCCGAAGATCCCGGAGCACGGGGCCCTCGAGCCAGGACTCCAGCGCATCGGCCACCATCTGTGGCTGGTCGCTGCCCACGGCGGCGTGTATGCGCGCGGCCGGGACGCGGACCGCGTCGAAGCGACGGCCGAGTGGCAGGAGCGCCACGCCGTGGTCCAACCACTCCGCCCAAGCCCCGTTGGAGTCGGGGGCGGCCTGGGCCAGCCAGTCGGCGATCAGCCGTTGCCCCACCGTCACGATGCACCCCGCATTGCTGTGGCTGTTGATGACAGCTTCAGCGTGCCGGGGTGCGGAGGCCGGAACGCTCACAGATTTGTGAGCGTGACGCGGGGCCGCTTACAGGCCCACCCACGCGGCCATGTGGACCAGTTCTTCCGGAACCTGCCGGGTCGTCTTCAGCAGGCCTGTGATCGTTTCGCGTGTACGGGGGTGGTAGCGGGTCTGTTCGGGGGCCGCCTTCCGTGCGGCGACCAGGTGGCGCAGGGAGGCATGGGCGTAGCCGGTCTCCATCTCGGCGAGCGCCCGATCCACCAGGTAGCGGGCCCTCCGGCTCGTCAAGGTCGACGGCGGCAGCTTGATCGCTCTTGCCCGGCGCAGTGCCTCGTCGAAGTCCTTCATGGTGATCGCCGCCCCCATCTCGTGCAGGGCTGTGTTCACGCGGCCGAAGCTGAGCCAGTGCACCTCGCGCGCCTCGCCTCCGACCCGCTGGGCCAGGTCCCGGGCCGCGCCGATGTGAGCGGCCACCCCTGCCCTGTCTCCGGCCCGGGCGGCCACGGCCGAGGCGCCGAGGTGGAGTTGACCGGCCACCGCTACCTCCTCCAGGGTGGCAGGTTCGCCGAGGAGGTCGTGGCCCGCGGCCACGAGGCGCCGCCCCAGACGGCGGCTGGACCCCTGGTGGCTCAACGCCCGCTTGTACTGCCGGACGGCGGCCAGGCACGGGTCCGAGCCGCGCTCGGCAGCCCACCCCATACGGTCCAGAGCCAGGGCCGAAAGGTCCTGCTGGCCCAGCTTGAGGGCGACGTCGTGGGCACTGCGGTAGCAGGACGCCAAAGCGCGCCACGCCTCGTCGCTGGGGGTGGAGCAGGAGATGGCGGTGAGGTGGGCGATCAGGTCGGGGAGCTCGCGTGCGGCGGTGCGTAGGTGGGTGGCCCGGACGGCCTGGCACACGCGGTCGGCTTCCGTCACCAGCACGGACAGCGGAGGCGTTTCGGCCCCTCGTTCGGGTGCCAGATCGTACAGATCCAGGGATTCTCGGATGGGCCGCAACATGACGGTCAGGCGTCCGGCTTGGAGGCCGTTCACGTGGTCGGGCTCCGACAGGATCGAGGGATCGATGCGCAACTCGCCAGCTACTGCGGCGATCAGTTCGCCGGAGGCTGCCCGGGCCCCGCACTCGACTTGATTCAGCAGGCTGTAGGAGAAAGGGATACGTGCGGCGAGCTGTCTTTGCGAGAGGTGAGCGAGCTTCCGGTACTTCTTGATACGGGCACCCGTGTGATCGTCGCCCAGCGCAGGCATACTGGTCTCCGTTCCTGACTCGTCATCTGGAACGGTACTCGCGTCCGCCCCCGAACCACCCGGTTCCGGGGCGGCTGCATATGGTCGGATGGGCGGCATGACCACGCTGTACTTCTTCGCCAGCGCCGCCCCGCCAGCCTTCGACGCGGCTCGTGTCATCCGGGACGCCCAAGAGCGCGGCTTCGACGTGTGCCTCGGGCTGACGCCGAGCGCGGCCGAGTGGCTCGCCGATGACCTTGCCGAGCTGGCCACCTTGACGGGGCACCCCGTGCGTACCCGGTACAAGCGCCCAGGTGATCCAGACGCATGGCCCCGGGCCGACGTGATCGCGTTCGCGCCCCTCACGTTCAACTCCCTCAACGCCTGGGCGCAGGGCTTGACGACGTCGTGGGCTGTGGGTGTCGTCGCCGAGGCCTTCGGCAAGAAGATTCCGATGGTCGCGATGCCTTGTGTGAACGCGGCGTTCGCCGCGCACCCGCAGGTCGACCGGAGTGTGGCCGTACTCCGGGCCATGGGCATCGAAGTGCTGTACGGCGACGGGGGGTTCGTTCCCAACCAGCCGGGTCAGGGGCGCCCCGGGGAGTATCCGTGGGGACTGGTCCTCGATGCGGCTGAGCGCGCGGCGGCGAGGAGCGCTCCCTAGGGCTGAGGCCCTCGCCCCGTAGCGGCTGTCAGTGCCGCCGCCTACGCTGACGGGCATGTCCCCCAACCCCGGCCCCCGAGCCGCCGCCGTGCGCCCCGCCGCGGTCGTGAACGAGGACATCCGCGCCCTCTGGCACGACGCCCGTGTCGGCCTGACTGATGACCAACGCGCCGTGTACGAACGGCTGCTGGCCGAGTGGGCCGCCGCTGTCCGCGCGGACGTCGTGCCCGCCGCCTGACCCTGGGCACGGCGAGACGCCCCGGACCCCGCCATGCAGGTGAGGACTGGGGCGTACGTGCACGCGTACTGGCGTCGGGGGATCGAGCGCGGCGGCCCGCGGACCGTACCGCCCGGGGGCGGGGTGAGGTCGGCAGGGCGGAACGGTTGATTGGCAGAGGCGCTGCTGCCGGTCCCGCTTGCGGCGGTTGTGGGCGTCGCGCTGGTACTGCCCTGTACGTGTTCTCCAACTGGTCGTACAGGGCGCGGGCCTTCCGCACGTCCGCCTGCGCCTGGTAGAGCCTCTCGCTGACGTACTGGCTCTGGTTGCGGTCGAGTCGCGCAAGGGGCATGAGTTGGCCGGCGTGGAGGGGCCCTACGCGAAGGTGACGCCGACGGTGGAGTGGTTCCTTATGGATGTGGAGCGGTCCCTCATCGACGCTGCGCCCGCGCGTCGGCGAGTCCGTCGGCTGACCGGCCGTCCGGGGCGGGGCCGCGCGGCCGGGCGCCTCCCTGTTCCGGGACGGAGCAGGCGCGCGGCGTTCCGTTACGCGGCAGGTGCGCGTCCTAGGCGTCCCGGTAGCGGTCCCGGACCTCCGGGATGGGTGGAAGCCCGCGGCGGTGCAGGCGGCGATGGCGCCGGTGTTGGCGCTCGGGGTGCAGACGACGGCGCTGGACGCGCCGAGCTCTGGAGCGCGGCCGCCGCGGCGACGGAGACCGCCGTGCCGTGGCCGCGGCGGCGGTGCTCGCGGTGCACGCCCATCGGTTCGAGCGGCCCGGGCCTGCCCGGGCCGGCCGACCACACCGTCACCGCCGCAGCGCGCCCGGCGGCACCTCGACGTTCAGCCTGCCCGTCGGCAGCACGCCGCGCTCCGGCCGGGTCACGTCGTCCAGCAGTCGCTGTGCCAGCTCCTCGTCGCGGTGGGCGGCGGGCGCGAACGTCAGCCGCAGCAGCCGGGGGCCGTCCAGCAGCCCGACGGCGAGGATCCGCCCGTCCCGGTCCACGTCCGGACCGCGGCGGCGGTCGCCTCCGCCCCCGACCGCCAGAACCAGCCCACGTCGCCCGGGTGCAGTTGCGTCGGCGCCCCTCGCGCTGCCACTCCCGCAGCACAACCACCGCCTCGCCGAGCCCGTCCACGTCCGGCTCGCTCGTCACGATCGTCATGCCCGCGATCGCAATGCCCGCGATCACACACCAGAGCGGGGAGGGTTCGCACCCGGTTTACGACCGGCCGGGCGGCGGGTCGTCGTCGTCCGGTCCTCCGGGCCCGGGGCAGGTGTCCGGCGGGGAGTCCGGGCGGTCGGCCACGGTGCCGGTCGGCCGGGCGGACGTCGTACCGGTCGGTTCGGACGTCGTAGCGGCCGGTGTGCGGGACGTCGTAGCGGCCGTTTCGCCGTACGGGGGGCCTGATACGCGGTCGTCGATGACGATCGTGACGGGCGGCGCGCCGTCGCCGCGGTGCGGGTGCTCGACGACGTCCCGCACCGTCTGGGTGAGCCGCTCGTGGAGGTGGCCCGCGATGGCCCGGGTGCCCGGGTCGTCGTCGGTCCGGCTGACGCTGCGGAGGCGGGTGAGGGCCGCGACGAGGCTGGGCCCTGACACCCGGACGCTGACGGCCTCGCCCTCCTCGACCACGCTGCCCGGCACCCGGAAGTGGCGGTCCGGGCTCGCGTGCTCGACGACGAAGGCCCAGGTGTCGCGGTGCGCCCTGACAGTGGCGCAGGAGATCCCGGCCGCCCGCAGCAGGGTCCTCGTCTCGGTTTCGAGGGCCTCGGGGCATTTCTCGCGACGCTCTGTACGGGGTTCTTGGCGGGGTTCTCCGCGTGGCTCCTCGCGGGGCTCTTCGCGGGGCGGGCGGGGCTCCCGGCGCGAGAGGCGGGCGAGGTCGTCGAGCGCGCCGCGCACCGCCCTCAGCTCGCTGTCGACACGGGCGAAACCGGTGGTGACGGCGTCCTCGGTGGCCCGCCGTGCCTGGTCGGCGGCGTGCTGCCGGTCGCTCACGCGCCGGCTCAGCGCTTCGAGTTCGCCGAGGACCCGGCGGAGGAGGTCGCCGGTGCCGTCGTCCCCCTGGGGATCGCTGCCGCGGTACCTGCCGAATACGCCCATGTACGCCCCTTCGCGTCGGCGGTGACCCGGCAAGGGTGCGGGCATATCGACAAGGCGACAAGACGGCCCGGCGGGCGGCTTTCGGCACGGCCCCGGCCGACGGCCGTGCGCGGGGAGGAACACGCCTGGTGGTGACGGTTCGTGCCGTCGCACGGCCGGTGCTCGGCGGGCGGTTGCACAGCGCGGAGCGGGGCGTTCGAGGGGCCGGGCGCGCTCACGGCGCTCCCCTCGGGAGCGGTGGGCGCCCCCAGGGCTCGTCAGCCCGGTCGAGGGGAAGCCGGGCGGCGGGCCTAGTACACGACCGACACGACGCGGCACACGGCTTCCGCCAGTCGGCGCTCCCCGTGGGTGCGGGTACGGCCGAGCGCGGTGGCCGGGTCGATGCCGCGCGTGCACAGCCGCCACGCCGTGTCCGGGTCCCACTCCACGGCCGCCGCGGGCCGTCCGGCGGGCGGCCGGGCCAGGCTCCAGCGGTCCCGCTCGGCGGTGACGGTCCACGTGCCGCCCGCCGGGCCGCCGACCCGCACCTCCACCTGGGTGCCGACGGGGGCCTCCGTGTCCCGCAAGGTGTGCGGCAGGGCGCGCAGGAACGTGTCCAGGACCACCGCGAGCGGACCGGGAGCGAGGTCGCTCCCCAGGCCGACGGCGTGCCGCACCTGCTGGCGGTGGGTCCAGAACTCGGTGAACTCGCGGGCGCAGTCCAGCCACATGGGCGCCGGATCGACCCCCGCCCAGGACACGCCCAGCGAGGCGGCCGCCGGGTCGGCGGCCTCGAAGAACCGGGTGACCTGCCGGCCCACCAGGTCCAGGGTGTCGACCAGGGCGGCGGGGCTGACCCGCGCCCAGGCGTCGACCCACTCCTGGTTGGCGCGGTGGATGAAGGCCTCCAGCGTCTCGCCCGGCGCGGGGCGCGGCCCGCCCTCGTGGCGGTCACGGTCCCGGCCGAGGCGCCCGTAGTAGTCGCCGAGGACGTGCGCGGCGAGATCGCGCACCGTCCAGCCGGGCACCGCCTCCCGGTGCCAGTCGGCGGGCGCCGCCCCGCGCAGGGTCGCCAGCAGTGCCTCGTGCTCGGCGGCGAACAGCGGGCGGGCGTCGACGGGCGCGCCGAGCCACGCGTGGCCGTGCGCCCCGGAGGGTCCGGAATCCATGGCCCCACCTTGCGGGCCGCGCTCCCGGTCGGCCAGCGAATATCCGGCACGGCACGGGCCCCACCGCCTGCGTACGGCCCCCACCGCCCGCGCACGGCCCGGCCCCCCCCCCCCCCCCCCCCCCCCCCGTACGGGAAGACCCCTACCGCCCGCGTGCGGCCGGTCCACGGCCCGCGTACCGCCCGCGTTCGGACCGCGGGCCCCGCCCCGGTGGGCACGTCCGCCACACGCGCCCCCGCGCAGCTCAGAGGGCCGCCGTGCATCACATCGCCCCTTCGGGGCACCTGTAGCGCCTGGTACGACCGAACCCCGCGCTCTCCGGTGGACGCCGGGCAGAAAGAGAGGAAGCCTGGTGGAGAACCCTCTCCCCTCACACCCCACGGAAGGCACCATGGCGCGTTCGCTCACCACCGACGCGCCCCCGGCGGCACCCGTCCCCCCGGCACGGATGTGGCGGCTGCCCGGTGTCTACGCGCCGCAGGCCGACACCCGCCTCCTCGCCCGCGCCCTGCAGCGCGAGGGCGTGGCGGGCCTCGACGTCCTGGACGTCGGCAGCGGCAGCGGGGCGCTCTCCGTGTACGCCGCGCACTTCGGCGCCCGCGTCACCGCCGTCGACGTCTCCCGCCGGGCCGTGTGGACCACCCGGTTCAACGCATGGCGCGCCGGCCGTCGTCTCACCGCCCTGCACGGCAGCCTGGACACGCTCGAAGGCCGCCGCTTCGACGTCCTGGTCAGCAACCCTCCCTACGTGCCCGCGCCGAACCCGAATCCTCCCGCGCGCGGCGCCGCACGCGCCTGGGACGCCGGGTACGACGGGCGGCACGTGATCGACCGGATCTGTGCCGCCGCGCCCCGGCTGCTGCGCCCGCACGGCGTGTTCCTGATGGTCCACTCCGCGCTGAGCGGCACCGAGACGACGCTCATGCGCCTGGAGGAGGCGGGCCTGCGGGCCAGGGTGAGCGAGCGGGCGCTGATCCCGCACGGGCCCGTGCTGCGCTCCCGCCAGGAGTGGCTGCGCGCCCGGAACCTCATAGGCCCCGACGAGACGCTGGAAGGCCTGGTGGTGATCCGTGCCGAACTCCGCTGAGCCCCGCCACGCCCCCGACCGGGCCCCGTGCCCGGCGGCCGCGGCCCCCGTCCCGGCCCCGGCCCCCACCCAGGACGCGCGGCGCGTCACCGTTGACCCGGCGGGCCCCCTGCTGGTGGAGGGGCCGGTCGAGGTCGTGACCGCCGACGGCTCCCTCGTACGGTCCGACCGCTTCGTCGTCGCCGTCTGCGCCTGCCGCCGCACGCGTACGCCGCCCTGGTGCGACACCAGCCACCGCCGCCGCACCAAGGGTTCGCCCGCCGCCGAGGGCGGCCCGCGCCCGGCGGGGCCCGGGAACCGGACGAGCTCCCCGGAACCTGCGGGCTCCCCCGCCGCCGGCCCGGCGCCCGCGCCCGCTCCGAAGGGCCCGTACGACTCGAAGGACCAGCACCGCTCGAAGGACCGGCACCGCTCGAAGGACGCGAAGGACGCGACGTGACCCACCTGCCGCCCCCGCGTGGGCCCCTCTCGCACGCCGTCATCACCGCCCTGCGCGACGGTCCCGACGGCCTCGCGCACGACCCCGCCGCCCTCCGCGGCGCCGACCCGTGGGGCGAGGACCTGCACCTCGCCCTGTACGTGCTCTACGAACTGCACTACCGGGGCTTCGACTCCGTCCCCGACGACCTGGAGTGGCACCCGGCCCTGCTCGCCGTGCGCCGCGGCCTGGAGGACGCCTTCCTCACCGCGCTGCGCGACGCCGTTCCCACCGGGCGCACGGCCGCGGAGGCCCTCGAGGACCTCCTGGTCGAGCCCGTCGAGGCCACGGGCAGCGTCAGCCACCACCTCGCCAAGGACGGCGAGCTGTGGCAGGTGCGCGAGTACGCCGCGCTGCGGTCGCTCTACCACCTCAAGGAGGCCGACCCGCACGCCTGGGTGCTGCCGCGCCTGTACGGCCGGGCCAAGGCCGCGATGGCGGCGATCGAGTACGACGAGTTCGGCGCGGGCCGCGCCGAACGCGTGCACGCCCAGCTCTTCGCCGACCTGATGAGCGACCTCCGGCTCGACCCGACGTACGGCCGCTACCTCGACCGGGCCCCCGCCGAGGCGCTCGTGGTCGTCAACCTCATGTCGCTGTTCGGCCTGCACCGCGCGCTGCGCGGCGCGCTCGTCGGGCACTTCGCCACAGTCGAGATCACCTCCCCGCCCGGTTCGCGGCGCCTCGCCGCCGCCATGCGCCGCCTGGACGCGGGCCCGGCCGCCGAGCACTTCTACGCCGAGCACGTCGAGGCCGACGCCGTGCACGAGCAGGTCGTGCGCCGCGAGGTGGTGGCGGGACTGCTGGCCGACGAGCCGGAGCTCGACGCCGACGTCGCCTTCGGGGCGGACGCGACCGTCCTGGTGGAGGACCGGTTCGCGGCGTACCTGCTGGACGTGTGGGGGCAGGGCCGCTCGGCGCTGCGCGGCGAGCACGCCCCCGCCCTCGCCGGACACGCCCGCTGACCCCGCGACCCGTTGATGCGCTGATCCGCTGAGTTGCTGATCTGCCGAGCTGCTGAGCCGCTGATCCGCCGGTCTGCTGACCCGCTGACCTGTTGACCTGCTGACCCGCTGACCCGCTGACCATCCGAACGGCACTCAGCGCCGACGAGCCCCTGAGGGCCGCCGCGCCGCCCGTTCCGGCCCCTTTACGGTGCCGGGCCGGGTGAGCGGCGCGCCCCTGGGGCTCGCCGTGCTGCCCGGAACCACCGGCGGTACGAGGGGGACGGGTCCGGCCCGGTGGGCGGGGCACGGGGACGGGCCCGGCCGGGTGGGCCGGGCCCGTCGCGCTCGTCCCTGGCCGGGCGAGGTCAGGCCGGGAGGGACCGGGGCGGACCGGTCGGCGGACCGGTCACATCTGCCCCTCCCCCGGCTCCTCCTCGTCGGGCTCCTCCACGACGTGCACCGCGGCCTCCTCGGCGCCCGCCGCGCCCCCGTCCACCCCCACGTCGGAGGCGACGAGGTCCTTGGTGGTGTCCCGGCTCACGCCCTCGTCCGGGGCGACCAGGCGGCCGGCGCGGTCCGCCCCGGTCTCGGGGTCCCGGAGCTCGCCCTCGCCGCCGGGCAGGTCGCCGATGCCGTCACCCGCGGGCGGTTCCGTGTCCGGCACCTCCCGGCTCAGCCGCTCGTCGAGGGACTCGCCCTCGTGCTGCTCCGCCGCCGTGACGCCGGTCTCGTTGACGCCCAGGGGCTTCTCCGGCGGCGAGTAGCCCTCGTCGAGGATGTCGTCGTACGTACGCTCGTCCACGGCGTCCTGGAGGTCCAGGGGCGCCGCGTCCTCCTGTTCCTCGTTGTCGCCGGTGGGCTGGTAGGCGTCGTCCGCCATGCTGCTGTCACTCATGGCACCTCCTGCTTCCGCGGTATCGGGGCGGCACAGGGATCTCCAGGCCGCCGGAGCCTCTCGGTGCCCGTCACAGACCTCGCCAAACGTGTCCGGCCCCCACCGTCGCGGCCGTGACCGTCCTCCCGGCGCTCGCGCCCGGCGAACCGCACACCGCTGCCCAGGCCCTTCCCCACCTGCACACATCATGGGCCGGATGGCGCGGCTTCGCAGCCGGTCACGCCGTGGGGCGCCCCTGGCGCTTTGCCGTACCGGCAACCATGTTTGCTTTCGCGGCAGGTGCACACGCACCGTCGTCGCAAGGAGGTGGTCACGGTGACCGAGCACATGGACGACAGAGCCCGTCGGGTGTACGAGAGGACCCGGCGAGTGGCCGACGGGGCCCGACAGGTGGACGGCAGGGCTCAGCAGGTGGACGGCGGCTACGACGTGGTGGTGGTCGGCGGTGGCGCCGCCGGGCTGAACGGGGCCCTGATGCTCGCGCGGGCGCGGCGCTCCGTTGCGGTGATCGACGCGGGCGCCCCGCGCAACGCCCCGGCGAGCCAGGTGCACGGGCTCCTCGGCCGTGAGGGGACGCCGCCCGCCGAGCTGCTGGAACGCGGCCGGGCGGAGGTGCGCGGGTACGGCGCCCACGTGGTGTCCGGCTCGGTGGAGTCGGCAGCCCGGGACGGCGAGGGCTTCACCGTCGCGCTGGCCGACGGCCGGAGCGTCCGCGCGCGGCGGCTCCTGGTGGCGACCGGCCTCGTCGACGAGCTGCCGGACGTGCCGGGGCTGCGCGAGCGCTGGGGGCGGGACGTGCTGCACTGCCCGTACTGCCACGGCTGGGAGGTCCGCGACCAGGCCGTCGGCGTGCTGGCGGGCGGGCCGATGTCGGTGCACCAGGCGCTGCTGTTCCGGCAGTTGACCGACGACGTCACGTACTTCACCCACACCGGGGCGGCCCTGGACGACGAGGAGGCGGAGCAGTTCGCGGCGCTCGGCGTCCGGGTCGTGGACGGGGAGGTGACCGGCCTTGAGGTGGCGGACGACCGGCTCGTGGGCGTGCGGCTGCGCGGCGGCGCCACCGTCGCGCGTGACGCCCTCGCGGTCGCGCCGCGCATCGTGGCGCGCGCCGGTTTCCTGGCGGCGCTGGGGCTGCGGGCGGTCGAGCACCCCATGGGTGTCGGCGCGTACGTCCCGTGCGACGCGACCGGCCGCACCGAGGTGCCGGGCGTGTGGGTCGCGGGCAACGTCACCGACCTGACCGCCCAGGTGGGCGCGGCCGCGGCGGCGGGCGCCGCGGCGGGTGCCCAGATCAACGCCGACCTGGTCGCCGAGGACACCCGGCGGGCCGTGGCCGCCCGGCGGCGGGCGGCGGCCGTCAGAGCGTGACGAGGGTCAGCACCAGGCCCACGAGGCCGGTGGCCACGCCCGCCACGGCCTGCTTGCGGCCGGCGCCGTGCATGCGGTGGGCGTTGGCGAGCCCGGTGACGCCGAGGACGAGGGCCGGCACGGGGATGGTGCCCGTAACGGCGCGCAGCGGCGGAAAGAGGGCCCCGACGACGGACAGGGTGCCGTAGGCGAGGGCGAGGGTGGCCAGGCCGTTGAGCGGGCCTTTCGCCGGAGCCGAAGCCGGAGCCGAAGCCGAAGCCGGGTCTGGTGCCGAAGCCGGGTCCGGCGCCTGGGCCTGGGCCGGGGCCTGGGCCTGGGTGGGTGCGGTCTGTGCGGCAGGGGCGGGCGCGAGTGTGGTCATGAAGGCGTCGTCCTGGTGACTCGGAGCGGGTGGGAGGGGCGCGGCAGGCACGCGAGAGCCGTCCGCGACGGCCCCGCGCGGCGCGCGCCGCGCGGGCAGTGCCGTCGATGCGGGGGGGGCACTGGCGGTGCCGACGGTACGAGCGGTGCGAGCGGCACTGGCGGTGCCGACGGTGCGGGCCGTACAGGCGGTGCAGGCGGTAGCGACGATGCGGGCCGTGCCGATGGTGCCGACAGCGCTGTCGGCCGGAAAGCCGCCGTCGACTCCGCCGAGGCCGCCGTCGACCCCGCCGTAGACCCCCTGGGGCTGCCGTCGGCCCCACCGAGGCTAGGGAACCGCAAGCCATAGATCAAAGACGCGATTCCATGGGGAGGCATAGGGTTCGCCTATGGCCATCCCCACGCTGCGGCAGCTCGAGTACCTCGTCGCCGTCGTCGAGACCGGCAGCATCACCGACGCCGCCGCCCGGCTGCGCGTCTCCCAGCCGACCCTGTCCCAGCAGCTCAAGAGCCTGGAGCGGGCGGTGGGCACGCCCCTGTTGGAGCGCACGCCGCGCGGGGCGCACCTCACCCCGGCGGGCCGCGCCTTCCTGCCGGGTGCCCGGCACGCCCTGACGGGTGCCGAGCGGGCCGCCGGGGCCGCCCGCGCCGTGGCCGACATGGTCCACGGCGAGCTGCACCTCGCCGCCGTGCTGAGCGTGGCCCTGGGCGTGGTCCCCGGCGTGCTGGCCGCCTGGCACCGGCACCACCCCCGCGTCGACGTCGTCCTGCACGAGTACGCCGACCTCGGCTCCTTCGCCCGCGCGGTGAGCGACGCCACCGCCGACGTGGCCCTCGGCCCGCTGCCCGAGGGCTGGGAGGGGCCCCATCACCCGCTCGGCACCGAGGAGTTCGTCGCGCTCGTGCCGCCCGGGGACCCGCTGGCCGGGCGCGTGACCGTGCGCCTTGAGGAGCTGGCCGACCGCCCCTGGGTCCAGTACGGGCAGAACCACGCCCTGGCCGCCACCGTCGAACGGCTCTGCGCGGAGGCGGGGTTCACTCCGCACGCGGCCATTCGCTCGACGCAGACGGCCGCCGTGCCCCGGCTCGTCGCCGCCGGGCTCGGCGCCGGTCTGGTGCCCGCCAACGTCCTCACCCCGGACTTCCCGGGCACGGCGCTGCGCCTGGTGCCGCGCAGGCGCCGCCCCCTGGCCGTCTTCACCCGCCCCGGGCCGCACCCGCTGATCGCCGAGTTCGTCACCACCGCGCGCGACCACGCCCGCCTGACGCCCGAGCACCTGGCCGAACGGCTCGCCTAGGCGCGATCCGGACGGCCGCGGGGAGGTGCCGACCGGGCCTCCGGGGCGGTCCACACCCTTGCGTGATTGACGCGGGCATGCCAGTTTCCTTGGTCGGTACGTCCCCCACGTACCTCGGTACGTCCCCCACGTACCTCGGTACGTCCCACACGTCACCGTTGAAGGAGACCCCCCACATGAGACGCACCACGTCCGCGCGCCTCGTCCTGTCCGCCCTCCTCGTCACCGGCTCCCTCGCCCTCGGCGTGACACCGGCCGGGGCTCGGAGCGAACCGTCAGGACCGCCCACGCCGTCCCAGGTCAACGCCCTCAGCGCCCAGGTGGAACGGCAGTTGGGCGACGACAGCGCCGGTACGTACGTCGACCGGCGGACCGGCGCGCTGATCGCCACCGTCACCAGCGACGCCGCCGCCGAGCGCGCCCGCGCGGCGGGCGCGGTCCCGAAGCGGGTGACGCGCGACGCCGCCCAACTCGACGCCGCCATGGACGCGCTGGAGTCCCGCGCGAAGATACCCGGCACGTCCTGGGGCCTCGACCCGCGCACCAACCAGATAGCCGTGCAGGCCGACCGCTCGGTGTCGGCCCGTGACCTGGCCCGACTGCGCCGCGTGGCCGATTCGCTCGACGGGGCGGTCCGCGTCAGCCGCGTGCCCGGCACCTTCCGGCGCGAGGTGGCGGGCGGCGACGCCATCTACGGCGGCGGCTCCCGCTGCTCGGCCGCCTTCAACGTCACCAAGGGCACCACCCGCTACTTCGTCACCGCCGGCCACTGCACCAACCTCAGCTCCACCTGGTCGGCCACGTCCGGCGGCGCGGCGATCGGCACGCGCGAGGGCACCAGCTTCCCCACCAACGACTACGGCCTCGTCCGCTACACCAACGGCTCCAACCCGGCGGGCAACGTCACCCTCCACAACGGCAGTTTCCAGGAGATCTCCTCCGCCGCCGACGCCGTCGTGGGCCAGGCGATCCGCAAGAGCGGCTCCACGACCAAGGTGACCAGCGGCACCGTCACCGCCGTCAACGTCACCGTGAACTACGGCGACGGGCCCGTGTACGGCATGGTCCGCACCACGGCCTGCTCCGCGGGCGGCGACAGCGGCGGCGCCCACTTCGCGGGCACGGTCGCCCTCGGCATCCACTCGGGCAGCTCCGGCTGCTCGGGCACCAACGGCTCCGCCATCCACCAGCCGGTGCGGGAGGCGCTGGCCGCGTACGGCGTCAGCGTGTACTGACGCACGGCCCCGCTCGTGGCGGGGATTCGCCTCGGCGGCCCGTCAGGACGCCAGCCGCGCCTCCAGCGCGAGCACCTCCTCCGCCGCCCGTACGGCGTCGGGGCAGGCCACCGCGATCAGTCCCCAGTTGCCCGGCACGGACGTGAGGGCCCTGGCGTAGGACGTGGGGGTGCGGCGGTCGACGAGGCGGCGCAGCCGGGGCAGGTCCATGCCGGGGGCGGGACGGATGACCTTGGTCGCGGCCGAGACGCCGCCTCCGGCCCGGCCGGGGGCGGCGAGCGCGCCGCGGCTCTCGTCCAGGAAGGCGTGCAGGTAGTCGGCGCCGCACGCGGAGAGGTTCAGGTCCTGCATGGCCACCAGGGGGGTGTCGCCGAAGCGGCCGCCGACGCGGGCGATCGCGAAGTCGATGCCGCCGTTGACCAGGCCGCGCCCCTGGAAGACCTGGACGAACGCGGCCATGGCGCGCCGCACGCGCGCGTAGTGGTCGCCCGTGATGCCGAACGCCGCGTGGGTGGCCTCGTCGAGGAAGACGTTGCCCTCCCACACGGTGCCGTTGAGGAACTGCAGGGCCATGCCGTCGGCCAGTCTCCCGCCCCGTACGTGCAGGGACGGGGCGAGCAGGAACTCGTGGCCGGTGACGGTGTGCCGCAGGTAGTCGGCGTGGGCCTCCAGGAGGTGGTCCTCGCCGGAGCGGGCCGCCCGGTGGGCCAGAGCGGCGAGCGCAGCCGGGTCGTCGAGCGGCACCCCGACGTGGATGCGCTGTCCGGTGCCGCCCCTGACGGGTTTGAGGCAGCCGCGGCGCAGGCCGTACCGCTCCCGTAACAGCCGTGCCGCGAGCCGGAGCCGGGCGGCGAAGGAGGCCTCCGCGGAACCGCTCCCGCCGTTCGCACAGGCGCCGTTCGTCCCGGGGGCGCCCGCCCGGCCGGCGGGGCGGCCTCCGGCCTCGTGCGGTGCGCCGCCGGGTTCTGTCCGGGTTCCGCCGCTCGCGGCGGCGTCGCCGAGCGCGCCGTCCCACTCGACGGTGTACCCGGGCAGCCGCGGTACGGCCAGGCCGAACGCGCGGTACAGCGGCGTGAGGGCCGACTCCTCGTCCAGGACGTCAAACGGGGCGCGCCCGGGCACGGGCGTCGCCAGCTCCCCCGCCGCCCGGGCCGTGGGGTGCAGGACGGCCTTGTGCCCCCAGCGCTCGGATATCTCCGGGGAGTTGGCCTCGACCAGGAGCCGGTCGAGGCCCGCGACCCGCCCGAGCCACAGGAGCAGCACCCGCAGCGGTGCGTCCAGGGCGTAGACGCGGACGACGCACGCGGGGTCGGCGCGCAACCGGTCGATCACGGGGCCGAGGATTCGGGACCACCGGTCGGCGGGGCCGTCGGCGAGCTTCAGCAGGGCGTGGCTGAGGTGGAAGTGGTCCAGGTCGGGGACCTCGACCGTCGGGTGGCCCGCCGCCGCCTGCCGCCAGGGCCCGGTCCTGCCGACGAGGAGGTCGTCGGCGTGCGCGAGGCAGACCGAGCGGGCCTCCAGGATGGTGGGCCAGTCCTCGGCCGGCTCCCCGGCCGCGAGGCGTTCGATGGCACCCTCGTACATGCGCTTGGCCAGGGGCGGCGAGTAGATCACGATGCCGGGCCGGTCGCGGTCGGCGCCGACCGGGACCAGCTCTTCGCGGGCCGCGGCCTCGGCCGCGGGCGGGTCCATCCCGAGGAGCCGTCGGCAGATGCCCGCGAACTCCTCCGGGGCGAGGCCCGCCGGTCCGACGTGGAACCCCGTCCAGGGCACGACGCGCCCGTCCGGCAGGGCGACTTCCCAGTGGTCCCGGGCCACGCGCCCCTCCCGCCTCTCCGCCGTCGACACCAGCAGCCTCCTGACGTGAGCCCTGCCTCCTGGCGAGGCCGTGAGCGGGCGCGGGACCGTCGCGTGCTGTGTGCAGTGTTGCCCACAACCGGGCGGGGGTCACCACCGCCGTCAGGGCGCCCGGCGGGCTTTGGCGCGTTGTACTCCCCCGGAGGCGGCGGCCCGGGCCGCCCGCCAGTCGGCGCCGTCGAGGAAGTGCACGTCGTAGCGGTCCTGCTGCGGCAGGAGGCTGTCGAAGGGTTCGAGGCCGTGCTGGACGCGCCCCAACGTCCGGAAGTAGTCGAAGCGGTCGACGCCGGGCGCGAGGACCACCAGCAGGTCGGCGGTGTCCCCGGCGGCGGCGCCGAAGGCGTGCGGCGTCCCCGGTGCCACCACGACCAGGCCGCCCCGCCCCACGGTGACGAGTTCGCCGTCCAGGAAGAAGTCCACCGTGCCGTCCAGGACGTGGAACAGCTCCGTCGACCGGGCGTGGTGGTGCGGTCCCGCGCCGTCCGCCCCCTCGCCGAGGGTGAGCCGGTTGGCGCCCAGGGCGCCGCCGGTCGCCGTCGCGTCGACGAGCAGGTCGAAGCCGCCGCCGTGGGGCAGCGGCACGTGCTCGGTCGTGCCGGGCGGTACCACCAGCGCCCCGGGGGTGCGCGGGGAGCCGCCGCCGGCTCCGGGGTGGTCAGGGGCGTGTGCGTACCGGCTCATCCGGGGCTCCTCGGGTCGGGCGGGCCGCGGCGCGGCCCGCGCGGATCCCATTCGACCCGGGGAACAGGGCGCGTACCAGCATCAGTTGTCACCTGCAGAGATCACGGATCGAGATGAATGCGGGGGGGGCGGGGCGCGCCCCGCCCGGATGGCGCGACGGGGGGCGGCGGGGCCGGTGGAGCTGCGGCAGTTGGAGTACTTCGCGGCGGTCGCCGACGAGGGCGGTTTCAGCCGGGCCGCCGCACGCCTCGGCATCGTCCAGTCGGCGGTGAGCCAGCAGGTGCGCCGCCTGGAACGCGAGCTGGGCGTGGCGCTGTTCCGGCGCACCACGCGGCACGTCGAACTCACCGGCGCGGGCGAGCGCCTGCTGCCGGAGGCGCGCGCGGTGCTCGCCGCGGCGCGCCGGACCCGGCGGGTCGCGGCCGACCTGGCGGCGGGCGACGGCGTGCTGCGCCTGGGCACCGTGCAGGGCCCCGGCGACCGCCTGCGCCGCCTGCTGGCGGACCTCGCGGCGGCGGCACCCGGGCTCCGCGTCCGGCCACGCCGCCTGGGGCTCACCGAACGGCTCGCGGCGGTCCGCTCCGGCGAGCTGGACGCGGCGCTGGTGCGGGCGGCGCCGCGCGCGCCGGGGCTCGAACTCCTGCCGGTGTGGCGCGATCCGCTGTACGTGGCGCTGCCCGCGGGCCACCGCCTCGCGGGCGCGGCGTCCCCGCGCCTCACCGACCTCGCGGACCTGCCGCTGCGGCTCGCTCCGCGCGGGCACAACCCGCCCTTCCACGACCTGGTGACCGGCGCGCTGCGGGCGGCCGGTGCCGAACCGCCGTACGGGCCGCCGTTCACCACGCTCCAGGAGACCCTGGCCGAGATCGGCGCGGGCGCCCCGTCGTGGACCGTCTTCTACGAGGTGGCGGGGGTGCCGTCGTTCCCGCGGGTGGCGGTGCGGCCGCTCGCCGCCCCGGCCCTGACGACGTACCTCGCGGTGCTCCCGGGGCCGCCGGGTCCTGCGCTGCGCCCCCTGCTGGCGGTGCTGCCGGACCCCGCCGCGTCAGACTGAGGCCTCCGCGCCCTCGTGGTGGCGCTGGTAGTGGCCGCGCCAGCGCGGTGTCGCCGCGCCGCCCATCACGGTCATCACCACGTCGTGCGCGAGCGTGTCCGTGACCGGCAGATGGCCGAAGAGCACGCGGTGGTACGTGGTGGCGCCGAGCATGTCCAGGAGCAGGTCCAGGTCGGCGTCCGGCCGGATGTCGCCGCGCTCGATGCCCCGGCGCAGCGCGGCCTCCGTCGTGGCCCTGCGGGGCCGGAAGACCGTCTCGGTGAAGACGCGGTCCAGCTCGGGGTCGTCGGCCAGCTCCGCCACCAGGGCGGGCAGCGTCCGGCGCCCGAGCGTGCCGCCGAAGGCCTGGCTGAGGGTCTCGATGCCCAGGATGAGGTCGCAGTGCGTGCAGCCGGTGTCCGGGGTGGGCGCGGTGCCCATGGTCTCGGCGAGCGCGGTGATCACGAGGTGCTGCCGGGACGGCCAGCGGCGGCGGATGGCCGGTTTCGTGGTGCCCGCGCGGCGGGCCACGCCCTCGAGCGTCAGGTGCGGATAGCCGGACTCCTCCAGGAGTTCCAGCGTCGCCCGGACGATGGCCTCGTCGAGCCGGGCGTCACGCGGGCGTCCCGCCGAACGGGCGGGCGGGGCTGCGGAATCCGGGGTTGCCATGGGGTCCAGTATAGGTAGCATGTACTTTCGTTCCGTTCCGGATCGAAACGTAAAGGAGGGTTGGCCTTGCCGTCAGAGCCGCCCGCACGGGGAGCGACCGCCCGGGGCGCCCACGCCGAGTCCGCGTCCGCGTCCGCTTCTTCTTCCTCACCCGTGCCCGCTTCCTCTTCCGCGCCCACACCCGCTTCCACTCCCGCACCCACTTCCTCTTCCGCGCCCGCGCCCGCGCCAGCGCCAGCGCCTGCATCCGCACCCACGCCGACGCCCCCGTCCGCCCCCGCCTCCGCCTCCACACCAGCGCCCGAGGCGGCGCCCGAGACGGCGCCCGCGTCCGACCCCAGCGACGCACCACCCGCCGCCGACGCCCTCAAGACGACCGCGCCCGGCGGTCGTCCCCCGTCGGCCCCGGCCGTCGCCGAGAGCGCCTTCCGTGCCCCCTACGCCGCCCTGACCTGGGGCATCGTGTTGTCCGTCGGGCTGGTGGCGTTCGAGTCGATGGGGGTCGCCACGGTGCTCCCGGAGATCGCGGGCCGCCTCGGCGGCCTGCACGCGTACGGCTGGGGGCTCTCCGCCCTGATGCTCGCCAACCTCATCGGCACCGTGGCCGCGGGCCGCGACGCCGACCGGCACGGTCCGGCCCGGCCGCTCGCCGTGGGCCTGGTCGTGTTCGCGGCGGGCTGCGCACTCGCCGGGGCCGCGCCGAACTGGCCCGCCTTCCTGGCCGGCCGCTTCCTCCAGGGGCTCGGCGTCGGGGCGGTGATGGCGCTCGCGTACGCCGTCATCGGCCTGGCCTACCCGGGGCACCTGCGGGCGCGCATGTTCGCCCTGGTCGCCGGCGGCTGGACCGTGCCGTCCCTCATCGGCCCGACGGTCGCCGCCGTGATCGCCGACCACGTGTCCTGGCGCGGCGTGTTCGTCCTGCTGCTGCCCCTCATCGCGATCGCCGCCACGCTGGCGCTGCCCCCGCTGCGCCGCCTGCACCGCACCGGGGGCACCGGTTCCTCGGCACCCGCCGCCACGTCCGGCGCCGCCCCGCCGGTGCGCTGGTGGGCCACCCCGGTCGCGCGGAGCGTCCTGCTCGCGGCGGGCACGGGCGTCCTGCTCGCCGGGCTCCAGGTGCGCCACCCGGCCCTGCTCGTCCCGCTCGTCGTCGCGGGCGGCGCCGTGGCGGTCCTCGCGCTGCGCTCCGTCACGCCGCCCGGCACGCTCGCCGCCCGGCGGGGCGTACCGACGGGGGTGGTGCTGCGCTTCCTGCTGTGCGGCGCGTACTTCGGCAGCGAGGCCTTCCTGCCGCTCGGCCTGGTGCGCCTGCGGGACCTGAGTGCCTCGCAGGCCGGTCTCGGCCTCTCGGCGGGCGCGATCACGTGGGTGCTCGGGGCCGCCTGGCAGGGCCGGGCCGACGGCCGCTGGAGCGGGCGGTCGCGGGCCGTGCCGATCGCGGCCGGGTTCGCGGTGCTGCTCGTGGGCATCGTGGTGATGGCGCTCGGCGTCCTCGTCGACGCGGTACCGGCCCTGACCGCCGTGGCGGGCTGGGCCATCGGCGGCGCGGGCATGGGCGTGGCCTTCAACGCCGCCACCACCGACGCCATGGAGCAGGCCCCCGCGGACCGGCAGGGCGAGGCCGGCGGCGCCATGCAGCTCGCCCAGACCCTGGCCGTCGCCGTCCTCAGCGGCCTCGGCGGCGCCGCCGTCTCGCTGGCGTCGGCGTACGGCTCGACGGTGACGGTCGCCCTGTCGGCCACGTTCGCGCTCACCGCCGCCCTGGCCGCGGCGGGGGTCCTCGCGGCCCACCGCATCAGGCCCGCCGACCGCCCCTGACCCCGGCGCGCACGGCCGCCACCGGACCGCGCCGGTGCTGCCACCATGGGATCTTCAGCCGTCCGCGCCCGGCGGGCGGCACGCGACGAAGGGGACGTGACATGCCGGCAGGCGCGGACGAACGCGGGACGGCCAGGAGAACGAGGTCCGCGGGGCTCGCCCTCGGGGCACCCGCCGTCGCGGCGGCCGTGCTCACCGGTGTCGTCGCGCTGTACATCGCGCTCGTCGCGTTCGGCAACCTCACCGACTTCGACACCAACCGGCAGTTCGTCCGGCACGTCCTGGCGATGGACACGACCTTCAAGGACGAGGACTTGATGTGGCGCGCCGTCGAGTCCCGCGCCCTCCAGGACGCCGCGTACGTGGCGATCATCGCCTGGGAGACGCTCGCCGCGCTGATCCTGATCGCCGGAACCGTCGTGTGGGTCGCGGCGCTGCGCGGGCGCGCCGGCGGGTTCGGCAGGGCGCGGCGGCTGAGCACCGTGGGCCTGCTGATGCTGGTGCTGCTGTTCGGCGGCGGCTTCATCGGCATCGGCGGCGAGTGGTTCGCGATGTGGCAGTCCAAGAACTGGAACGGCCTCGACGCCGCCACCCGCGTGGTCACGCTGTGCGGGATCGCGCTGCTGGTCGTCCACCTCCCTGCGGCCGGACGGGCGTCCGGCGGCGGGGGCTCCGCGCGGAGCGGGGAGGCGGACGCCTGAGGCCGCGAGCCGGAGCCGCCCCCGCGTGATCACGCGCCACCGGTGTGTGGTAACCGACAGTTCCGATTGTCGGAGCCATCCCCTAGGCTGAGGTCATGCCCTTAACCCCCCAACCCCATGGTTCCACGCGGTCGGCTGCCGAGCTGAACGAGCGGATACGAGGCCTGTGGCTGCGCGCCGGCGGCCGCCTCTCCGCCGAACAGCGCAGGGAGTACGAGCAGTTGGTGACCGAGTGGGCGGCGGCGGTCCGGGCGGAGGTCGTCCAGGCCGCGTGACGCGGCACTCCCTCGCGGCACTCCCTCTTGGCTGCGCCCGCCCGGTGCCCAAGACTGAGCCGATGACGCAGCGTGTGGAACTCGCGGCCGTGCTCGACCAGTTGGCCATCGACACCCTCATCACGGACTACGCCGGTACCGTCGACGACGGGGACTGGGACGCCTACCGGGAGCTGTTCACGCCCGACGGGCGCGCCGACTACCGGTCGGCGGGCGGCATCGAAGGCGGCGCCGCCGAGGTGTCCGCGTGGCTCGCGGAGACGATGGGCGCCGTCGCGATGCGCCAGCACCTCATCGTCAACCGCCGGGTCCGCTTCGGCGTCCGCGAACAGGACGTCGGTGACACCGCGCGCATCCGCGCCGACTACGTGAACCCCCTGCGCTTCGCCACCGGAGCGGACGGCGTCCCCGGCACCGCGCCCGACCTCACGTGCGGCGGCCGCTACGAGTTCGCCGCCCTGCGCACGCACGGCGGCTGGCGGCTGCGCCAGGTGGTCGTACGGGAGAAGTGGCGCAGCACGCGCACCGCCGACCGGACCGGCGCCCCGGCCCGGGCCGCGCAGCGGACGGACACCCCGCCCGGACGGGGCTGACCCGGACGAGGGGCGGGGCGGGCGGTGGCGGGCGAACGGACCGGACGGGCGGCGCGCAGCAGGTGGGGCGGACGGCCACGGACGGGCGGCGGACGGCAGACGGCAACGGGCGGACCGGACGGGCCGCGGGCAGCGAAGGCCGCGCGGGCGGTGGCGGGCGAGGCCGTGGACGGCAGCGGGCCGGGCCGGTGGACGGCGGGGTGGGCGCGCTCCGCGTGCGGCCGGGCGGAAGCGGTCACCGTGCCCGGAGCACGTCCCTCCGGTCCGGTGGCCCGGCGGCGCCGCCCCCTGTCCTAGATCGCCACCGGCGCGCACACTGGAGCACGACCGGGCCTGAGGCCGAGCCGGGGGCGAGGAGGCACGCTGCATGGACGTACTCGGCGGCAAGCGGTCACACCGGTGGGCCCTGCCCGCGCACCGCCCTGTGGCGTGGCGCCCGCGCCTGGACACCGCCCTGGCCTCCCCCCGGCAGCGCGGCGCCCTGGCCGTGCTCTGCGGCGCCCTGCCCGCGCTCGCCTTCCCGGAGCCGTCGTGGTGGTGGTGCGCGTACGTCGCGCTCGTGCCGTGGATCCTGCTCGTCCGCTCGGCGGGGTCGGGGCGCGGGGCCGCGCGCGACGGCTGGCTCGGCGGGCTCGGCTTCATGCTGGCCGTGCACCACTGGCTGCTGCCGAGCCTGCACGTGTTCACGCTCGTCATCGCCGCGCTCCTCGGGCTGCTGTGGGCGCCGTGGGGCTGGCTCACGCACCGCCTCCTGGGCGGCGCCCCCGCCCCCGGGCGCGCGGTGGCGGCGCTGTTCGTGCTGCCGTCGGCCTGGCTGATGGTCGAACTGGTGCGGTCCTGGGAGGGCCTTGGCGGGCCGTGGGGGTTGCTCGGCTCCAGCCAGTGGCAGGTGGAGCCCGCGCTGCGGCTCATGTCGGTGGGCGGCGTCTGGCTGGTCAGCGCGCTCGTCGTGGGCGTGAACACGGGCGTCGCGGTGCTCGTCGCCTGGCGGTCGGCGCGCGTCCCCGCCGTCGCCGGGCTCGTCGCCGTGGCCGCCGCGGCCACCACCGCCTGGACCTGGTCCCCGCGCCCCGAGACCACGGGCAGCGTCCGCGTCGCCGTGGTGCAGCCCGGTGTCCTGGACGGTGCCGACGCCCCCGAGCGGCGCTTCGACCGCGAGGAGGAGCTGACGCGCACCCTCGCGGGGCGCGGCCCGGACCTCGTCGTGTGGGGCGAGAGCAGCGTCGGGCACGACCTGGCCGATCGGCCCGACCTGGCGCGGCGGCTCGCCGCGCTGTCCCGTCTCGTGGGCGCCGACGTGCTGGTGAACGTGGACGCGCGCCGCTCCGACCGGCCCGGCATCTTCAAGAGCTCCGTACTGGTCGGCCCGGACGGCCCGACGGGCGACCGCTACGACAAGATGCGGCTCGTGCCCTTCGGCGAGTACGTCCCGGCGCGCTCCCTGCTCGGCTGGGCCACGTCGGTGGGCAAGGCCGCGGGCGAGGACCGCAGGCGCGGGGAGCGCCCCGTCGTGATGGACCTGGCGGGCGGGGTGCGCGTGGGGCCCCTGGTGTGCTTCGAGTCGGCGTTCCCCGACATGAGCAGGCACCTGGTCCGCGAGGGCGCGCAGGTGCTGCTCGCGCAGTCCGCCACGTCGACGTTCCAGGGCAGTTGGGCGCCCGAGCAGCACGCCTCGCTCGCGGCGGTGCGGGCCGCAGAGACCGGCCGCCCCATGGTGCACGCGACGCTCACCGGCGTCTCCGCCGTCCACGGCCCGGGCGGCGAGCGGATCGGCCGGCCGCTCGGCACCTCGGCGTCGGACACCGCGGAGTACGAGGTTCCGCTGGCCACGGGCACGACGCCGTACGTACGGTTCGGCGACTGGCCGGTGTACGCGGCGCTGGCCGTGCTGGTCGCGCTCGCCGCCGTCGAGGGGGCGCGGGCGCTCAGGCGGCCTGTTCGAGGACCGCGCGTACCACCCGCTCGCACAGCTCATGGGTCGCCAGCGCGTCCCGGGCGCTGAGCACCTTGCCCGCGCGCACGGCGTCGAGGAAGGCGAGCACCACCTGCTCGATGCCGCGCTGCCGCACCACCGGCACCCAGTCGCCGCGCCGCCGCACGGTGGGCTGGCCCTTGTGGTCGACGACCTCGGCGAGGTTGAGGACCTGCCGCTTGGAGTCCTGGCCGGAGACCTCGAGGATCTCCTCCGTGGAGCCGCTGAGGCGGTTCATCACGCCGATCGCGGTGAACCCGTCGCCCGCGAGCTGGAGCACGACGTGCTCCAGGAGGCCGTCCGCGACGCGGCCACGCACGCTCACGTGGTCCACCGCGCCGGGCACGAGGAACCGCAGCGTGTCCACGACGTGGACGAAGTCGTCGAGGATCATCGTGCGCGGGTCCTCCGGAAGGCCCACGCGGTTCTTCTGCATCAGGATCAGCTCGCGCGGGTGCTCGGCGCACTGGGCGTAGCCGGGCGCGTAGCGGCGGTTGAAGCCGACGGCGAGGCTCACCCCGCGCTCCTCGGCGAGCGCCACCAGCCGCTCGGAGTCCGCGAGTTCGTACGCGATCGGCTTGTCGACGTACGTGGCAACCCCCGCCTCCAGGAGGCGCTCGACGATCTCCGGGTGGGCACTGGTCGGCGCGTGCACGAAGGCGGCGTCGAGGTCCTGGGCGAGCAGCGACTCCAGGTCGGTGTGGCGGCGTTCGGCCGGGACGTGGTAGGTCTCCGCGGTCCGCTCCAGCGTGGCGGGCGTCCGCGTCTGGAGGTGCAGCTCGACGCCTGGCTGCGTGGTGAGCACCGGCAGGTACGCCTTCCGCGCGATGTCGCCGAGTCCGATGCAGCCGACCTTCACCACTGTCTCCCTACCGTCGTGCCGGTGTGCGCGGGTGCGCCCCGGCGTCCGTCCCGGCAGCATACGGGTCCGTCGGCGGGTGCCAGTCGGCGATCGAGGCGAACCCCCGCGTGATCAGGTGGGGACCGAGCAGGGAGAGCGCCCGCAGGGCGGTGTCGCGGGCGGCGAGGAGCACGCCGTTGGAGAGGTGGTTGAGGCGGGCCGTGCGGGCGGCCCGCCGGACGACGGCCGTCGTGCGGGGCACGCGGGCGGCGCTGTAGGCGGCGAGGCCCGCGAAGAGGTCGTCCGCGGGGCGGGCGTGGTGGCCGAGGACGACGCCGTCCTCGATGGCCTGGTTGCCGCCCTGGCCGAGCGTCGGCGCCATGGCGTGCGCCGCGTCGCCGACCAGGGCGACGCGGCCGCGGTGGTGGGCGGGCAGCGGCGTGGCCATGTGCCAGACGTCGTTGCGCAGCACGTCCTCGGGGCGCGCGGCGGCGACGATCTCCGGGATCGGGTCGTGCCAGGCGGCGAAGCGGCGCGTCAGCTCGGCCCTCTCGTCGTCGGGCGCGCGGCCGCCCGGGGGCACGAGCGCGGTGGCGTACGCGTACACCCTGCCGTCCTTCAGCGGCTGCGTGCCCCACAGGCCGCCGCGCCCCCAGGTCTCGTGCGGCTCGAGGGGCCGCCGGGGCGCGGGCACGATGAGCCGCCAGGCGGTGAACCCGGTGTAGACGGGCCCGGGGTGCTCCGGGAACAGCGTCGCGCGCACGGCGGAGTTGATGCCGTCGGCCCCGACGACGAGGTCCGCCTCCAGGTCGTCGCCGTCGGCGGTGGTCACGACGGCGGGGCGGTCCGGTCCGCCCGCGTCGGCGAGCCGGGCGGCGGCGCCGGTGCGCAGGCAGTCGCCGGGCAGCGCGCCGACGAGCAGGTCGACGAGGGTGGCGCGGTGCAGCAGCACCAGCGCGCCGCCGAACCTCCGCGCGGTGGCGTCGGACGTGGTGCGCACCAGCCAGCGGCCGTTCGGCGTGCGCAGGCCGGCCCCGCCCTGCCAGGCGGCAAGCTCGCGGACGCCGTCGCCGAGGCCGAGGACGTCCAGGGCGCGCTGGGCGTTCGGGGCCAGGCCGATGCCGGAGCCCACGGGCTCCAGGGATGCGGCGCGCTCCAGGACGGTGACCCGCCAGCCGGAACGGCGCAGGGCGAGGGCGGTGGTGAGCCCGCCGATGCCGCCGCCGACGACGACGGCGCGGGGCTCACGGGGCTCGGCTGCTCGGGACACGGTTCCTCCTCGGTCACACCCCCCGGCCACTACGGCTGTAGTGCCGACAGGGACAGACCGTACTACATCTGTAGTGCCACCGGTAGGGTGGCCCGCATGTCCGCACGCACCCCGGGGTCCGCACCCGTCCGCGGCGCGTCCCGCGCCGAACTGATCGCCGACACCGCGCTGGCCCTGCTCGCCGAACGCGGCATGCGCGGCCTCACGCACCGCGCCGTCGACGAGGCCGCGGGCCTGCCCACCGGCTCCACGTCGAACCACGCCCGTACGCGGCTCGCGCTCCTGGAGGCGGCCGTACGGCGCCAGGCCGAGCGCGAGGCGGCCGTCCTCGCCCCGGACGAGCTCCCGGACCCGGCGGGCGGCCGCGCGTCCCTGGTCGACGGCCTCGCCCTGACCCTGCACCGCTTCCTCACCGGCGAGGCGCACCGCGCGCTGCTCGTGTCCCGGTACGAGCTGGCCCTGGAGGCGACGCGCCGCCCCGAGCTACGGGCGTACTACGACGCGACCGGCGCCAGGTTCCGCGAGCTCCTGAGCGACCTCCTGAGCGCGGCGGGCTCCACGGACCCGGAGCGCCACACACTGTCCCTGGTGGCCTGGTGCGACGGCATGCTCTTCTCCTGCGTGGCCGGCTCGTACAGCACGGAGCCCCCGACACGGGAGGAACTACGGGCGGGCTTCGCGGAGCTGCTGGGCGGGACGCTGGACGGGTGAGGGGGCTGGCCGGGGGCCTTGGGGGGCGCCACTGCGGGGCGGGTGGCTTCGGTGGCGCTTGGGCTGGGCGGGCGGGGCGCGTCCCCGCGGGGCGGGTGGCTTCAGTGACGCTTGGCCGGGCGGGCGGGGCGTTCCCGCGGCGCGGGTGGCTTGGGCGACGCTTTGACCGGGCGGCGCGGGTGGTGTGGGGCCGGGCGGCGCGGGTGGTGTGGGACCGGGCGGCGCGTGGCCCGAGCGGCGCGCACCGGCCGAGGGCCGGGCGTGGGCGGGCCGGGGGGCCGGGACGCGTCCCGCAGCGTGAGGGTCTCTCTCCCGGGCAGCGCGTGATCCGCACGGCCTGAGGCCCTAAGCGGCGCGGTGGAGCGCGCTCGTCCCGCATCGCGGGCGCCTCGTTCGGCGCGCGTCCGGCTGGAGGTTCGCGTCGTGGGCCGGGATCCGCCCCGTCGATTGACACTCGCCCCATCGGCCGGAGACCCGCCCCCGGCCGGAGGCCACCCCCGCCGACCACAGGTTCGCCCCGTCCCCCGTGCGGGGGCATCCACCCCCTTCGGCGGGCCGGGCGCCGCCTCGGGCTGCACTGTGGGGCGGGTGCGGCGTTCGACGACCACCATGGCCCTGCTCGTCTCCGTGACCGTCACGGCCGTCTCCGGCTGCGTCGGCGTGGACCGGACGTCCGCCGGCCCCGGAGGCGCCGCCCCCACCGGCTCGCCGGAACGCTCGACCGGCGCCGGGGACCGGCCGCCGCCCGCCCCGGAGGCCACCCAGGCCCCCGGGCACGACCGGCTGCAACGCGCCGGAGCGCCGCCCGCCGTTCCCGCCCGGGCCGCCACGATCGGCACGGCTCCCGGCCCGGCCGTCCCCGCGCCGCCGGACCCGCCCCGGACGGCCGCCCCGGCGGATACACCCACACGCGTCGACCGGGCCCCGAAGCCCCCGCGGCCCGGGCCCCGGCAGCGCCCGCCCCACCGGCCCGAGAAGCCGTCCCGGCCACCGGCGCAGCCCCGGGGCGAGGCAGACATCTGCGCCCTGGGTGAGCGGTTCGGGCACTGGCGGCCGGACAGCCCGGAGGCGGTCATCTGCCGCGAGGTCTACGGGAATTGAGGACGGCCACCGAGGGAGCGGCGGCCGAGAAGACGGGGTCGAGCCCGGGACAACGGGCGCAGCCGCGCCCGGGGCGGAAGGCGCACCCGGGCCCGGCCGGACAGCCCACCCGGGCCCAGGGGGCGACACCGCGCCGCCCGGCCCGGGGGTCACTCCTCCGCGGCCCCCTCCCCCACCTGCGTCTCCAGGCGGTCCAGCGCCGCGCGGATGCCGTCGCCGTAGCCGTCGTCGCCGAGGGCGCCCACCGCGCCGCGCGCGAGGCGCAGATGGCTGCGGGCCGCCTCCGGGCGGGCGAGCTTCACATAGTCCGCCGCCAGGTTCAGGTGCAGCGAGGGGTAGAACCCGCGGACGGCGAGCGAGTGGTGGTGGGCTCCCACCCGGTCGTCGGTCAGCTCCTGCGCGGCCGACAACGCCCGCAGGTCCCAGGCCAGTTCGTCCGCCGGGTCGTCCTGCGTGTCCGCCATGTAGTGCGCGAGGGTGCAGCGGTGCAGGGCGTCGCCGTCCTCGCCGATCTCCGACCAGAGCGCGAGGAAGCGGCTCCTCGCCTCCTCGCGGTCCCCGGCGTGCTGGAGCATGACCGCCTGCCCGATCCGGGTCATCACGACGTCCTCGCCGTCCGCCGTCCGTTCCTGCCGCTCCACCACCGCGCCGCCCTCCACCGTCCGCCGCCGGTCCTCTGCCGCCGGCCGCTGCCGTCCGTCGTCCCGGCGCCCCGGCGTCCCGTCGTCAGGGCGGCCGGTCGCCGACGGTGCCGACGCTAGCGGCCGGCACTGACAATCGCGGTCAGGCACGGTGCGACGCGGGGAGCCCGGGCCCGCCGCTGCGCCAGGCCGGTGACCCCCGCCGCCCCGGCCCCGCGCCCGGCCCGCGGCTCAGCCCAGGTCCGGGATGCGCCAGTCGATCGGCGCGTGCCCCTGGGCCGCGACCGCCTCGTTGATCTGCGTGAACGGGCGGGAGCCGAAGAACCTCCGGGCGGACAGCGGGGAGGGGTGCGCGCCCTTCACCACGACGTGCCGCTCCTCGTCGATCAGGGGCAGCTTCTTCTGCGCGTAGTTCCCCCACAGGACGAAGACGGCCGGGTCGGGGCGGTCGGCCACGGCCCGGATCACGGCGTCCGTGAACTTCTCCCAGCCCTTGTTCTTGTGGGAGTTCGCCTCGCCCGCGCGAACCGTCAGGACCGCGTTCAGGAGCAGGACGCCCTGGCGGGCCCAGGGCATCAGATAGCCGTTGTCCGGGACGGGCAGGCCGAGCTCCTCCCGCATCTCCTTGTAGATGTTCCGCAAGGAGGGCGGGGTCCTGACGCCCGGGCGGACCGAGAAGCACAGGCCGTGCCCCTGGCCCTCGCCGTGGTACGGGTCCTGGCCGAGGACGAGCACCTTGACCTCGTCGTACGGCGTCGCCTCCAGGGCCGCGAACACCTCCTCGCGCGGCGGGTACACCGGCCCCTTCGCCCGCTCCTCCTCGACGAAGTCGACGAGCTCCTTGAAGTAGGGCTTCTGGAGCTCCTCGCCGAGGACTCCGCGCCAGGACGCGGGCAGCATGGCGATGTCGGTCACGTCAACAACCTCCGGTGTACGGTCCGTTCTTCGGCACGGCCCGCCACCGGCCGACAGCTCCTCGGCTGCCCGGCTCCTCGGTGCGGACCGTCGTCTCCACAGAACCTACCGGCGGCCACTGACAACCGGCCCCCGGGCGGCGGTCACCACCCTCGCCGGAGCCCCCCGCCCGCGCGCTACCAGCTCGTCTTCCGGCTCAGCTCCCACATCATCATGATCGCCGACGGGTCGAGGGCCCGCTCCCCGCCCGCGATCTCCTCGCTGGCCATGATGTACTGCTTGCCCTGCCACAGCGGCAGCAGCCGGACGTCGTCGACGAGGATGCGCTGCGCCTCCTCGAACTCGTCGACGACCTCGCCCCGGTCCGCCGCCCGCCGCGACCGCGGCAGCACCCCGTCGGTGATCCCCGGTGTCCGGTAGGGCGTGTTGAGCACGTTGCGCTCGCCCACGAAGGGCGCGATGAAGTTCTCCGCGTCCGGGAAGTCCGGGAACCAGCCGCGTCCGAAGACCGGGTACTCGCCGTTCTTGTAGCCCTTCTCGAACGCCTTCCAGGGGCGGCCCTTGATCGTGACCTCGAACAGGCCCGAGGCCTCCAACTGCCGCTTCAGCTCGGCGAACTCCGCCGCCGTCACCGAGCCGTAGCGGTCGGTGGCGTACCACAGGGTGAGCGGCACGCGGTCGGTGATGCCCGCGGCCGCGAGGATGCGCCGGGCCTTGGCCGGGCTCGGCTCGCCGTAGGTGTCGAAGAAGCCCGTGGTGTGGCCGGTGACCCCGCGCGGCACCATGGAGTACAGCGGCTCGACCGTGTCCTTGTAGACCTTGTGCGCGAGCGCCGCGCGGTCCACGGTCTGTGCGACCGCCTTGCGCACGGCGGGCTTGCGCGCCCAGGGGTCCTTGGGGTTGAACACCAGGTAGCGGATCTCGGCGCCGGCGCCCTCGACGAGCCGGAGGTGGCTCTCCTTGTCCGCGCCCTGCTGGGCGACGACGTCCTCGGCGGCGATGCCGCGGAAGGTGACGTCGAGCTCCTTGTCGCGCAGCGCCGCGACCATGGCCTCGGAGTCGTCGAAGTAGCGGATGGTCACGGCGTCGTTCTTGCGGTCGGCGCCGCCCTCGTAGTCGTCGTTGCGGACCAGTTCCGCCCGCTCGCCGGAGCGGTACGACGCCAGCGTGTACGGACCGGAGCCGGTGACCCCGTCGCCCTCGCGGAGCCGGTCGGCCGGGTAGTCGGCGGGGGCGACGACGGACATCGCGGGCGTGGCGAGCACGAACGGGAAGGTGGCGTCCGGCTTGCGCAGCTTGAAGACGACCGTGCGGTCGCCCTCGGTGGAGACGGAGGCCAGCGACCCGAGCAGTCCGGCCGGGCCGCCCTCGACGTCGATGCGCCGGATCCGGTCGATCGAGTGCTTCACGGCCGCGGCGTCCAGCGGGTCGCCGTTGGAGAACGTCAGGCCCGCGCGGAGCGTACACGTGTACACCGTGCTGGAGCCGTCGGTGAACTCGCATGCCTCCGCCGCTTCCGGTTGCGGCTCGGTGGCGCCGGAGGGGAAGCTCAGCAGCGTCTGGAAGACGTTCCGGTACAGCTCCCAGGAGCCGTCCCAGGACGCCGCAGGGTCGAGCGTCGTCGGCGCGCTCGTGGTGCCGACGGTGATGGCGTCCTCGTCGTCCGCCCCTCCGGACGACAGCAGCCCGCACCCGGCGAGCAGGGATATCGACACCGTCGCCGCGACGGGGCGCAGACATCGAAGCTGACCTCTGGTGAACACGTACGCGCTCCTCGATCCGCCGTGCCATGGGTCGGCAGACCATACCGCAAGGCCCCGCCCGGCCAACCCTGTTGGCGGACGGGACTTTTCGCAGCTCACCCTTGGTACGGACCTTCACCCGGCCGCGACCGGACGGAGGAGCCCGTCCGGCCCCGGCGGCGGGCGGCGCCGGTCAGCCCACCCCGGCGTTGAGGAAGATGCCGCCGTCGACCACGAGCGTCTGGCCGGTGATCCAGTCGGACTGCTCCGAGGTGAGGAAGGCCGCCGCGCCGCCGACGTCGGACGGCACGCCGAGCCGCCCCAGCGGGTACGCCGAGGTGACCTCCTCCTCGCGGCCCTCGTAGAGCGCCTTCGCGAACTTGGTCTTCACCACCGCGGGCGCGATGGCGTTGACCCGGACCGCGGGGGCGAACTCGTGCGCGAGCTGGAGCGTCAGATTGACCATGGCGGCCTTGCTCATGCCGTACGCGCCGACGAACGGCGACGCGGACACGCCCGCGATCGAGGCGATGTTCACGATCGCGCCGCCGTGCTCGGACTGCCAGGCCTTCCAGGTGAGCTGCGCGAAGCCGAGCGCCGAGATCACGTTCGTCTCGAAGACCTTGCGCGCCACGTCGAGGTCGAGGTCGGCCATCGGCCCGAACACGGGGTTCGTGCCGGCGTTGTTGACCAGGAAGTCGACGCGGCCGAAGGCCTCCATGGCGCGCTCGACGGCGATCGCCTGGTGCGCCTCGTCGTGGGCCTTGCCCGCGACGCCGATGACGCGGTCGGAGCCGAGCTTCTCGACGGCCTCCTTGAGCGCGTTCTCGTTGCGGCCGGTGATGCACACGCGGTCGCCGCGGGCGACGAGCGCCTCCGCGATGCCGTAGCCGATGCCGCGGCTCGCCCCGGTGACGAGCGCCGCCTTGCCGCTGTCCTGCACTGCCATGGTCTGTGCTGTCCTTTGCTTCGAGACGCTTCGAGAAGCGGGAGGGTGCCTGGGGGTGCGAGGGGGCGCTAGTCGAGCGGGCCGCCGGCCACGTACAGGACCTGGCCGGAGACGAAGCCCGCCGCGTCGCCGGTGAAGAAGGCGATGGCGTTGGCGATGTCCTCCGGCTCGCCGACGCGCTGGACGGGGATCTGCGTGGCGGCGGCGGCCTTGAAGTCCTCGAAGCCCATGCCGACGCGGTCGGCGGTGGCCTTGGTCATCTCGGTCGCGATGAAGCCGGGCGCGACCGAGTTGGCGGTGATGCCGAACTTGCCCAGCTCCTTGGCGAGGGTCTTGGTGAAGCCCTGCATGCCCGCCTTGGCGGCCGCGTAGTTGGCCTGGCCGCGGTTGCCGAGGGCGGACGAGCTGGAGAGGTTCACGACGCGGCCGAAGCCCGCGTCCACCATGTGCTTCTGGCAGGCCCGGGACATCAGGAAGGCGCCCCGCAGGTGCACGTTCATGACCGTGTCCCAGTCGGCCGCGCTCATCTTGAACAGGAGGTTGTCGCGCAGCACGCCCGCGTTGTTCACCAGGATCGTCGGCGCGCCGAGCTCCTGCGCGATCCGTGTGACGGCGGCCTCGACCTGCTCCTCGTCGGCCACGTCGCAGCCGACGGCCAGGGCCCTGCCGCCGGCCGCGGTGATCTTCTCCACGGTGTCCTTGCACGCCGTCTCGTCGAGGTCGATCACGGCGACGGCGCGGCCCTCGGCGGCGAGGCGGACCGCGGTGGCGGCGCCGATGCCTCGCGCCGCTCCGGTCACGACCGCGACACGCTGCTCAGTGGTGGACATGCTGGCTCTCCTCGCCCTCGGTGTGCGGCTCCGCGGCGCGCCCCCAGGTGAGCGACCGCTTAGTACCTTCAGCAGACGAGACGCTAGAAGCCCTGGCACCCGGTGTCAACGGCACCCCGGGGATCGGGCCCCGGGCCGTCCTCGCTCAGCGCACCAGGAGCTCGACGAGGCGCTCCACCTCGGCCTCGGGGTCGGCGGTCAGACCCGTGTGCACGGGCCCCGGCTGCACGACGGCCGAGCGCGGCGCGATCAGCCAGCGGAAGCGGCGCCCGGCGTCGTCCCGCGCGGCCTGGCCCGCGGCGGCACCGCCCGCGCAGACGCCCTCCACGGCCCGCAGCGCCGCCCGTACGCCCGCCACGTCGGCGGCGGGGTCCAGGGCGCGGAGCTTGGCCTCGTCCAGGTGGGTGCGGGCGGCCACGAAGGACCGGGCGCGGCAGTACACGACGACCCCCGCGTTGAACTGCTCGCCGCGCTCCACGCGCGGCACGACGCGCAGCAGCGCGTACTCGTAGACGTCCCGCGCGGGGACCTCGTTCGGCTCGCTCACGGGGTGGCACCTTCCAGGGTGATGCGTTCGTGGATGCTCCGCGCGCGCGGCAGCAGCGCCTCGGCGTAGGCCCGCCGGACGGCGTCCGCGTCGTCGAAGCCCGGCTCGTCCGCCAGCCAGGCGTCGGGCACGTCGGCGGTGACCTCGGCCAGCAGGTCCTCGGTGACCAGCGGCGCGAGCTCGGCGGCGGCCGCGGCGACGTCCGGGCGGTACCCGGCGAGGGCGTGGTCGGAGGCGTCGTAGCCCCGGGCGGAGGCGGCCGGGGCGGTGGGCCAGTTGTGGTGCCAGATCATGGTCGCGCCGTGGTCGATGAGCCACAGGTCGCCGTGCCACACCAGAAGGTTCGGGTTGCGCCAGGAGCGGTCCACGTTGTTCACGAGGGCGTCGAACCACACGACGCGGCCGGCCTCCAGCGGGTCCACCGCGAAGGCCAGCGGGTCGAAGCCGAGGGCCCCCGAGAGGAACTCCATGCCGAGGTTCAGCCCGCCGCTGGACTTCAGCAGTTGCTGCACCTCCGGGTCCGGCTCACCGAGGCCGAGCACCGGGTCCAGCCGGACGCCGACGAGCCCCGGCACGCGCAGCCCGAGCCGGCGCGCGAGGCCGCCGCAGACCACTTCGGCGACGAGCGTCTTGCGGCCCTGGCCCGCGCCGGTGAACTTCAGGACGTACGGCGCGGGGGACGCCGCGGACCCGGTCGGCACGGCCGCCCGGGGCGGCCCGGACGCCCCGTCGTCGACGGCCTCCACGAGCCCGGGCAGCGAGCCGCCCTCGCGCAGCGGCGTGACGTAGCGGACGGCGGTGACTTCGGTGAGCATCGCCCCAGGTTACTTGCGGGGACTCGGGCCGAGGACGGTCCCCGGTCCACGCGGACGCGCACACGGATGCTTGAAGGGGTGAACACCTCGGGGCCGCCGTCCGTATCCCCCGGCATGACAGCTTCGAGGGACGCGTCCCCCCTGCCCACGGGCCACCGCCTCGCCCGCCGCACCGTCGTCGCCGCCGTCGGCGCCGGGGGCCTCGCCGCCGCGCTCGCCGGCTGCGGCTCGGACGACGACAAGGGCTCCTCCGCACCGGCGGGCGGGGAGGAGGACACGGCGCGGGAGGAGGGCGGCGCGGCCGGGGCGGTGCTGGCCAGGACGGCGGACATCCCCGTCGGCGGAGGCAAGGTCTTCAAGGACGAGGGGGTGGTGGTCACGCAACCGGAGGAGGGCACCTTCAAGGCGTTCTCGAACCGCTGCACCCACAAGGGGTGCCCGGTCACGGACGTCGAGGGCGGCACCGTCAACTGCGCCTGCCACGGCAGCAAGTTCGACATCGCCGACGGCGGCGTGCGGCGGAGCCCGGCGACCAGCCCGCTGCCCGCCGCGCGCATCAGCGTGGAGGGCGGCGCGATCAGGCTCGCCTGATCGCGCCGCGGTCGGGTGCGCGGGGGCCGGAGCGGTCAGGCCTGCGGGGTGCGCCGCGGCCGCCGCCACACGGCGAGGACCTCCTTCGCCGAGGTCACGGTCGCGACCAGGGCGAGGGTATGGCGGACCATCGCGGGGGTGTACGTGGAGGGGAGCCCCGCGATGGCGTCCGCCGGCACGACGGCGGTGTAGCCGAGGTTCACGGCGTCGAAGACGGCGTTCGGGACGGCCACGTTGGCCGAGACGCCGGTCACCACGAGCGTGCGGCAGCCGGCGTTGCGCAGCAGCGCGTCCACGCCGGTGCCCGCGAGCGGCGAGAGTCCGTGCAGCCGGCGGACGACGAAGTCCTCGTCGGCGACCTCGATCGGCGGCGCGATCCGCACGGCCGACGTCCCGGACACCTGCCGCACGGGCAGCTTCCCGACGGCCTGGAACAGGGGCGCGTTGCGGTTCGCGCCGCGCCCGTCGGGGCGCCGCTCGGCGACGGCGTGCAGCACCTGGACGCCCGCGGCGTGGGCGGCGGCCACCAGCCGCGCCACGTTGGCCAGCGCGCCCGACGCCCGCGCCTCCTCGGCGAGTTCGGGCAGGGCGCTCTCCCTGCCGACGACGCCCTGCTGGCACTCGACCGTCAGCAGGGCCGTGGCGGCGGGGTCGAGCAGACGGCTGAGCTCTTCGTACGACGGCATGGTCCGTCCCCCTCGGCTCGCGGTGCGCGGGAGGCTAACCGGCATTGCGCCGGGGCGGAAGAGACCGCATGCTCAACTGACGCAGAGTCAACTACGGGTGCCGCCGCGGCCGCGCACGGCCGCGCCCGCCCGGGCGAGGAGACGACGCATGGCCCGCACGCAGCGCCGCGGCCGCCGGATCATGATGACGCCGGACGAGCTGGACGCCTTCCTGACCGCCGAGCGGACCTGCCGGGTCGCGACGGTGTCCGCCGACGGCGCGCCGCACGCGAGCCCCCTGTGGTTCGTGTGGGACGGCGCGTCCCTGTGGCTGTACTCGCTCACCCGCAGCAGGCGCTGGGCCGACCTCCGGCGCGACCCGCGCGTCGCCGTCGTCGTCGACGCCGGGGAGACGTACGGCGAGCTGCGCGGCGTGGAGCTGACCGGCACCGTCGTGACCGTGGGCGAGGCACCGCGCGTCGGCGCGCCGTGTCCGGAACTCGACGCGCCGGAGCGGCTGTTCGCCCGCAAGAACTTCGACCTGGAGGAGATGCCGCACGACGGCAGGCACGCGTGGCTGCGGCTCACGCCGGACGCGGTGGCCTCCTGGGACTTCCGCAAGCTGGGGCAGACCTAGGGCACCCGCCCGGCGTCCCTGGCCGTACGGAGCCCGTCGGCGGGCCACCCGGCCCTGTCCCGGCCCCGGCTCCCCGGCCCTCGGCTGCCCACCCGGCGCGGCTCCCGGCCCGCCTCTCGGTGCCCCACCCCTCGGCGATCCGGCCCCGCCCGCCCGTCAGACCGCCTCCGCCCCCGCCGCCCGCAGCGCCTCCACCGCCGCCCGGATCGACGGGCGGCGGTCGGCGTCCGCGCGCCAGACCACGTACACGTGGCGCCGCACCCGGTGCCGCACCGGCGCCGTGCGGACGCCCGCCGGCATCGGGTCGCGGCCGAGGCGGGGCACCACGCACACGCCGAAACCGGCCGCGACCAGGGCGAGCTGCGTGTGGTGCTCCTCGGCGCGGTGGGCGATGCGCGGCTCGAAGCCCTGCCCGCGCAGCGTGAACATCAGCCACTCGTGGCAGAACTCGCCCTCGGTCCACGTGATCCACTCGTCGTCGGCGAAGTCCTCCAGGTCGACCTCGGGGCGGCCGGCCAGCGGGTGGTCCGCCGGCATCGCGACATCGGCGGGGTCGTCGAGCAGCGCGGCCTTCGTCAGGCCGTCGGGCATGGGCAGCGGCTTGTTGTACCAGTCCAGGACCACCGCGAGGTCCAGGTCGCCGCGCACCACCCGCTGGACGCCCGCCTGCGGCTCCAGCTCGACGGCGGACACGCGCAGGTCCGGGTGGTGGGTCCGCAGCGAGGCCAACGCCTTTGGCAGCAGCCCCCGCATCGCCGTCGGGAACGCGGAGATCCGCAGCTCGCCGACCGCCTTGCCGCGCTGCCGCTCCAGGTCGGACTGGGCCAGCTCGACCTGGGAGAGGATGCGCGCCGCGTGGTCGGCGAGCAGCCGTCCGGCGTCGGTGAGGCGCACGCCCCGGCCGTTCTTCGCGAGGAGCTGCTGGCCCACCTCCCGCTCCAGCTTCGTCATCTGCTGCGAGACGGCGGACGTCGTGACGTGCAGCCCGGCGGCGGCGCCGCTCACCGAGCCGTGCCGCGCGAGCGCGTCCAGCGTCCGCAGGCGCTCCAGGTTCAACATGTAAGTGATGCTACGCGATGTACGGCACAAAAACTCACTTGTGCTAAGACGTGCTGGTGATCCATGGTGGCGTACATGCACACCTCCGCCTCCACACGATCCCCGGCCTCCGCACCCGCCGCTCCCGCCTCTTCGGCTGCTCCGGCCGCCACGGCCTCCCCGGCCGTCCCGCAGGAGCCCCCGGCGCACCAGGGCGGCCGCCGCCGGGCGGACTGGCGGCTGCGCTTCGCCTTCCTGTCCCTGGTCTGGGGCTTCAGCTTCCTGTTCATCAAGGTGGGCACGGAGGGGTACGCCCCGTTCCAGGTGACCTTCGGGCGGCTGTTCTTCGGCACGCTGGTGGTCGCGGCCGTGCTGGTCGCCAAGCGCGAGCGGCTGCCCCGCTCCTGGCGCACCTGGGGGCACCTGTCGGTGGCGGCGCTGCTCCTGAACGCGGCGCCCTTCTCGCTGTTCGCGTACTCCGAGCTGACGATCCCTTCCACGCTCGCGGGGATATGCAACGCGACGTCGCCGCTGTGGGGCATGGCCCTGTCCCTGGTCGCGCTCTCCGACGACCGGCCGACGCGGCGCCGGGTCGCGGGGCTCGGCATCGGCTTCCTCGGCGTGCTCACGGTCCTCGGCGCCTGGCACGGGTTCAGCGGCCTGGACGCCCGGGGCACGGCCATGGCCCTGCTGGCCTCGCTGTGCTACCCGATCGGCTGGATCTACGTACGCCGCACGCTGGCCGGCTCCGGCCACTCGAACCTCGCCCTGACCGGCGCCCAGCTCTCGGTGGCCACGCTCGAACTGGCCGTGGTCACGCCGCTGTTCACCTCGGTGCCGAGCCACTTCCCGGTGGTTCCGCTGCTCGCGGTCGTCGCCCTCGGCGCGCTCGGCACCGGCCTGGCCTTCCTGGTCCAGTACGAGCTCGTCGCCGAGGTCGGCCCGACGACGGCGCAGATGGTCACGTACTTCACGCCGGTCATCGCGACGGCGGCGGGCGTCGCCGTGCTCGGCGAGTCCCTGGCCTGGACGACCCCCGTCGGCGCCGTGATCGTCCTGGCGGGCGCCGCGCTCACGCAGTCCAGGCCGCGCGCACGGACCGCCAAGCCGTAGCCCCACGCGCGGACCGCCCGGGCCGTGCGCCCGCCGAACCGTGGCCCCCGCTCAGCCGTAGCCCCACGCGCGCGGGCCGCTCGGTTGTGGCCCCCGCCCAGCCCTGGCCCCCGCTCAGCCGTAGCGCCGCGCGGGCACGGGCACGGTGGCCGCCGCCACGGCGTCGGCCACCGCCTCGATGTCGTCGCCGGTGAGCGTCGAGACGGTGATGCGCACCCCGGGCGGCGCGTCGAGCCGGAACCGCGCCCCCGGGGCGACGGCCCAGCCCGCGTGCAGCATCCGCGCCACCACGCCGGTCTCCTCCGGCACCGGCACCCACACGTTCATGCCGCTGCGCCCCTGAGCGGCGACACCGCGCCCGGCGAGGGCCGCGAGCAGCGCGTCGCGCCTGCGCCCGTACGCGGCGGACACCTCCCGCGCGTCCACGGCGCCGCCCTGCCACAGGTGCAGCACCGCCCGCTGGAGCACCTTGCTGACCCAGCCGGGGCCGAGCCGCAGCCGGCCCTGCACCCGGTCGACGGTCTCCGCGTCCCCGCTGAGCACCGCCAGCCGCAGGTCGGGACCGTACGCCTTGGCCGTGGAGCGCACGAAGGCCCAGCTCCGCGTGGCGCCGGTGAGCGTGTGCAGCGGCAGGTCGACGATGCCGTGCCCGTGGTCGTCCTCGATGACCAGCGTCTCCTGGTACGCGGCCAGGACGTCCCGCAGGGCACGCGCGCGTGCGGCGCCGACGGCGGCCCCGGTCGGGTTCTGGGCGCGGGCCGTGACGACGAGCGCGCGCGCCCCGGCGCGCAGCGCCCGCTCCACCTCGCCGGGCAGCGGCCCCTCGTCGTCGACGCCGACCGGCACCGGCCGCAGGCCGAGCGCGGGCACGAGGTCCAGCACGCTGCCCCAGCCGGGGTCCTCCACCGCCACGGCGTCACCGATCCTCAGGCGCGCGGCGAGCACCCGCTCGATCGCGTCGAGCGCCCCGGAGGTGACGGCGAGCGGGCCGTCCGGCACGCCGTCGGCGTCCAGCATCCCGCGCGCGCAGCGGCTCAACTCCGCCTCCACGGGCGCCTCCCCGTACAGGTCAGGGTGGGTGTCCGCGTGCCGCGCCGCCACCGCGAAGGCCTCGGCGAGGGGCGGCAGCAGGGCCGTGTCGGGGTTGCCGCCGGCGACGTCCCGCACACCCGGCGGCACGACGAGGCGGCTGTACTCGCGCGCCGTGGTCGCGGGCCTGCTCCGCACCCGGCTGCCGCGCCGCCCGGCCGTCTCGATGACGCCGCGCTCGCGCAGCGCCCGGTAGGCGGCCGCCACGGTGTTCGGGTTGACGCCCAACTGCCGGGCCAACTCCCGCATCGGGGGGAGGAGTTGCCCCGGTTCGAGGTCGCCGTGGCCGACCGCGCGCTCGACACTCGCGGCGATCTCGGCTGCGCCCCGCCCGACGATCGGATATTCTCCTAGCACAAAGCACAGTATGCACTAGTGCAATGAATGAGGCAAAGCGGGGGCACGCGGCCGCCGCGGGACGACGCGCGCACCCCCGCGCGCGGCAGGTGAGGGAGAAGGCATGGAGACGACGACGCAGCCCGCCACGCCGGACGGTGCCGCCTACGCGGCGACCGACCGGACGGTCCCCACGCGGGCCCGCGAACGCGCCACGTACGACCGCGCGGCGGTGCACGCCATACTCGACGAGGCCTACGTCTGCCATCTGGGCTTCGTGCGCGACGGCGCCCCGGTCGTCCTGCCGACGCTGTTCGGCCGGGTCGGCGAGCGGCTCTACGTGCACGGCTCGACCGGGTCCCGGCCGCTGCGGATGGCGGGGTCGGCCCGGGGCGACGAGCGGGCCGACCCCGGCCTTCCGGTGTGCCTGACGGTCACGCACGTGGACGGCATCGTCCTGGCGCGCTCCGCCTTCCACCACTCGCTCAACTACCGCTCCGTGGTGGTGCACGGCATCGCGCGCCAGGTCACGGACCCGGACGAGAAGCGGACCGCGCTCGACGCGCTCGTGGACCACGTGGTGCCCGGCCGCTCCGCCGACTCGCGCCCCGCGAACGCCAAGGAGCTGGCCGCGACCGCCGTGCTCCGCCTGGACCTCGACGAGGTGTCCGCGAAGATGCGCACGGGCGGCCCGAACGACGACCCGGAGGACATGGACCTGCCGTACTGGTCGGGGGTGGTGCCGCTGCGCAAGGGCTACGACCCGCTCGTCCCCTCCCCCGACCTGGCACCCGGCATCGAGGTCCCCGGCTATCTGAGGGACCTCTGAGGACCGGCCTTCCTACGCGGCCCCCTCCTGACGCGCCCGTGCCGCCGCCCGCGCCTCCGCGGCGGCCAGGCCCGTGACGGCCGCGAGCATCAGGAGGGTGCCCGCCACGGTGGCGGCGTTCAGCTCCTCACCGAGCGCGGTGACGGCGATGACGGTCGCGCTCACCGGCTCCAGGAGCATGATCACGGAGACGGTGGCGGAGCGGACGACGGCCGCCCCCGCGAAGTAGAGCGCGTACGCGAGGGCCGTCGGCACCGCAGCGATGTACAGCAGGCAGCCGAGCACCCGGGCGGGCTCGGCCGTGTGCGGCACCAGGCCCTCGGCGGCGGCGAACGGCAGCAGGCACAGGGACACCACGGCGAACGACCAGACCGTCGTGCTGGACGCGTCGGTTCCGCCGGCGCGCCCCCACCAGCGGGTGAGCAGCGTCATGACGGCGTACCCGGCGGCCGAGGCGAGCGCGAAGGCCACGCCCCAGGGCCGCACGGCCGCATCGCCGCCGCCCGCGAAGAGGACGCCGAGCCCGGCGAGCGCGCCGCCGACCGCGCACAGGCCGCCGAGGCCGAGCCGCTCCCCCAGGACGAGCCGGGCGCCGAGGGCGATGAGCACGGGCCCGGCGCCGAGCGTGACGACGGTGCCGACGGCGAGGCCGGTGGCCTCCACGGCGGCGAAGTACGCGGTCTGAAACACGGTGAGGGCGAGGCCGATCGCGGTGATCCGCCCCGCCCTGCGGCGCAGCAGCCCGCGCGCGGCCGTTCGGGCGCCGCCGCGCGGGCGCACCAGGCGCGCGGCGAGCAGCAGCAGGAACCCTCCGGCGCAGCGCCAGAAGGACAGGGCGACGGGCCCCATGTCGCCGGCCGAGAAGACCAGCGAGGCGGCGGCGCCGGCGGTGCCCCAGGCGGCTCCGGCGACGCTCAGGTAGACGAGGCCGCGCCCGAGGGACAGGCGGGGCAGGGCCGTGGTGACGGCGGGGGTCGCGTCCGTGGACGCGGAGGACAAGCTGGACACGCTCGACACGTGGATTCTCCGCAGAAGGTCGTGAAGGAGACCGCGTCACGGCCGGGCGCGCCGACGAGGGGCACCGGGTGCCCCACGCTCGGACAATCCCCGTTCGGGAAGGCCCCGTTCGGGAAGGCCCCGTTCGGGAAGGCCCCGTTCACGTACGAGAACAAGGGCACGTACGAGAGGAAGGGCTTCCCTACGCAGGGACCGGCTCGGAGAACCGCCCGCTCGGAGTGGGCTCGCGAAGCCGCCCGCTCAGGGGTCAGCTCGGAAAACCGCCCGCTCAGGGGTGGGCTCGCGAAGTCGCCCGCTCAAGGGGCGCACGGCCGTGAAGACGCAGGTCCTGGACTGTCGTCCGCGGGCAGCACCGTCCGCCCGGCGGCGAGGCCGGGCGCGATCCGGGTGAAGCCCGCCCTAGGCGGCCGGAGGCGGAAGGACGAGTGCTCGTGCGTGCATGATCGGCACCCTATGCGGCGGTTCCGCTCGGGGACAACCTCTGTTCGGATTCCGGGACGGCGTTCGCGCCGTCGCCCGGTGGCGGCTCGGGGGACGACGACTGGGCGATGAACGCGCCCACGAGGACGAGCGAGCCGCCCACGAGCTGCGGCGCCGAGAGCCGCTCCCCCAGCACGACCCAGGCGAGCACCGTGGCGAGGACCGCTTCGAGGCACGCCACCACGCCCGCGACCTGCGGCGAGAGGCGGCGTACGGACAGCACCCCGGTGACGTACGCGACGACGGTGGCGATCAGGACGATCCAGCAGAGGAGCGCCCACGCGGGCACGCGCGAGCCGTCCATGGCGGCGGACCGCGCGAGCACGCCCCAGTCCATGCCCCAGGGCCGCGCGACCACGGTGAGCACCGCCGTGCCGACGAGCAGTCCGTACGCGATGACGCCGAGCGGGTCGGGCGCGTCGTCCCCGGCGTCGCCGCCCTGGTCGGACAGGACGAAGTAGCCGACCTGGCAGCAGGCGGCGCCGAGCGCGAGCAGCAGCCCGACGGCGTCGAAGCTCAGCCCGGCCCAGACCTCCACGACGCAGGCGAGGCCGCCGACGGCCAGCACCACGCCGAGCGCGGCCGCCCGGGTCACGGGCCTGCGCTGCACGAACCGCACCCAGCCGAGGACGAGCGCGGGCGCGAGGTACTCCACGAGCAGCGCCACGCCGACCGGAATCCGGGAGATAGAGGCGAAGTAGCAGGCCTGGACACCGGCGACGGCCAGCAGCCCGAACCCGGCGAGCAGCGCGGGCCTGCGCCGTACGAGCGCCCGGTGCCGCCAGGCCACGGGCAGCATCACGAGCGCGGCGCCCGCGACGCGCAGCCACACCACGTGCAGCGGGTCGAGGCCCGCCTCGATCAGCGGCTTCGCCGCGACGCCGGAGCCGCCGAAGGCGAACGCCGACACCAGGGCCAGGCCGAGCCCGAGCCCTCTGCCGCGCTCCGCCCGCCCCGCCCCGTCACACTTCTCCTGAGACCCTCGCACCGGCACATGATGCCAGCCGACGTCATGACCGTCACCCCTGTTGACCACTGTCTCAACCGGCGGACGCGGGCGGGCCCTTCGGCACCGGACCACCGCCCGACCCGCACCGACCCCGCGGGCTTACGGCACTCACCCTCGGCGCCCGGTCAACGGCTCGGCTCGCACCCCACGTCGGCACCGCTGTCGAGCCGGGTGAGCAGCGCGTCGAGGTCGACGCCCGCGTGCCGCAGCACCTCGGCGGCCCGGCTCTCCCCGTCGGCGGCGAGGGCGGCGAGCAGGTCGAGGCCGCCGGGCAGGGTCGCGCCGCGCAGCACGGCCCGGACGCGGGCGGCCTCCATGGCCCCGGCGGCCGCGGGCGAGAGCGCCGCCTCCTTGGCCGTGGCCAGGACGGGTACGGCGCCGGAGTCCTCGACGCTGCTCCGCCACTGGAGCCCGTACCCGATGCTGCGTTGCACGAGGTAGCCGAGCAGGCGCGCGAGCTGGGGCCCGCCGTCGAAGACGGCCCGCACCTGGGGCTCGTACTCGATCAGCGAGTGCAGCAGGTGCGCCGTGTCGACCTGCCGGTCCCCGTCGCGCACCGCACGCCGGCGCGCGCCGGCCACGACCGAGGCCAGCGCCGCGCTCGGGCCGGTGTCGATGTCTGCCCGGGTCGGGCCGGGCTCTGCGCCCTGGGGGGTACGGCTTTGCACACTCACACCCCATCAGTCCCCCGCGGGTTCCGGCATCGGCGGCGGGGAGCATTTCCGCGTCCCACACAGGGTGGGCACACGCGGGTGGGTTGTCCTCCTTACGGATGACTTCCGGCCGTTTTCGCTGGTGGGAGCGCGCGCCGCCGTGCTTCGCGCCGGGTGCGCAACCATCGTGCCCCGGCGCTCGTCCGTGAGGGGCATGGAGAGCGGGTGCTGGTTGGTCACTCTGCCGGCGACCGACGGACGACTGTACGTGTACCGGGTGTACGCGCCCGCGGACGCCCTGCCCGCCGACCTGTTCTGGGACGCCTGGCACTGCCACGACGAGGGTCCGTTCCCCCGCGCCCCCGACCTCTTCGACGCCGCGGTGATACGGCGCGTCGGCCGGGCGCCGCGCTGAGTCCGCACCGGGCGGCCTTTGTCATGCGTCGGCGCGCTCTCCCACCACCACCGTCGCGTACAGCTCCTCGTCGGTGACGACGCGCGGCGCGAGCCCCGCGTCCGTGACGGCCGCGACCGCCGCGGGCACCTGCCGCTCGCTCGTCTCGAAGAGCAGCAGGCCCCCGGGCGCCAGCCACCGCGGCGCGTCCGCGGTCACCCGCCGCAGCACGTCGAGCCCGTCCGCGCCGCCGTCGAGCGCGACGCGCGCCTCGTGGTCGCGGGCCTCGGCGGGCAGCAGCGCGACCTCGCCGGACGGGACGTAGGGCACGTTGGCGAGCAGGACGTCGGTCCGCCCGCGCAGCGCCGCGGGCAGCGCCGCGTACAGATCGCCCTCGTGGACATGGCCCCCGAGCGGGCCCACGTTACGGCGGGCACAGGCGACGGCGGCCGGGTCGATGTCGGCGGCGTGCAGTTCGGCGCGGCCGAGGGCCGTGGTGAGCGCGGCGCCCAGGGCGCCCGACCCGCAGCACAGGTCCACGACGACGGCACCGGGTGCCGCGAGCGCGGCCGCCTCGCGGACGAGGGCCTCGGTGCGACGGCGCGGCACGAAGACGCCGGGGTCGACGGCGACGCGCAGCCCCGCGAACTCGGCCCAGCCCAGGACGTGTTCCAGCGGCAGCCCACTCGCCCGCCGGACCACCAGGGCATCGAGTTCCGCGGGCGTCGCCGCGGCGGCCACCAGCAGGTCCGCCTCCTCCTCCGCGAACACGCAGCCCGCGGCGCGCAGCCGCGCCACCGCGTCCGCGTAAGCCGGGCGGTCGACGTCGGGCCGGACGGATGGCGGCATGCGGGGGCCTTTCAGCGGGACGGGCAGGACGGGCAGCACTCCTAGTACGAGTGGTGACGAGCAGTACCAGCAGTACGGAAAGGGAGTTCAGTAGTACGGAGAGGGGGCCGGGCCCGCGGTGCGGCGGGCAGAGAACCACCCTATCCGGCACCCGGCGGCGCCATGTGGGCCGTCCCACCCGCCACGGACACGGCGGCCGTGCCCTTCCGCACCGTCGCCGCGCGCGACATGAAGGGGCGCTTCTCATGGGCCACTCCCGTACGGGGAGGGCAACGGCCCCGCCCGGACGGCGCGGTGCCCCGCACAGGGTGTGCGGGGCACCAGGACGGCCGCGCTCCGGATACGGGCGGCGCGGCCCGCGGCACCTCAGTCCTCATCGGCGAGGATCAGGTACAGCTTCTTGCGGGCGTCGTTGATGACGGTCAGCGCCTTGTCGCGCTGCTCCTTGGAGCCGGTCTTCCAGACCTGGCCGAACGCCTCCATCAGGCCGAAGCCGGCCTGCCGGATCTCGCTGAGGGCCTCCCAGTCGGCGCCTCGCCCGGAGTCCTCCCAGGGCGCCTCGGGCCCCTCGTCCGCCGCCGCGCGGCCGGAGTCGGTGAGCGAGAAGAGCTTCTTGCCGCCCTCGCTCGCGCTGGCGATCAGACCCTCGTCCTCCAGGAGCTGGAGGGTCGGGTAGACGGAGCCGGGGCTGGGCTTCCACGCCCCGCCGCTGCGCTCGGCGATCTCCTGGATCATCTCGTAGCCGTGCATCGGCCGGTCCTTGAGCAGCGCCAGGATGGACGCGCGGACGTCGCCGCGCCGGGCCCGGCCGCGCGGACCGCGCCCGCCGCCGCGCCCGCCCCAGGGGCCGGGGCCGCCGAAGCCGGGCCCGAAGGGGCCGAACGCCGCACGCCGCCCCTCGAAGCCGCCCCGGCCCTCGGGCCCGGGTCCGTGGGGTCCGCGGCCGCGGCCCCGCCTGTGCTCGTGCTCGTAACCGTGTTCATAACCGTGGGAACGCATGTCGGTCAGTCCTTTCCTCGTTCCATGGTGTCGCCGCGAACGGTCGCGGCGCCTGATCGGTGACCACGCCCCTGATCGGCGGCTTCGCCGCCAGGAACCGCGTCGGTCACATCGCCGACCACCGACTCGCCGTGCCGTGCGGCGCCGCCGTCGAGCAGCGCCACCGCCGGCAGTGACATCGTTGATCAGTCGCGATGCCTCAACGATATATCGGAACAGTACGTACGACAAGGCCTGAGCCGCCAAGCAGCGAAAAAGAAGCCACCGAGCCAGGCGACCTCACCAACTAAGGCCAGTCATGCCGGATTGGCCTTGGCAAGACGCCCTGGTGGCTCCCTAGGGTCGTCCTCATGACCACATCCCCACGGACACGCATCCGTGTCGTCGACGCCTTCGCCGAGCGCCCCTTCACCGGGAACCCGGCCGGAGTGCTGCTCCTCGACGCGTTCCCGGACGACGACTGGCTCCAGCGGGTGGCCGCCGAGGTGAACCATGCGGAGACCGCCTTCGCCCACCCGCTGCCCGCGGGCGGCACGGCCGACTGGGCACTGCGCTGGTTCACGCCCGCCACCGAGGTCGACCTGTGCGGCCACGCCACGCTGGCCACCGCGCACGTCCTGCGCTCCACCGGCGCCGCGGCCGGTCCGGTGCGGTTCGCCACCCGGTCCGGGGTGCTCACCGCCACCGCCCACCCGGACGGCTCCGTCACGCTCGACTTCCCGACGGCGCCGCTCACCCCCGCCGCCGTCCCGGACGGCGTGGCCGAGGCCCTGGGCGCCGAGCCGCTGTCGGCGTACGACACCGGGCCGCACCTCGGCGACCTGCTGGTCGAGCTGGCCGACGAGCGGACCGTGCGCGCGCTCACGCCGGACCACAAGGCCCTGGTCGCGCAGTCGGAGCGCGGCATCATCGCGACGGCCCGGGCGGAGGACCCCGCGCGCGGGTACGACTTCGTCTCGCGCGGCTTCTTCCCGCGCGTCGGCATCGACGAGGACCCGGTCACGGGCAGCGCGCACACCGCCCTCGCGCCGTTCTGGTCCGAACGCCTGGGCCGCGCCGACCTCACCGGCCTCCAGGCCTCGGCCCGCTCCGGCCTGGTCCGCACCGGCCTGCGCGGCGACCGCACCCTGCTGACGGGCCGCGCGGTCACCGTCATCGAGGGGGACCTGCTGGCCTGACCCGCGCACGGCCCCCGCCGCAGCGGCTTCCCCCGCGCCGGCACGAGCGGCCCCCATCGCAGCGGCTCCCCCTGCCCCGGCACGTGCGGCCCCCGCCGCAGCGGCTTCCCCGCGTCACGCGGTGGGCAGCCACCCGACCTTGCCCGCGAGCAGCCCGTAGCCCACGAAGGCGCCGATGTCGAGCAGCGAGTGGGCCACCACCAGCGGCCCGACCCGGCCCCAGCGCCGGTAGAGCAGCACGAACACCACGCCCATCGCCATGTTCCCGATGAACCCGCCGATGCCCTGGTACAGGTGGTACGACCCGCGCAGCACCGAGCTCGCCGCCAGCGCGGCCGTCGGCGTCCACCCGAGCTGGCCGAGCCTGCGCAGCAGATAGCCGACGACGAGCACTTCCTCAAGGACCGCGTTCTGCAGCGCCGACAGGACGAGCACCGGGTACTTCCACCACACGTCCGGGAGGTTCTCCGGGACCACCGTGAGGTTGAAGCCGAGGCCGCGGGCCGCCAGGTAGAAGGCGATGCCCGTCGACCCGATGACGGCGGCGACCGCGGCCCCGCGGCCGAGGTCCGGCCACGGCCGCGTCCGGTCGAAGCCGACGGCCCGCAGCCCCGAGCCCTCGCGCAGCAGGAAGTGCGCGACCAGCACGACGGGCACCAGCGCGGTCGCGATGCCGAAGAGCTGCCACGCCAGGTCGAGCCAGGGCCGCCCCGGCGCCGCCGAGGTGTTCATCCGGGCGGCCTGTTCGTCCAGGCCGCCCGGCCTGGTGACCGACCCGATGAAGCTGATCAACGACGACACCCCGCTCGCACCCAGCGACAGCGCGAGCACCAGCAGCGTCTCGTGGCCGAGGAACCGTCGCGAGAGCCTCGTCTCGGGAAGGACACCGGCCGTCGGCCCCGGCTCCGCTCGCACTGCTGCCTCCACTGGCGTGTTCCGCCTCGTCGCTCGCGTGCCGCCCGCGCCGCCGTCGTCCCGGGGCGGCGGGCGCACCTGGGTCGTCACAGCTTGCCCGATGCCTCCGGCGGGCAGTCGGCCGACCCGCGCTCACGCCGTCACGCACACGCCCGGGATGTGGTCCCGCGCCCCGCGGTCCGTGCCGTACGCCTTCACGTACGGGGCGCCGTCACACACGCAGCGCCGGTTCCGGCAGCCCCACGTACGGCACACCCTCACACACGCAACGCCGGTTCCGGCAGCCCCACCGGCCAGGTGTGCACCGGCTCCCCGGCGTGCATCAACGCGCTGTACCGGCGCGTGGTGGCGGCGAGCGCCGCCTCGCGCTCCAGGCCGCGCTCCAGTGCCCGGTGGTACGTCGCCGCCTGCCAGGACGCGCCGTTCACGCGCCGCCTGCACCGCTCGTCGATCACGCCCAGGTACAGGTCGCGGTCGGCGGGCTCCACGCCCCAGGCGTCGAGTCCGGCCGCGGCCAGCGGCAGCAGCTCGTCGCGCACCAGGTCGACGGCCGCCACCTCCGCGAGCCCGCCGTGCCGGCCGCGCCGCGGCCACTCCAGGCGGGCGTCGATGCCGTAGCGGCAGGCGGTGTCGAAGTTCCGGGCCGCCACCTCGAAGGGCAGCCGGGTCCACACCGGCCGCGTCTCCTCGGCCAGCGCGCGCACCAGGCCGTAGTAGAAGGCGGCGTTGGCGATGACGTCGGTGACGGTGGGGCCCGCGGGCAGGACGCGGTTCTCCACGCGCAGGTGCGGCACGCCGTCGGCGATGCCGTACACCGGCCGGTTCCAGCGGTACACCGTACCGTTGAGCAGCGTCAGTTCGGCCAGCCGCGGCACCCCACCCTCGTCGAGCACGCGCTGCGGGTCCTCGTCCTCGCACAGCGGGATCAGCGCGGGGAAGTACCGCAGGTTCTCCTCGAACAGGTCGTACGCGCTGGTGATCCAGCGCTCGCCGAACCAACTGCGGGGCCGCACCCCCTGCGCCTGGAGCTCGGGCGGCCGCGTGTCCGTGGACTGCAGGAACAGCGGCGGCCGCGACTCCCGCCACAGCTCGCGCCCGAACAGGAACGGCGCGTTGGCGCCCACCGCCACCTGCGCGGCCGCGATCGCCTCCGCGGCGTTCCAGACGTCGGCGAACTTCCCCGGTGTGACCTGGAGGTGGAGCTGGACCGACGTGCACGCCGCCTCGGGAGCGATGGACGCCGACGAACACCGCAGCCGCTCCACGCCCTCGATGTCGAGCGCGAAGTGCTCCCCGCGGGCCGCCACCATCTGGTCGTTGAGCAGGGCGTAGCGGTCGTCGTCGGAGAGGTTCGCGGACACCAGGTCGGCCCGGCTCAAGGTCGGCAGAATACCGATCATCACGATGCCCGCGTCCACCTCGGCCGCTTTCCTGTGGGCATAGGAGAGACCCGTGCGCAGCTCCTCGGCGAGCTGGTCGAGAACACGGCCGCCGAGACGGTGCGGGGCGATGTTCACTTCCAGGTTGAACATTCCGAGTTCGGTCTGGAAATCGCGGCTCGCGATACGCTCGAGAACTTCTGCATTCATCATTCTCGGGGTGCCGTCGGGTCCCGTCAGATTCAGCTCTATCTCGAGGCCCAGCAGATTCTTGGGCCGGTCGAAGCGCCGCTCGTCGAGCATCCGCCCGAGCGCGTCGAGACACTGCTGGTGCTTGATCCGGTACAACTGGCGATCGGACAGGTCGTACGACCCCGCCTCGACCTTCTCCCCCATCGGAGCGTCCCTCCTCGCCTGGGCAGCACACAGCCCGGCCGCTGTGTACGGGGGATGATGCCCCGCCGTTGTGATCCATAACGCCCCGGCGGAGCCGCCCGCCCGGTAGGCTACGGAAAGGTGACGCGCGGCACATTCGCCGGGCATGCCGCACTGTGCAGATTCAATGCCTCCGGTTGTGGTCAAAAATACCGACGAGAACCGGCCGACCGCACCGGCGAGAAACCCCGAGGTCAATCGTCCGGAACGGTTTGCGAATCAGGAGAAATCTCCCATAAGCGCGACCGGATGAAGCCTTGACCGGCATATGGGGAACGGCTAGCGGAAACTCTTCCTGAACACTTGTCGTATAAACTCCCTGGTTGAGGCAGAGAGTTGGCGCTCGCGGTCCCCCGCCCCCCGGGTCCCCTGCCCCCGCCCCCTCTGACCCCGAGCAGACAGCGCTGTCCGCACCTGCCCCCGCCCCGCCGTGCCTGTCGAATGAGAGGCGACCCACCATGCCGCTGCATGTCCCCCCGGCTCCCGCCCCAGCTCTGCGCAGCGTCCTCACGGCCCTCGGTTCCCCCACCGCCGTCCGTGAGGCCCGCACCCCGTCCCTGCGTGCCGCCCAGGGCCCCGCCCGCCCCGAAACCCCGCTTCCGCTCCACGAGTTGGTCCACACGGCGGCGCCCGCCGCGGCCACGAAGCTCACCGGGTGGCGGTTCCTGATCCGCTCCGGCGAGCGCGCGGTGGCGGCGGCGGACACGATGCTCACGCCGGACGGCTGGGCGTTCTCGCACTTCTGCGAAGGCCCGTACATCACCTCCACCGAGCGGGCGCTGCTGCACGCCGAGGCCCTGCCGCAGGCCTACCAGCCGCGGCTCCTGTCGGTGCCGGAGCTCTACATGCTCACCCTGTGGCTGCACGCCGACTGCACGACGGACGGCGCGAGCGGCCCGCTCGACCCCGCGGACGTGCTGGTGCCGCTCGCCCCCGCGCCCCCCGGCATCGCCGCCCACCGCCCGCACCGCGCCACCGACCTGCTGCCGGTACTCACCCACCGCCTGACCCCGGCCCCGCTGCTCACCTCACCCGCCTGACCACCCGCACCCGCCCGCCCACGTGCCCCGCCGCCCCCGGCCGCGGGGCACGGTGCTGCCCGGAATGCCCATCCGGACTAGCCCACTTCGGCCACGCCGAACCACCCGAAGGGACAGGGGAGTTGGACTGAACCGTCCGCGCGGGTGATACGTCCTTAAGCAGTAGGAAACCGGTGCCGCAAAATCCCTGCGGAATCACGCCCGTGGGGCAACACTGGACGGGACCGACTCGACCAACGGGGGAACGGGGGCGGCATGACCACCACATCAAGCCGTAGCACGGACGCGACCACCACCACTTCGCAGCGAAAGAACCCTCCCATGTGCCAGCACCAGCCACCCTGCCCGACAGCCGAATCCGCCGACCGGGAGGCCGCGTCGCTCGTGGCGCACCACCCGGAGCAGGGCTGGAGTCTGCTGTGCAACGGCGTCCTGCTCTTCGAGGACACCGGTGAGCTGCTGCCGAACGGCGAGATCATCGCGCCGCACCGGCCGCTGGGCACGAGCCAGGTGATGACGGCCGCCTGAGCCGTCGGCACGAGCACACGACCGACGGAACAGCGCCTTCGCACCGAACCGGCACCTCACCGGACCGCTGCGAAACCCGAAAGGGCCGGCCCGGAGCACTTCTCCCGAAGTCTCCGAACCGGCCCTGACTTGTGCGCGCCCCGCCCGGCCACCGTCACCCCGGACCCGGCAGGCGCCCCTCACCGACGGCCGACGCCCCGGCCCCGGCGGATTCCCGTGGCCCCGGCGAGGCGTCCTCAGTCCTCGTACGCGTCCAGCGGCGGGCAGGAGCAGACCAGGTTGCGGTCGCCGTACGCCTGGTCGATGCGGCGCACCGGCGGCCAGTACTTGTCCGCCGCGGACACCCCGGCCGGGAAGACGGCCTCGGCACGGCTGTAGCCGTGCTCCCAGTCACCACCGAGCGCGGCCGCGGTGTGCGGCGCGTTCCGCAGCGGGTTGTCCTCCGCGGCCCACTCGCCGCTCGCGACCTTCTCGATCTCCCCGCGGATGGCGATCATCGCCTCGCAGAAGCGGTCCAGCTCGACCAGGTCCTCGCTCTCCGTCGGCTCGATCATCAGCGTGCCGGCGACCGGGAAGGACATGGTCGGCGCGTGGAAGCCGTAGTCGATGAGGCGCTTGGCGATGTCGTCGACGCTGACGCCCGTGGCCTTGCTCAGCGGCCGCAGGTCGATGATGCACTCGTGCGCGACGAGCCCGCCGGGACCGGTGTAGAGCACCGGGTAGTGCGGCTCCAGGCGCTTGGCGATGTAGTTCGCCGACAGGACCGCCACCTGCGTGGCCCGCTTGAGGCCCTCGCCGCCCATGAGCCGGACGTACGCCCAGGAGATCGGCAGGATCCCGGCCGAGCCCCACGGCGCGGCGGAGACCGGGCCGACGCCGGTCTTGGGTCCCGCGGCGGGCTGCAGCGGGTGGTTGGGCAGGTACGGCGCGAGGTGCTCCCGCACGGCGACCGGGCCGACGCCGGGGCCGCCGCCGCCGTGCGGGATGCAGAAGGTCTTGTGCAGGTTCAGGTGCGAGACGTCGCCGCCGAAGTGGCCCGGCTTGGCGAGCCCCACCAGCGCGTTGAGGTTGGCGCCGTCGACGTACACCTGGCCACCCGCGTCGTGCACGGCCGCGCAGATGTCGGCGACGTGCTCCTCGAACACGCCGTGCGTGGACGGGTAGGTGATCATGAGCACGGCGAGCTGGTCGCGGTGCTGCTCTATCTTCGCCCGCAGGTCCTCGACGTCGATCTCACCGTCGTCGGCGGTCTTCACGACGACGACCTTCATCCCGGCCATCACGGCGCTCGCGGCGTTGGTGCCGTGCGCGGACGACGGGATCAGGCAGACGGTGCGCTGCTCGTCGCCGTTGGCCCGGTGGTAGCCGCGCACCGCGAGCAGACCGGCCAGCTCGCCCTGGGAACCGGCGTTCGGCTGGAGCGAGACCTTGTCGTAGCCGGTGACCTCGGCGAGACGTTCCTCCAGCTCGCGGATGAGGGTCAGGTAGCCCTGCGCCTGCTGGGCGGGCGCGAAGGGGTGCAGTTGCCCGAACTCCGGCCAGGTGACGGCTTCCATCTCCGTGGTCGCGTTGAGCTTCATCGTGCAGGAACCCAGCGGGATCATGCCGCGGTCGAGCGCGTAGTCGCGGTCGGCGAGCCGGCGCAGGTAGCGCAGCATCGAGGTCTCGGAGCGGTACTGGTGGAAGACCGGGTGGGTCAGGTACTCGTCCGAGCGCAGCAGTTCCGCGGGCAGCGCGTCCTCGGTCCCGGCGTCCAGCGCCTCGACGTCGGCCTCGACGCCGAACGCCGACCACAGCGCGGCGAGCTGCGCGCGCGTGGTGGTCTCGTCACAGGCGAACGACACGTGGTCGGCGTCGACCTGGTGGATGTTGACCCCGCGCTCGCGCGCCGCCGCCACCACGTCGGCGGCCTTGCCGGGCACCCGCGCGGTCAGCGTGTCGAAGTACGCGCCGTGCACGATCTCGACCCCGCCGGCCGTCAGACCCGCGGCGAGCAGCGTGGCGTACCGGTGGGTGCGGCGCGCGATGGCCCGCAGGCCCTCGGGGCCGTGGTAGACGGCGTACATCCCGGCCATGACGGCGAGCAGCACCTGCGCGGTACAGATGTTGCTGGTCGCCTTCTCGCGGCGGATGTGCTGCTCACGGGTCTGCAGCGCCAGACGGTAGGCCTTGTTGCCGTCGGCGTCGACGGAGACGCCGACGAGGCGACCGGGCAGGTTGCGGGCGAACTTCTCGTGCACCGCCATGTAGCCGGCGTGCGGCCCGCCGAAGCCCATGGGCACGCCGAAGCGCTGCGTCGTGCCGACGGCGATGTCGGCGCCGAGCTCACCGGGCGAGGTGAGCAGCGTGAGCGCGAGCAGGTCGGCGGCGACGGTGACGATCGCGCCGCGCTCGTGGGCCTGCTCGATGACCGGCTTGATGTCGCGGACGGCACCGGAGGCGCCCGGGTACTGGATCAGCACACCGTTGATCTCACGCCCGTCGAGCTCCGCGGGCAGGCCGTCGGTCAGGTCCGCGACGACGACCTCGACACCAGTGGGTTCGGCCCGGGTCCGGATCACGGCGACGGTCTGCGGCAGCGCGTCGGCGTCGACGACGAACACGCCGTTCTTGACCTTGCCGACGCGGCGCGACAGCGCCATGGCCTCGGCGGCCGCGGTGCCCTCGTCCAGCAGGGAGGCGCCCGAGGTGGGCAGGCCGGTCAGGTCGGCGACGACGGTCTGGAAGTTGAGCAGCGCCTCCAGACGGCCCTGCGAGATCTCCGGCTGGTAGGGCGTGTACGCCGTGTACCAGGACGGGTTCTCCATCACGTTCCGCAGGATGACCGGCGGCGTGAACGTCCCGTAGTAGCCGAGCCCGATCATCGGGTCGAGGACCTGGTTGCGGTCCGCCAGCGCACGCAGCTCGGCCAGCACCTCGGCCTCGGAGCGGGCGCCGGGAAGCTGAAGATCCTCGGCGTTCTTGATCACATCCGGCACGGCGGCCGCGGTGAGCTCGTCGAGGGAGCCGTACCCGACCTGGGCGAGCATCTTGGCACGCGCCTCGGCGTCGGGGCCGATGTGCCGCTGCTCGAAGGGGATGCCCTGTTCGAGTTGCGAAAGCGGGGTGCGAGGAGTGGCGGTCATGGCGGAGGCCTCCTGGTCTGGCACGACCTGCGAGGGGTACCACGGCGCGGGTACCCGTACGGCCTCCCCCTCTGTCATCTCAACCTGAGAGCTTCACAGGCCCGCCCAGGGCGGCCCTGCTTGCACCGTCGGTGAGGAAGGGATTCGAACGTGCCCGCCCGACGCCCGCCCTGCTTTCCAGAGTGGCCTCATCCGTGCGGTACAGGGGCCTGAGAGATTCCGGGGAGGAGTTGCTCCTTCGGCGCTCCCCGGTGCTGCCACCGAAGAGCTCTCCCGCACGGGGTCAACAGCCGCTTGCCAGCCTACCAGCGAGGTCCACACCCGATCCCTCGAGTGGCCGCCCGCCCCGAAGTGCTCTTTCGTAGTGATGACGACGTGATACGACAGCACGGACAAGCACTGGTAACCAACGGTAAACACCGTAGGCACTACCAAACAGCGCTTAGCAGCACCAAGCACTGTGAAGTACCGCTAAGCATGGGTAAGGGCTACTAATCGCTACTAAGCACTGACAAGCACTGCTAAGCACGGCTAAGCACCGACAAGTGACATCAACCTCCGACGAGCGAAAACCGGTCAGCCCGGCTGAGCAATGGGAGGGAACGTGCAGACAGATATCGATCCCCGCAATCTGATCGGCCGCAAGGCGTTCGACCGCGACGGCAACAGGATCGGCACGGTCGACGAGATCTACCTCGACGACGCGACCGGCGCCCCGGAGTGGGCCGCCATACGCACCGGCCTGTTCAGCCGGGACGCGTTCGTCCCGCTGGAGGCCAGCGAGCTGGTCAAGGACGGCACCCTCCGCGTCCCCTTCGACCGCGCCCTGATCAGGGACGCCCCGGACTTCGGCGTCGGCCGCCACCTCTCCCCGGAGCAGGAACTCCAGCTCTACCGCCACTACGGCCTGGACGTGGCCCCCGCCCCGCCTTTCCCCGACCACGACTTCGGCTCCACCACCGAGGACAGCAGCACCTGAGCGCCTGATCCGCCTGAACCTGCCGGGCCCCGCTTGGCTGGGCCCTCGCCCGACTGGCCTCGTCCGACCGGCTTCGTCCGGCTGGACCGGCCCGGCCCGCCTGGCTGGGCCCTCGCCCGACCAGCCCCTGCCCTCGTCCGACGGACAGCCTCTGCAGGTGCTCCCCGGGGGTGCCGGTCTGCCTGTCCTCCCTAGGGGCTGCCGGGCTTCGCTACGCCCGCCGGGCCTTGCCACACCTGCCGTCACCACCGCTGCCGGTGCCCACCAGGCCTTCCGGTGTCCGCCGCGCCTGCCGGTCGTCTCCGTCCGTGCCTGCCGGTGCCCACCTTGCCGTGCCTACCGGGCCACACCTCCCGGTGCACCCGCCTCGCGCCCACGTCACTCCTGCCGACGCGACCTCTGCCGGTCCTCCCGAGCTCACTGTCTCCCGCCCCTGCTGGGCCTCCGAGCGACCGGCGCCCCTCCTTGCCCTGCCGGTCTTCCTTGCACCTCCTGGTGCACCCCTGACCCCCGCGCCAGTCCATCCCGCCTCGGCCCCTCACGCCTCTTCCCCAGCCGCACGCGAACGTGCACTCAGCACTAGCAGGCCCCGCCGCTTTACCTCGCGCCCGCCGCACCCCCCACGCCTCACCACTCCTGCCGCGCTCGCCACTGCCCTCACCCCGGCCAGTCCTCCTCGTGCCTGTGCCCCCCCCTCTGGCACTGTCGACCCCGCCAGCGCCGGTCGTACGCGGACGTGCACACACACTCCGGCCGCCCTCCATTGCACGCCCGCTGGCCCCTTGCTGAGCGATCTGGTCGCCCCCGACACCGTGGAAACCAAGGCACGGCACCCAACCGAAAGCACCTACCCATCCCCGCCGCAGCCACGCCCTACTCCCACGCACACCTCCACACCCCCCGCCACACGAAAGCATTCGCAGCTCTGGCTGCTCTGGCTGCTCTGGCCCCCGACCACTGCTCAACCACCACCCGCCGTCCCGGTCGGCACCCCGGCCCTGGACACCCAGCCACAGCCCTCCCCCACCAGCCGACCCGGCCACCCCCCACGCCCCAGCCCTAACCACCGCCCTCAACCGAAAGCGCCCGCCCCTCACCCCCAACCACACCCTCTGCGCCCCCTTCCTGGCCCGCACCAGCAATGCCCCCTACACCCCGGTCGCCCCACACCCCCGCCTCATCCACCGCCCCAGTCGCCGCTCCCCCACCGACCGCCCCGGCCACCGCCACCAGCGGCAGCGGGTCCGAAGGCTCCAGTTCGGGGTCGTCCGTGCGGAAGGTGCGCACCCGGCCCGGGGGCGACTCCGGTGTCTCGAACCGCACCGTCACCCGCCCCAGGCCGCTCCCCTGCACCCACCCGGGCCCGTACACGGCATGTCGTACGTCGTGACCCGCGGGCCACCGCCGCTCGGCAGGCGCCACCGGCTCCCCGGCCCCCGCAACGGCCGTCGCGAGCACCGCCACCTGGTGCGTCGCAGGTCTCGCTCCCCCCGCCTCAGCCGACGCATCGGCCCCAGCACCACCCGCGCCCGCGGCCCCTCCTCCAGCTCCGACCCCCTCGTCGAGCTCAGCAGGCGAGGCCACCGACCCCTCCTCGGCCTCCACCAGCGCATCCGCCTCGGCCTGCGCCTGGGCCTGCGCGAACAAGTCCTCCTGCGTGAAGTCCGCGAGCCCGCTCACGCCGACGCCGAGCAGCCGCACCCCGCCCGTCGTGTCCACCGACTCCAGGAGCCGGGCCGCCGCCTCCCGCACCACCGCCGGGTCGTCCGTGGGCCCCCGGAGCGTCTCGGAGCGGGTCAGCGTCGAGAAGTCGAAGCGCCGCACCTTGAGGACGATGGTCCGGCCGGAGTGCCCGGCCGCCCGCAGCCGCTGCACACACCGGTCGGCGAGCCGCGCCACCTCAAGGCGCACCCGCACCCGGTCGTGGATGTCCACGTCGTACGTGTCCTCGACGCTGACGGACTTGGTGTCCCGCTCGGCCACCACGGCCCGCTCGTCCCGCGCCAGCGCCATCGCGTACAGCCCCTCGCCGTGGGCCCTGCCCAGGAGCCGCACCAGCTCGTCCTGCCCGGCCTCCGCCAGCTCCCCCACCGTGGTGATCCCCGCACGCCGCAGGTGGTCCCCCGTCGCCGGGCCCACGCCGGGCAGCACCCGCACCGACATCGGCCCGAGCAGCTCCCGCTCCGTACCCGGCTCTATCAGCCTGAGCCCGTCGGGCTTGGCCTCCTCGGAGGCGATCTTCGCGAGCATCTTGGACGCGGCGAGCCCCACGGACCCCGTCAGCCCCGTCACCCGCCGGATGTCCGCCCGCAGCCGCTCCCCCACGGCCCGGGCCGTGGCCGCGTCATCGGCGACTCCACCGGCCTCCAGATCCACGAACGCCTCGTCGAGGCTGAGCGGCTCCACGAGCGGCGACAGTTCCCGCAGCAGCCCCATGACCTGCTCGCTGATCTCCCGGTACAGCCCGAAACGCGGTACGAGGTACGCCGCGTTCGGCGCCAGCCGGCGCGCCTGCCCCATCGGCATGGCCGAGTGCACCCCGAACCGCCTGGCCTCGTAGGACGCCGTCGCCACGACCCCGCGCGGCCCCAGCCCGCCGACCACGACGGCCTTGCCGCGCAGGCTCGGCTTCGCGGCCTGCTCGGCTGACGCGTAGAAGGCATCCATGTCGAGATGCAGGATCGTCGGCGCGGTTCTCACACCTCTGATGCTGCCCTACGCCACTGACAATGCCCTGGACCAGGCCCACCGGCTGACAGTGCACGACCGGGCACGGCCGAAGCACCGTCGGCACACGGGCATCAGTCGGAACACAGGCATCAGTCGGCACACAGGCAGCAAAGGGCCCATGGCTCTCAGCCCAGGCATCACCGAGGAACCCCGCCGACAGCGCGGACCAGCGCACCACGAGGGCGCACACGGCCCCCTGCGCGCCGCGCGGACCCGCCCTCGCACCAACCCGGCGCCGGCCGACCCTAGGCCCGCACGCGGCCCTCAGGCCCTCATACGGCCCGGTTCCGCCGCCGCGCCAGCTCGTCGCCCGGGTGGTGTCCGACCAGCGTCTCCCCCGTGTCGACCCGTTCCCCGTGCAACTGGGACAGCGCGGCCTCGACGTCCCGCCACACGACGCCCACGGCGATCCCGAAGACACCCTGGCCACCTTGGAGCAGCTCGTGCACCTCGCTGGGCGACGTGCACTCGTACACCGTCGCGCCGTCGCTCATCAGCGTCGTGCGCTCCAGGTCCTGGAAGCCGCTGTCCCGCAGGTGCTGCACGGTGGTGCGGATGTTCTGCAGCGAGACGCCGGTGTCCAGGAAGCGCTTCACGATCTTCAGCACGACGACATCGCGGAAGCTGTAGAGCCGCTGCGTCCCGGAGCCGCCCGCCGCGCGCACGCTGGGCTCCACGAGCCCGGTGCGCGCCCAGTAGTCGAGTTGCCGGTACGTGATGCCCGCCGCCGCGCACGCCGTGGGGCCGCGGTAACCGATGCGATCCCGCTCGGGCTGCTGCGTCCGGTCTTCCGGTGCGGACGGGCTGCCATTACCGTGGAGCGCCACCGGGCGCCTCGAAGGGGGTTCGGCCGAGCCGCCGTGCAGCGGATACGAACCGCCCACCGCTGTACCGTCGCCGCTGCTTCTCACGCCGACCTCCGTCCTTGACCTGCCTCATCGACGGTAGGCAGTCGCCAGGGGCTCGTCAACGATCGCCACACTCGCCACGCCGAGTGATAATCACCCTGCGAGTGGTTTCGCGTCCCCTGCCGCGGGGAAAGGCTAGCCGAATGCTCCGGAGCGGGCCTCTCGGCGGCCGCTCACGACGCCCGGCTGTCACTGGCTGCTGGTACCGAAGTCCTCGGGCGAGATCTGGTCGAGGAACTCGCGGAACTTCTCCACCTCGTCCTCCTGCTCGTCCGGGATGGCGATGCCCGCGTCGTCCAGCACCCCGTCACTGCCGTAGATCGGCGTCCCGGTGCGCAGCGCCAGCGCTATGGCGTCCGAGGGACGGGCGCTCACCTCGACCCCGCTGGCGAAGACCAGCTCGGCGTAGAACACGCCTTCCCGCAGGTCGGTGATGCGCACTTCGGTGAGCTCCTGACCCACGGCCTCCAGCACGTCCTTGAAAAGGTCGTGCGTCAGCGGCCGCGCGGGGGCCATGCCCTGCTGTGCGAAGGCGATGGCGGTCGCCTCCCCTGGTCCGATCCAGATGGGGAGGTACCGGTCGCCTCCCACTTCACGCAGGAGCACGATCGGCTGGTTGGAGGGCATTTCGACCCGGACACCTACGACGTCGAGCTCGTTCACACAGCAACCCTAGGACGTGCCCGGCAGGTTTGGGTAGTCGGGCACCCGCCGAGTCAGCGCGGCCGCACACCCAGGGCACTGTGCACGAGCGCCGTGTGCAGCCTGCCCGTGAGCCCCGCGAGCTCTTTCGTACGTGCTTCCGCATGGGCCCTGGTCTGCGGATTGCGGTGCCGGCGCAGGGGCGCCACGATCTGGTCGACGAGGGCTGCGTCCCGCTCCGCCGCGGCCTTCATGGCCCGCAGATGCCGTGGCTCGATGCCGAACCGTCCGAGCTCGACGACGAGCGCGGCCACGGTCACGGCATCGGCGTCGTAGCTGCCGTCCGGCAGCGGCGCGATCAGGCCGTACGCCTCCCACTCCGCCAGTTGGCCCTCCTCGGCCTCGACGGCGGCGAGGAGGGCGTCCCGCCCCACTCGGGCGGCGGTGCGCTCCTCGTGCTCACCGGGCGGGGCGTCGTCGCTCCCGTCCCGCTGCTGCCCCACCGAGGGCAGCGTGACCTGCTCCCCCCGCTCCATCGCGTCGAGCTGCTCGCGGATGACCTTCAGCGGGAGGTAGTGGTCGCGCTGCACCCGCAGCACATACGCCAGGCGTTCGACGTCCTCGGGGCTGAACTTGCGGTACCCGGACGGGGTGCGCTGCGGTTCCACGAGGCCCTCCGACTCCAAGAACCTGATCTTGGAGATGGTGACCTCGGGGAACTCGTCACGCAACACGTTCAGCACCGCGCCGATGCTCATCAGCCGGTCGTCCGCAGCGGCGGTGCCGCTCCCGGCACCGCCCCTCGGTGTGTGCAGCATGGGCCTTCCTGGGGGTGGTTCAGATGCCCCGCTGGCTCGCGTAGAAGACCAGTCGGTACTTGCCGATCTGGACCTCGTCGCCGTTGGACAGGGCGACGGAGTCGATCCGCTCCCGGTTCACGTACGTGCCGTTGAGGCTGCCGACGTCGGCGACGGTGAAGCTGCCGTCCGCGGCGCGACGGAACTCCACGTGGCGGCGCGACACGGTCACGTCGTCCAGGAAGATGTCGCTCTGCGGGTGGCGCCCCGCCGTCGTCAGGTCGCCGTCCAGCAGGAAGCGGCTGCCCGAGTTCGGCCCGCGCCGGACCACGAGCAGCGCCGAGCCGAGCGGCAGCGCGTCCACGGCGGCCTGGGCCTCGGGCGACAGCGCCGGGGACGGCGTCTGACCCGTGGTCTCGGCGTCGTAGGCCTCCAGGCCGGAGATGGAGATCGTCGACGTGGTCTCGGACGGACGCTCGCTCACCGCCCCGGGCCGCAGCGGCGCACCGCAGTTGGAGCAGAACCGGCTGGCCTGCGCGTTGCGGTTGCCGCACCTCTGACACACCAGGGCCGACATGGACGGATCCTCCTGCCGCGGCTGCCCCGACGGGGCATGGGACGCGTACGGGTCCTGGGTAAACCCTCCACCCGTACCTGAGGTTGACGGATCCCCGAAACCTATGCGGCCGGAACTGGCAGGGTCAACAGACGACGCGCCCTGTCCGCCCGAAATGTCTCCACCCGGACCACCCACCTGGTCCCGGAACAGCGGGCGCTCGCCCACCTGGGTCTCGGGCACGTCTCCCTTACGCGCCGCGCGGTGGCGGGCGTCGTCACGCGTACTCTTGCCGAACAACTTCGCAAACAACTTCACGGGCGATTCCCCTTGACCGAAACAGACCCGCCCGTGGGGCAGGACGAACCCTGATTGCACACACCGGCGTACATGGGCGACACCGACATCCTCACAACGTCCGGAGCCGCCAAACAGTTTCCACCACGCACCGCGTCCCGCGTGCGCCGACCCCCCGCAACCTCATGCCCGGGACCGCCGGCCCCCATGCGACCCCGCCTCACTGGGAGGACGACCGAGCGTAGTCAGGCCGCTTCGCCGGTCGCAAGGCATCCACGACGATCTTCTCCGTACGTGCGACAGTGACCGTGGCCTGCTCCTTCTCCAGAGTCTGCACCACACCGCCGGGGATGTTGAGCGCGGGCTCCAGGTCCTGGGGCTTGCCGATGACCTTGAAACGGTAGGGCTCGGCGACCTTACGGCCGTCCACGCGCACACCGCCGCCCGCCGCGTCCGAGAGATGGGTGCCGGCCACCACCCGTACGTCGTTGACCTGGATGGCCTCGGCGCCCGCGGCGCGCAGCTCCTGGATGGCGTCGAGCAGCATGTTGGCCTCCACCGTCCCCTTCTTGTCGTCGATCGTCAGCGTGATGCCGGGCCCCTGGGCGGCCACGGTGCCCGCCAGGACGCCGAGTTGCCGTTCCCTCTCGGCGGTCTGCTTGCGGGCCTCCTCGGCCTGGTCCGAGCTGCTCTCGAGGCCGGTGCGCTGTTCCTCGAGTCGCCGCTTCTCATCTTCCAGACGCTGAGTACGGTCATCCAGTTCATCGAGGATGCGCACAAGATCTTCTTGTCGCGCGCCGCGCAGCGCGTCACTGCTGTCGTTGGTGGACCGCACCTGGATCGCCAGACCCAGGCCGAGCACGAACAGCAGCAGCGCCACGATGAGTTGCGCGCGGGTGAGACGCGGCGGCCACAGTCCCTTCACGAGCCGCTGGCGGCCGGTCAGCGGCGCCGGCCCGGTCCGCGCGTCCCCGGCCTCGTCACCGGCCCCGCGGGGCGGCACCGGGATCTCCGGGGGCAGTGCCTTGCGGGGGCCGTCGCCGGGCGTGTCGTCGCCGTTCCGGGGGCTGAGCGAGCTCATCGGCCTCACGCCCGGAAGACGTGCCGGCGGATGGCCGCGGCGTTGGAGAAGATGCGGATGCCGAGGACCACGACGACCCCCGTCGAGAGCTGGGCGCCCACGCCCAGCTTGTCCCCGAGGAAGACGATGAGCGCGGCCACCACCACGTTCGACAGGAACGACACCACGAAGACCTTGTCGTCGAAGATCCCGTCGAGCATCGCCCGCAGACCGCCGAACACCGCGTCGAGCGCTGCCACCACGGCGATCGGAAGATACGGCTCGACCACCGCGGGTACCTCGGGCCGGACCAACAATCCGGCCACGACTCCCACGACGAGGCCCAGTACGGCGATCACGATGCGCTCTTCCCTGCCTTCGGCTCTGCTGTTCGTACGGTCACACTGGGCGCGGCCGGCAACCGGAGGTCGTCCGCCACGGAGATGCTGGTGCGGATACCGAAGTTCTCCTGGAGAGCATGCAGATACTGGCCGTCGGGGCTGTTCTGGAACCTGGTGCTCAACTGCTGTCCGTCGCCCACCGCGAGCACCGTATACGGCGGCACCAGCGGCTTGTTGTCGACCAGTATCGCGTCACCGGCCGCCCTGATGGCCGACAGTGCCGTCAGCCGCTGGTCGTTGATGGCGATGGCCTCGGCACCGGACTGCCACAGGCCGTTGACGACGCGCTGCATGTCCCGGTCACGCACCCGGCCGGTGTCGGAGAAGCCGCCGTTGTCCCGGGGTCCGCCGCCGCCCTGATCGGCTTCCTTCTTGTCGTTGACGACGAGCCGGACACCGGGACCGCGCACCGGCGTCGCGCCGGACAGCAGGGAGACCAAATCGGCCTTGCCGCCGCCGTGTTCGCGCAGCGCGGCCCGCTGCCGGGCGTTGACGTCGTTGCGCAGGTCGTCGACCTCGTCCTCGAGGTCGTCCGCGTCGGTGGTCGCCGCCTCGACCCGGTCGATCAGTTCGGCGCGCTCCTTGGCGAGGACGGGGGCCGCTATGCGCGCCTGGGCCGCACCGACGGTCACGACGAGCGCGGCGAGCACCAGGCCGAGCGCGAGCCCGAGCTTCGCCCGGAGGGTCTTGGGCACCCCGGTCGTGCCGGATTCCTTCTTGCGTGCGGCGGCTTCCGCGTACCCCTCGTCCAGGCTGTGGTCCATGACGGTGGTGAGCAGCGACATGGAAGCGTCCGGGCGCGAGGCGCGCGGGACGGTGCTCCGAACGGGGGGCTGCTGCGGCATGCCGCACATCGTCGCACGTCGCGGGCGCTACCTCCGAATGGCCCCACACGGATGTGCCGGACAGCACCACTTACGGGTGCTGTCCGGCACATATGCGCGCTCAGCGGCCGGCGCTGTCCACGACCGCCGCCCATTCGTCGAGCAGTGCCTGCGCCGAGGCCTCGTCGGGACCCTCGGCCCACAGGTGGGTGACCGCTTCCGCCGGGTCGGGAAGCACCAGCACCCAGCGCCCGTCCGCCTCCACGACCCGTACGCCGTCGGTGGTGTCCACGGACCGGTCGCCCGCGGCCTCCACGACGCTGCGCATGACGAGGCCCTTGACGGCCCACGGCGTGGCGAGGTCCCTGCGCTGCACGTGGGCGCGCGGGATCCGGGCGTCGATCTGGCTGAGCGTGAGCTGCGTGCGCGCCACGAGCCCGATGAGCCGTACGAACGCGGCCGTGCCGTCGAAGACGCTGCTGAACTCCGGCACGATGAAGCCGCCGCGCCCGTCGCCGCCGAAGATCGTCGAGTCGCCGCGTCCGACCCGGGTCAGGTCGTCCGGCGACGTGGTCGTCCAGTCGACCTGCGTGCCGTGGTACGCGGCGACCTGCTCGGCGATCCGCGTCGTCGTCACGGGCAGCGCCACGCGACCGCTGCGCCGCTCGGCCGCCACCAGGTCGAGCATGACCAGCAGCGCCCGGTCGTCCTCGACGATGCGGCCCTTCTCGTCCACCAGGGAGAGCCGCTCGCCCACGGGGTCGAAGCGCACGCCGAAGGCCGCGCGGGCCGAGGCCACGATCTCGCCGAGCCGCATCAGCCCCGCTCTGCGGGCGTCGGCGGACTCGGTGGGCCGCGACTCGTCGAGGCCCGGGTTGATCGTCAGCGCGTCGACTCCGAGCTTGCCGAGCAGGCTGGGCAGCACGAGCCCGGCGCTGCCGTTCGACGCGTCGACGACGACCTTCAGCCCGGACTCGGCGATGCCGGACGTGTCGACGTTCCGCAGCAGCGACCCGGTGTACGAGTCGAAGACGCTGGACGGGAAGTGCAGGTCACCGATCTCTCCGGGGAAGGCGCGCCGGTACTCCTGGCGCGCGTACACCCGGTCGAGCTTGCGCTGGCTGGCCTGCGAAAGGTCCGCTCCCTGCCCGTCGAAGAACATGATGTCGACGGAGTCCGGCACCCCGGGCGTCGTACGGATCATGATGCCGCCGGCGCTGCCCCGTGCCGTCTGCTGCCGGGCCACCGGCAGCGGCACGTTCTCCAGGTCCCGTACGTCGATGGCGCTGGCCTGCAGCGCGGAGATCACGGCCCGCTTGAGCGCCCGGGCGCCACGGGAGTGGTCACGCGCGGTGGTGACCGTCGAACCCTTCTTCAGGGTCGTGGCATAGGCGCCGGCGAGGCGTACCGCGAGCTCCGGGGTGATCTCCACGTTCAGGATGCCGGAGACCCCGCGCGCGCCGAAGAGGTGCGCCTGGCCGCGGGACTCCCAGATGACGGAGGTGTTGACGAAGGCGCCGGCTTCGACCGTCTTGAACGGGTAGACCCGTACGTTTCCCTGGACGATCGATTCCTCACCGATGAGGCATTCGTCGCCGATGACGGCGCCGTCCTCAATCCGCGCCGCCCGCATGATGTCCGTGTTCTTGCCGACGACACAGCCGCGGAGATTGCTGTGCTGTCCGATGTACACGTTGTCGTGCACCACGGTCTTGTGCAGGAAGGCCCCGCTCTTGACCACCACGTTCGAGCCCACGACGGTGTGCTCACGGATTTCCGCGTCGGCCTCGACCTTCGCGTAGTCACCGATGTAGAGCGGCCCGCGCAGCACGGCGTCCGGGTGCACCTCGGCGCCTTCGGCGACCCATACGCCGGGCGAGATCTCGAAACCGTCGAGTTCGACGTCGACCTTGCCTTCGAGGACGTCGGCCTGTGCCTTGACATAGCTCTCGTGGGTGCCGACGTCCTCCCAGTAGCCCTCGGCGACATAGCCGTAGATCGGCTTGCCTTCCTTCATGAGCTGCGGGAAGACGTCCCCGGACCAGTCGACCGGCACATCGGGGTCGACGTAGTCGAAGACCTCGGGCTCCATGACGTAGATACCGGTGTTCACCGTGTCGGAGAAGACCTGGCCCCAGGTCGGCTTCTCCAGGAAGCGCTCGACCTTGCCTTCTTCGTCGACGATGGTGATACCGAATTCCAGCGGATTGGGGACGCGCGTCAGGCAGACGGTGACGAGTGCGCCCTTCTCCTTGTGGAAGTTGATCAGCTCGGTGAGGTCGAAGTCGGTCAGAGCGTCACCGGAGATGACCAGGAAGGCGTCGTCCTTCAGCGCCTCCTCGGCGTTCTTCACGCTGCCGGCGGTGCCGAGTGGCTTCTCCTCATTGGCATAGGTGAGCTCCATTCCGAGCTCTTCACCGTCGCCGAAGTAGTTCTTGACGAGAGACGCCAGGAACTGGACGGTCACTACGGTCTCGGTGAGCCCATGCCTTTTCAGCAGGCGCAGCACGTGCTCCATGATCGGCCGGTTGGCGACCGGCAGGAGCGGCTTGGGCATGCTCGAGGTCATGGGGCGCAGGCGTGTGCCCTCTCCCCCGGCCATCACGACGGCCTTCATGTCGGTAGCGTCCTCCTCGATAGATGACGATCGAGCCGACCGAGCCCACCGGATTTGGCCCGTTCCCTACTGTTCCGGGCCCGCAAACCGCTACGGCTGACGCAGGGGCGAGGCTCAATCGGCCATGGTGTCCGCCTTGACAAGCCGGCGGACCTGAACCACATAGAGGACTCCTGCCCACCAATACAGGGTTGTACCCCATCCGGCGAACGCCCATCCGAAAATAGCAGCGAGTGTATGGATCCAGCCACTTCCGTCACTGAGGAGCAGCAACGGAAAGGCGTACATAAGGTTGAAGGTGGCGGCCTTCCCGAGGAAGTTCACCTGGGGCGGGGGATAGCCGTGCCGCCGGAGGATCCCGACCATCACGAGCAGGACCAGCTCGCGCAGGAGGAGTACGGCGGTCAGCCACAGCGGCAGAATCTCTCGCCAGGTCAGGCCGACCAGCGTCGACAGAATGTAGAGCCGGTCCGCCGCGGGGTCGAGGATGCGGCCGAGGCTGCTGATCTGGTTCCACCGGCGCGCGAGCTTGCCGTCGAGGTAGTCGCTGACGCCGCTCAGCGCCAGGACGAGCAGTGCCCAGCCGTCACTCTTCGGGCCCCCGAACTCGGGCCTGAGGATCAACCACAGGAAGAGCGGCACGCCGACGAGACGCGCCATGCTGAGGATGTTGGGGATGGTGAGGACCCGGTCCGTCTGGACACGCGTCTCCTGGACCTCCACCCGGGGGCCTCCTGTGGGGAACGAGCGAATGATGCCCCCTGACCCTACCGCCAGTTGTCGGGCGTCAGTGCGGGTGGGGTACCTGACGCGACAAACAAAAAAGCCGTATTCCCGGAGTCTTTTCGACTCCGGGAACACGGCTTTTCTCAATCTTAGTTCGGCGGCGTCCTACTCTCCCACAGGGTCCCCCCTGCAGTACCATCGGCGCTGTAAGGCTTAGCTTCCGGGT
>NZ_BNBT01000017.1 GCF_014656095.1 Streptomyces longispororuber
AGCCGTCGGCCGATCGTCCGGCCGGACGATCGGCCGACGGCTCACGGCCGACCGGCCGTCCGGTCCCGCACCGGGACCGTACCGGGACCCGGCCGCCTCCCGCAGCGCCCGCGGTGACTGCGCCGGGGCGCACGGGGCCCGTCCACCGGCGCGCGGCCCGGGTCGCGCCCGTCCGCCCGGCGCGGGCGAAAGTCGCGCACGGGGTCTTCCCGTTGCCGCGTCTTTCTGCAACTCTCCTCCCAAATCCCTTCGACCGGCGGGCATGAGCCTGTCCACGAGGCCTCTCCACCACCACGTCCGGAGTGCAGAAGTGATGCGTAAACGGACGCGTGGCCACGACCTGGCCGGGCTGCGCCGCCTGAACACCACGGTCGTCCTGCGCGCCCTGCACCGCCGCAGCCCGCAGACCCTCGCCGAACTCGCCGCAGGAACCGCCCTGTCCCGGCCCACCGTGGAGGCGGCCCTGGAGGACCTCACCGCCCAGGGCTGGGTCACCGAGGCGGCCGCGGGGGAGCGGGCGCGGGGCCGGCCCGCGCGGCGGTTCCGCTTCCGGGCCGAGGCCGGGTACGTGCTCGGCGCCGATATAGGGCTGCACAAGATGGTGCTGCTCCTGGCCGACCTCGGCGGCACCGTCCTCGCCCACGAGCGCGCGGACATCGACCCGGCGATGGGCGGCGGCCCCCGCCTCGCGCTGCTCCAGCGCTCCATGGAGGACTTCCTCGCCGCGCACGGCGCCCGCCGCGACGCGGTGCGCGCGCGGTGCGTCGGCGTCCCCGGCGTCGTCGACACGGGCGGCCACGTCACCTCCGTCGTCGTGCCCGAGTGGTCCGGCGTCGACCTCGGGCGCCACCTCGCCGACGGCGAGCCCGGCCACACCCTCGTCGAGAACGACGTCAACCTCGCCGTCCTCGCCGAGCGCTGGCAGGGCGCCGCCACGCTCGCGGGGGACGTGGTGTGCGTGCTCACCGGCCACCGCGTGTCCTGCGCCCTGGCCATCGGCGGGCGGCTGCACCGCGGCGGCCGGGGTGGCGCCGGGGAACTCGGCCTGCTGCCGCTGCTCGGCCTGAACACCGCGCAGGACGCCCTCGCCTGGCCGGGCCCGCGCCGGCCGGGCGAGTCGGAGGTGGCCGCGCTCGCGCGTGCCGCGGACGCCGCGGACCCGCGGGCGCTCGCCGCCACCGCGGACTTCGCCGACCGTCTGACGCCCGGCATCGCCGCCCTCGCGCTCGCCGTCGACCCCGAGCTGATCGTGCTCACCGGCGGCGCCACACCGCTCGGCTCCCACCTGGTGCCGCTCCTCGAGGAGCGGCTGCGCCCGCTGACACTGCACCTGCCGCGCGTCGCGCTGAGCACGCTCGGCGAGCGCGGCGTGGCCCTCGGCGCCGTACGCAAGGCCCTCGACCGCGTGGAGGAGGAACTGCTCGCGGACCCGGCGGACTAGCCCGCCGGTCCCCTCACCCCCGAACCGACCCGAAGCGGAGGCGCGTATGCGCAGGAGGACCCTCCTCTGCTCTGGCCTGGCGGCCGCGTCGGCACCCGTGCTCGCCGCCTGCTCGGACCAGGGCGGCGGCAGCGAGAGCGGCGGCCGCACCACCCTCTCGTACGGCATGTGGGACCCGGCGCAGGTCCCGGGCATGAAGAAGATCATCGCCGCCTTCGAGCGGCGGAACCCCGGGATATCCGTGCGCATCGAGCTCACCCCGTGGGCCACCTACTGGACCACGCTGAAGACCTCGATGCGCGGCGGCACCGCCCCCGACGTGTTCTGGATGAACGCCGTCAACTTCCAGCTCTACGCCGCCCACGGCGTCCTGGAGCCGCTGTCCGAGCACATCCGGCGCGACGGCACACCGCTGGACCGCCACCCCCGGCAGCTCGTACGGCTCTACGCGTACCGGGGCACCCAGTACGGCATCCCGAAGGACTTCGACACCATCGGGCTCTGGTACAACAAGGACCTCTTCGACAAGGCGCGCGTCCCCTACCCCGACACCACGTGGACCTGGGACGACCTGCGCGACGCCGCCGCCGAGCTGACCAATCCGCGCGAGCGGGTGCACGGCTACGCCGCCGAGATGCAGCGGCAGATCGTCATCTACCCCGCCGTGTTCGGCGCCGGCGGCTACGTCCTGCGCGACGGCCGCTCCGGCTTCGGCGACGAGCGGACCATCGAGGGCCTGCGCTTCCTCACCGACATGATCGACCGCGGCTGGTCGCCGCCGCAGAGCGCGATGGTGGAGAACATCGGCCGGGTGCGCTTCTGGTCGGAGAAGGCGGCCATGGTGAACGACCTGTCCGCGATGGCCGGGCAGATGTACGCGGTGCCCGCGCTGAAGGACCACGGCGGCGTCACCGTCCTGCCCAAGGGCCGCGAGCGGGCCACCGTCATCCACGGCCTCGCCAACGTCGTCTCCGCCAAGAGCGACAAGAAGACGGCGGCCTGGAAGTTCGTGCACTTCATGGCGGGTCGCGAGGCCGCCGTGATCCAGGCCGAGTCGGGCGTGACGATCTCCAGCTACGCGGGCACGCAGGACGCCTGGATCTCGTCGATGCCGGAGTTCGACCTCCGGCACTTCATCGACATGAAGGAGTACGGCGCCCCCTACCCCAGCTCGAAGAACACCGCCGTCTGGGAGAACCTCCAATACCCGCTCCTGGGCGCCGCGTTCAGCGGCAAGGGCGGTGTCGAGGAGGCCGCGCGCACCCTCGGCGAGCAGATGGACCGGGCCCTGAAGGAGGAGCGCGACACATGAGTGTCTTCCCCGCGACCGCCGCCGCGAAGGCCGCCGACCGGCGCGCCGCCCGCGCCGCGGGCACCGGCCCCGCCGGCCGCGACCAGCGCACCGCCTACCTGTTCGTCGCGCCGCTCGGCCTCGGCTTCGCGCTCTTCTACTTCTGGCCGATGATCCAGACGTTCTACTTCAGCTTCACCGAGTTCGGCCCCTTCGGCGGCCACACCTGGGTCGGCGGCGACAACTACGCCCGCGTCGTCAAGGACGTCACCGTCTGGCAGGCCCTCGGCAACACCGTCCTCTACTGCGGCATCGGGCTGACGGCCCTGCCGCTCGCCCTCGTCGTCGCCTCCCTGCTCAACCGCCGCGGCCTGCGCGCCGTGCCGCTCTACCGGGCCCTGTACTTCGTCCCGTTCGTCACTCTGCCCGTCGCCGTGGGCCTGGTGTGGAACTGGCTCTACAACGGCGACTTCGGGCTCCTGAACGAGGTGCTCGGCTGGTTCGGCGTGGACCGCCGCTACTGGGTCTCCGACCCCTCGACGGCCGTCTTCGCCATCGGCGCCGTCATGGTCTGGTCCACCACCGGCTACTACTTGATCCTCTTCATGGCCGGCATCAAGGGCATCCCGCAGGACTACTACGAGGCCGCCGAGCTGGACGGCGCCGGCGCGGTGCGGCGGTTCTTCACCATCACCCTGCCGCTGCTCAGCCCCACGATCTTCTTCGCGTCCGTCATCTGCATGATCCAGTCGCTCCAGGTCTTCGACCTGATCTACATCATGATGGGCGAGAAGAACCCGGCCGTCGGCGACACCCAATCCGTCGTCGGCCTCTTCTACAAGTGGGCCTTCATGGAGAACGCCCAGGGCGCCGCGGCCGCCCTCGCCTTCCTCCTGATGCTGCTCATCGCGGCCCTCACGTACCTCCAGTTCCGGCTCCAGAAGAGGTGGGTGCACTATGGGTGACTCGACCGCGCGCGGTGGCACGTTCTTTCCGGCGCGGACCGGTGATCCGGCGCCCGGCGGCCCCCCGCAGCGGACGCGGCGCCCCCGCCCGCGCCCCGGGTCCGTCGCCACCCACCTCGTGCTCTCCCTCGGCGCGCTCGTGATGATCTTCCCGTTCTGCTGGCAGCTCCTCACCGCCCTGAAGTCGCTCGCGGAGGTCTCGCGCGTCCCGCCGACGTTCCTGCCCGAGGACTGGAAGTGGTCCAGCTTCGACGAGGTGTTCACGGCGCTGCCGTTCCGCGAGATGCTCACCAACAGCGCCATCAACACCGTGGGCCGCACCGCCGGCCAGCTCGTGTTCTGCTCCCTGGCCGCCTACGCGTTCGCACGGATGCGCTTCAAGGGCCGCGACCTGCTGTTCGGCCTCTTCCTCTCCGTCCTGATGGTGCCGAGCTCCCTGCTCGTGCTGCCGCAGTACGACATCATCCAGAGCTTCGGGCTGCTGAACTCGGCGCCCGCGCTCTTCCTGCCCGGCATGTTCAGCGCCTTCGGCACCTTCCTGCTGCGCCAGGCGTTCCTCACGCTGCCCCGGGAGCTGGAGGAGGCCGCCCGCATCGACGGCGCGGGCTCCTTCCGCATCTTCTGGTCGGTCATGCTCCCGCTGATCCGGCCCGCCCTCGCCGCGCTCGCCGTCATCACCGCCATGGCGGCCTGGAACGACCTGCTGTGGCCCCTCATCGTCAACACCGACCCCGAGGCCATGCCGATCAGCGCGGGCCTGACCTCCCTGGAGGGCCAGTATGAGACCAACTACCCGGTGATGATGGCCGGTTCCCTGATCGCGAGCCTGCCGATGCTGCTCGTCTACGTCTTCCTCCAGCGGCACTTCGTGCAGAGCGTCGCCTCCTCCGGGGTGAAGAGCTGACCCGCCCGGCACCGTCGACGGCCCGGCACGCGCCCCGGCCGCAACCGCGACCGCCGCCGTACCGCGCCCGGACACAGCCGCCGTACCGCCCGGACACAGCCACCGCAAGGAACGGACCCGCCGCCGAACAGAGAGGGGCCACCGCCCTCATGCCACCGCTTTCCATCGGTCTGCTCGGCGCGGGCGGCATCGCCCGCGCCCACCTGCCCGGCTGGCTCGCCCTGGGTGCCACCGTCAGCGTGTACACCCAGGACGGCTCGGCCGAGAAGCTGGCCGCCGAGTACGCCGGACGCGGCCACGCCGTCACCGCCGTGCCCACCCTCGCCGACCTGCTCGACCGCTGCCGCGCCGTGGACATCTGCACCCCCACGCCCACCCACGGGGAGCTGGCGCTCGCCGCGATCGCCGCCGGGCGGCACGTCGTCTGCGAGAAGCCGCTCGCCCTGACCGTGCGGGAGGCCGAGGAGGTGGCCGCGGCCGCCGCGGCGGCGGGCGTCCACCTGCACCCCGCCCACGTGGTGCGCTACTTCCCCGCGTACGCGACCCTGCGCGCGGCCGTGGCCCACGGCGACCTCGGCCGGCTCGCCGTGCTGCGCTTCACCCGCGGCAGCGCGCGCCCGCAGTGGGCGCCGTGGTTCGGGGACCCCGCCCAGTCCGGCGGCGTGCTCCTGGACCTGATGGTGCACGACATCGACATCGCCCGCTGGGTCGCGGGCGAGGTGGTACGGGTGCACGCCCTCACCCGCGGCGCCGAGCGCGCCACCGGCACCCCCGCCGAGGTCGTCGCCGCCACCGCCGTGCTCACCCACGCGTCCGGCGCGATCACCCACGTGAGCGGCCTGTGGGGCCTGCCCGACCAGCCGTTCCGCACGACCTTCCGGGTCGCCGGGTCCGACGGGCTGCTGCACCACGACTCGGCCGCCGTGCCCGGCTTCCGCATCACCGCGCAGGGCGTACGCGCCCCGAACGAGGGCATCCCGTCGACGCCCATGACGGAGAGCCCCTACCTCACCCAGTTGCGCGAGTTCGCCGCCTCCTGGGACGACCCGGGGCTCGTGCCCCGGGTGGGCGCCGCCGACGGGGTGGCGGCGGTACGCGTCGCCTGCGCCGCCATCGAGTCGAGCCGCACGGGCCGGGCCGTCGACCTGCCCGCCGAGCAGAAGGAGTCCGCGTGCTGAAGGTCGCCGTCCTGTCGTTCGCCCACGTCCACGCGGCCGCGTACCTGCGGCTGCTGCGCGCCATGCCGGGCGTGGAGGTCCTCGGCAGCGACCCGGACACCGGGTCCGCCGCCCCCGGCGAGGTGCGCGGCGCCGCGCTCGCCGCCTCCCTCGGCGTCCCGTACGCGGACACCTACGACGAGGCCTTCGCCTGGGGGCCCGACGCCGTGCTGGTCTGCTCGGAGAACGCCCGGCACCGCCCGCTCGTCGAGCGCGCCGCCGCGCAGGGCGTGGACGTGCTGTGCGAGAAGCCCCTCGCCACGACCGTGGCGGACGGCGAGGCCATGGTCGCCGCGTGCCGCGCCGCCGGGGTCCGGCTCGCCGTGGCGCACCCGGTGCGCTTCAGCCCGGCGTACGCGGCCGTCAAACGCGCGGTCGCCGCCGGTGACACCGGCCGGGTCCTCACCGTGTCCGGCGCCAACAACGGGCACCTGCCGACCCGCGCGCGCCGCTGGTTCGCCGACCGCGAACTCGCGGGCGGGGGCGCGCTCATGGACCACACCGTCCACATCGCCGACCTGGTCGACGACCTCTTCGGGGCCCGCCCGCTGGAGGTGTACGCGCAGACCAACAACCTCCTGTACGAGGGCGAGACGGACGTGGAGACCAGCGGCCTGGTCACCGTGGCCTACGACAACGGCACCGTCGTCACCATCGACTGCAGTTGGTCCCACCCCCGCTCGCACCACTCCTGGGGCGGCCTGGAGATGACCGTGGTCGGCGAGCACGCGACGCTGGAGATGGACGCGTTCGACCAGAAGGTCCACGGCTACAGCGAGCGCGACGCCCGCGGCGTGGAACTGCCCTTCGGCGTGAACCTGGACGAACGCATGCTGCACGCCTTCCTCCACGGCCCCGCCCCCGACGGCCCCACGGTGCCCGACGGCGAATCGGCCCTCCGCACCCTCCGCATAGTGACAGCAAGCTACACATCGGCCCACACGGGAATGCCGGTCCCGATCTCTCACTAGGAGCCGGTGAGGACCGCCCCGAAGGGGCGCGGGGAACGGCGCGCCCAGCCAGAAACCGCCCCGAGTGCTGGGCGCCCCGCAAGGGGCGCGGGGAACTGCGCGCCCAGCCAGGGACGGTCCGCAGCCGACAACCAACACAGACAGGGCAGCGCACACCCCCGCCCCAGCACAGCGCAGCGTTCAGCCCCCGAAAAGCTGCGTCCAATACGTACCCGCCCGCCCCCCACCCGCGAACCCCACCCCAAGGTGCGTGAACGCGGGCTTGAGGATGTTGGCCCGGTGCCCCGGGCTGTCCATCCAGCCCCGCACGACCTCGGCGGGCGAGCGCTGGCCGCAGGCTATGTTCTCCCCGACGGCGCGGTGCGCGCTGCCCGCCGCCGCGGCCCGGTGCCACGGCTCGCTGCCGTCCGGCGCGGTGTGGGAGTAGAACGCGCGGGCGACCATGTCGTCGCTGTGCGCCTGCGCGGCCGCGGTCAGGCGCGGGTCCGCCGCGAGGGGACGCAGCCCGGCCGCCGCACGGTGGCCGTTGGTGAGCGCGAGGACCTCCGCCGCGAACCGGTCGAGCCCCCGCGGCGTGAACGGCTCCGCCCACACCGCCGTCCAGAACACGTCGCCGGAGCGGCCGCCGGGCGCCTGCCCCAGCCCGACGTGGGTGTGGGCCCGCTCCAGGACGGTCCGCCGGGAGTCACCGCCCCGCAGGCAGTAGTCGAGGAAGTCGGCCGGGGTGCGCGGCCCCGACACCAGGTGCTCGCCGACCGTCAGGTACACGTAACCGGCCGCCGTGACGCGCTGGTGCAGCGAGGTGCCGTCCGGGCCCTCCGAGCCGAGGGCCCCGCGCGCCGCCATGCCCGCCGCCTGCGCGCGGGCGGCGGCGGTGAGCCGGGCGTCCAGGGTGACGGCGGGCGCACCGGCGGCGGCACGCGCGGCGTTCACCCGGGCGAGGAAGTCCTGGAGCGGGCCCGGCGGCGCGGCACGGTCCGGCGCCCGCGCGGGGGCGGGCGCCTGGGGCGGCGGGGCAGCGGGCACGGCCACCAGGGGCCGCGCCATCACCACCGTGACGGCCTCGCTCGCGGCGACGCCGGGCTCGTCCGCCACGTCGAGCCCGAAGTCCCGCGCCACGCCCGCGAGCCCGTCCGCGTACCCCTGGCCGAGGGCGCGGAGCTTCCAGGCGGTGCCGCGGCGGTAGATCTCGGCGAGCAGCAGGACGGTCTCCGGCCCGAGACGGGGCGGGGCGAACCGCGCGACCGCCTCCCCGCGCGCGCCGCCGACCTGGAGGGCGACGGCGGGCAGGCGCCCCAGCGGGGTGCCGGGCTCGGCCGGGCTGACGACCAGCGTGACGCGGTCGGCGCCCGGGCGCAGCCGGCGGGGGTCGACCGTGAGCACGTCGCCGCTCAGCCGGGCGCCGGGCGCGGCGGGCTGGTTGTAGAACACGAAGTCCGCGTCGCCCGCGACCTTGCCGCCTTGGTCGGTGACCAGGGCGGACAGGTCGAAGGGGCCGGGCACGCGCAGCGTCAGGAGGCCGTCCGGCAGGGGCACGTTGCCCCCCGGGACCAGGTCGTTCATGGGCGCCGCCTGTCGGTCGGGTCGGACACCGCCCGCGTCGGCCGGGCGATCACCAGAGCAACGCGCGGCCCCGCCGCGGAGGTTCCCGCTCCGCGAGGGCGGCGGCGACCGGCCCGGGCGCCGGTATTAGCGTGGTGCCTGTGCGGGGCGACCCCCTGCACATCGGCCACAACTGAACAATTCGGACAAAAAGAGCAAACCAGACAGGACCGAGGTGCCCGCCCCATGCCCAGGCGTACGGAGCTGATCGAAGGACTCATGCAGCGGCACCCGCAGGTGCCGCGCGAGGCCGTGATCAAGGAGGACCTGCTGCGCGGCGGCGTGGCCTTCGACGAGTCGGCGCTCAGCGACAGCGCCAACGAGGCCTCCGGCGACGTCAAGCCCAAGTCGTACTTCATCTTCTCCTTCGACCACGGCACGCTGCCCGAGCTCGGCGCCGCCGCCCTGCGCCGCCCGCCGGAGGAGATCGTCCTGACCGGCGGCCCCTACGAGCTGCGCCGCACCGTGGTGTCGGTACGGGTCAACCCGTCCTCGCCGTACCGCGTGGCCGCCGACCGCGACGGCCTGCTCGGGCTCTACCTGGACGGGCAGCGGATCTCCGACGTCGGCGTGCCGCCGATGCCGGAGTACTACCGGCACAAGCTCGCGAACGGCAAGTCCGTCATGGAGGTGGCCCCCACCATCCAGTGGGGCTACCTGATCTACCTCACCGTCTTCCGGGTCTGCCAGTACTTCGGCGCCAAGGAGGAGTGCCAGTACTGCGACATCAACCACAACTGGCGCCAGCACAAGGCGGCGGGCCGCCCCTACACGGGCGTCAAGCCCGTCGAGGAGGTCCTGGAGGCGCTGGAGATCATCGACCGGTACGACACCGCGAAGGCGTCCACCGCGTACACGCTCACCGGCGGCGCCGTCACCTCGCGGGTCGGCGGCAAGGACGAGGCCGACTTCTACGGCCAGTACGCGAAGGCCATCGAGGAGCGCTTCCCCGGCCGCTGGATCGGCAAGGTCGTCGCCCAGGCGCTGCCCAAGGAGGACGTCCAGCGCTTCCACGACTACGGCGTGCGCATCTACCACCCGAACTACGAGGTGTGGGACCGCCGCCTGTTCGAGCTCTACTGCCCGGGCAAGGAGCGCTACGTCGGCCGCGACGAGTGGCACCGCCGCATCCTGGACTCCGCCGAGGTCTTCGGGCCGCGCAACGTCATCCCGAACTTCGTGGCGGGTGTCGAGATGGCCGAGCCCTTCGGCTTCACGACCGTCGACGAGGCCATCGACTCCACCGTCGAGGGCCTGCGCTACTTCATGGGCCACGGCATCACCCCGCGCTTCACCACCTGGTGCCCGGAGCCCACCACGCCGCTCGGCAAGGCCAACCCGCTGGGCGCACCGCTGGAGTACCACGTGCGCCTGCTCCAGGAGTACCGCGCGACCATGGCGGAGTTCGGCCTCTCCTCGCCGCCCGGGTACGGTCCCGCGGGGCCCGGCAACGCGGTCTTCTCGGTCAGCTCCTTCATGGACAGCCTCCCGGCCGAGGAAACGGTGCCGGAGCAGGTGTAACGCGCGGCCGTCCCTCCTCAGGGTGGGTGCGGGATCGATTCGGCAGCCCCGTCCGGGTGAGCGGGGCATACCGGGACACGGCGTCGGGCAGCTCTGCGGGCGTCATGAACACATTCGCACCTGGAAAGGATGCCGATGCGTCGTATCGCTGCCCTCGCCGTCGGAACACTCGCCCTGCTGGGGGTGCTCACCGCACCCGCCAACGCGGTGCCGGACCCCAATTGCGTCGTCACCGAAGCGACCGCTCTCCTCGACCTGTCGAGCGTGACGGTGCCGCCCGAGCTGCCGAACCCCACGGGGTGCCTCGCGCCCTGACGTGAGCGCCGGGGCCCGGGGGACCGCCCCCGGGCCCCGCCCTCGCCCGCCCTCGTAGACTGCGGCCACAAGATCCCGTACGGCCGGAGGCACCCCGTGAAAGTAACCGTGATCACCGGCGGCAGCCGTGGCATCGGCGCCGCCGTCGCGCTCCGCCTCGCCCACGACGGCCACGACATAGCCCTCGGCTACCGCTCGGACGAGGCCGCCGCCGGGCGGGCCGCCGAGGCCGTCCGCGCCACCGGCCGCCGCTGCGTCACCGTCGCCCTCGACACGGCCGACGAGCACGACGTGGACCGCCTCTTCGACACCGCCGCCGCCGAACTCGGCCCGGTCGCGGGACTGGTGAACAACGCGGGCGTCAGCGGCCCCAACGGCCCCCTCGCCGAGGCCGACGCGGACGGCATGCGCCGCGCGATCGACGTCAACGTCCTCGGCTACCTGCTCTGCGCCCGCCGCGCCGTGCGCGACATGACCGCCACCGGCGGCGGCGCGATCGTGAACGTCTCCTCGGCCGCGGCCACCCTCGGCAGCCCCGGCCAGTACGTCCACTACGCCGCGACGAAGGCCGCCGTGGACGCCATGACCGTCGGCCTCGCCAAGGAGGTCGCCCCGCTCGGCATCCGCGTCAACTGCGTGGCCCCGGGCGTGATCTGGACCGAGTTCCACGAGGACCCGCAGCGCCCCGCGAAGCTCGCGGACACCATCCCCCTGGGCCGCTCCGGCCGCCCCGAGGAGATCGGCGGCGCCGTGTCCTGGCTCCTGTCGGACGACGCCTCGTACGCGACGGGCGCGGTCCTGCGCGTCGCGGGCGGCATGTGAGCGGCCCCGTGCGCCTGGACCCGGCACGCCTGACCGACACCGTCGCCCTGCGCCCCGCCACGGCCGCGGACGCCGTGCCCCTCGCCGAGGCCTGCCGCCGCAGCCGCGCCCACCTCGAACCGTGGGAGCCCGTCCGCCCGGAGGAGTACTTCACGCCGCGCGGCCAGGAGGCGCGCCTGCGCCGGTACGAGGAGCAGCGGGCGGCGGGCCTGACCGCGCGCTGGCTGCTGTGGGACACGGCCGCCGCGCGGCCCACGGCCGTCGGCGGCATCACGCTGTCGAACATCACCCTGGGCCCGTTCCGCAGCGCGAACCTCGGCTACTGGATCGACGTCGGGTACGTCGGCCGCGGCCTCGCCACCGCCGCCGTCGAGGCGGTGTGCGCCGCCGCCGACGCGCGCCTCGGCCTGCACCGCCTGGAGGCGGGCACCCTCGTGGACAACGCGGCCTCGCAGCGTGTGCTCGCCAAGTGCGGCTTCACCCAGTTCGGCCTGGCGCCCGCCTATCTGCACATCAACGGCGCCTGGCGCGACCACCGGCTGTTCCAGCGCCTGCTCAACGACCGCGCGCCGTAGGGCGATCGGGGTGGCGGGCCCGGGTTTTGTCATCCCGGTACCTAGACCGGCCCGCCCCGACGCCCCACTGTGGTCCCTCCAGTCCGCCCGTATGCGGGGATCCGTGGGGAGGGGACCAGCCGTGAGACGAAGACGATTTGTGTCAGGGACGCTCGGCGCGCTGTCGGGGGTCGCGCTCGGCCCGGCCACGGCCCGCGCCGCCACCCCGGCGCCGCGGACCCAGGACTGGCAGGCGGTGCCCGCGCCCGGCAGCGTCCCGCCCGCGCAACTGCGCCGGATCGCCGCCGCCGGACCCCGCCTCGCCTGGGCCGTGGGCGAGGAGAGCGTGGGCGGCTCGTGGCGGGGGCTCGCCATGGTCTGGAACGGCACCGCCTGGACGAAGACGGGCCTCGCCTACGAGGGGCGCCTGACCGACGTGGCCGGGGTGTGCGCCGCCGCGGCGTGGAGCGTGGGCTCGCCCACCGGCGGGGCGAGTCCGCTGCTGCGCTGGGACGGCGCCGCCTGGCGCGAGGCCGCGTTCCCCGGCAAGGGCGAGCCGGACGTGCGCCTGGGCGCGGTCGCCGTGGGGTCCGACCGGCGGGTGTGGGTCGGCGGCACCCGGGGCGGCACCACGCGCCTGCTGCACCGGGACGGCACGCGGTGGCGGTGGCTCGACCCGCTGCCGGTCGCGGGCGTGAACCTGTACCGGGTGGTGCTCCGCACGCCCGACGAGGTGTGGGTGTGCGGCGACCAGACGTACGGCAACGGCTGGGCCGGGTTCGTGGCCCGGTGGAACGGCGCGTGGACGGTGCTGCCGCCGCTCGTGGGCCTGCGGCAGAGCGTCGCCGACGTCCACCCGGTGGCCGCGGACGACGTCTGGGCCGTGGGCAACGAGTTCGGCGCCGGCGGGCCGCCCGGACGCCCGGGCAACCCGATCCTGCGGCACTGGAACGGCACCGCCTGGACCCAGGTGGACGCGGGCTTCACGCTCGGCTCGCTCTCCGGCGTCGCGGGCGACACCCAGGGGCGCCCGGCGTGGATCGCGGGCTGGAACCACCAGGACCAGGCCCGCGCCACGTATCTGCGCTTCGACAACGGCACCTGGACCGTCGTCCGCGGCCCGGCGGCCCCGGACCGGGCGCCGTACCTCAACGACGTCACGCAGATCCCCGGCACCGCGGGCTTCTGGTCGGCCGGGATGACGCGGTCCTCGCCGTACCCGCCGACGGAGGCCTACACGGAGCGCCTCGACGGCTGAGCGGGACCACCGCGGACATAATCCGTGGCCCCGTCCCCAGGACGGCCGCTAAGCTCGGTGATCATGAACCGACGCAAGCGGAAGAAGCTCACCCGCCACCTCTTCGAGGCCCTCTGGCCGGGTGACACCGCTCGCCTGCGGGCCGTCCTGCGGGCCGGGGCCGGCCCCGAGTGGCGCGACAGCGACGGCATGACGCCGCTGTACAGCGCCGCCGTGAGCGGCAGGACGAAGATCGTCCGCGTGCTGCTCGTGGCCGGTGCGGCCCCGGACACCGAGAGCCGCGGCCTGGGCTCGGAGGGCACGCCCCTGTGCGCGGCCGCCTGCTGGGGCCACACCGAGACCGTGCGCGCCCTCCTGGAGCACGGCGCGGACCCGAACCTGCGGGAGGAGGACGGCACCGGCCGGGCGCCGCTGGACTGGGCGCTCGACATGCACCACGCACAGACCGCCGACCTCCTCGTCGCGGCCGGGGCCGTGCCCCGCGCGCGTACCTGACGGGCTGAGCGGCGCGCCGGGTCAGTCGCCGAGCAGCGCGTCGCCCTCCGCGCTCCTGCGGTAGCGGACGACCTGCCGGTCCCGCTCCCGCAGCACGAGGCCCGAGCGGTGCAGCACGCCCAGGTGGTAGGAGACCGTGGCGGGCGCGAGCCGGTGCCGGGCGGCGAGTTCGCCGGTGGTGCGGGGCGCGGCGAGGTCCCCGAGCAGCGCGGCCCGGCTCCGGCCGAGGAGCCGGGCCACGGCCGGTCGCCGGGGCCGGTCGGCGGCGGCGCCGACGCCCGTGGCCGGATAGCCGAGCACCGCGGTGCCGGGCTCGGCCACCTGGACGCTGACCTGCGGCCAGGACGCCGCCATGGGCGTGAGCACCACGTCGGCGCCCCGGTGGTGGACGGTCTCGTCGTAGTCCTTGCGGATCGTCAGCCGGCCGTCGGCCCACGCGATGTCGGGGTGCAGCGACCTCAGCACGTGCCCGACGCCGTACGTGGCCATCTCGCCGGAGCGCGCGGCCACGTCGGCGTCGAGGACCGACTTCAGGCCGCTCCAGCCGTCGGCGACCGCGTCCTGCCAGAACTGCCGCAGCCCGTTGGCGGCGCGCGCGGCGAACACCCCGGCCTGCACCGCGTCGAGCACGTCCCCGGGCACGGGCCCGTCGAGGAAGCGCACTTCGCACACCTGGTACGCGGCCTCCTCCGGCGGCGTCCCCGCGACCGCCTGGAGCTGCTCGGCGAGCGTGCGCCGGGCCGGGCCCGGGGCGGGCTTCGGCGTGAGGAGGTCCGGCATGTACGTCGGCCCGCCCGGGACGGACAGGCACTGCGCGACCAGGCGGACGTCGGGGTGGCGCAGCGCCCAGCGGGCCGCGGCCCCCGGGTCGCCGAACACCGGGTGCCGCCCGCCGGTCACGGCGTACCGCAGCCACCAGACGGCTTCGAGCGCGGGCGACACGGCGAGGCGGATCCGGCCGACGGACTCCGCGTCCAGGTGCGCGTGGATCACGCCCCGGATGCTAGCGGGGCACCCCCGGGCCCGCGCGACGCGGAACCCGGCCATTCGAACGTCGTCGAATTCCTCACGCCCCGCGGGCGCGCGGGAGTTCACTGGAGCGCGAGGCGGGAACGCCGACGCGGGCCGGGCCCTCACGGGGGAGTGCCCGGCCCGCGCGACTGCGGTCCAGCGGTGCTGCGCGTGCCAGAGGCGCTGGACGCGTGCCGGAGGCGCTGAACGCGTGCCAGAGGCGCTCAACGCGTACCGGAGGCGTCAGATGATGCCCTCGGCGATCTCCGCCTGCTCCTTGTCCGTGCCGTACGCGGCCGGCGTGTTGTAGGAGCGGCGCGCCACGAACCACCACACGGTGGCCAGGAGCAGCACCACGGCCAGCGCGATGGACGCGTAGTTCATGGTGTCGGCGGTCACCGGGGAGGACTGCGGCAGGCAGAACAGGACCGTCACGAAGGCGACCCAGCACACCGCGATCCAGCCGACGGGCTTGCTCCACCGGCCCAGGTTCCACGGCCCCGGCCGGAACCGGTCGCCCGCCCGCAGGCGCAGCAGCACCGGGATGGCGTACGCGGGCGTGATGCCGATGACGTTGATGGCGGTGACGGCGCCGTACGCGGTCTTCGAGTACAGCGACGGCAGCGCGATGAGGGCCGCGAGGCCCACCGACAGCCACACGGCGGGCACCGGCACCTGCGTCTTGGTGCTCACCTTGCGCCACAGCGTGGAGCCCGGCAGTGCGCCGTCGCGGCTGAAGGCGAAGACCATCCGGCTGGCCGCGGCCGTCTCGGCGTTGCCGCAGAACAACTGCGCCACGATCACGATGAGCATCAGCGCGGTGGCGCCGGACGTGCCGAGCCCGTCGAGGAAGATCTGCGCGGGCGGCACCCCGGTGTCGGAGGCCTGTGTGCCCTTGTAGTCCTGGATGGCGAAGGTGAGCCCGGCGAGGAGCACGAACCCGGCGATCCAGGAGACCCAGATGGCGCGGACGATGCCGCGCGCGGCGGTCACGGAGGCGTTGGAGGTCTCCTCGGACAGGTGCGCCGAGGCGTCGTACCCGGAGAACGTGTACTGGGCGAGCAGCAGGCCGATCACGCACACGTACAGCGGGCTCGACCAGCCGGTGTCGTTGACGAACTCGCCGAACACGAACGACGGCGACTGGTGCGAGTCCGGGACGATCGCGAGGACGCCGACGATCACCGCGACGCCCGCCAGGTGCCACCACACGGAGATGGAGTTGAGGAGGCTGACGAGGCGGACGTTGAACAGGTTCAGGACCGCGTGCAGCAGCAGGATGCACAGGAAGATGACGAAGGTGGAGCCGGCGGTCGGCGTGAAGTCGGTGTGCATGCTCAGCAGGGCGCCGCTGAACAGGGCCGCGCCGTAGTCGATGCCCGCGATCGCGCCGAGCAGGCCGAGCAGGTTCAGCCAGCCCGTGTACCAGCCCCAGCGCCGCCCGCCGAGCCGGTCCGCCATGTAGTACAGGGCGCCCGACGTGGGGTAGGCGCTGGTGACCTCGGCGAGCGCCAGACCGACGAACAGGACCATCAGGCCGACCCCGGCCCAGCCCCACATCATCACCGCGGGCCCGCCGGTGCCGAGGCCGAAGCCGTACAGCGTCATGCAGCCGGACAGGATGGAGATGACGGAGAAGCTGATGGCGAAGTTGCCGAACCCGCCCATGCGGCGGGCGAGGACGGGCTGGTAGCCGAGCTCCCTCAGCCGCTGCTCCTCGTCGGGCAGGGGTGGTATCGCGGCGGAACTCGACACGGTGGTGCGGGACACGGATCAACCTCCGGGAGAGCGGGGGTGCGGGGGTGTGGGGTGCGCCAGGGGGGTGACGCGGTACTGGGGTGGTGCCGGCCCGTCGGGGGCGCGGGGGTCAGCCGCGCGGCCCCGGACCGCGCGCGGCGTGGTAGCAGCGCGCGCGGGCCTGCACGAACGCCTCGGCGGCGGCGTCCGCGTCCCCGGGCGACGTGGTGCGGTACGTCCACGGCACGGTGGTGAAGAAGGGGTCGAGCGCCTCGAACACCCGCACCGCGTCGTGGAAGTGGTGCGCGCCCCACAGCGCGTGCGCGAGGTGGTTGAGGTCGAGCAGCGAGGCGGCCTCCGGCTGCGTGTGGTCGAACCAGAGCTGGAGCGCCCGCAGCGCGCCGCGCGTCGCGTCCTCGGCGATCCAGTGCAGGTCGAGCGCGCGCTCGGCACCGCCCTCGCGCCGGTAGCGCTCCACCCGTACGTACAGCGGCAGCACGTGCAGCGGGGACCCGGCGGGCGCCGCCGACGAGGCCCAGTGCACGAAGTTGACCGCCTCGGTGAGCGGCGCGCCCGGCCTGCGGTGGTAGGCGAACTGGAGCATGCGGTGGTACGCCTCGCGGTTGCCCGGGTCGCGCTTGTCGGCCTCGGCGAGGAGCTGCCAGGGGCCGGGGAAGAGCATCGGCTCCGGCGCCGGGGCCCGGTGCTCGTCCCAGCGCTGGCCCTCGTCGAGCTGGGCCAGCGCGATCAGGCAGATCCAGGGGACGGGGTCCTCCGGGGAGGTCTGCGAGGCGATGCGGCAGGCGGTGTTCGCCTCCCGCCACAGGTCGTTGGTGTGCCGGTGGCCCGCGCGGTGGGCGCGCAGGGCCCGCTCCACCGTGACCCGGGTGTGCAGGATCGTCGCGGCCACGCTGCGCGGCTCCTCGGCGAGCCAGGCGCGCACCACGTCGGACCCGGCGACCGCCGCCGCCAGGATCTGCGTGCGCTGCGTCCACAGGCCCCAGTCCGGGGTCTCGGTGAGCAGGTTCCTCGTCGACACCCAGCGGCCTGCCTTGAGGTCCTGGAGCACGGCGCGCAGCGGTGCATCGTGACCGGCCGGGTGATACACCGGGCGGGCTGAGGGCATCGGCATGGGTCCTCTGGGCTCTGACGTGGGAGCGGAACGGGCGGGTGGCGGGGATCGCGGTGCTGTGGCGGGTGCTGTCCTGAGTGGCGCTGTGGTGAGCGGTGGGTCGGGTGGTGCGGGAGGGGCGGAGGGCCGCTGAGTGGCCGGCGCACGACGGCTGACGTGCGTGATGAACTGTTGTACGAGTGCGTGTTGTTGTTTGGCGGTCAGTGTAGAGCGGAGAGTTCCGATTACTGGGTGGTCCCCGGATCTTTCTTGACCAACTTGTGTCAACGCGGCGCGCCGGTGTGACGTTTGCGTTCCGCTTCGGTCAACAGCACATCCGAAAGCGACATTTGGGCGCCGAATCCGACCCCGTCCGTCCCTTGACGGTCGTACGACGCCTGTAGCAGTCTGCCGCAGTGATCACGACGTTCCGCGGGGCCCGCGCGCCACGACGCCGGACAGGGCGCCGATGAGCGGCGGCCCGGTCCTCGCCGTCGACCAGGGCACCTCCGGCACCAAGGCCCTCGTCGTCTGCCCCGAGCGGGGCGTGATCGCCTCCGCCGAAGCCCCCGTACGCCCCCGCCACCTGCCCGGCGGCCTCGTCGAGGTCGCCCCCGGCGAGCTGCTGGCCTCCGTGCTCGACGCGGGGCGCGCCGCGCTGGCCCGGGCGGGCGAGCCGGTCGTCGCCGTGGGCCTGGCCAACCAGGGCGAGACCGTCCTCGCCTGGGACCCCGCCTCCGGCGAGCCGCTCACCGAGGCCCTCGTCTGGCAGGACCGCCGCGCCGAACCGGTCTGCGCCGAACTGGCCGCGCACGCCGAGGAGCTGCGCCACCTCACCGGCCTGCCGCTCGACCCGTACTTCGCCGCGCCCAAGATGACGTGGATACGCCGCCACCTTACCCGGCGCGGCGTCGTCACCACCAGCGACGCCTGGCTCGTGCACCGGCTCACCGGGGCCTTCGTCACCGACGCCGCCACCGCGGGCCGCACCCAGCTCCTCGACCTGGACGCGGTGACCTGGTCCGGGCGCGCCCTGGACCTCTTCGGGCTCGAAGGCGAGGAGCTGCCCCGCGTCGTGGACGCCGCCGGGCAGGTCGGCACCACCCGGGACTTCGGCGGCGAGGTGCCGCTGACCGGCCTCCTCGTCGACCAGCAGGCCGCCCTCCTCGCGCAGGACGTCACCGCGCCCGGCAGCGCCAAGTGCACCTACGGCACCGGCGCCTTCCTCCTCGCCCAGACCGGCGGGCGGCCCCGCCGCGGCGACTCCGGCCTGGTCGCCTGCGTCGCCTGGCGCCTCGCGGGGCGCACCAGCTACTGCCTGGACGGCCAGGTCTACACGGCCGCCTCCGCCGTGCGCTGGCTCACCGACCTCGGGGTGATCGGCGGCGCGCACGACCTCGACCGCGTCGGCTCCGGCGTCCCGGACTCCGGCGGCGTCACCTTCGTGCCCGCCCTGGCCGGGCTCGCCGCCCCCTGGTGGCGCGGCGACCTGCGCGGCTCCCTGACCGGACTCGGCCTGGACACGGGGCCCGGCCACGTCGTCCGCGCGCTGTGCGAGGGCATCGCCGCCCAGGTCGCCGAGCTCGCCGACGCCGCGGCCGCGGACCTGGGCGAACCCCTGCGCGCCCTGCGCGTCGACGGCGGCCTGACCCGCTCGGCCCTGCTCATGCAGGCCCAGGCCGATCTGCTCCAGCGGCCCGTCGAGGTCTCGGCGCTGCCCGACGTGACGGCGCTCGGCGTGGGTGCGGTGGCACGCCTCGGCCTCGACCCGCGCCTCGGCCTCGCCGACGTCGTCCCCGCGTGGGAGCCCGCCGCCGTCTACGAGCCGCGCATCGGCCCCGACGAGGCGGCGACGCGCCGCGCGGCCTTCCGCGCCGAGGTCACCGCCCTGCTGGCCCGGGCCGGGGAGCGGGCGCCGTCCACGTGAGGACGGGACAGTGACAGGGCCCCACCGGCTGGAGGCCGGGGCGGCCACGAGTGCGAGGAGCGCGGACGGGATGGAGCGGCGGCGGCACGGCCGGGTCACGCGGGCCGGGAACCTGCCCGGCGGGGCGTACGACGTCACCGTCGTCGGCGCCGGGGTCGTCGGCGCCGCCGTCGCCCGCGAACTGGCCCGCCACCCCCTGCGGATCGCCGTCGTCGAGGCGTCCGACGACGTGGGGGAAGGCACCTCGAAGGCCAACACGGCCATCCTGCACACCGGGTTCGACGCCGTGCCCGGCTCCCTCGAATCCCGGCTCGTCCGCGACGGGCAGCGGCGCCTCGCCGCGTACGCGGCCGAGGCCGGTATCCCCGTCGAGCCGGTCGGCGCGCTCCTGGTCGCCTGGGACGAGGCACAGCTCGCCGCCCTGCCGGGGCTCGCGGAGAAGGCCGCGCGCAACGGCCACCACGAGGCCCGGCTCCTGGACGCCGCCGCGGTCCGGGCCCGTGAGCCCCACCTCGGCCCGGGCGCCCTCGGCGCGCTCGACGTCCCCGGCGAGAGCGTCATCTGCCCCTGGACGACGCCGCTCGCCTACGCCACGCAGGCCGTGCGCTCCGGCGTCGACCTGCACCTCGCCTGCCGGGTGACCGCGGCCGCCCGGGACGGGGACACCCACGTCCTCACCACCGGCCGGGGCGCCCTGCGCACCCGCTACCTGGTCAACGCGGCGGGCCTGGGCGCCGACACCCTCGACCGCCTGCTCGGCCACGACACCTTCACCGTCACCCCGCGCCGCGGCCAGCTCATCGTCTACGACAAGCTCGCCCGCGACCTCGTACGTCACATCCTGCTGCCCGTGCCCACCGCCCTCGGCAAGGGCGTCCTGGTCGCACCCACCGTCTACGGCAACGTCCTGCTCGGCCCCACCGCCGAGGACCTCGACGACAGACGGGCCACCGGCTCCACCGCCGCCGGGCTCGCCGCGCTGCGCGAACAGGGCGCCCGGATCCTGCCGGACCTCGTCGACGAGGAGGTCACGGCCGTCTACGCGGGGCTGCGGGCCGCGACCGAGCACGACGACTACCAGATCCACGCCCGGCCCGAGCAGCGCTACGTGACCGTCGGCGGCATCCGCTCCACCGGCCTGACGGCGTCCATGGCCATCGCCGCGTACGTCACGGACCTGCTCGCGGAGACCGGACTGCGCCTGGGCGCGCCCCGGGACCTGGCGCCGGTGCGGATGCCGAACCTCGGCGAGGCCTTCCCCCGGCCCTACCAGCGGGCCGAGATGATCGCCGCCGACCCCGCGTACGGCGCCGTCGTCTGCCACTGCGAACGCGTCACGCGCGGCGAGATCCGCGACGCCCTGCGCAGCACCGTCCCACCCGTCTCCGTGGACGGGCTGCGGCGCCGCACGCGCGCCCGCGGCGGCCGGTGCCAGGGCTTCTACTGCGGCGCCGCGGTGCGCGAACTCCTCGAGGGCCGCGACCCGACGAGGCCGGCGCGGGGGGACTCATGAGGAGCGAGCGCGCGGTCGACGTCCTGGTCGTGGGCGCCGGGCCCGCGGGCGTCGCCGCCGCGGCCGCGCTCGCCGCCGCGGGCGCGCCCCGGGTCGAGGTCCTGGAGCGCGAGGCCCGGGCGGGCGGCGTCCCGCGCCACTGCCACCACGGCGGCTTCGGCGACCGGATGGTCGCGGGCGTGGCCCTGCCGGGCACCAGCGGCCCCCGGTACGCGCGGCGGTGCGTCGACGCGGCCCTGCGCGCGGGCGCCACCGTCCGCACCGGCGTCACGGCCACCGGCTGGGCGGGCCCCCTGACGCTCGACACCACCGCGCCCGGCGGCCTGGAGCGCCTCCGCGCCCGCGCCGTCGTCCTCGCCACCGGTGCCCGCGAGCGGCCCCGCGCCGCCCGCCTGGTGCCGGGGAGCAGGCCCGACGGCGTCTACACCACCGGCGAACTCCAGCAGGCGGTGCACCTCTTCGGCCGGCGCGTCGGCACCCGGGCCGTGGTGGTCGGCGCCGAGCCGGTCGCGTACGCGGCCCTGGACACGCTGCGGCGCGCGGGGGTCCACGTCGTCGCCCAGGTGACCGCGTCCGGGCGCCCGGAGGCACCGGCCCGGCGCGCGGCCGTGGCCCGGCTGTGGCACGCGACGCCCCTCCTCACGGACACCGAGGTGGTCGAACTGACCGGCCGGGGCCGCCTCGCGGGTGTGCGCCTGCGCCACCGGGACGGCCGCGGCGGCCACCTCGCCTGCGACACCGTGGTCTTCACCGGGGACTTCGTGCCCGACCACGAACTGGCCCGGCGCGGTGGCGTGCCGCTCGCCCCCGGCACGCGCGCACCCGCCGTCGACGCGGCCTCCCGCACGGCCGTCCGCGGCGTCTTCGCGGTCGGCAACCTGGCGCACGCGGTGGAGCCCGCGGGGGCGGTGGCCGCCGAGGGCCGACGGGCCGCGACGGCGGTCCGGCGTTTCCTGGCGACGGGGGAGTGGCCGGTGCCGCACGCCGCGCGATGACGGGACAGCGAAGGCGCGGCCCGGGGCGGCGCGCTCCCCTCTCCCGCAGGGCGGACGACCCTCCCGCAGGGCGGACGACCGACACCCCCCACGCCCCGGAGTTCGTCCCCTGCGGCCCTGCGATCCCCGCCGCGGGGCGCCGCCCCCCGCGGCGCCCCGCTTCCCCCGGACCCCCGTGCCACGTAGACTCCGGAACCAACCGAAACTAGCACCGCTAATTAACTGCTCCCGTCCACGCAGACCAACCGCTCTCGTCCACGCCCCGGAGTCGCCGTGCGCACCGTCCACTTCGCCGCCGCTCGCCGCACCCCCATCGGAAGGCTGCGCGGCGCGCTGTCCTCCGTCCGGCCGGACGACCTCGCCGCGGCCGTCGTACGCGGCCTGCTCGACGCGGTGCCGCACCTCGACCCGGCCCGGATCGACGACGTCTACTGGGGCGCCGCCAACCAGGCGGGGGAGGACAACCGCAACGTGGCCCGCATGGCCGTGCTCCTCGCGGGCCTGCCGGACTCGGTGCCCGGGGCCACCGTGAACCGGCTCTGCGCCTCGGGTCTTGAGGCCGTCACCACGGCCGCCCGCGCCATCGCCGCGGGCGAGGCCGACGTCGTCGTCGCGGGCGGCTCGGAGTCCATGAGCCGCGCCCCGTTCGTGCTGCCCCGCCCCGACGAGGCGCTGCCGCACCGCATGGAGACCGCCGACACCCGCCTCGGCTGGCGGCTGACCAACCCGCGCATGAAGGACCTGCACGGGCTGCTCTCCATGGGGGAGACCGCGGAGGAGGTGGCCGCCCGCCACGGCGTGGGCCGCGAGCGGCAGGACACCTTCGCCCTGCGCAGCCACCGGCGCGCCGCCGCGGCCCGCAAGGACGGCCACTTCGACGCCGAGCTGCTGCCCGTCACCACCCCGGACGGCACCGTCGTCGACGCCGACGAGTGCGTCCGCGAGGACACCTCGTACGAGAAGCTCAGCTCGCTGCGCCCGGTGTTCCGCGAGGGCGGCACCGTCACCGCGGGCAACGCGTCGCCGATGAACGACGGCGCCGCGGGCCTGCTGCTCGTCAGCGAGGAGGCGCTCGGGGACCTCGGCCTGGAGTCCCTCGGCCGGTACGCGGCCGGGGCCAGCGCGGGCGTCCACCCGGACGTGATGGGCCTCGGCCCCGTGCCCGCCACCCGCAAGGCGCTGGCCCGGCTGGGCTGGTCGGTCGAGGACGTGCAGGAGGCCGAGTTCAACGAGGCCTTCGCGGCGCAGGCCCTCGCCTGCGTGGACGCGCTCGGCATCGACCCCGAGCTGGTCAACCCGGACGGCGGCGCGATCGCCCTGGGCCACCCGCTGGGCTGCTCCGGCGCCCGCATCCTCACCACGCTCCTGCACCGCATGCGCCGCACCGGCGCCACCCGTGGCCTCGCCACCATGTGCGTCGGCGTGGGGCAGGGCAGCGCGCTCCTGGTCGAGCGCGACTGACCCGCCCCCGGGGTCACGCCAGCGTGACGGCCAGGACGAGGGTGACGACGAGGCAGGACAGCCCCACCACCGTCACGCACAGCGGCCGGGCGGAGCGGGGCGGCGCGCAGCAGCCGGTGGCGGGCGGGAGGTAGGGGGAGTCGAGCCAGTACGCCCCGACCAGGCGGGCGTGCACCGGCGGCAGGTCGCCGTCCGGGGGAAGTGTGCCGTCTGTGTCCATGCCCCCCTCAACGCCACGGCCCGCGCCCCGGCCACGGAGCGGTCAACCGGCCCGGCCGAGAGCCACGTATGCGGGCATACTCGCGCGGTGCGGGAGTTTGACCCCGGAAATCGGGGGAAGACGCGCACGCTTCACCGCGCGTCGGCGAGCCCCTGCGCCAGGTCCTCGGCGAGCAGCCGCTTGGCGATGGCGTCGACGGCCGCCCGCAGCCGCGCGTCGTCCCGCACCGCGACACCCTCGGGGGCCCCGTCCTTCTCCAGCTCCTCGGCGAGCCAGCGGGCCCACTCGCCGCCGATCACCGCGGCCTCCCGCTCGCCCGCCGGGGTGTGCTGGAACAGGGTGCCGCTGCGGGTCAGGTAGCCCTCCTCCACCATGCGGTCGAAGACCGGCACCAGGACCTCGGGCGGCACCTGCCGGCGGGCCGCGATGAGGGTGAGGTTGGCGTGGCCGACCAGGCGCGTGAACAGGGCCACCTGCATCACGGCCCAGGCGCCCGCCAGGTCCAGGCGGGTGTCGGAGCGCTGGACGACGGCGCGCGCGGTGCCCGTGCCGCCCTTGTGGCGCAGGATGTTGCCGACGGCCAGCTCCAGGAGCCGGGCGGAGTCGCCCGTCGACGACGGCGAGGCGAACCCCTCCCCCATGTCGGAGGAGCTCATCCGGGCGCTGTCGCGCAGCTCGACCTGCTTGAGGAACAGCGCCACCACGAACCCGAGCAGCGCCACCGGCACCGTCCACAGGAAGACGGTCTGCAACGTGTCCGCGTACGCCTCCACCAGCGGCCGGGCCGCCGCGTCCGGCAGGCCGTGCAGCCCCTCCGGGCTCTGCGCCCCGCGCGCGACCGCGTCCGGCGGCGCGGCGCCGGTGCCGCTCGCCTCCGCCACGCCGGCGCGGAGGTTCGGCGCGAGCGTGTTGGCGTAGATCGTGCCGAAGACGGCGGTGCCGAAGGCGCTGCCGAGCGTACGGAAGAACGTGACGCCGGACGTGGCGGTGCCCAGGTCCGCGTACGCGACGGTGTTCTGCACGGCGATGGTCAGCACCTGCATGCACAGGCCGATGCCGGCGCCGAGCACGAACATGTACAGCGACTCCAGCCAGGCGCCGGTCGCGCTGCCCATCAGCGACATCAGGAAAAGCCCGAGCGCCATCACCAGCGCGCCCACGATCGGGAAGATCCGGTACGTGCCCGTCCTGCTGACCACGTTGCCGCTGAACACGGACGCGAGGAGCAGCCCCGCCACCATCGGCAGCGTCCGCACGCCCGAGATCGTGGCCGAGTCCCCGTCGACGTACTGCAGGTACGTCGGCAGGAACGTCATCGCGCCGAGCATCGCGAAGCCCACGATGAAGCTGAGCACCGAGCAGACCGTGAAGACCGGGTTAGCGAACAGCCGCATCGGCAGCATCGGCTCCGCCGCGCGGGTCTCCACCCGGCAGAACCCCGCGAGCGCGGCGAGGCCGCCCGCGAACAGCCCGATGATCACGCCCGAGCCCCAGGCGTACTCGTTGCCGCCCCAGCTCGTCGCCAGGATCAGCGCGCCGGACCCGGCGGCGACGAGCGCGATGCCCAGGTAGTCGATGACGGGCCGCGCCACCGCCTTCACGGACGGGATGGTGCGGGCGGCCGCCGCGACGACCAGGAACGCGATGGGCACGTTGACGTAGAACGCCCAGCGCCAGCTCAGGTGGTCGGTGAACAGCCCGCCGAGCAGCGGCCCGATGACCGTGGACACGCCGAAGACCGCGCCGATCGCGCCCTGGTACTTGCCGCGCTCGCGCAGCGGGATCACGTCGGCGGTCAGCGCCATCGACGTCACCATCAGGCCGCCCGCGCCGAGGCCCTGCACCGCCCGCCAGGCGATGAGCAGCGGCATGTTCGTCGCAAGGCCGCACAGGAACGAGCCGGTGATGAAGACGACCGCCGACACCTGGAAGACGACCTTGCGCCCGAACAGGTCGCCGAACTTGCCGACGAGCACCGTCGCGATCGTCTCCGCGAGCAGGTACGACGTCACGACCCAGGACATGTGCGCGGCGCCGCCCAGGTCCGACACGATCGTCGGCAGCGCCGTGCCCACGATCGTCTGGTCGAGCGCGGCGAGGAGCACGCCCAGCATGATCGTGACGAAGACGACGTTGCGGCGGCGCCGGTCCGGGACCGGAGGGCCCTGCTCCGGCGCCCGCGCGGCGTCGGCGCTGTCGGTGAGGGTCACACGCACACCCTCACACCGGACCGCGACCGGTGCATGCGGGGCCGTCCGGTCCGGTGACGCGCCTCCGGCCCTCAGCCCCCGGCCGGGCCCTCCGGGCGGGGCCGGGGATCCTGCTCCGCGGTCCGGGAGGCCGTGTCCGAGGGGTGAGGAGCATCCTCGGCGGTCCGGGAGGCCGTGTCCGAGGGGTGAGGAGCATCCTCGGCGGACCGGGGAGCTCCACCCGCGGCGGACCGGGGAGCCTCCTCGGCGGACCGGGGAGCTTCGCCCGCGGCGGACCGGGGAGCCTCCTCCGCGGGCCGGGGAGCTTCGCCCGCGGGCCGGGGAGCCTGTGCCGCGGACCGGGGAGCTTCGCCCGCGGACCGGTGAGCCTGTGCCGCGGCCCGGGGGACCAGCGCCGGTGCCGCCTCGGCCGCACCCGTGACGCCGAGGGGAGCCCCGTCCCCCTCGACCCGCTCGGCCAGGGCCCGCGCCCACCGTGCCAGTTCCGGTACGCCGATCCCGTACGGCCGCTCGCGCCCCGTCTCCCCGGTCCACGCCGAGACGGCACCCGCGCCGCGCAGCAGCAGCCGCGCCCCGCCCTTGGTGTTGCCGCGCGCCGCGTGCGTCAGGCCCACGGCGAGCTGGGCCAGGCCCCGCCACAGGCCCCGTTCCTCCTCGGGCCCGGACTTCCAGGCGTCCTCGAAGACCTCGTGCGCGTGGAAGGGCCGCCCGGCGTCGAGCAGCGCCTGCGCCTCGGCGACCGTCTCCTCCGGGGTGCGGACCACCCCCTCCGGCTGCCGCTCGACGCCGTCGGCCCCGTACGGCAGCGGACGCCCGAGCCCGTCCCGCGGCCGGGCGTTGCGGGCCCTGCCGTCGGCGTCCCGGTCGCGGTCCGCCGCACCCTGTGCACTCGTCATGGCGCGATTGTCCCGCGCGGGCCCCGGGGCGTTCGGGACCACCCCCGCGGGTGGGGTAGAGTTCTACCTGCGTGATCACGCGGGACACACCGCGCGAAACGCACCGGGACGTGGCGCAGCTTGGTAGCGCACTTGACTGGGGGTCAAGGGGTCGCAGGTTCAAATCCTGTCGTCCCGACGGTGCAGTAAAAGGTCAGGGCTCTGTTTCGACAGGGCCCTCGATCATTTTCAGGGCTGTCGCCTCGCAAAGCCCTGGCTTGAAGATCGTGAACCTGTCGCCAGTGTGCTGGAGGGGCTGGAGTCGCACCGCAATGCGGCAGCAGCGCGGGCGGCGCCCGATGCGCTCCAGGACCGGCTGAGCCGCCCTCTCCGAGGGCTCCACGCGGACGGCCCCGCCTGGCGCGCGAACGGTGGCGTCATCAGCGCCTTGTCCTGCGCACGACGGGCGTACCGTGACAGCGTGGCAAACGAAGACCGGGGGAAGGAGACGTGGCCCCTGGAGCCCGACCGGGAGAAATCCGAAACCGGCCCTCGATCATTTCCGGACCGGCCGGAGGCCGGTGTCCCCTTCTCCCCGGGGCGGTGCCGGGGGCTCGGTGAGGGCGGCGGGGTCGATGCCGGGCGGGAGCGGGGGCAGCTTCTCGACGGCTTGCGACAGGGGTTGCCTGCCGCGGTAGTCCGCACTGCTCACAGCACACTGCCGGTTCGACCGCGCGCGAAGGACGTCGGCCACCCTGGTGTCCAGCAGGGCGAGACCTTCCGGCGCGTTGGTGATCGGGATGCCGGCGCACAGGTCGCTGACGGTGGTGTCGACGAGGGCGACCGCGCGGGGCTCGGGCGCCGTGCGAGTCGCTGCCGGGCCGGGTGGCGCGGGACGGGTGGCGGTGACCCCGCGGCGTCCCTCGCCGCGGAAGACGATGAGCTCCGGTCTCGGGAGTTCGAGCTGGGGGAAGCCGGGGCCGGGAGGCTCCGGGTGCAGTCCGAGGAGAGGCCCGTACTCCGCGACGAGCTGGTGGACGGGGTTGTCCGGGTCGTCGGCCGCCGCTTCGAGGCACGCGCTGACGACCTCCCGGGAGGAGGGGACAGGGATCTGACGGGCGCGCACCACCGCCAGGCCGGGCACCCCCCGGTCGAGGGGGGTGGCGTCGGGGACACCGACGCACTCTGCGGTGGACCGGGAGACCAGCATGAGGGGAGGGTTGTCATCCGGTGGGGCGGGGGCGGCTCCCAGGAGGCCGGCGGTGAGGAAGCCGAGGGTGACCAGAACAGCGCGTCTGTGCATGACATCTCCTGAAGTTTAGGTACACATCGGGGTGTTGGTGGCTGTGGCTGTGGCTGTGGTTGTGGCTGCGCAAGCGAGTGGGCTGACGGTGTGTCATATGTTCGTCACCACAGGCGGGTGAGCCGATCGGAGACCGCGCCCGCCGGTAGGCGTCACTTCGCTGCTGGGGGCCGTGAGGTCGTGGAGGACTGCGCAAGGAGTCACCTCCACGACCTCGACGGCCTTCCGGGGACCTGCTCCACCGTGCCGTCTCAATTCAGCGGCACGGTCCAGGTCTCAACCGGCTGCTTGCCCGGGACGAGCGAATTCTCCGCAGCCGCGGACTTCCGGTCCGCACGCAGACCCCGCTTCGACTCGGAGGCAGAAGCGCCGGTGCCGCCGTCCTTCTTGTCGCCGGAGTTTCCGGTGAGGGAGCCGGACTGGCTCTGCTGGTTGTTGTGTTCGCCCTGCTCGCCGTTCAGATTGCCCTGCTGCTGAGCGAGCTTCGGGCAGTTCTGCGAGTTGAACGCCTGGGCGATGAGCCTGCTGGAATTCGCCGTGGAGGGCGTGTGCATGGAGAAGTTCTCCAGCCGCTTTCCCGTGTCCTTGTTCGTCATGTCACCGGTGACGTTCGCCATGGCGAAGGAAGCGCCGAAGTGGAGCGTCCGGCCGGGGCGGACCCGGAATTCCTGGGTGGTGGTCTCGCTCGTGGTGCTGGTCCAGGACTTGGAGAACGTGGCGCGGAACGCGGCGGTGAAGCTGGCGCGCGCTCCGACGAGCACGGAGTCCGTGGCGCCGACGTGCGCGGTGTTCTGCCCGGTGGCGGTGGCGCTGGACTGCGAACTGGCCTTGCTCGTACTGGAGGAGTTGGCCTTGGCGCTGTGCGGCGACCAGGTCTGGTGGGTGCTCTCGGTCGCGTTCTGCTTGGTCGCCGAGCCGGTGACCTGAGCCGTGTCGTCCACGGTGACGGTGGCCGTGTTGTTGATGGTTCCCTCGAACATGGCGCTTCCGGAGATCTCTCCGCCGATGTTGTCGGTGGAGGACGACGTCAGTTCGGCCTCCTTGGTGATGACGATCGTGTCATCGGTGCAGTTCTCGACCACGTTGCCCACCGAGACCAGGGCGGTGTTGTACTCCTTCTTCTCCTTCAGCTCGAAGACGCACGGCGACGGCTTGCCGGCCGCCGGTTCGCACTCTTCGAGCACCTTCCGGTAGTCCTTCAGCTCGCGGTTGCCGTGGTAGGCGCGGGCCTCGGGCAGAGGGGGCAGTTCCACCGAGTCGCTGCTGGCGGAATTGGCGTGGGCCGGCGAGGTCAGCAGGCCCAGGTTCAGGCAGAAGAGCGCGGCGAGGGCGACCCCACGGCGGACGGATCGGGGCGTGGGGGAGTTCAGTTCGGACACAGGGACTCCAAGGTAGTGCGGGGATGGGGAAGTTGGGTCGAACGGGCGGTCGGCGGGAGTGTCCGTCGGCGAGGATGTTCCGTGCCGTCCGCCCATGACCAAGAGCACGCCGAGCACTGCCGGTTGGGCCCGCACGCGAGGGCGGGCGCTGCGCAGTCTCGTAGTGCGTGTGTGCGTGTGTGCGTGTGTGGCTGGGTGGGGCCTGAGGGAACAACCCCCAGGCCCCGTACGTCACTTCAGTGGCAGGTGTCCTCGCAGTCGCCCGGGTTGTCCCAGCGCTGGTCCTCGCGGGTGGGGACCACCGTGTCGGCGTAGGCGCACCGGTCTTCCTCGCGGAGGAAGTACCAATAGGCTTCGTCGTCCTGCACCGGCCTGAAATCCTTCGGGTCGCACGGGTCCACCAGGCCCAACACGCGGTGCTGGGGCGGCTTTTCGGCGTGCGCGGCGGCGACGGCTTCACCGGTGAGGGAAGCCGTGGCGAGCGCCACGGATACGAGTGTGGTCAGCAGAAGGCGCATGTGAAGCGCTCCTTTCGGGAGTTGAGCGAACGCGAACACCAGACGCCGCGTCAGACGGCGTCTGCTGTGCATCCCGCGGATGAGAAGCGGGTGCGCACTGAGCATCACCCCTGTTTCACCGACGCGCCATTCGAGCCTGCCGTACGGGGCAATTGACGCCCCAACAGTCCTCTCGCGGTGCGGTACCGGAGAAGTCGGCGCTAAATGTCCTCAAGGCACGGACGCCTCAACTCCCCACTGTGAAAGGAGACATCATGCGCCTGTCCGTCTTCGCCTTCGTCTTCGGCCTGGCCGTCGGCGTGCCACCGCCCGCACTGGCGGCCGCGGCGGAAGGGGAAGTGAAGCCCGCCTGCGCCTCTCACAAGGCGCAATGGACACTCAAGAAGGGAGAGTTCGTTCAGTCGCCGAGCAAGAAGGTGACGCTCACCATGGGATCCATGGGTGATCTCGTACTCAAGGGTCCCGACGGCAAAGAGCTGTGGACCACCTTCGGAAAAGGTGACACCACGACCGATCACGCCGTGCTCGAAACGAACGGCGAGATGACGGTCCGGGTGATCGGCAAGAACAACACCCCGGAGACGGTCTGGACTTCCGGGTCCGGCAGCGACCTCTACAAAGAGGCGGCACTTGAGATCTGCGACGACGCCTCCCTGCGCATCGTCAGTGGTCCCAACCTGCTGTGGGGTATTTCGCCGGCCACCTGAGCGGCCTCGGTCAGCGGGTACGGGAGGCCTGCCAGGAGCCATGCCGACCGGCCCCCGTACCCCCTGCCGCATTCCCCTACCGCCGTACGCGTACTCGCCTACGGCCAGTTGCCCAGAAACCACATCCCAGCACCACATCCCAGAACCAAAGGAGAAAACGTGGACAGCCGCAGAATCGTCGCAATCTTCGTTCCCTTCATGCTGACGGCCGGGATGCTCGGCGCCTCAGCGGTTGCCGCCGCGAAGCCGGAGGCGTCGAACGGCGCTTCCCCCGGCATGGCGGTGGCGAAGGCGGACCCCTCGGCCTCGTACTCCCTCGCCCCCTCGCCGGTACAGGCTTCGGCGGCGCCGGTGACGGATCCGTCGGTGAGCCATCCTCCCGTGACGCAGGAGAACCCGTGCTCCGGCAAGGCTCAGTCCCCGGCCTGTGAGAGGAAGAACGGCGTGGACGAACGCCTCAAGGCGTGCCCGCCCGCCGCGACCGCCCCGGCGTCACCGCAATCCGGGGCCAGTCCGGCAGCCAGCCCCTCCGGAGAGCCCTCACCCTCCGGCTCGCCCGCCTCCCCCGGGGCCGCGGGCGACCCGCACATCTCGCCGTGCATGGACAAGGTGATGGGGCTTCAGGACGCCCACACGCACCAGCAGTCCTACCAGGACGCCCTGCAGTCGAAGGTCACGGGCTTCCAGGAGAACCAGAAGCAGCGGGACACCTCGTTCGCCGACGCGCTGTCGGGTCTCTGCTCCATCCCGATGTCGATCGCGGCGACCGTACCGCCGGACGTCACACGGTTCGATCCGAAGGGCAGCTTCTGCTGACCGCGGTGCGCGGCCCGGAACGGCGCGACACCCCACAGGTGTCGCGAAGCACTCAACGATGGAAGTGGGTCAAGTGAGACAGAAGACAAGCCTGAGGGCTCTCGTAGCGGTAGGCACCATGGTGACCTGCCTCTCGGCAGGGACGGTCCCCGTGGGGGCGGCCCCGACGCCGCCGCAGCTGGAAGCGAAGGAAGTGGACGTACCGGTCGTCAACGGTTCCTTCGACCAGCCGCGTATCGCGCCCGACCCCAAGAAGCAGGACTGGGAGCAGGAACACTACGGCAAGGGCGAACTGAAGCCCTGGTACTGGGGCCGAACCGAGCCGAACTCAGCGGCCGGCGTGGTCGTCGCGGCGGGAACGCATCGAGCGGGCCGCGCGGACGGCAAGCAGGCGGTGCGCGTCGACGCCCTGCTCGACGCGGACGGCAATCTCGCGCAGGAACAGCTCAAGACGCGGCTGTGGGACGTCCGCAAGGGCTCCCGGGTGACCGTGTCCTTCGACTACTCGCCGACGACCGACGCCAAGAAGTGCACGTCGACCGGCGCGGAGGAGCAGCGCAAGGAACTCGGGCTCCAGATGCGCGTCGACGGCAAAGCGGCCTGGCAGGAGACGGTCGCCGCACCGACGTTCGGCAAGATCACCAACGCCGAGAAGAAGGAGGTGGAGGTCGGCAAGCCCAACTGGAAGAGGGCCACGTACGAGTTCACCGCCGAGGCCGACCACCCCGAGGTGGCCTTCGCCCTGCCCGACGTGAAGTACGGCAAGGACAAGGGGAAGACGGTCGCGAAGGAGTGCCACCCCATGATCGCCGCTGTGGCGGCACGGCAGCGGCCCATCGAGGTCGACAAGAGCCACCGCAAGCACACCCTCCCCCCGGCTCAGGCCTTCAAGGGCAACGACCGCTCGGACGTCGGCACGGTGCTGGGGGCATGCGGGAACAGTAGTAACGCCTGCACGTTCACCCTCAACCAGCGGTACTCGTACGGCTACTACGACCGGCCGCGGCCGGTGGGCGAGGTCTACGAGAACTGCACCTTCGGCGAGGACGGCACGGCGGCGGCCCTGCGGGACAAGAGGAAGGTCGTCTACCGCGAGAGGTCCTTCGACAGCGGGACACAAGCGGGGAACACCCAGTTCCTCGACTCCAGCTCGCACGACGGGCTGACCGAGCAGGACCTGAGCCATGACGTCTCGCACGCCGCGCCGTCGCAGGGTCCCACCAAGGTCCCGGCGGACCCTTCCCAGGCGACGGCCGGCAAGGCGGCGGTGCACTTCGCGGCGGCGTACGAGGCAGTGCGCGACCAGCCGTGGCAGTGGTCGCGGACGGTCACACGCGACATCGACGTCATCACGCCGAAGAACCACGCGAGCTGGGTGGAGGTGTCCGCCGCCCGTGAGCGGGCCGACGGCCACTACACTGTCACGAGCACGGACGCGGGGGAGAAGACCGTCCACCGGCTGTTCATCACCTACGACGGCCCTTCCCGCATCACCTCCGACCGCGTCTTCCAGCGGCACGGCACCCTTTCGCCCACGGAGATCGAGCGGTGCAAGACCCACCGGCCGCTTCCCTACACCCCGGAGAAGGATCCGGTGGTGCCCTACGACCCCAAGGACGGAGACGTGACCGACGAGTCCCTCACTCCGGGAACGGCTGTCGGCGTACGACCCGGGCCGTCGCCGTCGCCGTCGGCGTCGGCCAAGTGACACCGGCTCCTGGAACGGCGTAAGGCCATACCGGTGGGGCGGGGCGCGGTGGAGACACCCGCCCCGTCCCACCCCGGCCGAGCGGGACGGTGCCGACGCGGCGCCGGAGCCGGTGGCGGTCCTACTCGGGGCGCACCTCGTCGGTCTGCGAAGCGCTCGGCGACGGTGGGCCCCCCGGGCGCGCAGCGGCCGAGTGCACCGGGTCAGCGTGGTCGAGGACCATCTCCGGCGGCTGCCGGCGGAACATCCCGGTGAGCCAGGCGAGGTAGACCAGGCCGCAGGTCAGCCAGACGCTGCCGATGAGGAGCGCGTGCTCGTCGAGCCGGCTCAGCAGCCAGGCGCAGACGGCGGCTCCGACGGCCGGGATGACCAGATAGCCGAGAGCCGGCCGCCGCCGGCCGCTGCGGAAGTACAGCACGATGGGGCAGAGGTTCACGGCCGTGAAGGCGGTGAAGGCCCCGAAGTTGATGAAGGAGGTGGACGTCTCCACGTCCAGCGCGATGGCGACCAGGCCGATCGCGCCGGCGAGCAGGATGTTGAGGACGGGGGTGAGGAACCGGCTGCTGACGCGGGCGAAGACCCGGGCGGGCAGCACGCCGTCCCGGCCCATGGCGTACAACAGCCGGGAGACGCTGGCCTGCGCGGCGATACCGGACGCGAACTGGGTGACGACGAGTCCGGCGAGGAAGACGGAGGAGAAGAGCCGCCCGCCGATCAGCCGGGCCAGGTCCAGGGCGGCCGAGTCCACGTGCCGGAAAACCCCTCCGGGGTGCGCGAGTTGCGTGGCGTAGGCGACGAGGAGGTAGATCCCTCCACCGATGAGAACGGTCAGCATGATGGCGCGTGGCACGTTCCGGACCGGGTCGACGGCCTCTTCGGTCAGTGTCGTGACGGCGTCGAAACCGAGGAAGGAGTAGGCGGCGATGGCCGCTCCCGTGGTGATGCCCGCGAAGGTGCTCTCCTCGCCGAAGAAGGGCGTGGTGCTGATCAGCGAACCGCCCTGGTCGGCCGTCCGGCTGAAGGACAGGCCGACGAAGCAGGCGAGGACCAGGAGTTGGAAGCCGACCAGGATCAGATTGGCGCGGGCGGCGACCTTGATGCCCAGAATGTTCAGGGCCGAGGTGGCGGAGATGAACGCCACGATCCATATCCATTCCGGTACGCCGGGGAACTGGGCGGAGAGAAAGGAAGCGCCGATCAGCCATATGACCATCGGCAGGAAGAAATAGTCGAGAAGGGCCGTCCAGCCCACGAGGAAACCGAAGCGGCCGTCGACGGCCTTGCGTACGTAGGTGTAGGCCGAGCCGGACACCGGATATTCCTGGGCCATCCTGCTGTAGCTGCGGGCGGTGAACAGCATGGCGGCGAACGCCAACAGATAAGCGGTGGGAACGGCACCCCCCGTCGTCTCGGCCAGCACGCCGAACGTGCCCAATATGATCATGGGGGCGAGATAGGCGAGACCGAAGAACGTCAGTGACCTGGTGTGCAGTGTGCGGGAAAGGCGCCGCGGGGGGTTGGGCATGGTCTTTGCCTCTCTGGCGTGTCCGGGTGAGAAAACACGATGTCGAAGCTCATTGCCCTGGTGTTGCTTTCCTTCGGCGCCATGCTCCTCGGGCCCGATCGCCCCGGGCTTCTGTGCTACCGGCAGGGTGCGGTCAACGTTAGTCGGTCACCTGATGCACGGCGTGGCCGGTTGCGCTGTTCGGGTGACGCCTACGAGATGGTGGGGATGACGGCTCGTAAGAATCCCTTGATGAGCTGGAAGCCGTTGGCCACCTCGGGGTGCCACTGCACGCCGAGCACCCAACCGGCGTCGGCGGGCAGCTCGATCGCCTCGACGACGCCGTCGGCGGCGTACGCCGAGGGCAGCAGACGACGGCCGAGGCGGTCCACGGCCTGGTGGTGGTACGTCGGGACGTCGGTGGGGGCGGGCATGAGTTCCGCGCACCGGGTGCCCGGTACCGGAGTGACCCGATGGCAGCCGAACACGCCGGGAGCCGAGCCGTGGCCCTCCACGTGCTGGAGGAGGGTGCCACCGAGGGCGACGTTGATCAGTTGCATGCCGCGGCAGATGCCCAGCAGCGGGACCCGTAGGGCCAGTGCCACGTGGATGAGGGCCAGTTCCCACGCGTCACGGTGCGTCGCGGGCGGGCCCGTGCGCGGATCGGGGACGGCGCCGTACCTGGCCGGCTCCACGTCGGGCCCGCCGGACAGGATGAGCCCGTCGAGCCGTGCCAGAGCGGACGGCGCGTGGCACGGTCCGTCCGGTGGCAGTATCACCGCGACGCCGCCCGCGGCTTGGACCAGTTCCGGGTAGCCGGCGGGCAGCAGGGCGGCCCGCCGCCCGCGCCACGCGCCCCAGCGCGCATCCGCCTCCCAGTAGGTGCTGATGCCGATCAGCGGCCTCAGCGCCATCGTCCGTCTCTCCTGTCGTGTGGCGCACCGGCGCCGCCGCGCCTGTCGCGGAGACCGGACGCGGGCGGTTCGGCGGCCACGGACCCGGGTGGAGGACCGGTGCTCACCCCCGCGGGCCGCTGGCGGGCCGCGCCGGAGGCGAGGAGGCCGTCGACGTCCGGCACCCCCCAGTCCGCCAGGACGGTGCTGGTGTGTTCGCCCGGCAGCGGGGGTGGCCGGCGCACCGTGCCGGGCGTGCGGCTGAACCGGGGCACGGGGGCGGGCTGCCGGACGCCGTCGACGTCGATGAACACGCCACGGGCCCGCAGATGAGGATCGGACGCGGCTTCCAGCGGGGTCAGCACGGGGGTGACGCACGCGTCGGTGTGCTCGAAGACCTCGGTCCACTCCGCGCGGGTACGGGTACGGAACACAGCGGCGAAGCGCGCCCGCAACGCCGACCAGCCCGCGGGGTCGGCGCGGTCGGTCTCCCCGGTGCTCAGCCCGAGGCCGGCGACGAGTGCGGCGTAGAACGGGTCCTCCAGCGCGCCGACCGCCATGAAGCCGCCGTCCCGGGTCTCGTACACCTCGTACCAGGGCACTCCGGGGTCGAGCAGATCGGTGCCGCGCCCCCCGTTCCACACGTCGTCCGCGGTGAAGCCGTAGGTCATCGAGGTCAGCAGGGTCGCGCCGTCCATGATGGCCGCGTCGACCACCTGCCCGCGCCCCGAGCGGAGCGCCTCGCAGAGGGCCGCGAGCACCCCGGTGACCAGGAGCATCCCGCCGCCGCCGAAGTCGCCGACGGAGTTGAGCTGCACCGTGGGCCGGGCGTTGCGGCGGCCGAGCGCGTGCAGGGCGCCGCACCGCGCCAGGTAGTCGATGTCGTGTCCGGCCCGGCCGGCGAGCGGGCCGTCGCGTCCCCAGCCGCTCACCCTTCCGTAGACGAGTGCCGGGTTGCGTGCCGTGCATGGGCCGGGTCCGATGCCCAGGCGCTCGGCGACCCCGGGGCGGTACCCCTCGAGCAGGACGTCGGCCTTCTCCACCAGCGCGAGCACGACGTCGGCGGCGTCCGGATGGCGCAGGTCGATGACCGCCGACCGCCGGTTGCGCTTGAGCAGGTCGGTCCGGGGGTCGACGTCCGGGACGGGGGCAGCGGGTACCGGCCGGTCGATGCGCAGTACCTCCGCACCCAGGTCGGCGAGGACCAGGGCGGCAAACGGTCCGGGCCCGATAGCGGCCAGTTCGATGACGCGCAGGCCGGCCAGGGGACCGGGAGAAGGGCGGCCGTGGCCGTCGGCGGACGGCGCGGGGCCGGGCCGGCCAGCCCGGCGGGAGGGGGGTGGCTGCGGGAGCCGGGTCACCGCAGAACTCCCGACGCGCGCAGGTCGGTGATGCGGCGCTCGTCGTACCCGGCCTCCCGCAGGACCGCGTCGCTGTGCTCGCCGAGCCGCGGCGGCACGTGCCTGATCCGGGCCGGTGTCTCGGACAGGTGGACGGGGGCGCCGAGGACCTGGACGGTCCCGGCGGTCGGGTGCGTGAGTTCGAGCAGCATCCCGTTGAGCACGGTCTGCGGGTCCCTCAGCGCCTCGGCCAGGTCGCGCACCGGCGCACAGAGCACGTTCGCGGCTTCGAGCCGCCGCAACCAGTGGGCGGTGGTGCCGGTACGGAGCCGTTCCGCGAAGATCCGTCCCAGCTCGGGGCGGTGGGCGAACTGGGACTCCCAGGTCGCGAACTCCGGGCGCCCGGTCAGGGCCTCGCCCAGCTCCAGGGCGTCGGCCAGGGCGGGGATCGGGTCGGGGTGGAACCCCCCGACGAAGCACAACGCCCCGTCCTGTGTTTCGAACACCCCGGTCAACGGCATGGTGCCCCAGTTGACTTCGTACCCCCGGTTGAGCCGGACGGCCGCCTCCTGCATCTGCATGGCCAGCATGGAGTCGTACAGCGAGACGTCGACGCGCTGGCCCCTGCCGGTCCGCGCGCGGGCCAGCAAGGCCAGCAGGATGCCCTGGACCAGGTGCATCCCGGCCGAGAAGTCGCACAGCGCCGTGGGATAGACGGACAGCGGCAGCTCCGGGGAGGACCGGCGGTGCATCACGCCGGTGAACGCCTGCGTGACGGCGTCCTGGCTGCCCTTGTGCCGGTACGGGCCCCGCGGGCCGAATCCGGACCCGGCGGCCCAGATGAGCCGGGGGTTCAGCTCCCGCAGCGCCTCCCAGCCGAAGCCGAGGCGTTCCATCACACCGGGCCGGAAGTTGCTGACCACGACGTCCGCGGTGCGTGCCAGCCCGAGGACCGCGTCACGCCCGGCGTCGGCGCGGACGTCCACGGCGACGCTGCGCTTGTTCCGGTTGAGGCTGAGGAAGATGGGATTGTCGAAACCGGCGGGGTCGGGGATGGTGGTGCGCGTCATGTCACCCTTGTCCGGCTTCTCGATCTTGAGCACGTCGGCGCCGAAGTCCCCCAGGAGCTGGGTGCAGCACGGACCCATGACGATGTGGGTGAAGTCGAGCACGGTGACACCGTGCAGGGGTGACTGGTTCTCCTTCAATGAACGCCTCCATGGTCGTTGCGCGGTGGTGGCGGGACACACCACGGGCGAGTGCCGGTCGGGGCACGTGGTCAGTGCGGCGGGGGGCGGTGCGAAGCGCACAGGGACTCGAAGGCCGCGAGGATCCTGGCCGTCGCGTCGTCGACGTCCCCGTCGGCCGGGTGCGCGCCGACGGTGAGGTGGGTCGCCCCGGCCCTCCGCCAGGCGTCAGCCGCCTGCGGGTGCCGGCCGCGCGGAGGCAGCCGGGCCTCGATGCCGAAGGCCGAGCGGTCCCGGCCGGCCTCTTCCACCAGGTCCAGGAGGGTGGCGACCAAAGCGGCCCCGCGGCCCGGCCGCAGCCCCAGCAGGGCCGACATCGTGAACCCGTCCGCGAGTGCCGCGATGCGGCGCATCGCCCGGGGCGGTGGACAGCCCCGGGACCGGAGGGTGCCGCCCCCCATCCACACGGGGATGGACCGGCCCGGACGCCGGTCCAGCGCGGCGTGCGGGATCCGTACGTGCCTGCCCTGGTACCGCACCGTCGGCTGCGTCCACAGCAGCCGCATCACCGCCACCTGCTCCTCGATCAGTTCGCCGCGGTCACCGGGCACCACGCCGTGGGCGGCGGCCTCGCCGCCGCTGCGCCCGAGCGCGACGCCCAGGCGCAGTCGCTGCCCGCTGAGCAGGTCGATCTCGGCGGCCTGCTTCGCGGCCAGCGCCGCAGGCCGCAGCGGCAGCAGCAGCATCGACGTCGACAGGCCGATGCGCGAGGTCACCGCGCTGAGGAAAGCCAGCATGGTGGAGCACTCGTACGAAGGACCGGGCGGAGCGGGGGACAACGGCGCCGGCGGGGCGGAGCGCATCGAGAGCACGTGCTCGTGGACGGCCAGGTAGGAGTAGCCGATGTCTTCCGCCGCTTGCGCGAAGGCGCGGACGGCTCCCGGGTCGGAGTAGTACGGCAGGTCGCAGCCGATCAGCATCGCGGGGCACCTCCTTCTTCCGGGCGCACGGGACGGGCCGGCGCGGGGTCCGGCCCGTTCACTTGCGGAAGGCATCAGGTCCGGCGGCGTGCACGTGGATCCGCCGGGGGCGCTCCCACGGCATCAGCAGGGTGGTCAAAGCCCGGCGGACGGCCTGCTCCGCGTCCGTGCCCGGGTGCCGCACCGCGACGTCCACGTCGAACACGGTGGAACCGTCGTCGGCGACGGCCGGACGGGGCGCGCAGTGCACGACTCCGGGAACGGTGTGCGCCGCCTGGCGCACCGAGTTCAGGCTCACCTTCTCCCCGCGCACCATCAAGAAGTCCGACAGGCGGTCGCGGAAGTAGAGGTAACCGTCGTCGTCGATGTGGAAGACGTCCCCCGTCGCGATCACGTTGGGACCGAGCAGCACCTGGCCGTCGGCGGAGGGATCCTCACCGATCCTGCCGACGAGCACGGTGTCGGACTCGACGAGCAGTTCGCCGGCCCCGTCCGCCCCGGTGCCGCCGCGCAGGAACGCGCGCACCCCCGGCAGGGGCAGCCCGACCGACGCGTGGCGTGCGGCGGGTTCCTCGTGCGCCGCCAGCGTGGAGACCCGGGGACCGGCCTCCGTCAGTCCGTAGGTCAGGTACAGCTCACCGTCCGGCCTCGCCGCCAGCAGGACGGCCACCTCCTCGGGGGCCAGCCGGTCCCCGCCGACCGTCAGGACACCGGTGGCGAGCGGCCGGGGGACCGGGCGGGCCGGCATCTGCCGCACGACCGACGGCGTGAGCGAGGAGTGGGTGACCGCGTGCCGCTCCACCGCCCGGTGGTAGGCGGCCGGGGAGAAGGGCGGCCCGGCGATGACGACCGGCGCCGCCCGGACGTACGCGGCGAACACCTGGGCGACCAGGGCGTAGGAGTAGTACAGCGGCAGCGTCACCAGCACGACGTCCCGGCCGCTCAACCGCACGGCGGCGGAGTGCCGGTGGGCATTGCGCAGGAGGGATTCCACCCGGTGCAGGCACGCGGTGAACATGCCGCGTGTGCCCGAGGTCAGCAGGAGGACGTCCCCCGCGCGGTAAGGGGTGTCCCCGCGGTCGTCCAGCACGGTCGCGTGGCAGGTGCCCACGCGGTACGAGCGCTGTCCGCCGTAGCGCGGCGGGTCGACGCGCGTGGCCACGACGGCGCGCGCCCGGAGCCGTTCGGCGAGGGCGCGGACGCGGGCCGCCGGAGTGGAGGGCGCCACGGCGAGCGGCACCAGGCCCTGGAGGAGCGCGGCGAAGTACACCCCGACCATGGAAAGGCCGTTGGGCAGGCACACGATCACCGCGTCCCCGGGGCCGAGGCCGAGGCGGGCCAGGTCGTCCCTGATGTCGGCGAACCCGGCGGACGGCACGGCCGGGGACAGGTCGGTGGCCTGCGCCAGGAAGGCGGAGACCCGCTCCTCCCGTAACGGGGGAAGGTGTTCCGTAGCGGTCAAGGCGTCTCCTGTCCTGTGTGCCGCACGGCATGCCCGGCGGTCTCGGTCAGCAGGCGGCGGACGTGTGCGGTGTCCTCCTGGCCCTCCTGGCCCTGGCGCGACGCGCCGTCCGGGCCGCCGAGGACGACGCAGCGGACCCGGTGCCCTCCGCCCGGCCTGGTGTGGGCCACGCACGCGGCGTACCGGGACTGGCGGGTCCACAGCCAATGCACGGCCACGCACAGCGCGGTGTCCACGGACACCGCCGGTTCCGTGGACAGGACGAGGGAAGGACCGTGGAACTGCCCGCGGATGCACGGCAGGCCCGCGAGGATGCCCGGGTTCGCCCCCGCGAACTTCAGGGGGGAGACCCGCGACCGGCTCGCGGTGCGGGCGATGACGGCCATCGTCGGCGCGGTGCAGGTCGCGCTCATGACGACGACACCGACGTCCGGGCACGGCCCCGTCCCCCGGTCGCAGCGTGCCAGCGCCCGGGTCACGGCGGCCGTCGTCAGCCACGCCACGGGATCGGCGTAGAAGGAGGGGCGATTGTCCGCACCCGCGCCCAGGTCCTCGGTGACCACGTCGGCCACGGCGGCCACCGTCGGCCACGGGAGCGCCGCCTGCGCCTCCGGTGACGTCATGCCGCCCCCCGTTCGAACAGCAGGCAGGTGTTGAACCCACCGAAGCCCAAGGTGAGGCTGATGCCGGCCGTCCCGTCGGCGCCGACGGTCCCGCCTGTCGACAGCGGCACGCGCAGGCCGGACAGGGGCGACCGGAGTCCCGGCAGGGGCGGTGTGACGCGGTGCCGCAGGGCCTGCACGGTGGCGACGGCCTCGATGGCGCCGGTCGCCCCCAGGCTGTGCCCCAGCGCGCCCTTGGTGCCGAACACCGTGGGGCCGGGATCGGCGTCGTCGAAGAGACGGGTGAGGACGGCGGCCTCGGCCTCGTCGTTGAGCGGGGTGCCCGTACCGTGCGCACAGACCACGCCGATGTCCCGCGGGGCGGTGCGTGAGGGGCGCAGGCAGTTCCGCACGGCGGTCGTGACGCTCTCGCCCGTCGGATCGGGCATGGTGAGGCCGGCGGCGTCGTTGGACGACGCCGTGCCGAGCAGCCGGGCGTGGACGGCCGCCCCTCGCGCCGCGGCACCCGCCGCGGTCTCGACGACCAGGAACGCGGCTCCCTCGCCGAGGACCATTCCGTCGTGGGAGGTGTCGAAGGCGCGCAGCCCGGTCCTGCTCATGGTGCCCAGGGCGGAGTGGGCCAGACGCTTCGCCTCGGTGACCACGTCCACCCCGCCGACCACGCAGATCCGGCTGCGTCCGGCGCGGATCAGGGCGTCCGCGATCACCAGGGTGTCCGAGCCGGCCGAGCAGGCGGTGACCGCGCACACGGGCGGGTGCGGATGCCCGACGCGCCGGGCGGCCCGGACCGCCCACGCGTCCAGCGGCTCGTCGCGGAGGGTGTCCAGGTGCGCGGCGTAGCTGGTGCCGACGACGACGCTCACCCGCGGGTCGTCAGGTGCCAGGCCCGCGTGCTCGAACGCCGCCCGCAGCGTCCGCTCGGCCAACGCGTGCTGCCGGTCCCCGGGATCGTCCCCGTACGGAACGGACGGGACGACGGCGGCCAGTGTGGTCCTGAGCCGGTGCGACGTGGGCACCGGGGCGATCGCGGACTCCCCGGCGCACAGGCGCCGCCACACCCCGTCGAGGTCGTCGCCCAGGGGTGTGGTCCAGGCCATACCGGTGATCACGGGCGGGTCGGGGGCCGTGGTCACCATAGCTGGGGCCCGACGGTGGTGAGCTTCGCGCGGGTCATCGCGCCGCGGAACGCCGCGACCGTGCGCTCCTCCACGGTGACCGAGGCGGAGAAGAGGAAGACGTTGCCGAGGAAGCGCTGCGCCCGTACGTCGAACAGGACTTGGTCGCCGGGCACCACCACCCCCTTGAAACGCGACTTCACCGATCCCACCAGCGTGACCTCGTCATCGGTGAGGGGGTCGGCGCTGAGCTGGTACAGGATGACGCCCGACTGGGCGAAGGCCTGCATCAGGTGGCTGCCGGGCAGGAACACGCCGGGGAACAGGTCGCGTTCGGGCAGGTGCCCGGCCATCACGCTCAGCTCGCTGGAGACGCACAGCAGGCTCTTGAGGTAGACGCCGGGCTCGTAGTCCGTGACGCGGTCGATGAACAGCCGGGGATGGCGGCCGCGCACCAGCTTCTTGATCGCGGAGATGCCCAGGACACGGTCAGCGCGTGGCGCCGTGTCCGGTGCCGCCCCGCCCTGCCGTGGGGAAGCGTCCTTCTCGTGCGGTGCTGTGTCCTGCATCTGAGCTCAGTCCTCTCAGTAGGAGCCGGCCGGCCACGGGAAGCGGCAGGGCGGTGCGCTCGACGGGGTGCACGGAGGCGAAGGTGAGGAAGCCGTCCGTGAGCCGTGAGCGGCTGCCGTCGCCGTTCTCACGCGACAGCGCGACCACCAGACGGAACTGGGCGGCGCCGACGTGGCCGATGTCCACCGTTCCGACGACCACGTCCCGGTACACCGCACTGCGGAGGTACGAGACCCGCAGGGACGTCACCACGAGATCGGCTCCCGCGTCGAGGAAGTGGGTGAGCCCGGCTCCGCGGTCCTCCAGGTGCTCCAGCGCGGCCGCCTCCATCAGCGAGACGTAACGGGAGAAGTGGACGACGCCGGAGGCGTCGGTGTCGACGTGCTCGATCCGTCTGCGGTACGAGGTCCGTGCCGCGTCCTGGCCGGTCATCCCGCGCTCTGGAAGGTCCGGGTCCCCGTGGCGATCCGGTCGACGATCTCGTCGAGCTGCGCCCTGGTGGTGACGAGCGGTGGTGCGATGCGCATCGTCGGGTGGACGTACCGCAGGCCGCCTGACCGTTTGCCCGCGCCCGCCATGAACTCGACGTACACGCCCGCGCGTATCAGTTCCGTGCGCAGCTCGCCGAGACGCGCGGCGGCCCGGCTGGTGAGTTCCACGCCGTGCAGTACGCCGACCCCCCGCCGCTCGCTGAAGACCTCCGGGAACCGTCGCACCAGCCCGGTGTCCACCAAGTCCGCCAGGTGGTCGCCGAGTGCGCCGGAGTCCTCCACGAGCCGGCCGCGGACCAGGTGGTCGAGACCGTCGTGGATGACCGCGCAGGTGACCGGCCGGAGGTCGGAGGTGGCCACGGTGCCCGACCCGCGGACGGTGAGCCCACGTCTGGCGATCACCATGGACGTGGACAGCACACCCATGCCCAGATACTTGCCGATCACCGTGATGTCGGTGGGGACCGGTCCGTCCTCGTCCGCCATGGCGAAGAAGTCTCCGGACTTGCCGAAGGTGAGCACCTCGTCGGCGACGAGCAGGACCCCGTGGTCCGCGCACCGTCGCGACAGGTCGCGGAGGTAGCCCGGGGGTGGCAGGAGGATCCCGGCGTCGCCCTGGATCGGTTCGACGACCACGGCGAGCAGCCGGTCGGCACGGGCGGAGAAGAACGTCGCCAAGGAGTCGGGGTCACCGAACGGTATGTGCTCCACCTGGATGCCGAACTCCTGGGCGGAGTCGGCAGCGGGCAGCCCCACCCGGTAGTGCCGCCGGTTCAGCAGAGGCACCAGACCGTGGGTCCAGCCGTGCCAGGCTCCCTGGAAGGCGAGGATGGTGTCCCGCCGTTCCCGTCCCGGGCGGTGGCGCAGCCGCCGCGCGTCGAAGCGGGACTCCAGGACCAGTCGCAAGGCCATCTCCATGCCTTCCGACCCCGAGTTGCGTCCGCTGACGTGGTAGTCCTGGGCCGGGAAGCGGTGGCTCCAGATTCCGGCCGGCCCGAAGAGCCGGTCCAGCAGCGCCGCGCGCTCCTGGGAGCCGAGTTCGTCGGTGACGTAGCCGCACTCGTCGACGGCTCGTCGCAGGGCATGCCGTACGACGTGGTGCCCGGCTCCCAGGCAGGCGCTGCCGTACCCTCCGCTGGTGTCGATCAGCCGCAGAACTCTGCCCCTGCCCTCGGCGGTGAGATCGGCGACGTCCATCTCGATGCCCTGCGCACCGACGCAGGCGAACGGCAGGGGAGGCCGGCCGTAGTGGTTGAAGTGCAGACTCCCGCCCCGCCGGAGTCGTTGCACGTCGGTTTCGGTGAAGGATCGGGTATGGGGCACGGACAAGGCGGGCCTCCTCGGGGCCACTGTGCACGGTCCGGATCACACCGATGGCGAACTGGCGGTACCAGGCGGGATCGGCCGGCTAATGGGGCTCGGTCAGGGACTGGCTCCGCTGCTCGTCGCGCAACCGTTCGACCAGCGAGACGACGGAACCGACCGTTTCGAAGTTCTCCGGCGAGAACTCCTCGTCGGAGATGGAGACGCCCAGCCTCTCCTCGCACTGCACCCGCAGTTCGACGAATCCCAGGGAGTCCACGCCGTACCCGTCCCGCAGGCGGTCATCCGCCTTCATCTCGTGCACCGGCACGTCGACGAGCACCTCGGATGCCAGTATCTCCTTGATCGTCGCGGAGACGTCCATCTGCTTCCTTCCGTTCGGGGGGTCGGATCAGGTCGCGCGCATGTCGGTCAGAGCCTGATGGCGTGGGTGAAGAACTCCGCTTCCACGCCGGCCGCCGCCATGTCGTGGGTCTCGATACGTTTGAGCGTGGGGTACAGACTGCTGTGGTAGGGGCCGAGTGCAGAGGTCAGGTACTCGTCCCGTTCCAGCGCCTCGACGGCCTCGCCGAGCGAACGGGGAAGCCGCTGGACCCCCCGTCGGCGCAGCTCCCCCTCGGAGAGGGTGACAGGGTCCTCCGCGAGGGGTTCCCCCGGGTCCAGGCGACGCCGTACGCCGTCCAGTCCGGCGTGCACCAGGGCACCGAGGGCGAGGTAGGGGTTGGCCGAGGAGTCGCATGCCTTGAACTCGATCCGTGTGGAACCGGGCGACTCCTCGGAGTGTCTGCTCGGCAGGCGGATGGCCGCTTCCCGGTTGTCCGGCCCGTAGGCGCCGTAGGCGCCGGCCCACTTGCCCGGCAGCAGGCGGTGGTAGCTGTTGACGCTGGCGCACGTCAGGGCGATGAGCGCGGGGAGGTGCGCCAGCAGACCGGCGATGAAGTGCCGGGCCAGGTCGGTCAGACCGAGGTGGTCTCCGGGGGAGGCGAACAAGTTCACCGGTTCGCCGCCGTCATGGCCCTCGCGCCACAAGGACAGGTGCACGTGATTGCCGTTGCCCACGAGACCGGCCCGGGGGAGCGGTGCGAAGGTGGCCCACAGGCCGTGCCGTCGGGCGAGGCCGCGGGTGAAGGCCCGTTGCCACACGTAGTTGTCGGCGGCGCGCAGGGCCGGACCGTGCCGCAGCGTCACCTCGTGCTGGCCCGGCGAGTACTCCGGGTGACAGGTCTCCACCGCCAGGCCCTGCTCCCGCAGGGAGCGGACCAGATCCGTCATGTAGTCGCCCACGGCGTCGAATCCTTCGTTGTCGCAGCACAGGGCGTCGTCGGCGAGGTGGAACGAGCCCGGTGCGGGGCGCTGGGAGCACAGGGTGAACTCCGGTTCGAACGCCGCCACCACGCGCAGGTCCCCGGCTGCGGCCAACGCGTCCTTCAGGAAGCTCCGTGGGCAGGCCTCCCACGGCTTGCCGTCGAGCGTCATGAGATCGCACAGCATGGCTGCCGACCCCGGGGCGTGTGGCAACCGCACATAGGAACCGGGGTCCGGTGACAGGCGCACCTCCCCGACCGCGTCGATCTCGGGGACCTGCTGCATCCGGTCGGTCAGCAGCGTCGCGGCCTGCCGGGAGCGGGCCAGTCCCACGCCCGAGCGCATCCGGGACGACAGCGCCTGCCTGCTCACTGCTTTTCCACGGGTGACCGAATTGTAGTCGACCCACAGAAAGCGGATCAGTTCGATGCCGTTCCGTTCCGTGCATCCCTCGATCTCGGCCACCGAGTTCTCAGTGTGCTCCAAGGGCATGACACATATGACCTTTCACATTTTGGGAAGCGCGCACGTGGGCTCGACGACTGCGACAAGCGGAGGGTCGAGGAAGCGGAACGGGAAAAGAGCGCGAAGGGAGATCGCATGTCCCGTCGATCCAGTTTATTCTGATCCTTCGCCGAAGCGACAGTCTCGATCCAGTCACATCGGTGGCTCTGCCACACGACCTGTCGAGGACGATTTTCTGTCGCGCGCCGGAAAGATTTTGCAGCCATGGCGCAAAAATCTTTTGGCTCAGAGACGCGATCCTTTCAGAGTGCGCCCCCGGGTAACTCCAGGGAAGTGGTCACGGTAGCGCACCGTCGCCTTGCAGTCATCTCGGCATGCGCCCCCGAGGGGAAACATGTCGTCCCTGTGCGCCTGTGCGCCCCCGTAGCGCCTGCTGAGCCGGGGAAGGCCCTGCGTGATCATTTTTTCTGCTCTTTGTGTGATTTCCGCTCGCGGTCTCGCCGATCACGGCCCGCTCACATGAGGCCACGTATCTGGGGGAGTGGAGAAGGTTACCGATCCGGTTCCGATGCTGTGTGCCATGGCGAAATCTCGACAGTGCGGTCAGTTTCCGGCCGCGCGTCCCGCACCGGAAATACGGGGTGCTGCCGCCGCGGCTGGGAATCGCGGTCACGGGTGGGTCACGGGCGACCGGTGCGGTCCTGCGTACGCGGACCGTCCGGCACTTCGCCCTCACGTCCCCCGTCGTCAGGAGGCGCGGCCCGGCCGGTTCGCCGGTCGTTTCCCGTACCGGTCGTGCCGCTCGTGGTCCGGCAGTCGTCGATGTGACGTGGCGCGCGGCGGGAGGCCGGCAGCGGGGGGTGCCGGGTGAAGCGGTTCCGCGGCAGCAGATCGAGAATGAGGACACACCCCGTCAGCATCGCGGCGGCCCCGCCGACCTGTGCCGCGGACAGGCGCTCGTCCAGGGTGAGGGTGCCCGCGAGCGACGCGATCACGGGCACCCCGAATTCGACACTGATGGCCCGGCTGGCGCCCACCTCGGCCACGAGCCGGAAGTACAGCACGTACGCCACGCCGCTCATCAGCACTCCAAGGACCAGCAGGCCCCCGAAGTCCAACGGACCGGGCGCCCTCGGCAGGGGGGCGACGACGAGGAAGGGCGAGGTCAGCACACCACCGCACAGGAAGGCGGCGATCGTCACCTCCCAGGAGCCCGTGGTCCGCAGGTGGACCCGGGCGAAGTTGCTGCCGTAAGCCGCGGCGACGGCTCCTGCCAGGGCCGCGCCGCAGCCCAGGAGTATCGACCCGGTGAGCGGCACCGCCGGGAACCCGACCAGCAACAAAATCCCCGTGCTGCCGAGAAACAGGCCCAGCCAGTCGGACACCGTCATGCGCTCATGCCCCCACGCGTGGCCGATCACGAGCGAGAACAGGGGGATGCTCGCCGACAGGATGGCTGTTATGGCTGTTCCCGCTCGTGGAATCGCGAAGGAGAGCCCCAAATACTGCGCTGCCACTGTCGTCGCCCCGACGACGGCGAAGGGCCGCCATCCGGCGCCGAAATCAAGGGTGCGCTGCGTAACGAGCGCGATCACGGCCAGAAATGTTCCGGCGATAAGTGAACGGAAGGCGACCACTCCGACCCAGCCGAAGGCCTGCTGCGTCATCGACTGTACCGCGAACGACATGCCCCAGACGAACAGCACGATCGCGTAGTCGACCATGTGCCTTCTCTGCATCTCGTTTCCACCTCTCGAGAATTCGGTCCGCTGCCGCGCTTGAGGCAGCGGCTGATCGAAGCCCCGTTGTGTCCCTGCGTCAGGGAGAAACAGATGAGTGATGAGCCTGCGGATGCCGGAATCCGGTACTGTCCCGCTTCGGGTTGAGAACGCGGCTCGCGATGGTGGAGGTGAGGGAAACTCCCGCCTCACTTCGGGCGAGTTTCCACTGTGGAACGACTCGGCTCGCGACAGCCCCGATCCCTCGTTCCTTCCCTCGTGCGAGGGAAGCGGGTCACACGTTTGGCCTAGAGGGTGGTGGTGTTCCTTGATCTTCCTTGCGCTGTCCTCCCGGAATGCCCCGGGTGTGCCCCTCGTGGCGCCTTCCGAGGCCCTGGCGCCCAGAGATGGCTATGTTGACATAGCTATCTCTGCATACCTAAAGTGTCCGGCATGCCCCCGCACAGTGCGTCCGGCCAGGACATCGACCGCGTGGCCGCCGAGCTCGCGGCGTGCCTGCCCGCGCTGTCCCGGGCCCTGGAGCGGCAGGTCGGGCAGGAGTTCCCGCACCCCAAGCCGCCGGAGGCGCAGCTCGCGCTGCTGCGCCATGTCGCGGCCCACGACGGCACCACCGTGCGGGAGGCGGCGCGGGCCCTGCTGATGAAGCCGAACAACGTGAGCGCGCTGGTCACGCAGATGACCGAGCAGAACCTCTTGGAGCGGCGGCAGGATCCGGCCGACAAGCGCGTCGCGCGCCTGCACCTCACCGCGGTCTCCCGAAGGCAGATCACCGAGGTGCAGAGCCTGATGAGCACCCACCTCGCGCGGGCGCTGCACACCCTGACCGACGGTGAACTCGACGCCCTCGGCTCGGCCCTCGGCGCACTCCACGCGCTGAACGGGCGCCTGCACCCCGCCACGCGCTGACCCCGCGCACCGGACGCGCCCTGCCCAACGGGCGTACTCCGCGCACCGGGCGCAGCCTGCCCAGGGGACGCACCCCGCGCGCCGGGCGCAGCCCGCACGTCGCACGCACCCCGCCCAACGGGCGTACCCCGTACCGGACGTATCTCGTCCACCGGGTGTGCCGCGCCCCGGTGCGCGGCACGCGCATCCGGTCGTGAGGCGCGCGCATCCGATGCTGAGGCGCGCGTGCGTACGTACGCGCGCCGCCGTGGCGGTGGGTCGTGTTCCGTTCGCCCGGCCGCTCCCGTGGCGCGCGTGGCCAGGGCCACTTCCGTGCGCGGACGTGGCGTCGCCCGTCCGCGCGCTCCTCCATGTCGTACACCCACCCCTCACCACGAAGGACGGACCCCTTCATGCCCTCCGACGTCCTGAAGACCCCGGCCGCGCCCGCCCGCCCGGGCCCGCCCGCCGAGCCGCGCGGGCGGCGCGCCAACCCGTGGCTGACCCTGGTCGCCGTCGCCTTCGGCCTCTTCATGGTCGGCCTCGACGGCTCGGTCGTCTCGATCGCCAACCCGGAGATCGGCCGCGACCTGCGCGCCTCCACCGCCGACCTGCAGTGGGTCACCAACTCCTACCTGCTCGCCCTCGCCGCGGCCCTGATCCTCGGCGGCAAGCTCGGCGACCGCTTCGGCCGCCGCACCTTCTACCTCGTCGGCGTCGCCGGATTCACCGTCGCCTCCGTCGCCATCGGCCTGGCCGGGTCCATCGAGGGCGTCATCGCCTTCCGAGCTCTCCAGGGCTTCTTCGGCGCGCTGCTCATGCCCAACACGCTCGGACTGCTGCGTGCCGTCTTCCCGCCGAGGAAGTTCGGCATGGCCGTCGGCATCTGGGCCATGGTCTCGTCGGTGTCCACGGCGCTCGGGCCCATCGTCGGCGGCCTGCTCGTCGAGCACGTCACCTGGGAGTCCGTCTTCTACATCAACGTCCCCATCGGCGTGCTCGCGCTCGCCTTCAGCGGCGCCGTCCTGCCACAGAGCAAGAACACCGCGGCGGCGCGGGAGAAGTTCGACATCCCCGGCGTCGTCCTGCTCGCCCTCGGCCTCCTCGCCGTCGTCTTCGGCGTCATCAAGGGCGAGACGTGGGGCTGGACCTCGGCGGGCACCCTGGGCGCGATCGGCGCGGGCGTGGTGCTCCTGCTGCTCTTCGGCCGGTACGAGACGCGCGTCGCGCACCCCCTGCTGCCCATGCGCCTGTTCCGCAACCCGGCGCTGACCATCGGCACCGTCATCACCGCCCTGAACTTCTTCGTCCTGCTCGGTGTCATCTTCTTCGTGATGCTGTACCTGCAGAACGTCCGCGGGTTCACCCCGGTCGAGGCCGGTGTCCGCACGCTCCCGCTCAGCCTCGCCTCCGTCGTCGCCTCGCCCCTGGGCGCCGCGCTCACCGAGAGGTTCGGCCCGCGCCTCACCATGCCGCTGGGCATGGTCCTCCAGGCCGCCGCCTGCTTCGCCCTGCTCGGCTGGGGCGCGGACTCCTCGTACGCCGCGATGTGGCCGCCCTTCATCGCGCTCGGCCTCGGCGTGGGCATGGTGATGGCCTCGTCCTCCGACGCCGTCGTGGGCAACGCGCCCGTCACGGACGGCGGCGTCGCCGGCGGCCTCCAGGCCACCGCGCTCCAGGTCGGCGGGGCGCTCGGCACGTCCGTCCTCGTCTCCCTCATCAGCAGCCGTGTCGGTTCCACGCTGACCGGTGAGCTGACGTCGGCCGGTGTGCCCGCCGACGCCGCGCACGGCCTGGGGGAGGCGAAGGACGCGGTGGCCATGGGCGTCGCCCCCGTCTCCGGCGAGATGCCGGAGCGGCTCGGGTACGCCGTCGCCGAGGGTAGCCACCAGGCCTTCATGAACGGCGTCCACACGGCGGCCCTGGTCTCCGGCGTGCTGTGCGTCCTGGGCGCCGTGCTCGCCGCGGCCGGCGTACGCCGCGCGCCCGGGACGCCCCGGCACTGAGGTCCCGTACGCCTGGTCCGGTGAGCGCCCCGGTGGGAGGGGCAGGCCCGCGCGGGCCTGCCCCTCCCACCGTTGGTTCAGAACCAGTGCAGGCAGTGCGGGGTGCGCTCGGCGCGGAAGAGGGCGTCGGCGAGGAGGGCCGCGCCCGCGTGGTGGGCCCGGACGTGGCCGGCGCGCACGAGGGTGCTCGGGGCGGTGCCGCCGAGGTAGAGCGCCCCGAGGTCGCCGATGTCCAGGGACAGGTCGGGCTCCCGGTCCGTCGGGACGCAGTCGGCCTTGCCCTCCCGGACGGTCAGCAGGTAGCGGCCGTGCTCGCCGAGGAACGGGTCGTCGACGTCGAGGACGAGCTCGCCGTCCGTGAACCAGCCGCGGGCGGTCAGCGCGCGCGGGACGTCGAGGAGCCGTACCCACAGCCAGTCGGTCTCCCCGCTCGCCTCGCCGGCACGGAGGTCCGCGAGCTGCCAGCGCAGCGGGTGCTGGGGCGGGACGTGCTGGAACACGACCTGGGAGACCAGGTCGTGCCCCAGTACGCACCGGGCCAGTGCCGTGAAGGCGGCGTCGTCGGTGGCGACGGTCTCGTCGACCGTCAGGGTGGTGGCCTCGACCACGTAGCTGGCGTAGCCGTCCGGGACACCGTCGGCGTCCCGGTGCACGGCCACGTAGCGCGGCGCCGGCGAGACCGGGGGCCGCCCCGCGCCCAGGGCCCACCAGTGGTGCGGCCGGGACAGGGCGCCGGGCTGGGCGCGGCGGTACCGGTCGTAGACCTCCTCCAGCACCTCGCCGCACTCGGCGCGGCGCAGCACCTCGACCGAACCGCCGTCCGGGCCTTCGGCCGAGCCGGCCGCCGGTACGCCCGCCGCAGGCCGCCGGGGAGGGGCGAACGCGGCCCGGTGGCGCGGCACCGTGAGCCGCGCCGTGTAGGTCGCAGGGCCGTAGCCGAAGCGGCCGTAGATCGGGGCCTCGGAGGCCAGCAGGACGGAGAGGAACTCCCCGCGCGCCCGTATCCCGGCGAGCTGGTGCCGCACCATCGCGCTGAGTACGCCCCGGCGTCGGTGCGACGGCACGACGCCCACGGCGGTCACCCCGGCGGCCGGGACGAGGACGTCCCCGGGCAGGGTGAGCTCGAAGGAGTACGCGCCCGCGGTGCCGACGGGCCGCCCCTCCGGCGTCAGGGCGAGCAGGCAGCGGTCCCCTTCGAGCGCCGCCCACCACGGCCCGCCGCCTTCGGGCGGGGTGTCCGGGAGACGCCCGAAGGCGACGTGGAGCGTATCGACGAGCACGCCGAGGTCGTCCTCGGTCGTGGACCGGATCTCCATGGCCGCCCGTACCCCTTCGCGATCTCGGCACCGCGGACCAGCGCCGACCTCACAGGGCACCGTCGACCCGTGGCCAGGGCAAACGAATTACCGCCGGGGCGGGGCTGTGGCTGTGGTTGTGGCTGTCGCGCACCGCACGGTGCCTGGTGGCCGGGCGGACCGCCCCTGGGACGGCGCCCGGCCCGGCAGCCCAACCCCTGCCGGTCGTAAGGGAGATGGATGCGCCTGATGCCGGACGAGCATCAGGTGCGCTCCCTCGACCACCAGTGGCAGCTCGGCAACACGCGTGGCCAGATGCGCACGTGGGGCCGGGGGCAGTTCCGGTGGACGACCTTCGACCTGTCGGTGGAACGGGGGCCGGACGGCAAGCGCCGTATCAAGAAGACGACGTTGACCGACACCGCGGACCTGAAGAACCCCTTGCGCGACGCGGTGCTCGCCATGGGCTGGTCCTGGAGGGCACGCCTGTCGAAGCTCTGAGCGGCCCACGCGGCCACGGCTGCCGGAGGCCGTCCTCGCGGGGGCGGGGTCAGCCGACGGCGGCCCAGGACCACAACGCCAACCCGGTGGTGATCGGGCAGGCCACGATGCCCGTCAGGAGCAGGCGGCTTGGCCAGGACAGGCGGCGGATGCCAGGGGCGAACGTCAGGGCGGTCAGGGTCGCGGCGGCGCCGGCGACGACGGCCACGTAGCGCAGGACGAAGGCGCCGGTGTCCTCACCCGCGGCCGCGCCCCAGAGCGCGGCCAGACCCACGAGCAACGTGATCCAGCCCAGCGACACCAGCGTGAGCGCCCACAGCACGCCCGCCACCACGACGAGCCCCTTGTGCTCGGAGCGTGGTGCGGGCCGGGCGGGGCCGTAGAGGCGTGCGTAGGTGCCGGAGTTCATCGTCGGTCCTTCCATGATCGGTACGCGCCATCCTGTTCCGCCCGCCCCGCCGCGGCATGGGCGCGGATACTCATCCGCGCCGTGGCGCGTACTCAGCCGACGCGACCCGGCCTCCGCACCGGAAGGCCCTCGACGGCCGACGCGACGCAGCCCCGGCTCCGTCTTCCGGCGGCGCGACGCGCGGCAGAGGCCTGTCTGTGCCGGGGGGCGGACGACGGTGTGGCGCGCCGTCAGGCGGGTGCGGGCGGGTGCGGGCGGGTGTGCTCGCGGGCCACCGGTCGTGGCTGAGGGCGGGTTGGCGCAGTGGAGGGATGCTGGGGAGGCAGGCCGAACGTCGGGGACAGCGGAAGGGGACGATCGTGACCGGAGTGTCAGGACTCCATGCCGGGGCCGTCGCGTCGCGGGCGGCGGCGGTGGCCATGGGGCCGCTCGCTGTGGTGCGCCAGGGGTGCCGGTGGTTTGGTCGGGGGGCGGGGGTGGGGGCGTGAGCCGGATTCGGGTGGCTCTGGCCATGTCCTCGCGGGCCGCGGGGGCCGTGTTCACGCCGCGGGCCCTGGCCGCGCTGGGGGAGGTGTGCGACCTGGCCCCGCCCCCCGCCCTCGACGACCTGACGACCGACCGCGCCCGGGGCGTCCTCGCCGGCGTGGACCTCCTCGTGACGGGCTGGGGCTGCCCGCCGCTCGACGCGGCCGCCCTGGCCGCGGCGCCCCGCCTCAAGGCCGTGGTGCACGCGGCCGGTTCGGTGCGCGGGCACGTCACCGACGCCTGCTGGGAGCGCGGCATCGAGGTGTCGTCGGCCGCCGCGGCCAACGCGCTGCCGGTCGCCGAGTACACCCTCGCGATGATCCTGCTGCACGGCAAGCACGTCCTGGAACGGGCCCGCGACTACCGGCGCGACCGCACCCGCAGCGACTGGCTGTCCACCCCGCATGAGGTGGGCAACTACCGCCGCACCGTGGGCGTCCTGTCCGCCTCGCTCACCGGCCGCCGCGTCATCGAGCTGCTGCACCCCTTCGACTTCGAGGTGCTCCTGTACGACCCCTACGTCAGCCGCGCGGAGGCCGCCGACCTCGGCGTGGAGCCGGTCGGGCTGCCCGAACTCTTCGCGCGCGGCGACCTGGTGAGCATCCACACGCCGCTGCTGCCCGCCACGCGCGGCCTCGTCAGCCGGGAGCTGCTCACCGCGATGCGGCCCGGAGCCGCCCTCGTCAACACCGCGCGCGGCGCCGTCGTCGACCAGGACGCGCTGACCGACGTGGTGCGCGCGGGCCGCATCCGCGCGGTCCTCGACGTCACGGACCCCGAGGTGCTGCCCGCCGACCACCCCCTGTGGGACTGCCCGAACGCGCTCATCACCCCGCACCTCGCGGGCTCCCTGGGCAGCGAGTGGGAGCGCCTCGCCGACACCGCCGTCGGCGAGGTGGCCCGATGGGCCGCGGGCACGGGCTTCGCGCACCCCGTACGGCGCGAGCGGCTGGCGTTCCTCGCGTGAGCCCGCCCTTCGCGCTGCCCGCCGAGGACCGGGAGCTGAGCCCGTACACCGGCTGGACCCGCGCCCACTGGGAGGCCGTCGCCGACGGACTGATCGCCGCCGCCCTGCGGTGGGCGACCCCCGAGGGCGCCCTGCTCCACCTGCCGGGCCGCCCCTCCGTGTCCGGCGCCCGCTCCGACGGCCTGGAGGGCTACGCCCGTACGTTCCTCGCGGCCGCCCTCCGTGTCGCGGGCGACGGCGGCAGGGACCCGCACCACTGGCTGGAGCGGTACGCGCGGGGCCTCGCGGCGGGCACCCGTACCCCGGGCCGGCACGACACCGAGTCCTGGCCGCCAATCCTCGACCACCACGTGCGGGGCCAGCCGATGGTGGAGGCCGCGTCCGTGGCCCTCGGCCTCGCCCTCACCCGGCCGTGGCTCTGGGACCGGCTGGACGACGGCGTGCAGGAGCGCGCGGAGCGCTGGCTGCGCGGCGCGCTCACGCACACGCCTGCCCCCAACAACTGGTACCTGTTCCCCTTCACGGTGGCGTCCTTCCTGGAGGCGGCGGGGCGCGGCGACACGGCGACCGCCCGCGCCACGCAGCGGGCGCTCGACCTGTTGGAGACCTGGTACCGGGGCGACGGCTGGTACGCGGACGGCGACGGCCGGGCCTTCGACCACTACAACGGCTGGGCGCTGCACCTGTATCCGCCGCTGCACGCGCACCTGACCGGCGACGCCGAGGTCGCCGCCCGCTGCGGGCCGCGGCTGCGCGCGTACCTGGAGAGCCACGCGCTGTTCTTCGGCGCCGACGGCGCGCCCGTGCACTTCGGGCGCTCCCTCACCTACCGGTTCGCGGCCTGCGCCGCCGTCGGCACCGGGGCCGTGACCGGCCACACCCCGCTGCCGCCCGGCACGTCACGCCGTCTCGTCAGCGGCTGTCTGCGCTACTTCCTGGACCGGGGCGCGGTCACCGCCGACGGGCTGCTGAGCCTCGGCTGGCACGGCCCGCACGCCGCCACCCTCCAGGCGTACTCGGGCCCCGCGTCCCCGTACTGGGCCGCCAAGGCCTTCGTGGCGCTGCTCGCGCCGGCGGACGACCCGCTGTGGACGGCGCCCGAGGGGCCCGCGCCCAGCGAGGGCCCCGACCGGGTCCTCGCGCTGCCCGCGCCGGGCCTGCTCGTCCAGTCGACCCGGGCCGACGGGATCTCCGCCTGCACAACCACGGCAGCGACCACGTGGCCCCGCACGAGGGCGAGGACGCCTCCCGGGACGACCCGCACTACGGCCGCCAGGCCTACTCCACGCACACCGGCCCCACCGCCCCCGGCGACACCGCCGACAACCACCTGTCCGTGGAGGCCGGCGGCGTCGGCAGCGTACGGCGCCGCGTCCACCCCCTCGGCGCGGGGCACGGCGACGGCTGGGGCTGGGCGGCGTCCTGGCACCGGCCGGTGTTCCCGTCCGGGCCACCCCTGGTGCCGGGCCTGCGGGTGGAGAGCGTGACCGTGGCGCGCGGCCGGTACGAGCTGCGGGTCCACCGGGTCGTCGGCGCGCCGCACGGGGCCCGGGTGACGCTGACCGGCTGGGCCACGGCCGCCCTGCGCTCGGAGCTGGTCGCCCTGTACGGCTGGACCGGGGCGGACGAGGTGCGGGCGCCGCGGGGCACCGCGTACGAGCCGTGGGCGCGTGTCCCCCGGCTGTCGGCGGACGTCGAGGGCACCGCGGTGTTCGTGGCGCTGGCCTCCCTGACCGCGCCCGCACCGGCGGCACCACCGGCCACCGCCGTGCCACCGTTCGCTGCCGTACCGCCGCTGTCCAGTGCCTCGCCGCTGCCCGTTCCCGTACCGCCACCCGCTGCCGTACCGCCGCCCGGTGCCGTGCCGCCGTCCGCTCCCGTGCCGCTGTCCGCCGCCGTCCGCGGCGTCACCGTCACCGGCCGTGCGGTACGGGTGCGGTGGGCCGACGGCGCGGACACCGTGCTCGGCTTCGCGCCGCTGACGGTCCGTATGGGCTGAGCCCGTACAGGCGATGATTACGCAGTCCGCAGCACCTCCCGCAGCCGGGCCGCGAAGGCCTCCGGCCGGCCCTGCTGGCCGTACTCGCCGCCCAGGAAGCCGCCGTGGTGGCTGGGGAAGAGCGTCACGGGCAGGCCGAGCCGGTCCGCGAGGGCGGCGGTGGCGCGGGCCGTCATCTCGTCCTGGGACTCCTCGCCCGCAGCGAGGACGATCCGTGTCGGCGCGGCGGCGAGGGCGTCGACGTCCGGCCGGTAGCCGCAGCAGCCGCGGAGGTTCTGCCCCAGGAGCGCGTCGTCGCGGGCGCCGTCGTCCTCGGTCGGCAGGCCGAAGGCGGCCGGGTCCGGCGCCGGCTCCTCGGCGTAGGACTCCGGCAGCGGCCCCTTCCGCATGGCCAGCGCGATGAACTTGGCCATCGCGGGCCCCTGGCCCGCGCGCAGGTACGTACGGTGGATGTCCTCCACCGTGGCGAGGACCGCCGCGCCGTCCGGCAGGACCCCCGCGATCGGCGGCTCGTGCGCGACGAGCGTCCGGACGAGTTCGGGGTGGCGCGCCACGAGGGCCAGGGCGTTCACCGCCCCGCCGCTGCTGGCGAACACCTCCACCGGCCCGGTGCCGAGGTCCTCGACCAGGTGCCGCAGGTCCTCGGCGTGGTCGTCCGGGGTCAGCTCCCCGCCGCCGTCCGAGCGGACGCTGCGCCCCGTGCCGCGCGGGTCGTACGTGACCACGACCCGGTCGGCGAAGTGCGAGGCCAGCGTCGCGAACCCGGCCGCGTCCATCGGCGAACCGATCAGCAGCAGCACGGGACGGTCCGCGTCCGCCTCCTTCAGGTCGCCCCGGACGTCGTACCTGAGGGTCGCGCCCGGCGACTGGAGGACGCGGGTCTCGGGTGTCACGGTCATGGTGTCTCCTCGGTCGGCTCCGCTGTGGCGGGGTGTCGTGAGGGCAGACTCCCGGACCCGGCGTTTCTCATCGCGGACGCGGACGCGGCGTCCCTCCGGCCACGGCGGACCGCCTGCCGCCCGCGGGGAACGGGGGCCCGGGCGCGGGGGCGGCAGGCGGGCGCGCGGCCGTCGGCGGGTGACGGGAAGCCGCCGGTGGTCGCCGGGTCCGGCGATGAAAGCGGGGCGTTCACCGAGCCGCACACCAGCATTTGTCGCGGGATGTCGCGAAAGCCGCGCGCGGCGAACCGGCCAGGGTGGGGAAAACCCGCCGGTGCCCCTTGTGCGCCCTGGCCGCCGCCGGGCGGAGCTGCCTAGGATCGCCGACGCGGACCCGTGGAGCGGCGCCCGGTGCGCGCACCGCGCGGCACACCGGAGCGCGTCGCCGCGCGGCACCGCCGGGGAGTTCCGCACACCGGCGTCTCCGGCTTCCTCGCCGGTGCCGCCGGACACCGTCTCGGGGGATTTCAGGGAGTGAACATGATGACGGGGGAACAGGCGTGCGCCGACACGTTGCCGCCCGCGCCCATCGGTGACATCCGGTACCTGCACACCCTCGGCCCTTCCGGCACCAATCTGGAGTCGGCGGCCCACCTGTGGTTCCGGCGGCGCGGCCGCACGGGCGAGGGGCGGGTCGTCCTGCACACCTCCCTGGAGGAGGCCATGGCGGGCGTGCCCCGCACCGGCGAGCACGCGCTGCTCGCCTGCGCGGTCTACCCGGAGCTGCACACGCTCGTCTTCGGCAACCTGCGCCACTGCCGCATGGTCGACTGCTTCCTGTGGCCCACCTTCGAGATGGTGCTCGCCGTGGCCCCGGGCACGAGCGCCGAGCCGCGCACCGTGGCCACGCACCCCGCGCCCGCCGGCCTCGTCGCGCCCACGAGCGAGCGGCAGTTGGTGACCAGCAACGCGCAGGCCGCCATCGACTGCGCCGACGGCAAGGCCGAGGGGTGCGTCACCACCGTCGTCGCGGCGCGCGCCCACGGGCTGCGGGTCGTCCGCAGCTTCGGCGAGGTCCCGATGGTGTACACCGTCCACCACGTGGCGGAGCCACCGTGCGAGCACGGACCGGACGGCGCCCGCGAGCGCGTACCGGAGGCCGCGCGCCACCTCGGACCGGACGGCGCCCGCGAACACCTGCCGGAGGCCGCCCGCGACGACCGCGCACAGGAGAGTGCCCGGGACGACCGCGCACAGCAGAGTCCCCGGGACGACCGCGCGCGGGGGAGTGCCCGGTGACCGGGGCGACGTCCGGCGCGCCGAGCCGGCCGCGCGGCACGTACCGCCTCCGCGACGAGCTGCTCGACGAGGCCGCCGCCCTCGGCCGCGGGCTGCTGCCGCGCGTCGACGCCTTCCGCGCCCGCCAGCGCGACGACGGCACCGTCGCCGCGCCGGACGACGCGGACCGCCGCGCCCTGACCGGCATCAGGGACGAGGCGGTCCGGTGGTTCACCGGGCACGGCAGGGCGGCGCAGGCCGACGCGCTGGCCGCCGACGTCGACGACTGGCTGCGCGCGGGGCTCGACACGCCGCCGCACTTCGCCCGCTCCCGCGACGCGCTGACCGCGCCCGCCGACGGCGACTGGGCGGCGTTCCTCGCCCCCGTGCAGACCACCAACAGCGTCCCGCCCGTGGGCAAGCGGCTGGAGTTCTTCCTCGTCCGCCGCAAGGAACCCGACGCGCTGCCCGCCCTCGCGCGCCACTATCCGCACCCCACGAACAACTGCCAGGCCACCGTGGTGCTCGCGGGCAGCGAAGGCGTGGCCCGGGGCAACTGCATCGTGTTCTTCCCGGAGAACGTCGCCGCCCGCGACAAGGTGACCGAACAGGCCTACGCGATCTTCTTCTTCAGCAAGTTCCGGCGCATCCACGAAACGTTCGCCGTACCGTCCGCGCACGCCGTGCTCACCGCCGCGTCCGTGCCCGGCGCCTCCACCGGGATGGACCCCGAGGCGTGCTACCAGGCGCGGGCCGTCTGGGGCTATCTGCACGACTACTTCCACCACCAGGGCCGGTGGCCGCTCGACCGGCACATCAAGCTCAAGATGAACTGGTTCATCGGCCTGCTGGAGGAGCTCAAGGTCGACGCCAGGACCGCCCTCGCCTGCCACGCCGACGAGGCCGTCCCGTACCCCGACGAGCAGATCGCCATGATCCTGCTGGAGCGGATGTTCCGGTACCCGCTGGACGCCGACGCCGTCCGCAACTTCGACGCGGGCACCGGCGTGTTCCTCTACTCCTGGCTGCGCGAGCGCCGCGCCATCCGCGACGGCCGGGACGGACTGCTCCGTCTGGACCACGACCGTGTCCTCGACGGGCTGCGGGAGTTGGTCGACACGATCGAGGGTATGGAAGCCGCCGTCAGCACCCCCGCGGAGTACCGCGCGGCCGCCAAGGCGCTCGTCCGGACCCACCTGCGCGAGGGCGCCGAGGGCGACCGGTACGCCTTCACCGACGACCAGCGGGCGCTGCTCAGGGCCCGGGAGCGGCTCGCCGCCGTGCCGCCGCCGCGCTTCGCGCCGGGCGAGATGTGACCGACACGAGAGGAACAGGAGTCATGGGAAGCCTGGACCGGGCCACGATGGAGACCGCGGTGCGGCGCTACTTCGAGGCCTGCAACGCGGTCGACCGGGACCTGTTCGCCCGGTGCGTCTCCGAACGGGTCGTGCACTACCTGGCCCACGGCATGGCCGGGCCCGTCCACGGCATCGACCCGATCGTGGAGCGCTGGGGCGCCGACGTACGGGCCAACGGCTCGCACTGGGCCGTGGACGCCGTGTACGCCGACGAGGGGACGCGGACCGCCGTGTGCGAGTGGACCGCCTTCAAGCCGCGCCTCGGCAAGGTGCTGCGCGGCGCCGAGGTCTACCGCTTCGACGACGCGGGCCTGATCGACGAGGTCCGCATCTACTACGCCTCCCGGCGTGACGACACCGTCGCCGTCAACGAGCTGGAGGGCTTCCCCTACGCCGACCGGGGCTTCGCCACGTGAGCCGCACCGCCCCCGTGATCCCCGGGCCCGACGCGCCGCTCGCCGACCGGGACGGCGTCATCTGGCTCGACGGCGCCCTGGTGCCCTGGAGGGAGGCGCGGCTGCACGTGCTGAGCCACGGGCTGCACTACGGCGGCAGCGTCTTCGAGGGTGAGCGGGCCTACGACGGCCGGGTCTTCAAGCTCCACGAGCACAGCGCCCGGCTCGTCGCGTCCGCCCGCGAGATGGGGTACGCCCTGCCGTGGAGCGCCGCGGAGCTGGACGCGGCCACGCGCGAGGTCGTCGCCGCGGCCGGCCTCACCGACGGCTACGTACGGCCCGTCGCCTGGCGCGGCGGCGACACCCTGCGCCTGGTGGCCCCGGACAGCCGCGTGCACGTCGCCGTCGCGGCCTGGCCCTGGCCGCGGATCTTCACCGACGGGCCGCGCGGCATCCGCCTGCACACCGCGCGCTGGCGGCGCCCCGCCCCGGACACCGCCCCGGTCCGCGCCAAGACGGCGGCCCAGTACGCCCTCGGCTCCCTCGCCGGGCAGGAGGCGGAGGCGGCCGGCCGCGACGACGCGCTCCTCCTCGACCACCGGGGCCGGCTCGCCGAGGCCACGGGCGCCAACCTGTTCCTGGTCCTCGACGGCGCCCTGCACACCCCGCCGCCCGAGTGCGTCCTGGACGGCATCACCCGCCGCACCGTCATCGCCCTCGCCCGGGACCTCGACCTCACGGTCGTCGAACGGCACCTCGCCCCGGCCGAACTGGAGCGCGCCACCGAGGTGTTCCTGACCGGCACGGCGTACGAGGTGCAGCCGGTCACCGCCGTCGACGCCCGGGAGTACCCGCTGGGGGAGGTCGGCACGGCCCTGGCGGAGGCGTACACGCGGACCGTACGCGGCGGCACCGGTGACACCAGCGACACCACCGGCACCGGCGACACCACCGGCACCGGCGACACCACCGGCACCGGTGACACCGGCGACAGCGGCGTGGGCGGCCCGGTCGGCGAGGTCCCCGCGGCCGTGCCGGACGGGCCCCGGTGACCGGTACGGACTCCCCGCACCGCCCGGACGCGGACGGCGGGCGGCGCGCCGCCTGGGCCGAGGGGGCGCGCGCGGCCGTCCCCTTCACCGTCGCGATCTTCGCCTTCGGCGTCTCCTTCGGCGTGCTCGCCAAGGGCGCGGGCTTCGGCGCGCTCGCCGCGACCTCGATGTCCGGGCTCGTCTTCGTGGGCTCCTCGCAGTTCGCCGCCGTCTCGGTGATCGTCAACGGCGGCGGCTGGGCGGCCGCCGCCGTCGCCGGGACGCTCCTGAACCTGCGGTACCTGGTGATGGGCTTCGCCATCCTGCCCGCGCTGCGCGGCGGCCGGGCGCGGCGCGCGGTCGAGTCGCAACTGGTGATCGAGGAGTCCTGGGCCATCGCCAGCGACGCCGACGGGCGGTTCGACCGGGTGCGGCTGCTCTCCTCCGGCGTCGTCCTCTGGCTCGGCTGGGTCCTCGGCACCCTGGCGGGCGCGATCGGGCCCTTCCGCGCCGTGGACATCCTCACCTACGGCCTGGACGCCGTGTCGCCGGTCCTGTTCTTCCTGCTGCTCGCCCCCCACCTCGGCACCGCCCGCAAGCGGACGGCGGCCGCCGCGGCCGCGGCCTGCGCGGCCGTCCTCACCGCCGTCGCGGTGCCCGACTCCGCCATCGCCGTCGCCTGTCTCATCGCCGTCGGGTGGACCTGGCGGGCCGGGAGGAAGCCATGAACAGCGACCCGTGGATCGTCGTCGGCGCCCTGGTGGTGACCACCTTCCTCCTCAAGGGCGCCGGGTCCCTGGTGATGGGCGACCGCGAACTGCCCGCCTGGTTCCCGCGGTTCGTGGAGTACCTCACCCCCGCGCTGCTGGCCGTCCTCGTCGTCACCCAGCTCGTCGGCTCGGCGGGCGCGCACGGCATGACCTTCGACGCGCGCCTCGCGGGGTTCGCCGGGGCCCTGGTGGCCTGGCGGCTCAAGGCACCCGTCCCGCTCGTCGTCCTGGTGGCGGCGGCGGTCACGGCGGGGGTACGGGCCCTCAGTTGACGTCCGGGGCGGCACCGCGGCCCGGGGCGGCACCGCGGCCCGGGGCCGCCCCGCTCCCCGGGGTCTCGCCGCCCGACGGGTCCTCGCCGCCCCACGGGGCCTCGCCGGTGTCCTGGTACGCACCGAGACCCGGGTACGCACCGGTGTCCGGGTACGCACCGGTGTCCAGGCCTTCGGCGGCCTCCGGGTCCTCGGTGGCGTCCGTATCCGTATCCGTATCCGCATCCGCCGCGCCCGCGTCCGCGCCCGCGTCCATGCGACCCGCTGCGGCGGCGACCTCCCGGGCCCGGTCGAGGCCGGGCCGGTGCCCGGCGGCACGGTGCAGCCCCATGGACCGCTCGGCGGCCCGTGCCGCCTTGTCGGGCCGGCCGAGGGCCAGGTGGACCCGGGCCAGCTCGGACAGCGCGTCGCCCTCGGCGAGCCGCAGGCCCGCCCGCCGGGCCGCGCCGAGCGCCCGCCGGGTGCAGGCCAGCGCCTCCCGGTTCTCGCCCAGCTCCCGGTGCACCGCGGACAGGCCCACGCACGCCTCGGCCAGGGCCCGGGGGCAGCCCGCCGCGCGGGCCGCGGCCAGGGCGCGCCGGTGGTGGTCGTGGGCGCCGGGCACGTCGTCCAGGCGCAGCAGCACCGAACCGATGGTGTTGAGGGCGTCCGGCTCGATCAGGCGGCGCCGGGTGCGGTGGGTGACGCCGAGCGCGTCCAGGGCGTACTTGAGCGCCAGCCGCGGGTCGCCGCTGTCCCGGCACACCACCGCGAGGGCGTTGAGCGCGCCCTCCGCCGCGTACGTGGACAGCAGCCTGCCGTCCACCGAGAGGGCCCGCGTGAGCAGGCGGTGGGCCTCGTCCAGGGAGCCGATGGCGTGCTGCACGGTCGCCCGGCCCCACAGCGACAGCATCACCGTGTGCTGGTCCGCCGACGCCTCGGCGCGCGCCCCCGCGTCGGCGAAGTGCCCGTCCGCGGCGTCGAGCCGGCCCTGGTCGAACCGGGCGCACCCGAGGACGAACAGCGCCCACGCCTCCCCGGCGGGCTGCTCGCCCTCGCGGTACAGGGCCAGGGCCCGCAGGGCCTCGTGGGCGGCCTCGTCCAGGCTGCCCAGCTCGCGGTGCGAGGCGGCGAGCCCGAGCACCGCGCCGGCCCGCTCCACCGGCTGCCCGGCCCGGGCGAACAGCTCGTCGGCGCGGGCGCTGTGCGCGAGCGCGTCCTGGTGCCGGGCCAGCTCCCACAGGACGTAGCACAGGCTCCAGTGCATCACCGCCCGCGCGTGGTCGTCGCCCTCGGCCTCGGCGGCGCGCAGCCCGGCGTGCGCGGCGCGCAGCCAGTCGGCGCGCCGGCCGTGCTCCATCAGGTGGCCGTGGACGGCGAGGGCGGACTGCCAGGCGAAGGGGCGCGGGCCGTGCCGCACCGCGTGCTGGGCGCAGGCGAGCAGCGCGGGCCGCTCGTCGTCCAGCCAGGCGAGGGCGGCGGCGTCACGCGGGAAGGCCAGGGGCGCGGTGGGGGAGCCGTCCGGCTTCGGCGGCCGGGCGGCGTACCACGAGTAGAAGGTGCCGTACAGCAGGTGGGCGGCCTGCTGGGCGGTCCCCAGGTACCAGGTGAGCAGGCGGTGGACGGCGGCCTCGCGGACGTCAGGGCCGTCCTCCTCCTCGGCCCGCTCCCGGGCGAACAACTGGACCAGGGCGTGCAGACGGAACCGGTCGGGCCGGTCGGTCTCCAGGAGGCTGCGGGCGACGAGCTGGTCGAGGAGCCGCGCCGTGGCGGTCCGCCCGGTCCCGGCGAGCGCGGCGGCGGCCGGGACGGAGACCTCCGGGCCCGGGGCGAGCGAAAGGAGCCGCAGCAGCTCCCGCTCCGGCGCGGGCAGGGACCGGTAGGACAGCGCGAACGCGCTGCGTACGCCGGTGTGCTGCTCCTGGTCGAGGGCGAGTCCGTCCAGGCGGTCGGCGCGGAGCTGGCGCACGATCCGCTCGATCGGCAGGTGCCGGTCGCCGACGAGGTGGGCCGCGACGATGCGGACGGCGAGCGGCAGCAGACCGCACAGCCGCACGGCCTCGGCGGCGGCCTCCGGTTCGCCCCGCACCCGGTCGGCGCCGATGACGCGGGCGAGCAGCGCCAGCGCCTCCTCCTCGCCGAACACGGCGAGGCTGACCCGGTGGGCGTCGTGGAACGCGGTGAGCCCGCGCAGGTCGTTGCGGCTGGTGACGACGACGAAGCAGGTGGGGGAGCCGGGCAGCAGCGGCCGTACCTGTTCGAGCCCGGCGGCGTCGTCGAGCAGGATCAGCACCCGCTTGCCCGCGAGGAGCGAGCGGTACAGGGCGGCCTTCTCGTCCGTGCTCTCCGGCAGGTGCCCGGTGCCGACGCCGAGGGCCCGCAGGAGCTGGCCGAGGGCCTCGTCGGCGGTGGCCGGGGACTCGGCGGCGTGGCCGCGCAGGTTGGCGTAGAGCTGCCCGTCGGGGAAGCGGCCGGCGACGCGGTGCATCCAGTGCACGGCGAGCGCGGTCTTGCCGACGCCCGCCATGCCGGAGACGGAGGAGATCACCAGGGTCTGCCCCGGGCCCGTGTCGTAGCGGGCCAGGAGCGTGTCGAGTTCGCGCAACTGGTCCGCGCGGCCGGTGAAGGAGGCGATGTCCGGCGGGAGCTGGCGGGGCACCGGGCGGGCCGGGGGCGGCGGCGCGGCGGCCGGCGCGGAGCCGGGGGCGAGGCCGGGGTCGCCGACCAGGACGCGCTGGTGCAGCTCCTTGAGCTGGCGCCCGGGCTCGATGCCCACCTCCTCGTCGAGGAGCTGGTAGAACTCCCGGTACGCGGCGAGGGCGTCCGCCTGGCGGCCCGAGCGGTACAGCGCCAGCATGAGCTGGCAGCGCAGCCGCTCGCGCAGCGGGAACTCCCGCACCAGCGTCGTCAGTTCGGCCACCGCCTCCTCGAAGCGGCCGAGCTCGATCAGCGCGTCGAGGCGGTCCTCGCGGGCCACCAGGCGCAGCTCCTCCAGGCGGTCGGTCTCGGCCAGGGCGAAGCTGCGGTCGCTGACCCCTTCGAGCGCGGGCCCCGTCCACAGCGCCAGGGCCTGGTCGAGCAGGGCGACCACGGCGCGGGCGTCCGCGTCGGCGGCGGCCTTGCGGGCCTGGTCGGTGAGGTGGACGAAGTGCAGGGCGTCGACCTGCTCGTCGGCCACCTGGAGGGTGTAGCTGGTGTTGCTGCGGGCGCCCGCGCTGACCAGGACCTCGAAGCCGGACGTGGCCCGCCGGCCCGGCTCCAGGATGCGGCGCAGGTGCAGGACGTGGGTGCGCAGCGCGCTGATCGCGCCGTCCGGGGCGTCGCCCTCCCAGAGGAGTTCGGCGAGCCGTGAGGTGCTGACCGGCCCGCGGGCCAGTGCCAGCGCCGCGAGCAGCGCACGCTGCTGCGGCCCCAGGCCGACGTGCCGGCCCCGGACCTCCACGCTGACCGGCCCCAGGAGACGGACGCGCACCGACTCCTTCGGTGCCTGCGCCTCCTCGGGCCCCGAGGTGCGGCTCACACGACTCCCTCAGTCTCCCGGTTTCCGGTCCTTCTCCGGTCCCTGTTCTGTCGGTCGCCTTTCCGCCCCCGTTCGGTTGCAGTGCGCGTGCGCCCGGCCGGTGCCCGGTGGGGCGCGGCCGCCGTCGGCGTCCGCCCGGCCGACGGCCCGTACGGGCTCAGCCGGGTCCGGTGACGAAGCGCCGGATGACGCCGTCGGACACCGTGAACTCCCAGGCCGTGTCGATGTCTCCCCAGATGTCGTTGTGGAAGCGGGCGCCGATCGACAGGCCGTCGGCCGACTCGCGCACCACCTCCATCCGCGCGTGGGAGGAGAACAGCTCCCGCTCCACCCACGCGTGGAGGTCGCGCTCGGTGCCGACGTCGACGACGGTGGCGTCCTTGGCGAGCACGGCCCACAGGGCCTGCTGGTCCTGGGCGTTGATCGCGTCGACGAAGGCGCGTACCGCCGGGTGGGACGGCTTGGCGCTGGAGGTCATCTCTGCTGGCTCTCCTGGTCGTGGTGGCGGGGGCCGGGCGCGGGGGCGGCCGCTCAGCCGTCGGTCACGGCCCGGTGCAGCGCGTGGGTGTCCTCGAACAGGTGGTAGCGGGCCACCTTGCCGTCGACCACCGTGAGGTGCGCCGCGAACGGCGTGGTCAGCGGCTTGCCGGTGGCTTTGACGGTGTCCCGCAGATGCCCGATGATCACCCCTTGCCCGCCGTCGACCACGATGTGCGTGACGGTGAACTCCTCGGGCTGCAGGTACTCGTGGAGCGTGGTGAAGAAATGCCTGACGCCCTGCGGCCCGGTGTGGTGGCCCGACCACGGCACCTCGGGCGAACCGGGGGCGAGGAACTCCACCTCGTCGGAGAAGAGCCGCAGCGCGCCGTCCAGGTCCCGCTCCGCGAGGCGGGCCAGATAGGCGTCGATCACCCCTCTGGTGGACTGCGCGGATGCGGTGGGGGAGTGCGTGGACATCTCACCAGCTCCTCGTCTGTCGCTGAGGCGTCGACCGGCTGTTCGAGCAGGTCGAGCCGACCGTGCGGCGTGACCGCCGACCGTGAAGTCCCAGTGTGGTGCGCCTGTGGCGGGGAGCGTAAGGCAGTCGCCGCTTTCCCGCCATGAGGAGGCGGCGCGCGGGGCCACGTTGGCGGGCAACCGACGGTACGCGCCGCAGGTCACCGGGCGGTCCGGGGTAATTCGCTCGCGGTTCAGGCACCGGGCCGACACCATGGGGCCTCCGCGCGGGACGCTTCTCACGGTTCTCAAGTTCTCCGAGTACGGCACGACGCACAAGGTGGTCTCATGGCACGGGCGCAGGGGTTCGTATACGAGGAACGCGGCGACGGTTCCGTGGAGATACGCCACCACGGCCGCCCGGCGGCCCTCCTGCGCGGCGGCCGCGCCCGGCGCTTCCTGCACGAGGCGACCACCGGCGACGCCCAGCTCACCATGGCCCGCTGGACCGGCGACTACCGCCGTGGCAACGAGCGGGCGGCCCGCCTGCACCCCCGCAATGCCCGCGGGACCCGGTAGGCCGCGCCGGGGCGTGCCGCGGTACGGGTGGGGAGGGTGAGGGTGCACGGACCCCGGGGCGGTGGAGTGTGTCACGAGGGGGGCGCGCGCCGTCGGCCCTCACGTACGGGTGGGACGTGACGGTACGTACGTGACATCCGTGCCGTACGAGGAGAGCCGTACGAGGAGAAGCGCGGCGGAGGTGGCGGCTGTGCCGTGGGCGCGGTCGGGTCCCGGCCGAGGGCCGTACGGGCCGTACAGCCGCCGAGGGCCGTCCATCAGAAGCCGCGCGCGGCGCCTACGCTTTCGGGCGGTATCCGATCCCACCCCTGGAGCACCCCGTGACCGCATCCGTACCGGACTCCGTACCGGAGCTTCCCTTCCCCGACGCCCACCGGCCGGAGGAGGACCCCGCCCCGCACGCGCTGCTCGCGCCCGTGACATGGCTTCTGGGCACCTGGCACGGCCGGGGCGAGGGCGGATACCCCACGCTCGACGGGGACTTCACGTACGCCCAGGAGGTCACGTTCCGCCACGACGGCCGCCCCTTCCTGCGCTACGAGGCCCGCGCCTGGCTCCTGGACGCCGACGGCGCCCCGCTGCGCCCGGCCGCGCGGGAGAGCGGCTGGTGGCGGCTCCAGCCGGAAGGCCGCGTGGAGGCCGTCGTCACCCAGCCCACCGGCGTCGTCGAGGTCGCGGTCGGCGTCGCCACGGACGCCGCCGTCGACCTGGCCACCCACACGGTGGCGCGCACGCCGACCGCCAAACAGGTCGACGCCACCCGCCGCCGCTACACCCTGGCCGACGACGGCACGCTCACCTTCACCCACGACCTCGCCGCGGTCGGACAGCCGCTCCAGCACCACCTGTCGGCCCGGCTGCGGCGCCGCGGGTAGCCCCGTGGCCGCGGGCGTCAGTCCTGGCGCACCGTCACGTCGCCGATGTTCGTGCGTGCCTCCACCCTGAGGTCCGCCGCGTCGCCCGCGCCGTCCGCGTCGTCCGTGTCATTCTCGGTCACCGCCACCCGCCGCTCACCGATCTTGGTGAAGGCCGTGACGTCGTACGGTCCGGTGTCCCGGGGGAGGCGCAGCCGCACGTCGCCGATCCGGGAGCGGGCCTCGACGGAGCCGCGTACGCCGGTCACCGTGACGTCACCGAGCCGTGTCACGGCCCGCACCCGGACGCCCGCCGGCACCGTCAGGCGGTAGTCGGACGCGCACCGGCCCACGCCCTCACCGCAGTCGGCGGTGACGCGCAGTGTGTCCCCGTCCCGCTCGACGCGCTCGTCGGGCGACCGCAGCGACTTGGTGAGCTCCTTGCGCAGCTCCAGGCGGTCGCCGCGCCCGGCCGCGTCGATCCGCAGGTCGCCGCTGTCGATCTCGACCACCACGGTGCGTACGTCCCGGTCGATCGCGGTGGTGCCGGTCTCGGTACGGGTGATGAGGAAGAGCAGCAGGTACCACGCGCCGCCGCCGACCAGCGTGAGGGCGGTCAGGAGCGCGAGGACGCGGGCGACGCGGCGCGGCACGGAGCGCCGGGGGCGGCCGGGCGGGCGCGGCACGGTGCCGGGCGGGGTGCGGGTCTCGTGCATGGCTGGATCCGGTCTCCCGTGGTCAGGGGCGGTCGGTCGGGGCGGCTGGGGCGGCTGGGGCGGTCAGGGAGTCGGGGGAGGCGAGGGAGTCGATGTACCGCAGGACGGCGCGGACACGGCGGTGACTCCGGTCGTCGGGGCGCAGGCCGAGCTTGGTGAAGAGGGAGCGGATGTGCTTCTCGACGGCGCGCTCGGTGATGAACAGGCGGTCCGCGAGGCCGCCGTTGCTGAGCCCCTCCGCCATCAGCGCGAGCACCTCACGCTCGCGCGCGGTGAGCGCGGCCAGGGCGTCCTGCCTCCGGTTGGCGGCGAAGATCTGGCTGACCACCTCGGCGTCGAGGGCGGTGCCGCCGCCGGCGACCCGGTGCAGCGCGGCCACGAACTCGTCCACGTCGGCGACCCGGTCCTTGAGCAGGTAGCCGAGGCCCTCGCTGCCGGCGGCGAGCAGCTTGGCGGCGTAGTGGGCCTCCACGTACTGGGACAGCACGAGGACGGGGCGTCCGGGGTCGGCGGCGCGGAGCGCCAGGGCGGCGCGCAGCCCCTCGTCGGTGTGGGTGGGCGGCATGCGCACGTCCACCACGCACAGGTCGGGTCCGAGGCCGGCGGCCAGGGCGAGCAGTTCACCGGCGTCACCGGCCTGCCCGACCACGTCCACGTCCTCGTCCGCCAGCAGCTTGGCCAGGCCGCTGCGCAGCAGCACGGAGTCCTCGGCGAGCACGACGCGCAACACGGTTCTACGCCCTCCAGGGAAGCGTGACGTCGACGACGGTGGGCCCGCCGCCGGGGCTGGACAGGGCGAGGCGCCCGTCCACCGCCCGGACGCGGTCCCGCAGCCCGCTGAGGCCCGTCCCGCGCCCGGGGTCGGCGCCCCCGACGCCGTCGTCGCCGACCGTCACCCGCAGCAGGTCCGCCTCGCGGGCGACGCGGACCTCGGCCCGGTCCGCGGCGGCGTGCTTGGCGACGTTGGTGAGGAGTTCGCAGACCACGTAGTACGCGACGGCCTCGGCCCGGGGCGAGGGCCGCTCCGGCAGGTGTGCCGCGAGGTCGACCGGCACCGGGCAGCGGGCCGCGAGCGCGGCGAGGGCGGGCTCGATGCCCTGCTCGGTGAGCACGGCCGGGTGCAGGCCCCGGGTCACGTCGCGCAGCTCCCGCATGGCCGCCTTGGCCTCCTCGTGGGCGGTGAGCACCAACTGCCGCGCCCTGTCCGGGTCGCGGTCGAAGCGGGACTTGGCCCGGCCCAGGGTCATGGCGACGGACAGCAGCCGCTGCTGCGCCCCGTCGTGCAGGTCGCGCTCGATGCGCCGCCGCTCCTGCTCCGCGGCGTCGACCATCCGCGAGCGGCTGTCCTCCAGGTCCGTCAGGCGCCGTACCAGGTGGTCGACGTGGCCGGCGCCGAGGAACCGGGCGATCAGGGCCGACTCGGCACGGGCCAGCGGCCCGCCGAGCCACAGGCCGGTGCCGAGCAGCCCCACGCCGACGGCACCGGCGGGTACGGTCAGGGCCGGGGTGCCCACGTCCAGGCCGAGCAGCGAGGAGCCCTCCGGCAGGAAGGGGCCCAGGAGCGGCAGCAGGGACAGGAGCAGCCCCGCGGCCAGCAGCCCCGCCACCAACCCGCCCACGGCACACCCCCACAGGGCCATGACCCCGGTGTAGCCCAGCTCCCGCCAGGCGCGGCGGCCGAAGGTCCGCTCCAGCCGCTCCTTCCAGCCGGTGCCGGGCACGGCGGCGGGCACCTCGACGTCCACGTCCAGCAGCAGGTGGAGGCGCGCGCGGTCGAGGCGGCCCGTCCAGTGCGCGAGCTTCATCGCCGCGGGCAGCAGCGGCAGGCCCAGCAGGAGCAGCGGGGTCAGGGCCGCGCCGAGGGCGAACAGCGTGACCGGGACGACGTACAGCGGCGTGAGCGCCAGGGTGGTCAGCAGGTGCAGCAGCCCGTCCCGCGTGTCCCGGCCGAGCAGCCCCCGCGCGCCGCGGAACGGGACACCCCGGACCCGAGGTGGTCTCAGCCTCATGGTCCCCCGGTCTCGACTCAACTCGCCCGATCCTAGGCAGGCTCCGGGAACGGGTCCGAGCGTGCGGGCACGTGCATCGGTGGTAGTGGCAGCACTACTGGCCCTGGGCCGGGTTCCGGAACGCGTCGTACCGGAACCCGTCGTACCGGTAAGCGTCGTGCCGGAACCCGTCGCGCCGGAACCCGTCGTACCGGTACGCGGGCGCCGGAGCGTGCCCTACCGGAAGGCGGGAATCCGGAGCCGCCCCGCACAGCGGCGATTGACCGGAACTGCCCCCTCGCGGCAGGCGGTTCGGCAGAGCCCCTGTCGGCCAGCGCGGCGCGGCCGTCGTAGGCCCGAGGCGTGCCCGCCGCCCCGCGCACGAGGTACGCGCCCCGCGCGGGGCGCTTCCCCACACCCCTCGTTCCACCGTCGCGCACGTTTACGGCCAACTCCCGCGGCGCATGGCCTCCATGACGTGGTGGCCGATCGTCACCGGGTCGCAAGCCCGGCGCGGCACGCGCGTCCACCGGCCGTCAGGTCGGTGGTGATCACTGGAGGGCGGGACCCGCGCACCGCGAGTCCTGTCATGACCCCCACATGTCCCGTGGACGGGACCCGCACGAGGAGGAACCCCACCATGCGCCGTCGACTCACCGCCCTGGCCGTGGGCGCCGCTGCCGTCACCCTCGGGACCGGCCTCACCGCCGCGCCCGCCTCCGCCGTCCCGGCGGACAAGGCCCAGGTGCTCAGCCGCTGGACCCAGACCGACGCGGGCAGCTACAACGCCTGGCTCTCGGCCCGCAACAACCAGGGCGCCTGGAGCGCGTACCAGTTCAACTGGACCACGGACCTGTGTTCCTCCTCCCCGGACAACCCGTTCGGCTTCCCGTTCGAGAAGGCCTGCGCGCGGCACGACTTCGGGTACCGCAACTACAAGGAGATGGGCACCTTCAACGCCAACAAGGCGCGTGTCGACAACGCCTTCCACGCCGACCTGAAGAGAGTCTGCGCCACCTACAGCGGCGCGAAGAAGGTCTCCTGCGACGCGCTGGCCTGGACGTACTACCAGGCGGTCGACAAGCTCGGCAGCGTCGCGCCCGCGGCGGTCGACTCCGCGGCCTGACCGGGGTGCGGAGGGGCGGGGCGCCGCGCCCCGCCCCTCCCGCGGGGCCGGGGCGGCCTCAGCCCCCGGCGGCGAAGCGGTCCAGCGCCCGCAGCACGTGCGCCGCGGTCGTGTCGTTGCCCACGTGGCCCGCGTCCTCGACGACGGTCAACTCCGAGCCCGGCCAGGCCCGGTGCAGCTCCCACGCCGTGGTGAGCGGCCCGCCCATGTCGAAGCGCCCGTGGATCAGCACCCCGGGGATGCCCGCCAGACGGTGGGCCTCGCGCAGCAGCACGCCCTCCTCCAGCCACGCGCCGTGCGCGAAGTAGTGGGCGCAGATGCGCACCAGCGCCAGCAGGGCGGTGGAGGGCCGGTCGCCGTACGGGCGGTAGGCGCCGCCCGTCTCCCCGAGCAGGACCGTGTCCTCCCAGGCGCACCAGTCGGCCGTGGCCTTCTCGCGCACGGCGGCGTCGGGGTGTTCGGTCAGGCGGGCGTAGGCGGCGACGACGTCCCCGTCGGGCGGCGTGCCGGGCGCGCCCGCCAGGAAGCGCTCCCACTGCTCGGGGAAGAAGCGGCCGACGCCGCGGTAGAGCCAGTCGAGCTCCGAGCGCCGGGTCGTGGTGACGGCGGACAGGACGATCTCGGAGACCCGCTCGGGGTACCGCTCGGCGTAGGCCAGGGCGAGTGTCGAGCCCCAGGAGCCGCCGTACAGCAGCCAGCGGTCGACGCCCAGGTGCTCCCGCAGCCGCTCCATGTCGGCGACCAGGTGCGCGGTGGTGTTGTGCCGCAGGTCGGTCGCGGGGTCGCTCGCGTGCGGCGTGCTGCGGCCGCAGTTGCGCTGGTCGAACAGGACGGTCCGGTACCGCTCCGGGTCGAAGTAGCGCCGCGTGCCCGGGTAGCACCCCGAGCCCGGCCCCCCGTGCACGACGAGCGCGGGCTTGCCGTCCGGGGCGCCGCAGACCTCCCAGTACACGCGGTTGCCGTCACCCACGTCCAGCATCCCCGTCCGATGCGGCTCGACCAGCGGATACAACCGGGCCACGGCCGGCCCTCCCTCGCCTCGGCAGTCCTCGCCCCGGCACCGTACGACACCACGCCGTCCCCGGGTGTGGTCCCCGCCCCCATAGGGCCGCGCGGCACCCTCTCCTACAGTCCCCGGGCATGACCGAGACCCGAGTCCCCCCACGCGACCGCCGCCGGAGCCCGGTACGGGCCCTGGCCGCCGCGCTCCTCGCCGCCCTGCCGGTCCTGCCGGTCCTCCCGGCCCCCGCCGCGACCGCCGCCACGCCCCCGGCCCCTGCGGCCACCGTCCGGGAAGTCACCGGATTCGGCACCAACCCGGGGCAGTTGCGGATGTTCCGGTACGTCCCCGACGGGCTGCCCGCCGGCCGGCCCGTGGTCGTCGCCCTGCACGGGTGCACCCAGAACGCCGCCGGGTACGGCACCGGCAGCGGCTGGACCGAACTCGCCGACCGTTGGGGCTTCTCCCTCGTCCTGCCCCAGCAGCAGACCGCCAACAACGTCTCCGCGTGCTTCAACTGGTTCAAGCCCGCCGACACCGCCCGCGGCGGCGGCGAGGCCGCCTCCGTCGCGCAGATGGCCGACCGCCAGCTCGCCGACGCGGCCGGGGACCCCCGGCGCGTGTACGTCACGGGCCTGTCGGCGGGCGGCGGCATGACCTCGGTGATGATGGCCGCCTACCCGGAGAGGTTCGCCGCGGGCGGCGTCGTCGCGGGGCTCCCGTACGGCTGCGCGCAGGCCGCCGGGTCCCCCTGGGTGTGCATGAGCCTCGGCGGCGGGCTCGGCCCCCGGCAGTGGGGCGACCGCGTCCGGGCCGCGCGGCCCGGCTACGGCGGCCCCTGGCCGGCCCTCACCGTGCTGCACGGCACCGCCGACCGCACGGTGGCCCCGGTCAACATGACCGACCTCGTGGCGCAGTGGACCGACGTGCACGGCGCCGACCGGACACCGGACGTCGCCGACACCGACGCCGGGTACCCGCACCGGGTGTACGAGGGACCGGGCGGCGCCCCCGCCGTCGAGACGTACGCCCTCACCGGGACGGGGCACGGCCAGCCCGTCGCCCCCGGCACGGGCGGCGAGCGGTGCGGCACCGCCGGGCCGTACCTCCTCGACGTCGGGCTGTGCGCCGCCCACCGGCTGGGCCGCGCCTGGGGCCTCGACGGGTGACGCGGACGGGTGACGCGGGCGGGTGCGCTGCCCGTGGGGCGGCTGGTCCGGTGCCCATGGGGCGGCCGGTCCGGTGCCGCGTGGGGCGGCCGGTCCGGTGCCCGTGGGGCGGCGGGTGCGCTGCCCACGGGGCGGCAAGCCCGTCGGCCAGGGGGCGGCCGGTCCGCCGCCCATGGGGTCAGGAGCCATACCCCGTGCCGAAGTTGTGGTGTCCGGCCCCATGGGCGGGACCGTCCGCCCACCCTAGGTTTCCGGCCATGACAAGCGGACCTCACCCCAGCGCCCCGGCCCCCGGCGGCGTCGACCTGCGCGGCCGCACCGCCCTCGTGACCGGCGGCGGCAGCGGCATCGGCCGCGCCTGCGCGGCGGCGCTCGCCGGGGCCGGCGCGGACACGCACGTCGTGGACATCGACGCGGCCGCCGCCAAGGCCGTCGCGGACGCCGTCGGCGGTCACGCGCACACGGCGGACCTCGCCGACGCCGAGGCGATCGCGGGCCTGCCCACCGCGGTCGACATCCTCGTGAACAGCGCCGGGCTCCAGCACGTCGCCCCGCTCACCGACTTCCCGCCCGCGCGCTTCGCCCTCATCCAACAGGTCATGGTCACCGCGCCGTTCCTGCTCCTGCGGCAGACCCTGCCGCACATGTACGCGCGGGGCTGGGGCCGCGCCGTGCACATCTCCAGCGTCCACGGCCGCCGCGCAAGCGCCTTCAAGAGCGCCTACGTCGCCGCCAAGCACGGCCTCGAAGGGCTCAGCAAGGTCACCGCCGTCGAGGGCGCCCCGCACGGCGTCACCAGCAACTGCGTCAGCCCCGGCTACGTCCGCACGCCCCTGGTCCAGGCGCAGTTGCACGACCAGGCCGCCGCCCACCGCATCGCCGAGGACGACGTGCTCACCGACGTGCTCCTGACCCGCTCCCCGCTCAAGCGCCTCGCCGAACCGGAGGAGGTCGCCGCCGCCGTCCTGTGGCTCTGCGGCCCGCACTCCGGCTACGTGACCGGCAGTTCGCTGACCCTCGACGGCGGCTGGACCGCGACCTGACCCCGCCCGGCCCGCCACCCCCCCGACCCGGTGGGCCCGCCCCTCGTCCCCACCCACCCGCGAGAACACGGTGATCCCCATGGCCCGTCCCCGCCCGCGCCCCCGTCCCCGCAGCGGCATCACCCGGATCGTCGGCGCCAGCCTCGTCGGCACCACCATCGAGTGGTACGACTTCTTCCTCTACGGCACCGCCGCCGCCCTCGTCTTCAACGAGCTGTTCTTCCCCACCGCCGACCCGCTCACCGGCACGCTCATCGCCTTCGTCACCTACGCGATCGGCTTCCTCGCCCGGCCGCTCGGCGGCGTCGTCTTCGGCCACTTCGGCGACAAGGTGGGGCGCAAGAAGCTGCTCGTGCTGAGCCTGCTCCTGATGGGCGGCTCCACCTTCGCCATGGGGCTGCTGCCCACCTACGACGCCATCGGGATCGGCGCGCCCGTCCTGCTCACCCTGTTGCGCCTGGTGCAGGGCTTCGCGCTCGGCGGCGAGTGGGGCGGCGCCGTCCTGATCGTCTCCGAGCACGGCGGCGCCCGGCACCGCGGGTTCTGGGCCTCCTGGCCGCAGTCCGGCGCGCCCGGCGGCAACCTGCTCGCCACCGGGGTGCTCGCGCTGCTCGCCGGCGTCCAGTCCGACGCCGCCTTCGAGTCCTGGGGCTGGCGTATCCCGTTCCTGCTGTCCGGCGTCCTGGTGCTGGTCGGGCTGTGGATCCGCCTCTCCGTCACCGAGTCACCGCTGTTCCTGAAGGCGCGGGCCGAGGCCGAGGCCGCCGCCGCGCGCGGGCAGGGCGGCGGGCAGGACGCACCCGTCGTGGAGGTGTTCCGCAGGAACTGGCGCCAGGTGCTCACCGCCGTCGGCACGCGCTTCGGCGAGAACATCTCCTACTACGTCCTCACGTCCTTCCTGCTCGTCTACGTCACCACCCACCTGGACCTGCCCAAGAGCACCGCCCTGAACGCCGTCCTGATCGGCTCGGCCGTGCACTTCGTCACCATCCCCGCCTGGGGCGCGCTGTCCGACCGGCTCGGGCGGCGGCCGGTGACGCTCGTCGGGTCGGTGGGTATGGCCGTGTGGGCGTTCCTGTTCTTCACGCTCGTCGACTCCGGTTCGTTCGCCGTGATCACCGCGGCGGTCACCGTCGGGCTGCTCCTGCACGGCGCCATGTACGGACCGCAGGCCGCGTTCATCTCCGAGATGTTCGACACCCGGGTGCGCTACTCCGGGGCCTCGGTCGGTTCGCAGCTCGCCTCCGTCGTCGCGGGCGCCCTCGCGCCGATCATCGCCGTCGAACTGCTCAAGGAGTACGACTCGTCGGTGCCCGTGGCGCTGTACCTGTGCCTGGCCGCCGTGGTGACCACGGTGACGGTGGTCCTCGCCCGCGAGACCCGCGGCCGGGACCTCGCCCGCGCCGCCGCCGACGCCACCACCGCGACCACCACCGCGAGCAACGCCGCGCCCACTGCCGCGACCGGCGCCGAGACCACCGGCGACGCCACCGACGGGACCGCCCCGGGGTCCGCGCCGGTACGCTCCGGCGAGCGCCCTTGAGGCCCGTACGCCCGTATGTCCGTACGCCGGGAGGCAGCCGACCGTGTCATCCGCCCACCGCCGCCCCGGCACCCGCCCCGCCCCCGCCGACGGCACCGCCGCCACCGCCCTGCGGGACCTCATCGGCCTGCTCGAACGGCACGCCCCCGCCGAGCACTTCGCCCGCCCGGCCGCCGCGGCCAGGGCGGCCGGGGTGGGCCGGGCGGACCTCGCCCTGGTCGAGGAGCCCGCCGAGGCGGCCGAGGCCGTGCGCCGCACCCTGGACCAGCACCGCCGCCGCGAGGCCGAGCTGTCCGCGCTGTTCGACACCGCGGGCGACCTGGCGGCCCTCACCGACCTCGACGCGGTCCTGCGGGCCATCGTGCGCCGCGCCCGGCTGCTCCTGCGCACCGACGTGGCGTACCTGACGCTCAACGACCCGGCCGCGGGCGACACGTTCATGCGCGTCACCGACGGCTGTACGTCCGCGGCCTTCCAGCAGCTCCGGCTCGGGATGGGCGAGGGGCTCGGCGGGCTCGTCGCCCAGACCGCCCGCCCCTACGCCAGCGCCGACTACCGCGCCGACACCCGGTTCCGGCACACCGCCGCCATCGACGCGGGCGTCGGCGAGGAGGGGCTGCGCGGCATCCTCGGCGTGCCGCTGCGCGTCGGCAGCCGCGTCATCGGCGTCCTGTACGCCGCCGACCGCGGCCCGCGCGACTTCGCGCCCGACCAGATCGCGCTGCTCGCCTCGCTCGCCGACCACGCCGCCGTCGCCATCGACGGGGCCCGCCTCCTGGAGGAGACCCGCGCCGCGCTCGTCGAGCTGAACGCCGCCACCGCCACCGCCCGCGCGCAGAGCGAGGCGCTGCGCCGCGCCGCCGAGACGCACGACCGGCTCACCGACATCGTGCTGCGCGGCGGCGACGTGGCCGACGTCGCCGCCGAGATCGCCGCGCTGCTCGACGGCGGCCTGGTCGTCCAGGACGCCGACGGCACCGAACTGGCCCGCGTCGGCGCCGCGGCCCCCGCCCCGTCCGCCGACGGCGTGGCCGCCTCCCGCGCGGGCGGCCGGGCCGTGGCCGTGGACGGCGTCTGGGTCTCCGCCGTGCTCGCCGGGCCCGAACTCCTCGGCAGCGTCGCGCTCAGCGGCCGCCCCGACCTCACCGACAGCGACCGGCGCCTCTTCGAGCGGGCCAGCCTCGACACCGCGCTGCTCCTGCTGCTGCGCCGCTCGGTGGCCGAGGCCGAGGACCGGGTGCGCGGGGAGCTCCTCGACGACCTGCTCACCACCGCGCACGCCGGCGATCCGCGCCACGCCGGCAGCCTCACCCTGCGCGCCCGCCGCCTCGGCGTGGACCTCGCCGCGCCCACCGCCGTCCTGGTCCTGGACGCCGACGGCGACGCGCGGGCCCGCCCCGCCGCCCAGGCCGTGCGCCACGCGCGAGCCCTGCGCGGCCTCGCGGGCCCGCACAGCGGCCACGTCGTGCTGCTCGCGCCCACCGCGGACCCCGGGCCGCTCGCCGCGCGCCTGGCCGCCGTCGTCGGCGAGGCCCTCGGGGCGCCCGTGACCGTCGGCGCCGCGGGCCCCGCGACCGGCCACGACCAACTGCCCGCCACGCACGCCGAGGCGCTGCGCTGCCTGCGGGCGCTGACCGGCCTCGGCCGCACCGGCGAGGGCGCGAGCCTGCCGGACCTCGGCTTCGTCGGCGTCCTCCTCGGCGACCGGGCCGACCTCACCGGGTACGTCCGCCGCGTCCTCGGCCCCGTCCTCGACTACGACGCCCGCCGCGGCACCGACCTGGTCCGCACCCTGGAGGCGTACTTCGACCAGGGCGCGAGCCCGGCCCGCGCCAAGGACGCGCTGCACGTCCACGTGAACACCGTCGTCCAGCGCCTGGACCGCGCCGCCCGGCTCCTCGGCGCCGACTGGAACAGCCCGGCCCGCGCCCTGGAGCTCCAGCTCGCCCTGCGCCTCAACCGCCTGTCCCGCCCGCCGCGGCCCCGCCCGGCCTAGCGGCGGGGGAGCGGCGCACCTGCGCGGGCACGCCGTCGAGGGTGCCGGGGGCCGGGTAAGGGACGTCCGCGCGGGGGTCGTACGCCGGTGGGCCTCCCGCGGCGGCGGTGTCGGTGTCGGCCGGGCCGGTGCGGTACTGGTGCGACTGGAGCTCGAAGAGGCGCCGGAACACCCCCGGCCCCTCGGTGGCCATGAGCGTGGCGAAGTCCCCGTGCTCGACGAGCCTGCCGTGCTCCATGACGTAGATGACGTCGGCCTCCTTGACGCTGTGCAGCCGGTGCGTGACCAGCACGATCGTCTGGTCCGCCGCGGCCAGGGCGCGGATCTTGTCGAACGCGTCGACCTCGGCGGCCGGGTCCATGCTGCTGGTGGGTTCGTCGCAGATGAGGATGCCCGCGCCGCGGAAGTACGCGCGGGCCAGGGCGAGCCGCTGCCACTGCCCGCCGGAGAGGTCGACGCCGCCCTCGTACCCCTTCTCGCACAGCGTGTCCCAGCCGTGCGGCAGGTCGTCCAGGACGCGGTGCGCGTCGGCGTACGCGGCGGCCGCGTCCAGCCGCTCGGCGTCGCCGATCTTCCCGGGGCGGCTGATCGCCACGTTCGCGCGGGCCGTGAACGGCCACCGCTGGAAGTCCTGCGGCACCAGCGCCACCTGCGCGAACACGTCGTCGCGCGAGAGCGCCCGCAGATCGGTCCCGTCCCAGCGGACGGCGCCGCCGGAGGGCAGGTAGACGCCCGCGAGGAGCTTGCTGAGGGTCGTCTTGCCGGAGCCGTTCGCGCCGACCAGGGCGATCACCTGCCCCCTGCGCACGCTCAGGGACACGTCGTCGAGCGCGGGCCGCTCCCGCCCCGCGTAGCGGAACGTGACCCGGTCGAAGGTGATCTCGGCGGGCGCCTCGGGCACCGGCGCCCCCGCGGCGGGGATCGCGCGCCGCCGGGCCTCCTCCCGGGCACGGATCAGGTCCGTCATGAACAGGCTCTGCTCGTACAGGTGGTGGATGTTGGTCACCATCCGCCGCAGCCCCGCCGTACCGCTGGTCAGGGCGAGGGCGGCCGTCGCGCCGGACGCGAGCGGCATCTGGCCGTGCGTCAGGAGCCAGGCGAGCAGCGCGTACGTCGCCGCGGCCGTCAGGCCCGACAGCGCCGAGGTGGTCAGGTCCGTGCGGGCCTCCAGGTGCGCGAGGCGCGTCTGCTCGTCCGCCGCCTGCACGGCCATCCGGTCGAACTGGTCGAGCAGGAACGGGCCCGCGCCGTGCACCCGCAGCTCCGGCGCGGCCCGCTGCGAGATCAGCAGCCGCCGCAGCGCCGCCTGCTGGCGCACGTGCTCCAGCCAGACCTGTACGGAGGCGTACGTCCTGCGCGCCGAGCGGACCGTGCCCCACGCCTTGGGCACCACCACGGCGACGAGCAGCGGCAGCAGCACCGGGTGCAGCACCGCGAGGACCCCGCTCACGGCGAGCAGCGCCATGAGGGCCTCCACGATGCCGAGGGTGTGGTCGATGAGCCGGCGCGCCGCGGTCTGGCCGTGCTGCCCGGAGTCGAGGACCGCGTGGAAGTCGGCGCGCTCGATGTGCTCCACCTCCACCCGCACGACCTGCTCCAGCATGGACAGGGCGGCCAGGCGCTCCACCTTCGGCCCGAGGCGCCCCGAGGCCGCGAAGGTCACCGCGCGCAGGGTCGCCGCGAGCGCGCTGGCGGCGGCCACGCCGAGGAGCGACGGCAGGGCCTCGCGCACCCGCTCGGCCGTCGGGCCCGCCGCGAACAGCGACACCAGGACGCGGTTGGTGGCCAGCAGCCCGAACGCGGTGGCGGCGGCCTGGCCGAGCTGCGCCACGACGACGACCACCAGGGCCACCGGGTCCGCCCGCCAGGCCAGCGCGGCCGTGTGCCCGGACAGGGCCGGGATCTGCCGCAGGATCGCGAGGAAGGACGTCTGCAGGCGGGCGCCCTCGTGCGCGGTCCACCCCCAGGAGCCTCTGAGCCGCCCGCCGAAGAGGAGCTGTTCGGGCGGCGCGTGCTCGGGCGGCGCGTGCTCGCGCGGCGCGGCGGGGCCTTCGCCCGCCCGGCCGCGCCGCCGCTTCCGCGCGCGGGCTCCCGCTGGATGGTGCGGCCGCACAGTGCCTCCAGGTGGTCGTGGTCCGGGTGGTCGTGGTCCGGACGGGTCTCGGACCACCCTCCCCGGAGCGCGGCGGCAAAGGGGCGCTTTGGTCGAAATCTGTGCGGGATGGGGTGAAAACGGCCTGGAATGGCGGTGGCCGGGGCCGGGAACGCGTCCTCGCGCCGCCGGGGAAGAGCACACCGGCCTGGGTGCGCGGGCCAGGGCGCACCGGCCACGCAACGCGGCGCCCGCCACGGGCGTCGCACCGGTCCCGGCAGGGCGGGCCCCGCAAGCCGGGCCGGAAGGTCGGGGCGGCCGGGCGCCCCCTCACGGGCGCTGGTGGCCCCCGGCCGCGTCACCGCCGTCCGGGACCAGGACGACCTTGCCCGTGACCGTGCCCGACTCCGCCAGGCGCAGCGCCTCGGCCGCCCGGGACAGCGGGACGCGCGCGGCGACCTGGGGCGTGAGGCCGCCGTCGGCGAGCAGCGCGAAGACCTCGCCGAGGTCGGCGCGCAGCCGGGCCCGGAAGGCGTCGGGGCGCCGCCGTCCGGCCCAGATGTTGTAGAAGTGCGCGCTCCGGGAGTTGGGCAGCGCGTTCCACAGCGCGAGCCGTGCGAACAGCTTGAGCACCGGGGCCTTCGACGACCCGGCCACGTCCCGGGTGGACGCCGTCCCGTACGACACGAGCGTGCCGCCCGGCGCGAGCAGCCGGAACGACTCGACGACGCCTTCACCGCCCACGTGGTCGAAGACCGCCCGCACCCCGTCGGGCGCGAGGCCGCGCAGCCGCGCGTACAGCTCGGGGTCGCGGTGGTCGACGGGGGTGACCCCGAGCCGGCGCAGCGCGTCGTGGTGGCGGGGCGAGGCGGTGCCGAGGACGCGGGCGCCCGCGACCCGGGCGAGCTGGACGAGGGTGGAGCCCACGCCGCCGTTCGCGCCGAGCACCACCACGGTGTCACCGGCCCGGACCTGCGCCGTGCGGTGCAGCATCTGCCAGGCGGTGACGCCGTTGACGACGAGCGTCTCGGCGTCCGCGGAGGCGACGGACTCCGGTACGGGCACGAGGTCCGCCGCGGGCACCACGGTGTGGCTGGCCCAGCCGCCGGTCTTGGTCAGCGCGGCGAAGCGCCCCCCGACGAGCCCGGGGTCGGTGCCGGGGCCGGTCGCGGCCACGCGCCCGACGAGGTCGTAGCCGGGCACGAAGGGGAACGGCGGCTGGTCGAAGTACTTGCCGCGCCGCATCTGCTGCTCGGCGAAGGAGACCCCGGTGGCCTCCATGGCGAGCAGCACCTCGCCGGGCCCGGGCCCGGGCGCGGGCAGTTGGCGGCGGCGCACGGTGAGCCCCTCCGGCTCGACGACACCGGGGAGGACGACCTCGGTGACGTACGGGGCGACGGATGCGGCGGGGGCGGCGGGTGCGTGAGCCGTGGGCGAAGGGGTGGCGCGCATGGGTGTGCCTCTCTCGGGGAGGGGTCGGGCGGGCTGCCGTTAGACCCTCTAACGCAAGCGTGCGCCACTCGCGCAGCGTTCGTCAAGGCCTATAGCGAGAGTTATAGTCTCTAACGTCATGCGCACCCAAGGGCAGGATGGGACCCCGGGCACACGGCCCCGTTCGCTCAAGAAAGGTGCGGCGATGGACAATTCGGCTCCCGGACGGTTCGAACGCCCCGGACGACTCACCCTGACCACCGCGACGCCCGACGACTGGCGCCTCGTCACCGGCTGGGCGGCGGACGAGGGGTGGAACCCCGGCCTGCGGGACGCCGAGGCCTTCTTCGCCCAGGACCCCCGCGGCTTCTTCCTCGGCCGCGTCGACGGCGAGCCGGTGTCCGCGATCTCCGTCGTCACCTACGACGCGGCGTACGCCTTCCTCGGCTTCTACCTCGTCCGCCCCGACCTGCGGGGCCGCGGCCACGGCATCGCCACCTGGCGCGCCGCGCTCGCGCACGCCGGGGACCGCACGGTCGGCCTGGACGGCGTGCCCGCGCAGCAGCCCAACTACCGCCGCTCGGGCTTCGCGCACCGCCACGACTCGATGCGCTACGTCGGCCCCGTGGCGCCCGGCGCCCGGCCCGCGCGCGTGCGCCCCGCCGCCGAGGCCGGACCCGCGGCCCTCGCGGCGTACGACAGCTCCTGCCACCCGGCCGACCGGCCGCGGTTCCTCGCCCGGTGGCTGGACACGCCCGGCCACACGGCGCTCGTCAGCGTCGTCGACGGGCGCGTCACCGGGTACGGCGTGGTGCGCCCGGCCCGCGAGGGCGCGCGGATCGGGCCGCTGTTCGCCGACACGCGCGCGGATGCCGAGGCGCTCCTGGACGGGCTGACCGCGGACCTCGACGGGGCGCCCGTGGGGATCGACGTACCCCTGTCGAACGCCCCGGCCGTCGCGCTGGCCGAGTCACGGGGGCTGCGCCCGGCGTTCGCGACGGCACGCATGTACACCGGCCCGGTACGGGAGTTCGCGGAGCACAAGGTGTTCGGGATCACCACGCTGGAGCTGGGCTGACGGCCCGGGCGGGCGGCGGTCACGTCACGGTGAGCCGCCGCTTGGCCGTGGCCGTGGAGCTGTTGCCCACGTAGAGGTCGAACGCGCCCTCCTCCAGGAGGAACTCGCCGCCCGGGTCGTTCGTCCAGAAGCCGAGGTCGCGCGCGCCCAGGCGGAAGCGCACCGTCCGCGTCGCGCCGGGGGCGAGCGTCACCCGCTCGAAGCCGCGCAGCTCGCGCACCGGCCGCGCGATGCTCGCCGCGAGGTCGCGCACGTAGAGCTGCACCACCTCGTCGCCCTCGCGCGCCCCGGTGTTGGTGACGGTGGCGGACACCTCGACGGTCTCGCCCGCGTGCAGGGCGCGGGCCGGGACGGAGGCGCGGGACAGCCGCGGCGCCCCGATCCGGAAGGTCGTGTAGCTCAGCCCGTGGCCGAAGGGGAACTGCGGGTCCGGCGGCAGGTCCAGGTAGCCGGAGGTGTACTTGTCGCCCGCGGCGTGGGGGCGGCCCGTCGACTCGTGGTTGTAGTGGACGGGGATCTGGCCGACCGCGCGCGGGAACGACACGGGCAGCCGGCCGCCCGGGTCGACCTTGCCGAACAGCACGTCGGCGATGGCGTTGCCCGCCTCCAGGCCCGGGTGCCAGGCCTCCAGGACGGCGGGCGCGGAGTCCAGCCAGGTGCCGACGGTCAGCGGCCGGCCGTTGACCAGGACCACCACGAACGGCCGCCCCGTCCGCGCGACCGCCTCGATCAGTCGCTCCTGCGCGCCGGGCAGGCCGATGTCCGCGCGCGCCGCCGCCTCGCCGCTCAGCGCCGGGGGCTCGCCCACGACGACGACCGTGACGTCGGCGGCGCGCGCGGCGGCCACGACCGCCCGGATGCCGCGGGTGTCCCCGCC
>NZ_BNBT01000018.1 GCF_014656095.1 Streptomyces longispororuber
CCGCGATCACCGCGTCGCTGTTCGCCCGGTTCTCCTCGCGCCAGGACGACTCGCCGCAGATGAAGATGATCGCCGCGTTGCGCAACCAGTTCGGCGGGCACGCGGTGGAGTCCAAGAGCGAGCACTGATCCACAGCCCGCGCGGCCCGTCGTCCACAGCCTGTGTGGAGCGCGGCGGGCCGGCGCGGGACCGGCCGGACCGCGTGCGGCCGCTGCGGCGCGCGGCCGGGCCGGCCACGGCGGGCGCCCTGCCCGCAGCACAGGAAGACAGCCGGGGGAGGTCGGCGCACACCATGCACGTCACGCACCTGTCCCTGGCCGACTTCCGCTCCTACGCCCAGGTCGAGGTCCCGCTCGATCCGGGCGTCACCGCGTTCGTGGGCCCGAACGGCCAGGGCAAGACCAACCTCGTCGAGGCCGTCGGCTACCTCGCGACCCTCGGCAGCCACCGGGTCTCCTCGGACGCGCCCCTGGTGCGCATGGGCGCCGACCGGGCCGTCGTCCGCGCCGCCGTCCGGCAGGGCGAGCGCCAGCAGCTCATCGAGCTCGAACTGAACCCCGGTAAGGCCAACCGCGCCCGGATCAACAGATCCTCGCAGGTCAGGCCCCGTGACGTGCTCGGTATCGTGCGCACGGTCCTGTTCGCGCCCGAGGACCTGGCCCTGGTCAAGGGCGACCCCGGTGAGCGGCGCAGGTTCCTCGACGAGCTGGTCACCGCCCGAGCCCCGCGGATGGCGGGCGTCCGGTCCGACTACGACCGCGTCCTGAAGCAGCGCAACACGCTCCTGAAGTCCGCCGCCCTCGCCCGGCGCCACGGCGGCCGCTCCATGGACCTGTCCACCCTCGACGTGTGGGACCAGCACCTCGCGCGCGCGGGCGCCGAGCTGCTCGCCCAGCGCCTCGACCTGATCGCCGCGCTCCAGCCGCTCGCCGACAAGGCGTACGAGCAGCTCGCCCCGGGCGGCGGCCCGCTCGGCCTCGACTACAAGCCCTCGTCGCCCGGGATCGTCGCCCACGCGCGCGAGGAGCTGTACGAGCAACTGCTCGCCGCGCTGAACGAGGCCCGCAAGCAGGAGATCGAGCGGGGCGTCACCCTCGTGGGACCCCACAGGGACGACCTGCTCCTCAGACTCGGCCAACTTCCCGCGAAGGGGTACGCCTCCCACGGGGAGTCGTGGTCGTACGCGCTGGCCCTGCGGCTCGCCTCGTACGACCTGCTGCGGGCCGAGGGGAACGAGCCGGTCCTGGTCCTCGACGACGTCTTCGCCGAGCTGGACGCGCGGCGCCGCGAGCGGCTCGCGGAACTGGTGGCCCCCGGCGAGCAGGTCCTGGTGACCGCCGCTGTGGACGACGACGTGCCGGGCGTGCTGAGCGGGGCCCGGTACGCCGTCTCCGGAGGTGAGGTGCGACGCGTATGACCGACTCCCCCGAGACCCCCCGCACGCCCGGGCCCGGGCCCGCCCCCGCCGAGCCCTCCGGCGTCGACCTGGCCCGCGTCGCGCTGCGCGCCGCCAAGGAACAGGCACGCGCGCGCGGCGACGCGACCCGGCAGAAGAAGCAGGCCCGGCGCGGCGGGCTCCGCTCCGGTGCGCGCGCCGACGGCCGCGACCCGCTGCCGCTCGGCTCCGCCATCAACCGGCTGATCACCGAGCGCGGCTGGGAGACCCCCGCCGCCGTCGGCGGTGTGATGGGCCGCTGGCCCGAGATCGTCGGCGAGGACCTGGCCAAGCACTGCGTACCGCAGCGGTACGACGAGAACGAGCGCGTCCTGACCGTCCAGTGCGACTCCACGGCCTGGGCGACGAACCTGCGCCTCCTCGCTCCGCAGCTCGTCGGACGGCTGAACGAGGACCTGGGCCACGGCACCGTACGCCTCATCAAGGTCCTCGGCCCCGGTGGTCCCGCGCGCCGCTTCGGGCCCTTGCGCGCGCCCGGCAGCACCGGCCCCGGCGACACCTACGGCTGAGACGAACCGGCCAGTAGCTCGGGGTTGACCTCCCGAAGCGCTGAGTGCCGCTGTGAGCCTCTTAGGGGCCGGGGGCGCATATGGGGAGTCGGCTGAGGCTGGTTCAGGGCGGCACATGCGGACTCAGGTACCGGCAAACCCCCATCACTGTCAGCGCTACCGGTAGACTGGAAGCTAATCCCGCCCCAGTCGTGGGGAGCAGCGGGAGAAGCTGAGCAAGAGCTGAACCAGGCTTACCAACGCAACACGCCGCAGCCGCTCCGGCCAGCGCCGGGAGCTTGGCTTGTGCTGTGCCAGAAAGGGCGCTTCGTGGCCGATTCCGGCAACCCCAACGAGAACATCCCGTCCACTGCCGCCGGCGACGGCGCCGTCCCTCCCGAGGCCGCCGCGGTCTCCGGCCAGGGCTCGGCTTCGTACGACGCCAGCGCCATCACCGTCCTCGAGGGTCTGGACGCGGTCCGCAAGCGGCCCGGCATGTACATCGGCTCGACCGGTGAGCGCGGTCTGCACCACCTGGTCCAGGAGGTCGTCGACAACTCCGTCGACGAGGCCATGGCCGGGCACGCGGACACCATCGACGTGACGATCCTGGCGGACGGCGGCGTGCGCGTCGTCGACAACGGCCGCGGCATCCCGGTGGGCATCCACCCGGTCGAGAAGCGGCCGGCCGTCGAGGTCGTCCTCACCGTGCTGCACGCGGGCGGCAAGTTCGGCGGTGGCGGGTACGCCGTCTCCGGTGGTCTGCACGGCGTGGGTGTCTCCGTGGTGAACGCGCTCTCCACCAAGCTCTCCGTGGAGATCAAGACCGACGGCTACCGCTGGACGCAGGACTACAAGAGCGGCGCCCCCACGGCTCCCCTGGAGCGGCACGAGGCCACCGAGGAGACGGGCACGTCCGTCACCTTCTGGGCCGACGGCGACATCTTCGAGACGACCGAGTACTCCTTCGAGACGCTGTCGCGGCGCTTCCAGGAGATGGCCTTCCTCAACAAGGGCCTGACGATCAAGCTGACCGACGAGCGCGAGTCGGCCAAGGCCACGGCGGGCGCCGACTCCGCCGAGGCCAGCGACGACACCGTCGAAGAGGTCCGCACGGTCACGTACCACTACGAGGGCGGCATCGTCGACTTCGTGAAGTACCTCAACTCCCGCAAGGGCGAGGTCGTCCACCCGACCGTCATCGACGTCGAAGCCGAGGACAAGGAGCGCATGCTCTCGGTGGAGATCGCGATGCAGTGGAACTCGCAGTACACCGAGGGGGTGTACTCCTTCGCCAACACGATCCACACGCACGAGGGCGGCACCCACGAGGAGGGCTTCCGCGCCGCGCTGACCGGTCTGGTGAACCGTTACGCGCGCGACAAGAAGCTGCTGCGCGAGAAGGACGACAACCTCACCGGCGAGGACATCCGCGAGGGCCTGACCGCGATCATCTCGGTCAAGCTCGGCGAGCCGCAGTTCGAGGGCCAGACCAAGACGAAGCTCGGCAACACCGAGGCGAAGACCTTCGTGCAGAAGGTCGTGCACGAGCACCTGACGGACTGGTTCGACCGCAACCCCAACGAGGCCGCGGACATCATCCGCAAGGGCATCCAGGCCGCCACCGCGCGCGTGGCCGCCCGCAAGGCGCGCGACCTCACCCGCCGCAAGGGCCTCCTGGAGACCGCGTCCCTGCCGGGCAAGCTGTCGGACTGCCAGTCGAACGACCCGACGAAGTGCGAGATCTTCATCGTCGAGGGTGACTCCGCCGGCGGCTCGGCCAAGTCCGGCCGCAACCCGGAGTACCAGGCCATCCTGCCGATCCGCGGCAAGATCCTGAACGTCGAGAAGGCCCGCGTCGACAAGATCCTGCAGAACCAGGAGATCCAGGCGCTGATCTCCGCCTTCGGCACCGGGGTCCACGAGGACTTCGACATCGAGAAGCTCCGCTACCACAAGATCATCCTGATGGCGGACGCCGACGTCGACGGCCAGCACATCAACACGCTGCTCCTGACGTTCCTCTTCCGCTTCATGCGCCCGCTCGTCGAGGCGGGCCACGTCTTCCTCTCCCGTCCGCCGCTGTACAAGATCAAGTGGGGCAAGGACGACTTCGAGTACGCGTACTCGGACCGCGAGCGCGACGCGCTGATCGAGCTCGGCCGTCAGAACGGCAAGCGGATCCGGGACGACTCGGTCCAGCGCTTCAAGGGCCTCGGCGAGATGAACGCCGAGGAGCTGCGCATCACCACGATGGACATCGAGCACCGCGTGCTCGGCCAGGTCACGCTGGACGACGCCGCCCAGGCCGACGACCTCTTCTCGGTCCTCATGGGCGAGGACGTCGAGGCGCGCCGCTCGTTCATCCAGCGCAACGCCAAGGACGTCCGCTTCCTCGACATCTGAGCCGGTCAGGCCCCCCGACGGCTGCTGACTGACGTACGAAAGGATCTTGACCGGCCATGGCCGACGAGAACAACCCCACCACCCCTGAGGACGGCGAGGGCCAGACGGTGCGCATCGAGCCCGTCGGGCTCGAGACCGAGATGCAGCGCTCGTACCTCGACTACGCGATGTCCGTCATCGTGTCGCGCGCGCTGCCGGACGTCCGCGACGGCCTCAAGCCCGTCCACCGCCGCGTCCTGTACGCGATGTACGACGGCGGCTACCGGCCCGAGAAGGGCTTCTACAAGTGCGCCCGCGTCGTCGGCGACGTCATGGGCAACTACCACCCGCACGGCGACGCCTCGATCTACGACGCGCTGGTCCGCCTCGCGCAGCCGTGGTCGATGCGCATGCCGCTGGTGGACTCGAACGGCAACTTCGGCTCCCCGGGCAACGACCCCGCGGCCGCCATGCGCTACACCGAGTGCAAGATGGCGCCGCTGTCCATGGAGATGGTCCGGGACATCGACGAGGAGACCGTCGACTTCACGGACAACTACGACGGCCGCTCCCAGGAGCCGACGGTCCTGCCGTCCCGCTTCCCGAACCTGCTGATCAACGGCTCGGCGGGCATCGCGGTCGGCATGGCGACCAACATCCCGCCGCACAACCTCCGCGAGGTCGCCGCGGGCGCCCAGTGGGCCCTGGACCACCCGGAGGCCTCGCACGAGGAGCTCCTCGACGCCCTGATCGAGCGCATCAAGGGCCCGGACTTCCCGACCGGCGCCCTCGTGGTGGGCCGCAAGGGCATCGAGGAGGCGTACCGCACGGGCCGCGGCTCCATCACGATGCGCGCGGTCGTCGAGGTCGAGGAGATCCAGAACCGCCAGTGCCTGGTGGTCACGGAGCTGCCGTACCAGGTCAACCCGGACAACCTCGCGCAGAAGATTGCCGACCTGGTGAAGGACGGCAGGATCGGCGGCATCGCGGACGTCCGCGACGAGACCTCGTCGCGCACGGGCCAGCGCCTGGTCATCGTCCTGAAGCGGGACGCGGTCGCCAAGGTCGTCCTGAACAACCTCTACAAGCACACGGACCTGCAGACGAACTTCGGCGCCAACATGCTGGCGCTCGTCGACGGCGTCCCGCGCACCCTCTCCCTGGACGCGTTCATCCGCCACTGGGTGAGCCACCAGATCGAGGTCATCGTCCGGCGCACGAAGTTCCGGCTGCGCAAGGCCGAGGAGCGCGCCCACATCCTGCGCGGTCTGCTGAAGGCCCTGGACGCCATCGACGAGGTCATCGCGCTCATCCGGCGCAGCGACACCGTCGAGGTCGCCCGCGAGGGCCTGATGGGCCTCCTGGAGATCGACGAGATCCAGGCCAACGCCATCCTGGAGATGCAGCTCCGCCGCCTGGCCGCCCTGGAGCGCCAGAAGATCCTCCAGGAGCACGCGGAACTCCAGCAGAAGATCGACGAGTACAACGCGATCCTCGCCTCGCCCGCCAGGCAGCGCGCGATCGTCAGCGAGGAACTCACCGCGCTCGTCGAGAAGTACGGCGAGGACCGCCGCTCCAAGCTGGTGCCGTTCGACGGCGACATGTCCATGGAGGACCTGATCGCCGAGGAGGACATCGTCGTCACGATCACCCGCGGCGGCTACGTCAAGCGGACCAAGACGGATGACTACCGCTCCCAGAAGCGCGGCGGCAAGGGCGTCCGCGGCACGAAGCTCAAGGAAGACGACATCGTCGACCACTTCTTCGTGTCCACGACGCACCACTGGCTGCTGTTCTTCACCAACAAGGGCCGCGTCTACCGTGCCAAGGCGTACGAGCTCCCGGACGCCGGCCGCGACGCCCGCGGCCAGCACGTGGCGAACCTGCTCGCCTTCCAGCCGGACGAGGCGATCGCCGAGATCCTCGCGATCCGCGACTACGAGGCGGCGCCCTACCTGGTCCTCGCCACCAAGGGCGGTCTGGTCAAGAAGACGCCTCTGAAGGATTACGATTCGCCTCGCTCCGGCGGCGTCATCGCCATCAACCTGCGCGAGACGGACGACGGTTCGGACGACGAGCTGATCGGCGCCGAGCTGGTCTCGGCCGCGGACGATCTGCTTCTGATCAGCAAGAAGGCGCAGTCCATCCGGTTCACGGCGACGGACGACGCGCTGCGCCCGATGGGCCGTGCGACCTCGGGCGTCAAGGGCATGAGCTTCCGCGACGGCGACCAGCTCCTCTCGATGAATGTGGTCAGGCCCGGTACGTTCGTGTTCACCGCAACGGACGGCGGGTACGCGAAGCGGACCGCCGTCGACGAGTACCGCGTCCAGGGCCGTGGCGGTCTCGGCATCAAGGCTGCCAAGATCGTCGAGGACCGTGGTGAGCTGGTCGGCGCGCTGGTGGTCGAGGAGACCGACGAGATTCTCGCCATCACCCTGTCCGGCGGTGTGATTCGCACGCGAGTCAACGAGGTCAGGGAGACGGGCCGTGACACCATGGGCGTCCAACTGATCAACCTGGGCAAGCGCGATGCCGTCGTCGGCATCGCACGTAACGCCGAGGCCGGGCGCGAGGCCGAGGAAGTCGACGGAGTCGACGAATCGTCCGACGGCACTCCGGCCGCCGGTACGGACGAGGGCACGGAGTCCCCGGCCGAGTAGCGCGAGGAGTGAGTCATCGTGAGTGGAGCCACGGGCGCCGGAGCCGCTGAGGCGAGTGCAACCGGCACGGACGGTGCCCGTGGCTCCGCCACTGATGCGGACTCCCACGAGTCTCATGGATCCCAGGGGGGGACTGTGACGGACACCCGAGGCCGAGGGACGCAGACGTCCGAGGCGACGGACGGCGGGGACGGTACGACCGGCCGCGCGGGCGGCGCCGACGACGTACGTGAAGCCGGTGGTACGCGAGGTGGCGGCGACGCGCGCGGCAAGCGCGACGCACGCAAGAAGGGCGACGCGCGCGGCAAGGCCGACGCGCGGAGCAAGAGTGATGCGCGGGGCAAGGGAGGCACCCGGACCAGGACCGACGCGCTCGGCAAGGGCGACGCGCCGGGCAAGGCGGACCCGCTCGGCCAGGACGACGTCCTGGCCAAGGACGACATCCTCGGCGGCGGCGTGCTCGGCGGCGGTGAGGTCCTCGGCGGCGGTGACGCGCTCGGCCCGGGCGACGCCCGGGGAAGCGGTGACGCCGCTGCCAGCGCGCTGCCCACCGAGCGCCCGGCCCAGCAGCAGGGCGCGCAGCCGTACCACCCGCCGCAGGCCTACCAGGCGGCTCCGGCCGGGGCGGTCCGCCGCCCGCGCACGGGGGCGCGCACCACGCCGCGCACCCGCAAGGCCAGGCTTCGGGTCGCCAAGGCCGACCCGTGGTCGGTGATGAAGGTCAGCTTCCTGCTCTCCATCGCGCTGGGCATCTGCACGATCGTGGCGGCGGCGGTGCTGTGGATGGTCATGGACGCGATGGGCGTCTTCTCCACCGTCGGCGGCACGATCTCCGAGGCCACGGGCTCGAACGAGTCCAACGGCTTCGACCTCCAGGCGTTCCTGTCGCTGCCCCGCGTGCTGACGTTCACCACGATCATCGCGGTCATCGACGTGGTCCTCGCCACGGCGCTCGCGACCCTCGGCGCGTTCATCTACAACCTCTCCGCCGGTTTCGTGGGCGGCGTGGAGCTGACGCTGGCCGAGGACGAGTAACACCTGGCGTGTCCTAGGGCCCCTGCCGTCGTTCGTACCCGTACTCCGGACCGCGTACGACGGCAGGGGCCCTTCGGCGTGTACGGACGGGGGCGGCGCGTGGGGAGCCCGGGTGGGCCGGGTGGGCCGGGGGAGCTGGGGGAGCTGGGTGAGCTGGGGGAGCGTCTGAGCCTCTGAGTGCCTGAGCTCTGGGAGGGCCGGGATCATCCCCCGGCGAGGAGGGCCGCGTCGGCCGCCGGGGCGAGCCCTCGGCGCGGCGAGGTCACGGGCCCGGGGCCCATCGATTTTGGGACTGGCCGCCACGTGCGCTAATCTTCAGTGGTCAGCGCGCGGGGCGACCCGCAGAGCGCGGCGGGGCTATAGCTCAGTTGGTTAGAGCGCATCCCTGATAAGGATGAGGTCACTGGTTCAAATCCAGTTAGCCCCACAGCGAGAAGACCCCCAGCCGGTGACGGCTGGGGGTCTTTCGTGTCGGTGGGGCGCGGTGGCGTCCGTCGCGTCTACGGCTCCGCGGCGAGGCTCGCGCCGGACAGGGCGCCGGCGTCGGCCGTTGCGGCGTCCGCGTCCGTCGTGGGGAGGTGGCGGCAGCTCGGCGTCGAACCGTGCGCCTCGGCGCGGATGCGTTGCTTCATCGTGGGCGGCAGGGACCGTTCGTACGCCATCGCCCAGGCGGTGAGCACGGGCGCCGTCGCGCTCGGCGTGCTCTTGCACGTCGTCGTGGTCTGCTGTACCGCCTCGGCCGCCGTCGCCGACGTGGCGAAACCCAGGGCGGCGAAGAACGCGAGTACGGCGCTGACGAGCGTGGTCCACAGCTTCATGGCCTTGTTGGCAGGCATGACCTCTCACTTTCGGGTTGGGCGATTTGCGTACTTTCCTCATGATGTGTATGAGGCGCCGCTAGTGAGGGACCGACGCTCCCGTCGCGTCGATGTTCCGATGAACACCACCCGGATGGGTGCAGGTGCCCCGAGAAAGCCGGGAAGCGGCGCGAGGGCGGCGAGCCCGGCCGGGGACGGAGCGTAGGCGGATCGATTCGGTCCGCATCTACTGCTCTGTCAGGCAGGGGAGTTGGGGCCGATCCAGGTCACCGATCGATATCGGTCGGTGTGTATAGTCGGGCGCCAGAAGTCCCCTACGTCAAGGAAAGACGAGGTCGCGCGGTGAAGAAGCTTCTCCTGGTCGCACTGGCCGCCATCGGCGGGCTCCTCGTGTACCGCCAGATCCAGGCGGATCGCGCCGAGCAGGATCTGTGGACGGAGGCGACCGACTCCGTGCCCACGGGTTCGTGAGTATCGACAGCAGTCTTCGCGGGGCCCCGATCGCTGGAGCGATCGGGGCCCTGTGCTGTACGGGGGGCTTTTGTCCCGCTTCTTCTGGCGTACGGGTGTGACGTCCGGGTCCCGGACGGCTCCGCGACCTGGACGGCTCAGCTTCTCGGACGGCTTCTCGTCGCGGTGGCCACGGGGACGCGCTGTCGCTTCGGTGGCCCCTCTAGTTCACTGACGCAATCTCATTGCTTGCTTGGGCAAAGCCGGGGAGGGTGAGGTGGAGAGCGGCGTGACGTGGCGCCGGGCGGACCGCTGGACGGCGGTGCGTCGAGCAGGACGAGCGGGATTCGCCGGACGAGCGGCACTCGTGACGCGAGCGGGACGAGCGGGCCGGGGGACGGCCGCGGAAGCGGTCCGCCGGGGCGGTCGGCGGGCGGGGCGCCGGGTGGCGGCGGGCGCGGGAGCCGCCCTCGTGGGCGCGGCGTGGTGCGTGGTCGCGCCCGCCGGTGCGGCCCGGGCGACGGAGACGCCACCGCCGTACGCCTTCGCGGACGACGCGCGCACCGTCGCGGGGACGCCGAGCAGCACGGGCAGCCGCACCCTCACTCCCGGGACGACGTACCGGAGCGCCATCGCGCACCCCGGCGCCGGCGGTACGACCACGCTCTACTACCGGCTCGAACTGGGGGCCGAGGACAACGTCCACGCCTCGGTGACCGCGCTGCCCACGCCCGGCAGCCGTGTCGGCTTCGCGGACGGCATCCGGGTCGCGGTGGAGGACGCGAACGGCTTCGACTGCGACGCGGGCTCCGCCCGCTTCGGGGCCGCGCGCAGCCCGCGCCCCCTCACCGCGTCGGCGCTGCGTACCGTCGGCACGGACGACAGCCGCTGCGCGGCCGCGGGCACGTACTACGTGGTGGTCGAGCGGACCGCCGCTTCCGGCGCGTCGGCCGCGGCCAGGTCCGAGAAGCCGTCCACCCCGGAGGAGTGGGACCTGGAGCTGTACGTCACCTCCGAGCCCGCCGTGGCCGAGCGGCGCGCGACGACCCCGCCCGCGGAACAGGACGCCCCCACACCGGCCCCGCCCGCGGGCCCGGCCCGCCCCCGCGAGGGCGGCAGCGGCTTCAGCACGGCCGAGGCCCTGGGCCGGGGCGTCTGGGGCGACCGGGTGGCACCCGGGCAGACCCGCTACTACCGCGTGCCGGTGGACTGGGGCCAGCGGCTCACCGCCACGGTGGAGCTGGGCGGTGCTCGGGGTGCCGGTGGTCCCGGCGGTGCGGGCGGCCGGGCCGGGGGGCGCGAGTACGTGACGTCCGCGCTGGTGGTGTCCGTGTTCAACCCCGCGCGGATGCCGGTCCAGGACATGGACACCGCGTACGACGGCAGCCAGAAGTCCACCACGCTGCCCTCGCTGGTTCCGGTCGCGTACGAGAACCGGTACGCGCCCATCGACCGGATCGCGACCGTGCGGTTCGCCGGCTGGTACTACCTGGCGGTCACGCTCCACCCGGATGTCGGGGCGCGCTTCGGCAGGGGCCCGGTCGGGCTGACCTTGCGGGTGGGCGTCACGGGGGAGCGGCGCGCCGGACCGAAGTACGCGGGGACGGCGCGGCCCGCGGACGCCTTCGGGGTGACGGGACGGGAGGAGTCAGCGGCGCGCGACGGAGCCGCGGGCACCCCCGGGCCCACCGGAGTGGCGGCGCCCGGCAGGAGCGAGAGCGCAGCCATGAAGGTGCTGGCGGCGGCGGGCATCGGCACGGGCACGGCCCTGCTGGCCGTACTCGGGGTGTGGACGCTGGTGGGGCGGCGACGGGCTGCCGGACGGCGAGTTTCCGCATGAGCGCCACAGCGACGGCTCGACCGCGGCGGTAGCGCCTCAGATACGGGCCAGCGCCCAGAACCCCACCGCGAAGCAGGCCAGCGCCGCGAACAGCATGGGCAGGGCCACCCGCGCCGGCGGGCCGGTACGCCGGGGCCTGGCGGCGTGGGAACGGGAGGCCCGGGGACGCGGGGGCCGCGTCGCCTCGGCGGCGGGCTGCGCGTAGGCGTGGGCGGGCTGCGCCGCGGGCCGGGGCAGCGGCGTGGGGGGAGTGGGCGGCTGCGGAGGCGGTGGCAGAGGCGGCGCCAGGTGGAAGCTCCCGGTCTCCGACAGCGGCGGGTACGGAGGCGGGGCCAGAGGTGGAGACGGAGGCGGGCACGGGGGCCGCCCCGGCGGCGGGGTCGGCGGCTGAGCGGGTAAGGGCGTACCGGTACGGGAGTTGCTCCCGGAGGCCGGGTGACCGTCGGCACCCGGCAGCGCGGCGGACGACGCGGAGCCGACCGACGGCACCGGTGATGCCGGTGATGTCGGTGAGGCCGATGGCACCGGTGAGGCCGATGGCACCGGTGAGGCCGATGGCACCGGTGACGCCGATGGCACCGATGACCCTGGTGGCGCCGATGCCCCCGATGGCACCGATGCCTCGGACGACGGCTGCCCGGCGACGGCCGCCACGAAGGACGGCGGATCACCGGCCGACGACGCGGCGGGCGGCTGCGCAGGTGGCGGCTGCGAGGGCGGCGGCGGAGGTGGTGGCTGGGGTGCGGGGGTGAGAGGCCCGTCGGGTCCGAAACCCTCGGGCAGCGGCCCGAGTTGGTCGAAGATCTCGATGCCCTCGTCGTCGGTACCCGGCTCGGGAAGCATCTCGACGGCGGAGGCGAGCGCCTTGCGCGCCCCGGTGGCGGTGCGGAAGCGCGCCTGCGGGTCAGGTTGCAGCAGCGTGGCGACGACCTGCCACAGCGGTTCCGGCACGCCCTGGGGAGCACGCGGCGTGCCAAGGGCCGCGAAGTGCTCGATGAGGGCCTTGGCGTCCGGTTTCCTGCCCCGGATCAGATAGAGGGCGACGAGGCCGACGGCGAAGAGGTCGGCGGGGAAGTCCGGTTCGGCGCCCAGGACTTGCTCGGGAGCGACGTACCCGGGTGTGCCCACCACGTAGTCGGTGGCGGTCAGCCGCGGCTCGCCCTTGCGCATCGAGATGCCGAAGTCCGAGAGCCGCAGGTGCGGCCGCCCCGTCCCGGTGGCTTCGAGCAGGATGTTGGCGGGCTTGATGTCGCGGTGTACGACGCCTTCCGCGTGCACGGCGGCGAGACCGGAGAGGAGCTGGTCGAGCAGAGTGCAGCAGAAACGGGGCGGCAGCGCCCCGTAGTCACCGATGACATGGGCGAGTGACCCGCCGGTGACCAGGTCCATGGTGAACAAGACCTGGTCGTCGTCGGCGGCCCAACTGGCGGGAGCGAGGACGTGCGGATGGTCGATCCGCAGTGCCTGCTCCCGCACGAAGCGCAACAGCGTATGGGCGTCGCGCTGCTGGAGGACCTTGGCGGCCACGTACCGGCGGCGCCTGTGGTCCCAGGCGCGCCACACGGCACCTACTCCCCCGCGACCGATCGGGTCGACGAGTTCGTACCGGCCGGCGAAGACCTCACCCATGGTCGTGCCCCGCTCCCCTTCCGGGCCGCCCGGCAGCGGCCCGGCCGACGGCTCAGCTCTGGTGCGCTTCGTAGTGGGCGACGGCGTCGGCGGTGCGGCCCGCCCCGTACACCCGGAGGAACTCTGCCAGTTCCGGGTGGGTCGGGGCGAGGGAGTCCGCGGCATCGATGATGTCGCCCGCGGCGGAGACCGAGCGCAGCAGCGACTGGATCTCGCGCACCACGCGTTTCACCGTGGGCGCGCCCGAACTCGACGTCGTCTGGGTGGTGTTGGTCAGGACGGAACCCCCCTGGGACTTCTTGATCTCGTCCATGCGGTTCGTCGCCTCGGCGGCGCTGACGCTGCCGTCCGCGACCTGGCCGGCCAGCTCCTGGAGCAACTGGACGCGCTGGACGACGGCCGGATTGCCGATCTTGGCGCGCTGGCCGCTCATGAGCTGGGACAGCATGGGCGCCGAAAGGCCCAGCACTCCGGCGAGCCGGGCCTGGTTGAGGCCCAGGTCGTCGATGAGCCGGCGGAACAGCGCCCCCAGTGGTTCCCCGTACCAATTCCGCTGTAGTTCCCGTGCTCTTGCGGTTGATTCTTGCTGTGCAGCGTCCATGTTGCGTCTCCCCATCGCTTCCCCATAGGACTGCGGTTCGCTGCCGCGAACCACGTCAGGCATCTTACGGAGAGTGGTCGCGCACGGGGACCCCCAATCCTTTTGCGAGATCCCCCGGGGGACCCGGTACTCTGGTCTGCGACGCTCACCGGGACGTGGTCCTTCCGCACCGGTGGTTGGTGTCCCGGGGCCTTAGCTCAGTTGGTAGAGCGCTGTCTTTGCATGGCAGATGTCAGGGGTTCGACTCCCCTAGGCTCCACGTCCCAGAGCCCCTCTGACCTGTGTCGACGCAGGACAGAGGGGCTCTGTCGCACACGGGGCGGCAGCGCCGTCCGACATCGTCCGGGTACGCGGTCCCGTGGCCGGTGCCTGCCCGCCCACCGACGGGCCCGGTGTGATCACGGTGAGCTACCGACGGTGAGCGGTCTCCCGCCCCCTGGCGGCAACGCCGTGCGCCACCCCACGGCGACAGAAGACGAGGCACCACGGGCATCTCGTCACCGTGCCCCTGCCTCCTGAGCGGCGGATCGTCTCCCGCTTCGCCGCACGCCCCCTCTCTCCCTCCTTCTCTTTCTCTCTCTGTCTCCTTCCTTCTCTCCTCCACGCTCTCTCCGGCCACGGTATTCATATAGGCGGAATATCTTGAGCCCGCACTGACTACGCAATAGCGGCTGGTCCTGTCGGCGGCTCGGCCTGACAGTGGCTGCGCCTGACAGCGGCTGCGCCCGATAACGGTTGGGCTCGACAGTGACGGGCTCGATAGTGACTGTGCTCGGAATGCCTCGTTGTCCGGTATGGCGCGCATTGCGTGCAGACATCAGGGCCTCCGGCCGCCCCCGGCCGGTTGGCAGGCAGCTCATCTTTAAGGACTTTCATGCGACGAGCTTTCATGTCGGCCTTCATGACCGTGGCGACCCTGACCGTGGGAGCCGCGGGCAGCGCCCACGCCGTGGACGTAGCCGACGCTTCCACTCTGCGTGACCTGCCCATTCTTGCTCCCGACACGCTCACGGAACCGGTGGAGGGGGCCGCGGGCACGCCGTCGGGCCTGGTGACGGGCACCGCGGGCCAGAAGATGCGGCAGATGCTGCCGTCGACGGTGCGGATGGTCTGAGTCCCCTCCCGGCCGCCCTTCGTACGCGGTCAACGGCTCGGTGGGACGGAACACCGTCTGCCTTCTGTCACGAAGGCATATGAATCCGGCGACCGGGTGATTACTCACCCCACAGAGAAACGCCGTGCACTGCATCCCGTTATTGCTGGTGCTGCTGTCTTCACCGAGACGCCGCCCGCACGCGAGGAAGGTAAAACCATGAGCATGAAGAAGATCGTCGCTGGTTCCATGCTGACGCTGACGGCTACGGGGATCGCCGTCACGCCGGCCGTGGCCGACGAGGAGGTGCACGGTCACTACTCCCAGAACATCGAGATCATCCGTGACCTCTGCCCGACCATTCAGGACATCGACGTCCTGACCATCGAGGTGCTGGACGAGGCCCGTGCCTTCCAGTGCAACGAGGTCCGTCAGCACTCGAAGGTGCACGACAGCTCCTCCGCCCCCGCGCTGCCGCTCCTCGGTTCGGTGCAGAACCACGGCTGAACCCCCGGTCACCGTCCGACGGTGTTCCTGGAGTAACCCCGCCGAGGGGAGCGAGCCCCGGGTCACGTGATCAGCACGTGGCCCGGGGTTCTCGCATGGCGCCGCGAGCCGGTCGCATTTTTGTTGCTGCAAGCGGATGAATGGCGTGCGGGAGCCGGAACCCCGCCGCCGGGAAGCCGGTTAACCGACTGTCGGCGCTTATCACTAAGAGCCGCAGCATTCGCACGCAAGGAAGGCAACTCCATGAACGCCAAGAAGATTCTGGCTGGCTCGATGCTGACGCTGGCTGCTACCGGTGGGGCCGTGACGCCGGCCATGGCCGACGAAGAGGTGCACGGCCACTACTCGCAGAACATCCAGATCATCCGTGACATCTGCCCGACCATTCAGGACATCGACGTCCTGACCATCGAGGTGCTGGACCAGGCCCGTGCCTTCCAGTGCAACGAGATCCGTCAGCACTCGAAGGTGTACGACGACTCGGCCGCCCCCGCGCTGCCGATCCTCGGCAAGGTCAACAACTAAAGCTCGGACACTTGACCCGGCGTTCTGCGATGCCCTTTCGGTTGGGGCTCATGGGCCCCGGACCGTGTGCTCGCCACGCGGCCCGGGGCTTTTCCACCGCACCCTCGTAACAGGGGCTCGCGCACCACCCGCATTACTGAAAGCGGGTGAATCGGCGCCATAGTGCGGAACCCCCCGGGCGGGAAGTCGGTTAGTAGGCTGTCGGCGCTTATCACTAAGAGCCGCAGCATTCGCACGCAAGGAAGGCAACTCCATGAACGCCAAGAAGATTCTGGCTGGCTCGATGCTGACGCTGGCTGCTACCGGCGCGGCTGTCACGCCGGCCATGGCCGACGAAGAGGTGCACGGCCACTACTCTCAGAACATTGAGATCATCCGTGACGTCTGCCCGACCGTCCAGGACATCGACGTCCTGACCATCGAGGTGCTGGACGAGGCCCGTGCCTTCCAGTGCAACGAGGTCCGTCAGAAGTCGAAGGTGCACGACGACTCGTCCGCGCCGGCCCTTCCCATCCTCGGTGCCGTCATCGACTAATCGATACGGTTTGCCGGCAGGGCTCTCCGTCCGCTGACGGGGCATTCCCTACCGCACACTTCGGGGCCACTGTTTCGACAGTGGCCCCGCTCAGCATATCCACGTTCTTCGCCGTGCCGGTTCGAAATCCTTCGCCGTGGCCATTCGGGGCCGGGGGAGCCGGCGCATGGTCGCGGCCCGAGGGCGCGCACGCGGTGAACGGTCCCGGAGGGCGTGTCGGCGGTCCAACACCCACGCGTCCTTCCGGGGGCTGGAGGCTCCACGCGTCCTTCCAGAGGCTCACCGGGTGCGCCCTGCGCCTTCCGTCGCAGCACGAGGCCCCTGATCGGAAAGATCAGGGGCCTCGTGCCGTTTCCGCGTCGGACGCGGGACCGCCGGGAGGTGCGAACCTCTTGTCAGTCGTCGTCCGCGTCGTCGGTCATCAGGAAGGCGCCGTGGTGCTTGGAGCCGCTGTAGATGCCGCCGCCCGACGAGCCGCGGACGTTGTCCCAGTCGCCGCCGCCCCGCTTGGCCGCGACGACCTCACGGTCGTCGGACTTGACGGAGGAGTCGGCGGCGGCCGAGCCGGTACCGAGCGCCAGCGCGGCCACGGCGACGACCGCGCAAGTAACAACCTTCTTCATCATGCTTTCTCCGAGTCGAATGGTCGTGCCCATCCCCTGCATGGAACGGGCATCCAGAACTCAGAATCTCCGCATTCGTTTCCGGTAATTCGCAATGCGCCGCCGCCTCACTCCTTCGTGATGTTTTGCACGGGCCATATGGGCTGCGCGGTAACCGGAGGAGCGTAAATGAATGATTTTCGGAAAGAAGTACCCGTCGCAGCAAACGGGGGAAAGGCGTCATCGCGTCGATCCTGCGGTTTCCTCATGCGTTTCTCCTCGTTGAACAGGCTCAGGAGAGAACTCGGTGTGACCCGAAGGGAAGCCAAGTGAAGCTCAGGAAGAGCGCGACGCTGGTCGCCGGTGCCGTCATGTCTCTGGCCACGGGTGCCACTGCCTATGCCGATGCCGGGGCTCAGGGAGCCACCTACGGCTCGACCGCCAAGGACTCGGAGAGTTCCCTGTCGGGCAACGTCGTCCAGGTGCCCGTGCACGTCCCCGTCAACGCCTGCGGCAACAGCATCAACGTCGTCGGCCTGCTGAACCCGGTGGCCGGCAACACCTGCGTCAACGACTGAGAAGCGCGCGGCTCTGGCGCCGCGTCTGCACCGGCCTCGGGACCCCAGACGTCCCGGGGCCGGCTCCACCGCACAGAGGAAGATCACTAGATTGCGACAGGCCCTCAGCAAAGGCATGCTCTCCGCCGCCGCGGCGTCGAGCATCCTGTCTCTGTCCGGCTCGTCCGCCTTCGCCGCCGACGCGAGCGGACAGGCCCACGGTTCTCCCGGATTCTTGTCGGGCAACAACGTGCAGGCGCCGGTGCACGTGCCGGTCAACGTCTGCGGCAACACCGCCGACGCCGCGGCGGCCCTCAACCCCACGGGCGGCAACGACTGCGCCCACGGACAGCAGCCGGCGCCGCACCACCACGCGCCGCCCCGCAAGGTGACGCCCCACCACCCGCCGACCCACGGCCCGGACCGCCACGACGCCCCGGACCGCGGCCCCGCGAGCGGCACCTCCGACCGTACGGACGAGCACGGCCCCAGGGGCTACGGCGACCCCGGCCCCGACCACGCCCACCGGCACACCGAAGCGCCGGGGCCCCGGACCGTGTCCTCGGCGTCCGCGGGCGGCAGCACGGCCAAGAGCGAGACCCACGGCTCCTCCGGGCTCCTCTCGGGCAACAGCCTCATGGCACCGCTCGGCGTGCCCCTCGACCTCTGCGGCAACACCGTGGACGTCGTGGGCGTCCTCAACCCGGCGCTCGGCAACCGCTGTGAGACCCACGGCGCCGAGCCCGGGCCGCTCGCCCCGCACCCCGACAAGCCGAAGCCGCCACGGCACCCGGACCGCGCGAAGCCGCCCGCGGAGCACCCCGTGCAGCCCGTGGACGAGGCCGACCCGCGCGTCCCGCCGCGGACCGTGGACCGGGCCGAAGCGCCCGACGTCACGCCGGACATGGTGCCGAGTGCGGACGCCCTCGCGGAGACGGGCCTCGATGTGAGCCTCGTCACGGCCGCGTTCATGAGCGCGGGGCTGCTGGCGGGCGGCGCGGTGCTCTACCGGCGCGGCCGCGTGGCGGCCCGTCGCTGACCCGGACCCGGCACCGCAGACCCCCCGCTCCACCGGAGACATCCGCTCGTCACCGAAGGCACCCCCGTCCCCCTCCCCGCATCCGCCCCGGCCCCAGCCAGCCGTTCGTAGTGGTGCGGCGACTCCCCCGAGTCGCCCCCCCCCCACCACTTTCGTACGTCAGGGGGCCGTCGCCACGAGCCGTCGGGGGCACGCCCCGGCGGTCAGCCGCCGCGGCCCGCTCGGTCGCACCCGGCCCCCGCCCCCTCCCGGCCCGACGCCGGTCCCGGCAGCACCGGCGGTGCGGGACGCGGCAGGCGTACGGGACCGCGCAGCCACGGCCCGCGCAGGTGCCGCGGGACGCGGCCGCCCAACTTGCCGAGGGCGTGGCGGCTCCACAGGCGGCGCAGGGCCTGGCCGGGCGCGCGGTCGTCGTCGGCGTGCCAGGCGAGCTCCCGCGGGGCCGGCCGCTGCCCCGGCCGGAGCGCGGACAGCGGGGCGTAGTTCTCCACGACGAAGGTGCGGCCGGGCAGCGGGCTCGACGGGGGCACCGGGCGGCCCGTCAGGTCCAGGTGCTGGGCGCGCACGACGTCGAGGTCCGCCGCGTCCGCGAAGAGCCGGAACTGCGCTCCCGGCCGGGGGTTGAAGTCCAGGAGGTGGTAGGTGCCGGTCGCCGCGTCCGCACGGAAGTCCAGGTCGAAGACGCCCCGGTAGCCGATCCGGGTCAGCAGCCGGGCCGCCGCCTCCTGGAGCGCCGGGTTGGGCGTCCACTCGCCGCGTACGGTGATCCCCGCCGAGCGCGGCCAGGCGCTGAGCTTCCGGCCCGTCCCGCCGGCGTGGACGCGGCCGTCGCGGCCCACGTAGCCGTGGACGAACCAGTCGGCGCCGCCCCGCGCCGCCACGAACGCCTGGATCAGCAGCGGACAGCCCGCCTCCCCGCCACGGGCGAACAGGGCCGCCGCCTCGTGCGGCGAGCGCACCAGGACCGTGCTGTGCAGCCCGGCGCCGCGCGGCAGGCACCAGGGGCGGCTCCACTTCGCCACGGCCGTGGGGCCGAGGCTGCGCGCGGCGTCGGCCGCCTGACCCGCCGACCGCGGCATCTCCGTACGGGGGTGCGGTACGCCCGCCGAGGCGCACAGCCGCGCCAGGACCGCCTTGTCGGCCACGCTCTCGGCGGTGCCGTCCGCCATCTCCGGGAGCAGGTACGGTCCGCTCAGCTCGCTCCGCAGGGTGTTCACGGCCAGGGCGCCCGCGTCGTCCAGGGGGATCAGGACGGCCGGGGCGCGCAGGTCCGCGGCCACCCGCCGCAGGGTGGCGGCGACCTCCGTCAGGGGCGCGTCGGGCCGGGCCGGCCGGTGCAGTCGGTGCAGGTAGCGGGAGCGGGACACGGGGGTGTGGGCGTCGTCGGCCACCAGGTGCACCTCGACTCCGGCGCGGCCCAACGAGCGCACCGCTCCCAGCGTTCCGTGGTGAAAGGAATTCCGGTCGGTCCGCAGCAGAACCGCCGGGACGCGTGTGTCGAGACGCTGCACTTTCACCCTTACTCTTCGCTCGCCCAAATGGAGCGATCTCTCGGAACCGAGGGTTAGGAACTCGTTTGGCGCAATACACATGTATATATGACTGAGCGTCAGTCGCGGCAGGCGGAAACGAGGAGGTTTCATGACCCCATACGGTCGCCGACGCGCGAAGCACGCGGCGTTTGTCGCAGGGGGAATCATTATGGCGTCCGTGGTCACGTGCGGGCCGGGGTACACGGTGGACAGCGGGCGGGAAAGCGCCGCACGGCACCTCTCGCCGATGGGCCCCGTGGCCCGGGCCCCCGCCGAACCGTCGCCCCCGGCCGCTCCCCCCGGCCCCGGCGCCTCCGACGCCCCGGCGGCCCCTGAGGCCTCCGGCGGACCGGGCGACCCCACCGCACCTGCTGCCCCTGCCGCGCCCGCCGTGCCCCAAGCCCCGGACGCGCCACCGGACTCGGAGGCGTCCCCCGCCTGGCCCGCCTTCGGCGCGTACCTCGACTACGGCCCGCGCGGCGTCTCGCGCATGGACGGGCTCAGCCGGTGGCTGGGCGGGGCGAAGCTGCGCGTGGGGCACACGTACCTGCCGGGGGACCGGTGGAGCAACATCGCGGGGGCGCCGCGCTTCCTGGAGAGCTGGGCCGAGTGGCGGCGCCAGCGGGACGACCGGCTGTTCGTGCTGAACGTGCCGATGCTGGAGCGCAACGAGGACGGCGTCGAGGACGCCGTCGTCCGCGCCCAACTGCGGCGCGGGGCGGCCGGGGAGTTCGACGAGCACTACCGGACCCTCGCCCGGCGCCTGGTCGGCCTGGGCGTGCCGGACACGGTGATCGTCCTGGGCTGGGAGATGAACGGCGTCACGTACACCCACCGGTGCGGGCCCGCCCCGAAGGCCTGGAAGTCGTACTGGAGGCGCATCGTCACGGTGATGCGGGAGGTGCCGGGGCAGAAATTCCGGTTCGATTTCACGCCGAGCCGGGGCCGGGACGCCATTCCGTGGCCGCGGTGCTATCCGGGGGACGACGTCGTCGACATCATCGGGATGGACTCCTACGACCAGCCGGAAGGGCTCTCGTTCGACGAGCAGGTGTCCGAACCCTACGGACTGCAGTTCCACGCCGATTTCGCGGCGGAGCACAAGAAGCCCATCTCCTTTCCGGAGTGGGGGCTTTTCCGCAACGGCGACAATCCCACGTACATGCGCCGCATGTTGGCGTGGATGGACGAGAAGAAACCCCTCTACAACACGCTCACGGACTACTGCCCGCACGGCGTGTGGCAGTGCGGGTCCAACCCGAAGTCGGCGGCGGTCTACCGGGCCCTGCTGACCGGCCGGGGCGAGGGGCCGGGGCCCCGGCCGGTCGAGCCGCCGCAGCCCACCCAGCCCTCGCAGCCCGCGCAGCCCGCCAAGTGCGCTCCGCTCGAACTCGGCGACTGGGTCGAGTACTGGCTGGGCGGGAAGCTCTGCCTGCGGTTCGACTGGTGGCGCGGGGACGACGGCACCGGGGACGGGGCCCGCGGGGACGGGGCGGGCCGGTAGGCCGCCGCCCCTCGCGCGTCGTGGTGGCGCGGGCTCAGCCCGTGGCCGCGTCACCACGACGGGCCCGCCGGGCGTCGAGCAGCCGCTTGCCGGCCCGGCGGGCGGCCGCCCCGGAGACGGCCGCGGCGAGCAGGGGCGCCGTGGCCGTCCGCGCGAGCAGATAGCGGCGGTTGACGACCGGATCGGGCCGCCAGTGCTGCTTGTAGGACTCGGTACCGCGCAACAGGCTCAGCGCGCGCGGGTGGTCGCCCGCGGTGTGGTGCGTGCAGGCGTGCAGGAGCATCGTCGCCACGTCGGCCTTGCGTTCGCGCAGCCGCGGGTGGGCCCCGTACAGATAGCCCCCGGCGAGGCGGTCCGAGAGCAGGGTGAGGTCGGCCGCCACCACCTCGCCGTCCAGGTGGAACTCGGTGACGACGGCGTCGCCCGCGGCGACCATCGGCTGCACCGCGCGGGTCAGGTGCTCGCGGAACCGCGGCCGCAGGTGCTCGGACGTCACCTTGCGCCCCTGCCACTGGAGTTCGTGCAGGCGCAGCAGGGTGCGCAGTGCCTCCGGTACGTCGTCCGCGGGCACCACGCGGGTCTCCACGCCGAGCTTGGCCAGCTTGCGCAGCTTGGCGCGGACGCGCTGGGCGCGGGGCGTGGGCAGGCGCGCGAGCAGCTCCTCCATGGGGAGCGGGGGCAGTTCGAGGCACGGGGAGTCGGCCAGGACGCGGCGCGGCCCCGGCCAGCGCTCGTACACCCGGTCGAGGCAGGCGCCGGGGCGCACCTCCCGGAAGTCGAGCAGCGCCCCGCGGGCCAGCGTCGCGAGGCCGTCGACCAGGGCGGACAGGACCTGCCCCGCCCCCTCGTCGGTCGCGTCGGCCGCTTCGTCGACGAGGACGTCGGTGAAGTCCGAGATGGCGCCGCCGAGCGGGACGAGCGCGGGCAGCGGGGCGTGGACCCGCATCAGGGGCGCCGCGGCCACGAGGGTGCCGCGGTCGTGGACGAGCAGCACCCGCAGCCGGCCACGGGTGCCGTACGACTGCCACCAGGAGGCGAGCCAGGCGTGGCTCTGGAAGGGGGTCGCCGCCGGGGACGCCCGGTGCAACCGGGCCCAGGCCGGGCCCAGGAGGGCGAACTCGTCGTCCCGTACGCACAGGTCCACGGTGAGGCGGCGGGCGGACGGCGGCGGTGCGGTGACCGGCCGGCGGGGGCCCGGCGGCGACGGCTCGGCCCGGGGCCCGGCGGCCAGGCGCTCGCTCTCCGGCGTCACCGCGCACCTCCGGGGAACCGCCGGGCGCACACGCCGAGCGGCTCGTCGGCGGCCTCCCGGGGCGCCTTCGGGGCGGCTTCCCCGCCCGCCTCCGGGGCCGGTGCGGGCACGGCCGCCGCGGGGGCCGGCTCGCCGCGCCGGGGGCGTACGAGGAGGACCAGGCCGCCCAGGAGGCCCCCCGCCGACATGCCGACGAGGGCGCTGACGGGGGCGGAGACCGACGAGGGCGCCGACGGGGGCAGGGCCCGGGAGAACGGCAGCAGCTTGACCTGGGTGCTCTTCTTGGTGTGGTTGGCGCTCACCGTCAGGGCGCGCGCCACCGCGTTGGCGGTGGTGGCGGCCTGGGCGGGACGGGCCGATGATGCCGTGACCGCGATCATGGGCGCGTCCGGCGAGGTGGCCACGCGCACGGACTCCCGCAGCCGGGCGGGCGACAGACCGGCCTCGACCTGCGCGTCGCCCAGGACGGCCAACTGGGTCGCGACGCGTCCGTAGGCCTGCGCGAAGCCCAGGGCGGTCGTCGGGTCGGTGCGCTCCTGGGGGACGGCGATGACGTAGCTCGTCGCGGTGTACTCGGGGGTGTGCAGCACGCCGTACCCGCCGCCGGCGAGGGCGCCGAGGAGCGTGCAGGCGGGCAGGGGCCACCAGCGGGGCAGCCGGGTGAGCCGGTCGCGGACGCGGACGAGCCGCTCGCGCGCGCGGGGGGAATCACTCATCGGGGGCAACCTCCGGGGTCGGGCCGCTCGGGCGGACCGGTTCGTGTGCGGTTTCATGCGGGTGCGATCGCGTGCGCGTGCGGACCGGTCGGGTGCGGTCCGGTTCCGCGCGGGCCAGGTCGCGTACGGGCCCGTTCACGTCTGGGGGGTGAGCAGGCGCTCGTAGACGTGCATCAGGCGGGTGGCGCTGCGGCTGACGCTGTAGTGGTGCGCCACCGCGGCGGTCTCGCGGGGCGGGACCCCGTCGGTGAGCAGCGCGTACAGGGAGCGGGCGAAGGCGTCCGGGTCGCTGGCGCAGGGGACGGCGGGGCCGCGGTCCTGGGCGGGCAGGGCCTCGATGGCGGGGCAGTCGGCGTAGAAGACGGGCAGGCCGCTGGCCAGGCCCTCCACCAGGGCGAGGCCGAAGGCCTCCTCGGGGGAGGGGGAGGCGAGGACGTCCATGGCGGACAGGAGCGAGGGCAGGTCGGGCGCGGCCGGGCCGGACGGGGCCGCCCCTTGCGCCCGCGTACCACCCTGGTCGTGGCCGGTCCCGGAGGGTTCCGCCCACGCGGAGCCCTCGTCCTGGTCGTGGCCGGTCCCCGGGGCGCCCTCGCCCCGGTCGTGGCAGACCTCGCCCGCGAACCGCACCCGGTCGCCGAGGCGCAGTTGCCGGGCCAGGGTGCGCAGCTCGTCCTCCTCGGGGCCCGCGCCGACCAGCAGCAGCCGTACCTCGTGGGGGAGCTGGGCCACGGCGCGCAGCAGGACGTCGAAGCGCTTGCCGGGGACGAGGCGCCCGACGCCCCCGACGACGAACGCGTCGTCGGGCAGGCCCAGGAGGCGCCGGGTCGCGGCCCGTGCCCGGGCGTCGTAGCGGAAGCGGTCGGCGTCGATGCCGTTCGCCACGACGTGGATGCGCTGCCGCGGTACGCCCCACTGGTGCAGCCGCGCCGCGACGGCGGGCGAGACCGCGACGGTCACCCGGCCGAGCCGTTCGCCCGTGAGGTACAGGGCGCGCACGCCGCGGGTCAGCGGGCGGCCCTCCATCTGCGACTCCCCCAGCGAGTGCTCCGTGGCCACGACGGCGCGGACCCCGGCGAGGCGGGCGGCGATCCGCCCGTACAGGCAGGCCCGGTAGAGGTGGGTGTGGACCACGTCGTAGCGGCCGGCGCGGATGAGCTTCGTCAGGCGGGGCAGCGCGGTCAGGTCGCGGTTGCCGGACATACCGAGGTGCGTGACCCGGAAGCCCTCGGCGGTGAGCTGGCGGGCGACGGCGCCGGGGTTGGTGAGGGTGACGACGTCGCAGGCGGCGGGCAGGTGGCGCAGGAGCAGCCGGAGCTGCTGCTCGGCGCCGCCGGTGCCGAGCCCGGTGATGACGTGCAGGACCCTCATCGGGTCACCGCCGGCGGGGGCAGCGTGCGGCCGCGGCGGCGGTTCAGCCGCTCCTTGAGCCACAGGCGGGCGGCGGTGTCCCGCTGGCCGATGTGGACGCGCGGCAGTGCGAGGTCCCCCGCGAGGTCCCCGGGGGCGATGGCGCAGGCGTAGCGGTAGCCGGCGTCGTGCACGGTGGCGAGGACCCGCGCGTCCACGAAGCCGTACGGGTAGCAGAAGCCCGCGACCTCCGTCCCGGTCAGCTCGGTGAGGGCGGCGCGGCTGCCGTGCACCTCGCGTACCAGTTCCTCGTCACCGGCCCGCGTGAGGTCGACGTGGGTCAGGCCGTGCGAGGCGACCTCCATGCCGCTGTCGGCGGCCTGGCGTACGCCGTCGGCGTCCAGGAGCGGCTTGCGGGGGCCCAGCGGGTCCCAGGCGTTGTCGCCGTCCAGGAGGCCCGGCAGCACGAACAGGGTGGCGGTGCAGTCGTGGCGGCGCAGCAGGGGCAGGGCGTGGTCGACGAAGTCCTGGTAGCCGTCGTCGAAGGTGAGGCCGACCAGGCCGTCAGCCCGGCCCTCGTCGCGGGCGCGCAGCAGCTCGGCCACCGAGACGCCGCGCAGCCCTCGGCGCCGCAGCCGGTCGAGCTGGCTGTCGAGGCGGTCGGGCGAGACGGTGATGCCGTACGGGTCGTCGGCGCACTCGGCCACCGAGTGGTACATCGCGATCCAGGCGGGTGCGGCGGCGCGCCGGGGCGGAGGGGGCGAGGGGGGTGTCGTACGTGCGGTGTCAACGGACATGACGGGAGGCCAGCTTTCGTGTGACGGTGCCGAGTACGGAAACCAGGGAGCCGGTCGCGCGGACCAGGGAGCCCGCCGTGCGGGCCAGGGCGGCGGCCACGGGCAGCAGGGGCGCGGCGCCGAGCACCCGGCCGACGACGGCGAACGTCACGAGCACCACCGCGCCGGAGAGCACGAGGGCCGGCACGGGCGAGCCGACCGCGTCCGCGCACAGGGCGCCCGCCGTCGCCGCGGCGGCCGCCGCGAGGACGAGCCGGGCGAGCTGGGCGACGAGCCCGCGGGTGCGGACGGGCACGGTGCGCGGGCCCATGCCGTGCAGCAGCAGGACGGCGGTGACGCAGATGCCCGCGGCGTTGGCGGCGGCGATGCCGTGCACGCCCCAGGTGCCGACGGTCAGGAAGCCGAGGCCGGCCGTCATGACGATGCCGATGCCCATCGCGGTCACCGGCGCCCAGGTGACGCTCCCCGCGGAGAAGTACGACCGGGCGAGGGCGCCCACGAGGGTGTGGCCGAGCAGGCCGAGGGAGTACACGCGCATGACGGAGGCGGTGGCGGCGGTGTCCTGCGGGGTGAACGCGCCGCGCTCGAAGAGGAGACGGCTCAGCGGGTACGCGGTCGCGATCACGGCGGCGGCGCCGAGCAGGACCACGCACCCGGCGAGCACCACGTCGCGCTCGACGCGGTCGCGGGCCCGGTCGAGCTGCCCGTCCGCGAGCGCGCGGGCCACCACGGGGAAGGTGACCGTGCACAGCATCAGGGACAGCGCCATCGGCATCTGCGCGACCTTCTGCGCGTAGTTCAGGTGCGAGATGGCGCCGCCCGGCAGCGAGGACGCCAGGAAGCGCTCGATGAGCACCTGCGACTGCCGCAGCAGCGCGAACAGCAGCACAGTCCAGATGACCGCCGTCATCAGCCGGGTCGCGTCCGGGCGCGCGTCCTGGGGCCCGGCGTCCGGGCGGGCGCGCAACTGCCACCACAGGGAGGGGGCCTGGGCCACCACCATGAGGGCGCCGCCGAGGGCCACGCCGGCCGCGGCCGCCCGGACGCCCCACTGTCCGGAGAGGACGACGAGGGTGCCGATGATGGCCGCGTTGTAGACCACGTAGATGGCGGCCGGGACCGTGAAGCGCTGGTGGGCGCGGAGGGCGGCGCTGCAGTACCCGGCGAGGCCGAACGACAGGGCGCACGTCGCGGTCAGCCGGGTGCAGTCCACGGCAAGGGCGCGGTCCGGCAGCCCCGGCGCGAGGACCGCCACCACCCAGGGGGCGGTCAGGGCGAGGACGAGCGCGGCGGCCGCGAAGCACAGGCTCATCCGCGGCAGCGACGCGGCGACCAGGGCGCGCACCGGGTCGCGGTCACCGCCGTGCGCGCGCCGCGCGAGGGCGAGGCTGAACGCCGGTACGAGGAAGAAGGCGAGCCCGTCCTCGATGAGCAGGGTGGCCGCCATCTCCGGCACGGTCCACGCCACCAGGAAGGCGTCGGTGTCGGTACCGGCCCCGAAGAAGTGCGCGAGCGCCTGGTCCCGCCCGAGCCCGAGCAGCGACCCGGCGACGGAGAGGGCGGCGGTGACGAGGGCGGCCTTGGCGAGGAAGCCGTTGCTGGGGAGGGCGGGGGTGGAGGGGGGCTTCTGGGGGGTGGGGTCGGGGATCGGGGGCCCTAGGGGGGCGGGTTCCGTAAGCGGTGTCTTCAGGGGGGCGGGGTCCGGGGCAGGGGCCTTCAGGGGTGCCTTCAGGGAGGTGGGTTCCGGAAGCGGTCTCTTCGGGAGAGCGGGTTCCGGAGGCGCGGCGGTGGAGGGCGGCGTGGCTGAGGGCGGCGCGTGCGGGGGCTGTACGTCCGGAGGTAGCGCGGGTGAGCGCTGCGTGTCCGGGGGCGGCGCGGGCGAGGGCGTGGGCGCGCCGAGCAGCCCCTGGCCGCTGGTGTCGGGGGCGGTGCTCATGACCGGGACGCCTCCAGGGGCCGTACGCCGTGCCCCGGGGCGTCCGCCGTGCCCCGTGCCTGTGGCGCTCCTGACGCTCCTGGTGCCGCTGGCGCTCGGGGCGCGTCCTCGCGTCCGTGGGCCCCGACGCCCCACCACCCCGCGAGGCCGAGCACCACGGCCGTCAGGACCGTGGAGGGGCCGCCGATGTCCGCGTACAGGAAGTCGACCATCTGCCAGACCAGCAGCCCGCAGGCGAGCAGGGCGCAGTCGAGCCGGTCCTCGCCCCCGGCGGTGCGGCGCAGGCGGACGCAGCGGCTCAGGCAGCGGGCGAGGAGCCCGGCCCAGCACCCGGCGAGGGCGGCCAGGCCGACGACCCCCTGCTCGCTCAGGACGAGCAGGTACATGTTGTGCGGGGACAGCAGCGGCTGGCGCTGGAAGCCCTGGCCGGCGCCGGCGGTGTCGCTGCCGGAGGAGAGCGCGACGGAGGCGTGGCTGTCGCGGTACTCGGGGAAGCCCTTGAGGCCGACGCCCGTCAGGGGCTTCTCCTGCCACATGGCCACGGAGGCGGCCCACATGGTGTACCGGTCGGTGACGGACTGGTCGGGGGCGTCGGTGACCTGGGTGATGCTGCCGAGCCGCTCCTGGAGCATCTGCGACCCCAGGCCGAAGCCGCCCACCAGGACGACGGCCGCCGCCGTCGCGGCCAGCAGGAGCCGCAGCGCGCGCCGTACCCCGGCGAGCACGAGGACGGTCCCGCAGGCCGCCGCGGTGGCGATCCACGCGCCGCGGCTGAAGGACAGCGCCAGCGGTACGAGGAGGAGGGCGGCGCAGAGCCCCGCGGTGGCCCGTCGGCGGGGCGCGCCGGGGCGGAAGGCGAGCGCGAGGGCGCACACCACCCCGTACGAGACCACGGTGGCCATCCCCATGACGTCCGTCGGGCCGAACGTGCCGACCGCGCGGATGTCCTCCCCCATGTACGAGGCCCCGGTCCCGGTGAGGTACTGGTGCACCCCGATCCCGCCCTGCCACACCGCGAGGCCGACGAACGACCAGGCCACCACGCGCAGGTCGCGGCTGTCGCGGACGAGGGCGAGCACCGCGAGCGGCACGAGGACGAAGACCTGGAGGTAGCGGGCGGTCCCGGCGAGCGCGGCACCGCCCGTGGGAGCGGCGCACGCGGCCAGGGTGACGCCGAGCACCGGGAGCCCGAAGAGCAGCGCCGCGGCACGGGTCAGGGGCCGGCGGGCGGAGCGCACGGCGGACAGGACGCAGTACGCGACGACCAGACCGGAGGCGGCGTCGGCGGCGGTGGCCTGCGGGGAGCCCGCGGTCCCCGGGGACACGGGCAGGGCGAGCAGGGCCACCACCAGGACGACGGGCAGCACGGGCGCGTGGCGGCGCAGCGCGGTCAGCGGTCCCGTCCCGTAGGCGGCCAGGCGCCCGGTGAGCACGGTCGACACGGCGCCTCAGCTCCCCGTGTGCCGCACGAGGCAGCCCAGGGTGCGCAGCAGGATGCACAGGTCCTGCCAGAAGGACCAGCCGTCGATGTACGCGTTGTCGAAGCGGCACCGGTCCTCGATGGACGTGTCACCGCGCAGGCCGTGGATCTGGGCGAGCCCGGTGATGCCGACGGGCATCCGGTGGCGGCGCGCGTAGTCGGGGTACTGCTGGCTGAACCGGTCGACGAAGTACGGGCGTTCGGGGCGCGGCCCGACGAGGCTCATGTCGCCGCGGAGCACGTTCCAGAGCTGCGGCAGCTCGTCGAGGGAGGTCCGGCGCAGGAACCGGCAGTACGGGCTGATGCGGTCCTCGTCGGCCACGCTCCAGCGGGTCGCCGCCTCCTGGGGGTCCGCGGGCCGGTGCGTGCGGAACTTCAGGAGCGTGAACCGACGCCCGCCCATGCCCACCCGCTCCTGCCGGAACACCACACCCGGCCCTTCCAGGGTGCGCAGGAGCAGGGCGCACACCAGGAGGACCGGTGCGGCGAGCAGCAGCAACGCGGCCGAGACCACGACGTCGAGGGCCCGCTTGCGCAGGCGCGCCCCGCCGCGGCCGCCGGAGGTCAGCGGGCGGCACGGGAACCCGGCGATGTGCTGGGCGGGGACCGTGGGCCCGGGCGGCGCCGAAGCCAGCTCCCACAGGTCGCAGCCGAGCGCGTGCAGCGTCGGCAGCCAGCGCTCACGCGCGTCCGCAGGGCCCGCGGCGATCAGTACGGTGCGTACGTCGTTCTGGATGGCGGCGCGGTGCAGGGCGTCCGGCGTGGACAGCACGGGGAGGCCGGGGGGAGCGTCCTGGCCGGGGTCCTCGGGGGCGGTCGGGGTGGGCGCGGGCGCGGGCACGGAGTCAGCGGTTCCGGTGGTGCTGGTGGTGCTGGTGGTACTAGCAGGGCTGGCCGTTCCGGTAGTGCTGGTGCCGGTGCGGCCGGAGGCGGTGGCGGGCCGGTCGGACGCCTCGGCGTCGGCGGAGACCGTGGGTCCGGCGGAGGCGGTGGGCCCGGTGGTGGTCGCAGGTGCGGCGGGGGACGCGGGTTCGGCCGGGGCGGACGTACCGGTGTCCGAGGGGGTGCACACGACCCCGACCGGGCGCACCCCGCACCGGGGGTGGCGCAGCAGGGCCCCGGCGACCCCGCGGGCGTGCGCGCCGTCGCCGAGCACCAGGACCGGGCGCGGCCCGCGCAACAGGCTCGCGCGGCGGCGCCAGTACACCAGGGCGCGGCTGCCCACGCTCAGGGCGCAGTGGGCGGCGCACGCGGTGAACAGTGCGCCCGGCGCGAGCGGCGCGAGCTGTGCGGCGCTCGCGAAGAACTGCCCGGCGTCCACCGCGGCGCGCCCGGACCCGCCGACGGCGCCGGGCAGGGCCGTCACGCACGTCAGCGTGACGCACCAGGCGACGGCCACCCGCCCGCACAGGGCAGGCAGTTCGTCGAGTGCCCGGGGGAGCCGGGCCGGACGGTACAGGCCGCCGCGGGTGTTGAGAGCGCCCACGGTCACGGTCAGCAACGCCCCGACCAGCAGCGTCGCGGCCGTACCGGACCGGGTCGCGGCCGCGTACGCGAGCGCGCCGAGCACCGCCGCGGTGACGTCGGCCGCCACCAGCGGACCCGGTGGCCCCTGGCGGTACGGCTGCCGGACGCCGGGGCCGACGCGGGGGCCCCGTGCGTCCCGCGGAGCCACGACGACGGCCGAGGCGAAGCCCTGCTGGCCCTGCCGCAGCTCCTCTGAGGAGGTGGCGACGGTTCGTTCCGCACTCACGGGTTGCTGGACTCCCTGTGCTCGGTGACTGCCGCGCGGCCGGGGACTGCCGCACGGCTGGTGACGGCCGCGTCCGGCACGACGCCCGTGTCCGGTACGACGCCCGTGTCCGGTACGAAGCCCGTGCCTGGCGTGGCGGCCGTGTCTGGCGTGTCGGAGCTGCCTGAGGTGACGCTCGTGCCGGAGGTGACGGGCCTGCCGGAGGTGGCGGTCGTGTCCGACACAGCGGTCGTGTCCGGGGTGGCAGCCGTGTCCGGGGTGACGGTCGTGTGCTTCGGGTCGGGCAGGAAGCATGTGATGGGCGTGCGTTGTGTGCCGGTCGTGTGCGGAGTGCCGGTCGCGCTTGGCGGGACTGGCGCGTGCCGCGTCACCACCGCGCACAGGGCCGAAGGCGAGGCGGCCGGGGCCGGTGTCGATCCGGCCGGGGCCGGTGTCGATCCGGCCAGGAGGGTGCGGTAGACGCCCTCGACCGTGCTCGCCGTGCGCCGCACGTCGTGGCGCTCCTCCACATGGGCGCGGCCCTGCTCCCCCAGCCGTTCGCGCAGCGGGCGGTCCCGGAGGAGGGCGACCAGGGCACGGGCCAGGGCCCTCGGGTCCTCGGGCGGTACCAGGACGTGCGGCACCAGGGACGGCGGCAGGCTCTCGCGCGCGCCGTCGACCTCGGTGACCACCACGGGCCGTGCGCAGGCCATGGCCTCCAGCGGGGCCAGTGCCATGCCCTCCCAGCGCGACGGCAGGACGACCAGGTCGGCGGCCCCGTACCAGGGCGCCACGTCGTCGGCCGCCCCGGCGAACAGCACGGACGGGTCCGCCGCCGCCCGCAGCGCGGCGGCGTCCGGCCCGTCGCCCACCAGGGCGAGCCGCGCTCCCGGCACCTCCGCGGCGACGGCGCACCAGGCCCGCAGCAGCACGTCCTGCCCCTTCTGCCGGCAGAGGCGCCCGACACACACGACCAGGGGCGTCGCGGGAGCCCGTACGGAATCGGGCAGCGGCAGTGACGCCCGGCTCTCCCGGCGGTCGGCGGGCCGGTGGCGGCGGAGGTCGATGCCGTTGGGCACCACGACGGCCGGGCCCCGCACCCCGGCCCGGGCGCCGGTGCGCCGTTCCGCTTCGCTGACGCACACGAGCCGTGCCGTCCACCGGGCGCTGTACCGCTCCCAGGCCCGCGCCAGGTCAGCGGTCACTCCGCCGACGGCCTCGAACGACCAGGCGTGCGGCTGGAAGACGGTCGGCACGCGCCCGCGCACGGCGAGCCGCGCGGCCAGTCCGGCCTTCGCGCTGTGGGCGTGCACGAGGTCGGGGCGTACGGCAGCGACGACGCGGGCGATGTCCCGCACCTCGGCAGCCAGGCGGGGGCCGGGGGAACGGGTCGCCGCCCACGGGTGCACGCGCGCGTGCCCGGCGGCTCCCCGGGACAGGAACCCTTCGTCGGGGCAGGCGACATGGACCCGAACACCCGCCGCTGCCTGGGCCGCCACGAGGTCCTGGACCACGCGGGCCACACCGCCGTCCACGGGCTGGCTGACGTGCAGGACACGCGGGGGCCGGTCGGTCGGAGCCAGTTGCATGCGCGATTCCCCTAGGTGTGTGCGGGACGGTGCGTTCACCGCCACACGCCGACGAAGCCGGAGCCGGCGTCGGGGCCGGAGCGGGTACCGGTGGCCGAGCCGGAGCGGTGGTCGAGGACGGGGTCGGTGAGGACGCGACGCAGGCCCGGCGAGTGACGCATGACGGCGGTGGCCTTCCGGAGGGTGCGGATCTCTGCGAACTGTGGGATCACGACGGTCGGGACACGGTGGGGTGGTGCGGGTGGAGCACGTGGCGGACTGTGGGTGCTGTAGGTAGGTACGACAAGCGGTGAAGCGGCAACCAATCGTGCGAATGTGCACGAATATGGCTGAAATTCCCTCGCGAGGAAGCGCCACAGTAGCTGGCCGCGCAGGACATTCCCGCGAGCCCGGAACGTGTGTCGACGCGGTGAAATCAAGGGTCAGAGCACGTCTAAGAGGCGCGCGACAAGGCCGTGTTGTGCGGGGGCGGGGGTGTCACCGGGCCACTGTTGCGACAGTCGGATCACCGGAATGGAGCCGAGAATCCTTCACTCGTCCGGAGGACGCCCCACTCCGGGCTCCGCCGCGCGGACTCCGCCTCCGCGCAGCCCGCTGGTGTGATCGTCGTACGACGGGGCGGCGGGAGCTGCTGAACGCGACCGGCTGACGACCACCCCCGCCGCCGGGAGCACGACCGGGACCTCCGTGGCGGCGTCCTCGAATGGCCGTAGCCCCCCACGACGATCCCTCCAGGACCGGGACTGCGCCCGCGACCTGCCCGAACAGCGTTGGCGAGGCGCGTATCTGACGCTCCGTCGCTCCGGCTCGGTTGCGACGGCCGCGTGGCCCTCTCACAGTGATCACAAGATCCGACGAGCCATCAGACGGGGACGACCATGCGCGCTCCATCCGTACGGCGCACCGCGGCACGGCGCATCACGACCACCGCGCTCTGCGCGACGCTTCTACTCGGTGTGACAGGACCGGTCCTGGCTCTCCAGGCCGCCTCGCGCCAGGACCCGCCCGCCGCCGGTGCTCCCGTACCGGAAGCGGACAAGCTGCTGGCCCAGGCGACGGCACTGGGGGGCCTCGGCACCGTGCTCACGCCGGTCACCGACCTCGTGACCCAGGTCCTGAAGGCGGAGGGCGGCACACTGGAGCCGGAGCAGGCGAAGAAGCTCGGGGACGCCGTGCGGGAGGCCCTCGACAAGCTCAAGACGGCCGAGGCGGCACCCCCGGGCACCTCCCCGCAACCGCCAGCCGCCTCGCCGCAGCCCCAGGCCACCTCTTCCCCACCCTCAGCCACCCCGCCACAACCCCAGGCCTCCCCTCCGCAGCCCCAGGCCACCTCTCCGCAACCCCCGGCCGCCCCTCCACAGCCACAAGCCACCCTCCCAACCCCCGACACGCTCCAGCGGCTCTCCTTCCTGGAGGAGACCGCGTACGCGGACCGTGCCATTCCGCGCGATATCAAGGACGACACGGTGAAGCAGCTCCGGAGGGCCGTGGACGCTTTGCTCAAGGCGTCCGCGTCCGGAGACGCGGCGGCCGTCGCGACATCCGTGAAGGACGTGGTGGCCGGTGCGGTGAACACGGTCGTCGCCGTTCTGCTCACCGGGAAGCTGCCCGCTCCGAATCTTCCGGGTCTGCCCCCGTTGCCGAAATCCGCGGGCCATGGAAAAGCCTCGGCGGATGACGGGCAGGGCGTTGTCTTCAGCGGATCACACGAATCGCCCGGTTATTAGGCCGGTTGATACGAGGATGCGGCGCTTCCTTCGCACGCGTGGGTTCGGGAGAGTGCGTGCGCGGGGGTTTCCGGGCCGAGTTCCGCTCGTTGTTCTGGGGGAGACTGCACAGGCGTTTATTCCTTGGAGCACAGGCAGTAAAGGCCTGATCGGTGACGTTTACAGGTGACGCGAGTCGCCGGAGAAGGGAACACGATGAAGCCTCTCAAGGCCGCCGCCGTCCTCGCCGGATCCATGGCCGTTCTGGGTGCCGCAGCACCCGCTTTCGCCGGTGGTCTGACGCCTCCCGGCCTGAACGGCGGCCTGGAGTCGCTGTCCGGTCAGTCCCCCAAGGCGCAGCCGCTGAACCCGGGTGCGCAGGAGACGCCGGCCAAGAGCCCCGTCGTGAACGTGGTGAAGCAGGCCGCCGAGGGCCTCACCGGGAAGGGCGGCCCCACGCAACTCCTCGGCGGCCTTCCGCTCGGCAAGTAAGGAACGTGACGGCGTACCCCCGAAAGCAACCGAAGGCCGGTCCGTGGAGCGCTCCGCGGACCCGTCTTTCGCAGGGGTGACGGCAAGCGTCGCGAATCGTCTTCAGGTTCGATCGGATGACACCATCGGGTGGAGCCGAACGGTGGATCCGCCACTTAGGGGACGTGCTGCGAAAACCGCCGCGCACGCATCGCTACGGTTCCGTCCATGACCTCACCACCGAGCGGGCGGCTCCCTTTCCGGGCGGCCGACCTGGGCACCCTCGGGGTGATCGCCTGGAGCGGCGAACACCCCGAAGAGGAACAGGACATGGCCTTCCTCATGGCCTACTCCCTCGGAGACGCCGAGGGCGGCCCGGAGACCACGGCGAACGCCGTCGGCACGCTGCTGCACAGCGCGGGGCTGCCCGTCGGAGGGCCCGTGCTCGACGGCGCGCAGGACCCGCGGCTGCCGGTGAGCCTCGTCGTCGAGGGCGGGGAGGCAGTCGTGAACATGACCTACGTCAACGCCCGGTGCGCCGTGCCGCCCGAGTGGCTCGCCGCGGCGCGGGACCGGGGCCACGCGTACTTCCTGATGACCACGCGCGCGTGGCCGGAGGGCGCGCCCGGCACCCCTGTGTCGGAGCAGAGCCTCCGGGACTTCGCCGGTGACGAGGAGACGCTGACCAACGCCGCGCACTGTCTCCTCCCCCTGCCGCGGCCGGGCGACTGATGCGGACCGGGGTACGCACCGCCACGGTCCCCGCGCAGACGGTACGGGAGGCGTCCCGGGCGGACGGCACTCCCCCCGCGCGCGCGGTCGCCGGGAGCAGGGCGCTGGGGCTGCTCCTGGTGGGCACCGGGGCGGCGGGGCTGCTGGCGTCCTGGGTCATCACGCTCGACAAGTTCGCGCTCCTGAAGGACCCGGACTTCCGGCCGGCGTGCAGCCTCAACCCGGTGGTGTCCTGCGGCAGCGTCATGGAGAGCGACCAGGCCGCGGTGTTCGGCTTCCCGAACCCGATGCTGGGCCTCGTGGCGTACGCCGTGGTGGTCTGCGTCGGCGTGGGCCTGCTGGGGGCGGCGCGGTTCCCGCGCTGGTTCTGGCTGGCGTTGAACGCGGGGACGCTGGGCGGGGTGGTCTTCTGCACCTGGCTGCAGTTCCAGTCCCTGTACCGGATCAACGCGCTGTGCCTGTGGTGCTGCCTGGCGTGGGCGGCGACGGCCCTGATGTTCTGGTACGTCACCTCCTTCACCGTCCGCCAGGGGCTGCTGCCCGTGCCGGGCGGGCTGAGGGCCTTCTTCGAGGACTTCACCTGGGCCCTCCCGGTCATGCACCTCGGAGGCGTCGCCCTGTTGATCCTCACGCGGTGGTGGAGTTTCTGGACCGGTTGACGAGGGGGCACGCATGACAGCACGGGCCGGTACGCCGCTGACGCACCGGGTGGGGCGCCGCCATCTGCTCGGCGTCGCGGCCGTGGCCACGCTCACCGCCGTGGGCGTCCTGCGCGGCGCGTACACCCGGCGGGGAACGGGACGCACCGACCACGCGCGCCCGGCCACGGAGGAGGGCGCCTTCGAGGAGACGTACCGGGGACGGCACATCCAGGGCGTACCGCTCGCGTCCGGCGACGGACGGGCGCCGGGGGACTGGCACGTCACGGTCGACGGCCGGCGGCTCGGCGTGATGCGCCGGGCGGACGGCAGCTACCTCAGCATGGTCGACCACTACGCGGCGTACGGGACGCCCCGCGAGGCGGCTCGTGGCGCCGTCGACGAACTCGGCGCGGGCGAGGCGCTGCGCGGCCACACGCACTGACGGCGCGGGGGCGTCACACCGGGGCCAGGGCCCCGGAAGAGCCGGAGGGGGCACAACGGGTGACCTACACACGCAAGAACCAGAGCCGTCTCACGCGGGCCGAGCGGCGCAGGTTCGTGGACGCGGTGCTGAGCCTGAAGCGCAGGGGCGAGTACGACGAGTTCGTCCGCAGGCACATCGACTTCTACGTGGCGGACGGGGAACGGCGGCTCAGGGTGGCCCACATGGCGCCCTCGTTCTTCCCCTGGCACCGCCGGTTCCTGCTCGACTTCGAGCGGGCGCTCCAGCGGATCGACGCCGCCGTCACCGTCCCGTACTGGGACTGGACGCGTGACCGTACACCCGCCGCGTCCCTGTGGGGCGAGGACTTCATGGGCGGCGACGGGCGCGCCCGCGACCGGCAGGTGCTCACGGGCCCCTTCGCGCACGGCGGGGGCAACTGGACGATCAAGGAGTCCGTCACGGACGGGGCGTTCCTCACCCGGGCGTTCGGCAACCCCCCGGACCCGCTCGACCTGCCCACCGCCGACGACGTGGAACGGGCCCTCCGGGAGACGCGCTACGACGTGGAGCCCTGGGACTCGACGTCGAAGGGCGGGTTCCGCAACGTCCTGGAGGGCTGGGCGCCCGGCCGCGGCAACGAGCGGTGGCGCAACCACAACCGCGTGCACCGGTGGGTCGGCGGCCACATGCTGGGCGGCGGCTCGGTCAACGACCCGGTGTTCTGGCTGCACCACGCCTTCGTGGACCTGCTGTGGTCCCGGTGGCGGCGGCGCCACCCGGACGCCGCGCAGTACCTTCCCCTGCGGCCGCCGCAGTTGGGCGAACCGCAGTACCAGCGCGTCCTCGCCCGGGACGAGCCGATGCCGCCCTGGCGGGCCACGCCGGGCGACCTGGTGGGACACGAGTGGGCGTACCGGTACGAGGAGTGAGCTCGCTCGGCGCGTGGCCGCCCCGGGGAGGCCGGGCCGCCGGGCGGCAAGGGGAAGCCCCCGGAGGGGGTGGTCACCGGGGGCTTCTCGACGGGTCGGGCGTGGCTCAGTGGCCGTACCCCTGGTGGCCGTGGCCGCCGTCGTTGACGCAGGTGTTGCCGGAGGCCGGGTTCAGCAGGCCGACGACGTTGATGGTGTTGCCGCAGACGTTGACCGGGATGTGGACCGGAGCCTGGACGACGTTGCCCGACAGCGCCCCCGGGGAGTGGGCGGCCGCGCCCGACGCGTCGGCGTCCGCCGAGGCCATCCCGGCGCCACCCAGTACGACCGCACCCGCGCCCAGGGTGAGGGCGGCTGCCTTCGCGATGCGAGACATCACGGTTCTCCTTCGAATCGAGACAACGCGGCCGCGCAGGTGCGGCCGCACCTGCCTAACGCCACCCCGGAAGACGAGGTCACGGCGGTGAACCGAAAGCCGCACGATCGGTAAATAGGCCCACCGCGTCACGCGAGGCGCACGCCCCGTCTTGCCAGGTACCTGACCGGGTTGACGTCCGATCCGTAGCGGCGGCGCCTGCGGATCTCCAGGTGCAGGTGCGGCCCTGTGGCCCGGCCCGTGCTGCCGCTGCTGCCGAGGCGGGTACCGGCGCGCACCCGGGCGCCCTGGTGCACGGAGATGCGCGACAGGTGCGCGTACACCGCGTAGTGCCCGTCCCGCATCCGGACGGTGACGGCCTTTCCGTACGGGCCCGACCAGCGGGCCAGGACCACGACGCCCGCGCCCACGGCGTAGACCGGTGTGCCGCGCGGTACGGCCAGGTCGATGCCGGTGTGGTGGCCGGCGAGCCACTTGCCGGGCACGCCGTAGCGGGCGGTGACCCGGAAGCGGCGGCGCAACGGCCGCGTCAGCTTGCCGGGCGGTCCGAGGTTGCGCGGGGAGGTTTCGCCGAGCTGCTGGACGGCGGCCTCCAGGAGCGCCTCGAACTCCGCGTCGTAGTCGGCGTCGCATCCCTCGGGGCCGCCGTGCCGGTCGAGGGCGGCGTCGTCACCGTGGTCGCTCGGGTCGCCGTGATCGCTGCGGTCGCCGTGGTCGTCGGTGCCGTCGAGCCAGTCGGGGCGGCGATTCGTGTCCGGGGGCCCGTCGAGGGCGGAGGCCCTCGTGCCGAGCGCCCCCGAGGCCAACAGGAAGACACCGATGCCCAGCGCGCTCCGCCGTGTGCTGCCCGCTGTGTGCGGGCCGTCTATGTGGTAGCCCATGCCCGACAGCACAACGGGGACGACGCGGTGGCGCACGTCCGGTTGCGCCGACTGGCTTAACCGGCCGGGGTGCGGAGAGCCGGGCGGGGCTGTCCATACGCGGAAACCGCCGTGCTGCGTGCACGGCGGCAACCACTCGTAAGGTCCGGCTTCGGGGGCTCGGCTCCGGGCGGGCCGACGCTTCGGCGGGCCTTCAGGTCAGGCGCGGTCGTCCTGCTCCTTCGCCTCCGCCTCGGCCTCCTTCGCCTGGACCTCCGGGTCCAGGGAGGCCTGCCCGCTGCCGTCCACCGACGTCAGCGGCGTACGGTCGGGCACCTCGGTGGCGGCCGGGGGCTCCACGAGCCAGTCCGGGTTGGCCTGCTTGTCCCACCACTTCCACACGGCGACGGCACCGGCGCCGAGCACGCCGATGACGGCGAGGCGCTTGAAGACGCGTCCCCTGCGGGCCCGGCGCTCCTGCTTGCGGACGAGGCGCTCGATCTCCCGGGGGGACACCTGCCCGCGCAGCGCGGCGAGCGCGGCGGCACCGCGGGACGCGGCCTCGTCGCGCACCGGAGCCGCCACGGACCTGGCGTGCTCGAGCCGGGGCTTGGAGAAGTCGGCGGCCTGCCGGGCCGCCCTGCGGGTGCGGGCGGCGGCCTCGTGCGCCGCGTGGTCGACCTTCGGCGGCACATGGCTGCGGGCCTGCTCCACACGCGGCGCGACGTGCGTGTCGAAGTGGGTACGGGCCTGGCCGACGGCCGTGTGGGCGGCCTGCGACACCTTGGGCGCCAGGCGCGTCCGGGCCTCCTGCGCCAGGTGGGTGGCCCGGCCCTTGGCCTCCTCGGCGTAGGGCGCCACCGCGTCCGCGGCGTGCCGCACACTGTCCTTCGCCGAGTCCGCCGCGGCACGCACGCTGTCTTTGCGGGTCACGGGATCCTCCTCCTTGGTGGCGTTATAGGTATGTCACCTTTCCACCCTTTCCGGGATCATGCCTGCCGGAAGGGAGCGGGGCACGTACGGGCGGGCATCCGGGGGCACCGGACACTTCCGCCGAGTGGCACCGCACGCGCCCGCCGAGGGGAACTGCCGTCGACGATGCCACGGATCGGGCCGCTGCGCGCCGCCTCTGCGGCTACTCGTCGTCTTCCCCGCGTCTTCCCTCCGTCTCTTGTCCTCTTCCCTCCCTTTTCCTTTTCTCTCCTTACCTCCGGTCGCCTCTCCCGCCCGTCCCCGACTCGGCGGCTACTCGTCCCCATCGGGTCCGTGCGAGGATCGGAGGGTCACAGAGGACAACGGAAGGCAGATCGTGGCTGAGCAGCTTTACGCCACCCTCAAGACCAACCAAGGCGACATCGAGATCCGGCTCCTGCCGAACCACGCGCCGACGACGGTCAAGAACTTTGTTGAGCTCGCCAAGGGCGAGCGCGAGTGGGTGCACCCCGCCACCGGCAAGAAGTCCACGGACAAGCTGTACGACGGCACGGTCTTCCACCGGGTGATCAGCGGCTTCATGATCCAGGGCGGCGACCCGCTGGGCAACGGCACGGGCGGCCCGGGCTACGAGTTCAAGGACGAGTTCCACCCGGACCTCGCCTTCACCAAGCCCTACCTGCTGGCCATGGCCAACGCCGGCCCCGGCACCAACGGCTCGCAGTTCTTCATCACGGTCGCCCCGACGGCCTGGCTGACCGGCAAGCACACCATCTTCGGCGAGGTCACCAACGACGCGAGCAAGAAGGTCGTGGACGCCATCGCCGGCACCCAGACCAACCCGCGCACGGACCGCCCGGTCAACGACGTCGTGATCGAGTCCGTCGTCGTGGAGACGCGCGAGGGCTGAGCGCCGAGCGCCCGGTGCGCCGAGCCGCACGCCCGCTCGGCGCCCGAGGGAACAAAACCGCCCCGCCCATCCGTAGAGGAGGGCGGGGCGGCGCGTTGACCAGCGTGCCGACGTCATCGCGTACGGCAGACCAGAGGGGACCGTGATGGACCAGGCGCCAGGCAGCCCGCAGGGGCCGCAGGACGCGCAGAGCCTGCCGAGCTGCTACCGGCACCCGGGCCGCGAGACGGGCATTGCCTGCACGCGCTGCGAACGACCCATCTGCCCGGAGTGCATGATCAGCGCCTCGGTGGGCTTCCAGTGCCCGGAGTGCGTCAAGGGCGGCTCCGACACCGGGCCCGCTCCGGCGGCGAGCCGGCCGCGCACGCTGGCGGGCGGCACGCTCACGCAGGACCCGCGGCTGCTCACGAAGATCATCCTGGCGCTCAACGTCCTGGTGTTCCTCGCGGTCCGCGCGCGCGAGGACCTGGTCGGCGACCTCTTCCTCATCGGCGAGTGGCCGCCCGCGCCGTTCCCCGCCAGCCAGGGCGTGGCGGCCGGGGAGTCGTACCGCCTGGTCACGGCCATGTTCACGCACCAGGAGATCTGGCACATCGCGTTCAACATGCTGGGCCTGTGGTGGCTCGGCGGCCCCCTGGAGGCGGCGCTCGGCCGGGTCCGCTTCCTCGCGCTGTACCTGCTGTCGGGGCTCGGCGGCAGCGCGCTGACGTATCTCCTCGAGGACCCGAGCGACGCCTCGCTGGGCGCCTCCGGGGCGATCTTCGGGCTGCTCGGCGCGACGGCGGTCCTGATGCGCCGCCTGAACTACGACATGCGCCCGGTCATCGCGCTCCTCGCGCTGAACCTGCTGTTCACCTTCACCTGGAGCGGCATCGCCTGGCAGGCGCACGTCGGCGGTCTCGTCGCCGGGGTGGTGATCGCGTACGGCATGGTGCACGCGCCGCGCGAGCGCCGTGCCCTGGTGCAGTGGGGCACCTGCGCCTTGGTGTTCGCGGTCATCGTGGCCCTCGTGCTCGTCCGCACGGCCCAGCTCGCCTGACGCCCGGGCGCCCGGGCCGCGAGCGACCGGGCCGTACCCGGCCGTACCCGGCCGCTCACCTGGCAGGACCCCGGGGTACGCGGGCTTTCCACCGCGTACCCCCGGGTTGTCCACAGACTGTGCCCGATCTTGTGCACGACGTGGGGAACGTCTGTTCCGTGCGTCCCCGATCCGGGTTTGCCCAGGCAGGACAAGGGGTGCGCGGATCAGGCGCGGAGGGCCGACCAGTCACACCGGCGTCAACGCCCGGAGAGTTATCCACAGATTTTCAGGCCTTTCCCCAGACCTGTGGATGGCAGTGCTCACACTGTGGATAACTGGGGCCAGGACTTGCGGACGACGCCGGTGCCGGGGACGGAACTCAGGCGGCGGTCACTTCCACTGCGTGGAGACGCCGAAGCCCGCCGCGATGAAGCCGAAGCCGACCACGATGTTCCAGTTGCCCAGCGGATCGATCGGGAGCTTGCCGTCCGTGACGTAGAAGACCACGATCCAGGCCAGGCCGATCAGGAACAGCGCCAGCATCACCGGGGCGACCCAGCTACGGCTGGTGAGCTTGATGTCCGTCGCCTTCTTCTGCGACGGCGCAGTGTAATCGTCTGCCTTCTTGCGGATACGTGACTTCGGCACGAGGGTCTCTCCTGTCGATGCGCTGCGTGGCCGCGCAGGTAGCTGGGTCCGGCGCCGGGGACGGACGCTACGGCGCTACGGTGCGCTAAGTCTTCCCCCGGGCGTCCGATAGCGTAGTGCTTCCGCGGCGGTGAAGGAGATAAGGGTACGTTGAGCAATTCCGCCGACTTCCCCACGGGCCCGGGCCACTCCTCTTCCGCCCCCGGCCGGCGCCGCCGCTGGCGGCCGGTGCGGGTGCTCACCGCCGGTGTCTTCGCGCTCGCCGGGCTGCTCTTCATGACCAGCTTCAACACGGCCAAGGGCACCAACATCCGCACCGACGACTCCCTGCTGAAGCTCTCCGACCTCATCCAGGAGCGCAGCCGCGAGAACAAGGACCTCGACGAGTCCAACAGCTCGCTGCGCGGCGAAGTGGAGTCCCTGGCCCGGCGCGACAACCCCGCCAGCAAGGCCGACGACGCCCGCCTCGCCGCCCTGGAGCGGAACGCGGGCACCGAGAAGCTGCGCGGCGACGCCGTCTCCGTGACCCTCACCGACGCCCCGCCGAACGCCAGGGCCAAGCTGCCCGGCTACCCCGAGCCGCAACCCAACGACCTGGTCATCCACCAGCAGGACCTCCAGGCCGTGGTCAACGCCCTGTGGCAGGGCGGCGCCGAGGGCATCAAGGTCATGGACCAGCGCCTGATCTCCACCAGCGCCGTGCGCTGCGTCGGCAACACCCTGATCCTCCAGGGCCGCGTCTACTCACCGCCGTACAAGGTGACCGCCGTCGGCGACCCCGGCCGTCTCAAGCGGGCCCTCGCCGCCTCGCCCGAGATCCAGAACTACATGCTGTACGTCAACGCCTACGGCCTCGGCTGGAAAGTCGAGGGCGACGGGGCGGTGACTCTTCCCGGCTACTCGGGCACAGTGAACCTGCACTACGCGAAGCCCCTGGAGTAGCACGCGCTCGGGAGGTCCCTGCGGTGTCGGTGCGCGCGATCGTCCGGACGGTCAGCGAGCTGTGCGTCACCGCCGGCACCGTGATCGTGCTCTTCGTCGTCTACGTGCTCTTCTGGACCGGCGTGAAGGCCGACCGGGCCATGGACGACCAGATCGACCGCCTCCAGGACCGCTGGTCCCACGGACGGACCGCCACCGGCGGCGCCCCGGGCACCGGCCCCGCGGCCCCGGGCGGCCCGCCCCCGGAACCCGCCCCCTACGAGGACGGCGAACCCTTCGCCGTCATGTACGTCCCCCGCTTCGGTTTCACGTGGAACAAGCCCGTGCTCCAGGGCACCGCCACCGACACCCTCAAGAAGGGCCTCGGCCACTACGCGGGCACCGCGCGGCTCGGCCAGAAGGGCAACTTCTCCGTCGCCGGGCACCGCCGCACCTACGGCGACCCGTTCAAGGACTTCCCCGCGCTGCGCCCCGGCGACGCGGTCGTCCTGACCGACGGCACGACCTGGTTCACGTACCGCGTCGACAGGAAGCCGTACAGGACGCTGCCCGCCGACGTCGGTGTCATCGACCCGGTGCCGCGCGCGTCCGGCTACCGGGAGCCCGGCCGCTACCTCACCCTCACCACCTGCGAACCGGAGTGGGGCCACAGCCACCGCCTCGTCGCCTGGGCCCACCTGGACGCCACCCAGCCCGTGGAGGCAGGGAAACCTGAGGCACTGCGCCGTTAGTCTGGTGCGGTACGGCGGCGACGGTCGGCACGATGGCCGGGGGCCGCCCGTGACGGAAGGGACCGCATGTACGGCTGGATCTGGCGGCATCTGCCGGGGAACGCATGGGTGAGGGCACTGATCTCGCTGGTGCTGATCCTCGCGGTGGTCTACGTGCTCTTCCAGTACGTCTTCCCCTGGGCGGAGCCGCTGCTGCCCTTCAACGACGTGACGGTGGACAACTGATGGGCGCACGCATTCTCGTCGTCGACAACTACGACAGCTTCGTCTTCAACCTCGTGCAGTACCTGTACCAGCTCGGCGCCGAGTGCGAGGTCCTGCGCAACGACGAGGTCGAGCTCCGGCACGCGCAGGACGGCTTCGACGGCGTCCTGCTCTCGCCGGGGCCCGGCACCCCCGAGCAGGCCGGGGTCTGCGTGGACATGGTGCGCCACTGCGCCACCACCGGCGTGCCCGTCTTCGGGGTGTGCCTGGGCATGCAGTCGATGGCCGTGGCGTACGGCGGTGTCGTGGACCGGGCGCCGGAGCTGCTGCACGGCAAGACGTCGCTCGTCGAGCACCGGGGCGAGGGCGTCTTCGCGGGCCTGCCCTCGCCCTTCACCGCGACCCGCTACCACTCGCTCGCCGCCGAGCCCGCCACGGTCCCGGCCGAGCTGGTCGTGACCGCCCGTACGCAGGACGGCATCGTCATGGGCCTGCGCCACCGCGAACTGCCCGTCGAGGGCGTGCAGTTCCACCCCGAGTCGGTCCTCACCGAACACGGGCACCTCATGCTCGCCAACTGGCTCGCCGAGTGCGGCGACGCCGGGGCCGTCACACGATCGAGCGGGCTGGCCCCGGTGGTGGGCCGGGCCACGGCGTGACCGCGGAGGCGCGCGGGGGCGCCGACGCGGGCGGGACGGGGGAGCACTCGTCGCCCTGGTTCCGCACGGCGCCCGCGTCGCCCCCGCCGCGGTCCGTGCCGTCCCCTGGGGCGCCCGGGAACGCCGAGGCGGTGGACCCGGCTCCACCGGTGGGTCCGGCCGAGCCGGTGCGGCGGGCCGACGACGAGACGATCGGGCTGCGCACAGCGGACACGCGGCGAATAGCGGCAGGAGGGCGGCCGACGGCGCCGGGGCGGCAGCCGCTGCCCCAGGAGGTCCCGGTCGGCCAGGGGCCGGACGTGGTCCCCGGCGGCGGCCGGGCCGCCCGGCGCAAGGCCGCCAAGCACAAGGGCAGCAGGGGCGCGCAGCCCCGGCCCAGGGCGGTGGCCCCGTCCCCCGCCGACGGGGGGCCGGGCCGCCCCCTGACCCGCCTGGAGGCCCGCCGGGCCGAACGGGCCCGCAGGCCGAGCCCCGCGACCGTGGCGAGCCGCGTCATCGGCGAGCTGTTCATCACCGTCGGCGTCCTGATGCTGCTCTTCGTGACGTACCAGCTCTGGTGGACGAACATAAGGGCCCAGCAGCAGGCCGACGCCGCCCGCCGGGACCTGGAGGAGGACTGGGCGCGGGGCAAGGGCAGGCCGGGCGTCTTCGAGCCGGGCCAGGGCTTCGCGCTGCTGCACATCCCGAAGCTCGACGTCGTCGTGCCGGTCGCCGAGGGCATCGACAAGCACCGGGTCCTCGACCGCGGCATGGTGGGCCACTACAACAAGGGCCGTACGAAGACGCCGATGCCCGACGCCGACCCCGGCAACTTCGGCGTGGCCGGGCACCGCAACACCCACGGCGAGCCGTTCCGGTACATCAACCGGCTCGACCCGGGCGACCCCATCGTGGTCGAGACGCAGGACACGTACTACGTCTACAAGATGGCGAGCATCCTCCCGCAGACCAGCCCCGCGAACACGGCCGTCCTCGACGCCGTCCCGCCCGGCTCGGGCTTCACGAAACCCGGCCGCTACATCACACTGACCACCTGTACCCCTGAGTTCACGAGTAAGTACCGGATGATCGTGTGGGGCAAGATGGTCGAAGACCGGCCACGGGCCAAGGGAAAACCGGCCGCTCTGGTCGACTAGGGCGCCGGGAAGGCCACGACAGACGGGGCAGAAGCAGTGGCAGCCACCACCGATCAGGACGAGCGGACCGAGGGGTCCACGCCGACGGACCCGCCGCGCCCGCGCGGCCGGGGCCGCATCGCGACCGCGGTCAGCGTCTTCGGTGAACTGCTCATCACGGCCGGCCTGGTCCTCGGCCTCTTCGTCGTCTACTCGCTGTGGTGGACGAACGTCGTGGCGGACCGCGAGGCGAAGAAGCAGGGCGACCGCGTCCGCGACTACTGGGCGGACGGCCCCGGCTCCCTGAACACCAAGGACGGCATCGGCTTCCTGCACGTGCCCTCGATGACCGGCGGCGAGATCCTCGTCAAGAAGGGCACCGCCACCAAGACCCTCAACAACGGCGTCGCGGGCTACTACACCAAGCCGGTCAAGTCGGCCCTGCCGCGGGACAAGACGGGGAACTTCTCGCTGGCCGCCCACCGCGACGGCCACGGCGCGAAGTTCCACAGGATCGACAAGATCGAGAAGGGCGACCCGATCGTCTTCGAGTCCCGCGACAAGTGGTACGTGTACAAGGTCTACAAGACCCTCCCCGAGACGTCGAAGTACAACGTCCGCGTCCTCGACCCGATCCCGAAGGAGTCGGGCGCGAAGAAGCCGGGCCGCTACATCACCCTCACGACCTGCACGCCGGTGTACACGTCGAAGTACCGCTACGTGGTCTGGGGCAAGCTGGAGCGCGTCGAGAAGGTCGACCACGACCGGACACCGCCGCCCGAGCTCGGATGAGGTGAGGGGCGCGTCCCGCGCCTGCCGCACGCAAGAGCCCCGGCACCCTCCTGGTGGGTGCCGGGGCTCCTCGTCGGCGCCTGGCCGCTCGCGTACGCCGTGCGGGTCGTCAGTCGTCGCGCTGGTGGCGGCCGAAGCCGGTGGCGCCCTCGATGAAGCCGCCGCCGCCTCCGTTGTCACCGCCGCCCTGGTCGCCGCCGCCGGGGGTGCCACCGCCACCGCCGCTGATGGTCGTCAGCTTGACCGTGGTGCCGGACTTGACCTTGGTACCGGCGGGCGGGTCGGAGAAGACCACCATGGCGTCGTCGTCCTGCGGGCCCGTGACGCCGCCGACGGACAGGTCCGCGTCCTCGATCGCGTCCCGCGCGTCGGACAGCTTCTGCCCGGTGACGGACGGGACGGTCACGTCCGGTTCCTCTTCTTCCTTGGGCTTCTTGGCGACCTGGACGGTCACGTTGGAGCCCGGCTGCGCCTGCGTGCCGGCGGTCGGCGTGGTCTGGATGACCTTGCCCTCTTCGACGCTGTCGCTCTCGATGTCCGTACGGACCGGGGTGAAGCCGTTGTCCTGGATCTGCTTCTTGGCCGCTTCCCAGGACTGCCCGGTAACGTCGGGCACGGCGTTCAACTGCTTCTTCTTGGCGACCGTCAGCGTGATGGTCGTGCCCTTCTGGGCCTCCGTCTCGCCCGACGGGTCCTGGTCGGTGACGACGCCCGGGTTCTGGTCGGACTCCTCGGTCTGCTTCTCGACCACGAAGCCCTTGTCCTCAAGCTGGCTCTTGGCCGTCTCGTACTTGAGCCCCTCCACGTCCGGGACCAGGATCTTCGGAGCACCCGTCGACACGACCACACTGATCGTGTCGCCCTTCTCGACCTTCGTGCCCTCGGTCGGGGTCTGCGAGCAGATCTGGTTCTTCGGGTACTTCTCGCAGGGCTCGCGCTTGGCCACCGCGATCTTCAGGTCGACGTTCTTCGCCGACTGCTCGGCTTCCTTCAGGGTCTCGCCGACGAAGTCGGGGGCCTTCTTGTCGGCGGCGGCGCTGTTCCCCGAGAACGCGACCTTGCCGATCAGTATCGCGCCCACCAGGACGAGGATGCCCGCGACGACCAGCAGGATCGTCGAGGTGTTGCTCTTCTTCTGGCGGCCGCGCCGGCCGTTCTCGTCGTAGCCGTAGCCGCCGTCGTCCGGGTTGACCGGGGGCATCATCGACGTCTGGCCCTGGCCGGGGGCGCCGTTCTGCGGGCGCAGCATGGCCGTGGCCTGGTCGCCGTAGTCGCCGCCCTGGCCGCCGTAGCCGACGGCGCCCATCGCGGCGGTCGCGGCGACGGGCTGGCCGTCGAGGCAGGCCTCGATGTCGGCGCGCATCTCGTCGGCCGACTGGTAGCGGTAGTCGGGGTCCTTGGTGAGCGCCTTGAGGACGATCGCGTCCATCTCGGGCGTGATCTCGTTGTCGAAGACGCTCGGCGCCTGCGGCTCCTCGCGCACGTGCTGGTAGGCCACCGCGACCGGGGAGTCGCCGACGAACGGAGGCCGTACGGTCAGCAGCTCGTACAGGAGGCAGCCGGTCGAGTAGAGGTCGGAGCGGGCGTCGACCTGCTCGCCCTTGGCCTGCTCCGGCGAGAGGTACTGCGCGGTGCCGATGACGGCCGCGGTCTGCGTCATCGTCATGCCGGACTCGCCCATCGCGCGGGCGATGCCGAAGTCCATGACCTTGACCTGGCCGTTGCGCGTCAGCATGACGTTCGCGGGCTTGATGTCGCGGTGCACGATCCCGCTGCGGTGCGAGTACTCCAGCGCCTGGAGGATGCCGATGGTCATCTCCATGGCGCGCTCGGGCAGCAGCTTGCGCCCGGAGTGCAGCAGCTCGCGCAGCGTGGAGCCGTCGACGTACTCCATGACGATGTACGGGATGGACACCCCGTCGACGTAGTCCTCGCCGGTGTCGTAGACCGCGACGATCGCGGGATGGTTGAGCGAGGCGGCCGACTGGGCCTCACGGCGGAACCGGGCCTGGAACGACGGGTCGCGGGCCAGGTCCACCCGCAGCGTCTTCACCGCCACGGTGCGGCCGAGGCGGGTGTCGTGCGCGAGGTAGACCTCCGCCATCCCGCCGCGGCCGAGCACCTGGCCCAGCTCGTACCGGCCGCCGAGGCGACGCGGCTCTTCCATAGCTATTCCAGCCCTCTCCGTCGGTCCCGACCGCACCGTGTTGCGCGGTCCGGCGGTGTGCTGTCCGGGCATACCGTACCCGGATCGCCTAACGTGACCCGGCCGCAACCGTCACCCGATACAGGACCGGTATCGCTACGTGCACCGATGGGGAGTGGCCGTGACATGGGTCACTTCTTGCTGTCGAGGACCGCCTTCATCACGTCCCTCGCGATCGGCGCCGCGAGACCGCCACCGGAGATGTCGTCACGGGCGGCGTCGCTGTCCTCGACGACCACGGCGACCGCGACCGGGGAGCCCGAGTCGGTCTTGGCGTAGCTGATGAACCACGCGTACGGGTTCTTGCTGTTGTTCAGACCGTGCTGGGCGGTACCGGTCTTGCCACCGACGGTGACGCCGGGGATCTTGGCCTTGGTTCCCGTGCCGTCCTCCACGACGGTCTGCATCATGTCCTGGAGCTTCTGCGCGTTCTCCTTGGACAGTGGCTTGCCCATCTCCTTCGGCGAGTGCTTCTCGACCACGTCGAGGCTCGGCGCCTGGAGCGAGTTGACCATGTACGGCTCCATGAGCGTGCCGTCGTTGGCGATCGCGGCGGTCACCATCGCCATCTGCAGCGGCGTCGCGGCCGTCTCGAACTGGCCGATGGACGACAGCGCGGTCTGCGGCTTGTCCATGTCCTTGGGGAAGACGGAGGCGTTGGAGCGGACCGGGACGAACTGCTCCTCGTTGAAGCCGAACTCCTCCGCCGTCTCCAGCATCTTGTCCTTGCCGAGGTCCGAGCCGATCTTGCCGAAGACGGTGTTGCAGGACACCCGCAGCGCCTGGCGGAGCGAGGCGTTCTTGCAGGGGATGGGGCCCTCGTTCTTCAGCTCGGTACGGGTGTTCGGCATGACCCAGGGCAGCGGCGAGCGCGTCTTGGAGTCGATGTCCGTGTACAGGCCGTGCTCCAGGGCCGCGGCGGCCGTGACCACCTTGAAGGTGGAGCCGGGCGGGTAGGTCTCGCGCAGGGCCCGGTTCAGCAGCGGCTTGTCGGGGTCCTTGTCGAGCTTGGTGAAGGTCTCGGCTTCCTTGTTGGTGTTCCCCGCGAAGCTGGAGGGGTCGTACGACGGCGTGGAGGCCAGCGCCAGGATCGCGCCCGTCTGCGGGTCGATCGCGGCGACGGCGCCCTTGCCGCGGCCCTTCAGGCCGTTGTACGCGGCCTTCTGGGCGGCGGCGTTCAGCGTCGTGACGACGTTGCCGCCCTCCTTCTTCTTGCCGGTCAGCATGTCGAGGCTGCGGCGGAAGAAGAGCCGGTCGTCGTTGCCGGTGAGGATGCGGTCCTCGATGGACTCGATCTGCGTGGCGCCTATGCGCTGCGAGGCGAAGCCGGTGACCGGGGACCACATGGGCCCGTTCTTGTACGTGCGCTTGTACTTGAAGTCGTCGCCGTCGACCTTCTTGGAGCCCGTGATCGGGTTGCCGTCGACGATGATGTCGCCGCGCGGCTGCGCGTACCGCTCGATGGGCACGCGGCGGTTCATGTCGTGCTCGGCGAGGTGGTCGGCCTTCACGTACTGGAGCCAGTTGTCACGGACGAGCAGCGCGAGGACGAGCAGCCCGCAGAAGACAGCGATGCGGCGCAGGGGCTTGTTCACGGCCGTACCACCTGGGTCATCTCGGCGTCGGGGTTGGGGGCGGGGGACGGGGCCGGGCGGCGCGCGGTGTCGCTGATGCGCAGCAGGATGCCGACGAGCGCCCAGTTGGCGATGACGGAGGAACCGCCGTACGCGATGAACGGCATCGTCATACCGGTCAGCGGGATCAGGCCCATCACACCGCCGGCGACGACGAACACCTGGATCGCGAACGCGCCGGACATGCCGATCGCGAGCAGCTTGCCGAACGGGTCGCGGGCGGCGAGCGCCGTGCGGACGCCGCGCTCCACGATCAGGCCGTAGATCAGCAGGATCGCCATCACGCCGGCGAGGCCCAGCTCCTCGCCGTACGTGGCGAGGATGAAGTCGGAGTTGGCGGCGAAGCCGATGAGGTCGGAGTGGCCCTGGCCGAGGCCGCTGCCGAGGGTGCCGCCGGAGCCGAAGGCCATCATCGACTGGGCGATCTGGTCGGTGCCCGTCTGCGCGATGACCTCCTTGGAGAAGGGGTCAAGCCAGGCGTCCACACGCACCTTCACGTGCGGCTCGAAGGAGGCCACGGTGACGGCGCCCACGGCGGACATCAACAGACCGAACACGATCCAGCTCGTGCGCTCCGTGGCGACGTACAGCATCACGACGAACATGCCGAAGAACAGCAGCGACGTACCGAGGTCGGTCTCGAAGACCAGGATCAGGATGGACATCGCCCACACGGCCAGGATGGGGCCGAGGTCACGGCCGCGCGGCAGGTAGAGCCCCATGAAGCGGCGGCTGGCGAGCGCGAGCGCGTCGCGCTTGACCATCAGGTATCCCGCGAAGAACACCGCGATGACGATCTTGGCGAACTCGGCCGGCTGGATGGAGAAGCCACCGACCTGGATCCAGATCTTGGCGCCGTAGATGTTCTTGCCGAGGCCCGGCACGAGCGGGAGCAGCAGCAGTCCGATCGCGGCGACCATCGAGATGTACGTGTACCGCTGCAGGACGCGGTGGTCCTTGAGGAACAGCATCACGACGACGAACAGGGCGATGCCGATCGCCGAGTACAGGAGCTGCTTGGGCGCGGCGGGGCTGAACGCACCGAAGGAGGCCTTGGCCATCTGCTGCAGCTTCTCGGACTGGTCCAGGCGCCAGATCACCACCAGGCCGAGCCCGTTCAGCAGCGTGGCCAGCGGCAGCAGCAGCGGGTCGGCGTACGGCGCGAACTTGCGCACGACGAGGTGCGCGACGCCCGCGAGGAGGCCGAGTCCGAGGCCGTAGCCGAGCATGCCCGGGGGCAGCTCGCCGGAGATGGCGAGGCCCACGTTCATATAGGCGAACAGCGGGATGACGACGGCGAACACCAGGAGCGCGAGCTCGGTGTTGCGCCGGCTCGGCGCGCCGATGGCGCCGATCGTCGACGTGTGTGTAGTGCTACTGCTCATGGCGTGCGGGGGCCCCCAACGGCTGCTTACTGCTTACCGCACTGCGGGACCAGCTTCTGCTCTTCTTCGGAGAGGCTGGGGCCGGGTGTGGGAGTCGGTGCGGTGGTGGACTTGGACTTGTCGTCCTTGGCGTTCTTGTCGTCGCCAGGAGCGGTCGGAGTGCCGGTGGCGGTCGGCGCGCCGGTGGCGGTCGGAGCATCCGGGGCGCCGGGGGTACCGGTGGGCGCCGGCTTCACGGTCAGGGTCTGGCTCGACAGGCCGCCCGCCTCGCCCTCGTCCTCGCCCGGCTTGGCGCTGGGCTTGGCGTCGCTCTCCGCGCGCTCCCTGTTCTCCCGGTTCTCCCGCTCGATCTTGCGCCGCTCGGCGTCCTTCTTGCACGCCGACGCCTGCAGACCCAGCTCCTCGATCTTGCTCTGGGCGTCGTCGAGGCTGTCCTCCTCGATCGTCGCCTCGACCTGCTTGCGCTGGTACGACGGCAGGTACTTGAGTTCGATCTCGGGGTGGTCCTTCTCGACCTTCGACAGGCTCACCCAGGCCAGGTCCTGGTCGATGCCGCGGTAGAGCGCCACGTGCTCGTCCTTGGCGCCCACGTAGTACTGGTTCTGCGTCCAGCGGTAGCCCCCGTAGAGGCCGCCGCCGACCACGGCGAGCGCGAGAGCCGTGTACAGCGATCTCTTGAGCCACTTGCGGCCGCCGCCGGGCTTCACGAAGTCCTCGTCGCCGTACGCCCCGAAGGAGCCCTCCGGGGCGTACTCCGGGCTGTCGCCGCTGCCGGGCGGGCCGAAGCCGCCGGAGGACGGCGGCGCCTGCCGGCCGAGGCCGGAGGCGCGGCCCGCCGGGGTCTGCATGGCCCCGCCGTCGTTCGTCTGGAGCTGGTTCTCGGCGACCGCGCCGACCACCACCGGGGTGTCGGAGAGCTGGCCCGCGAGGGTGTCGCCGGTGTCGATGTCCAGGACGTCGGCGACGATCACCGTGATGTTGTCCGGGCCGCCGCCGCGCAGCGCGAGCTGGATGAGCTCCTGCACGGTCTCCTGGGGGCCCTGGTAGCTGGCGAGCGTGTCCTCCATCGTCTGGTGCGACACGACGCCGGAGAGGCCGTCGGAGCAGATCAAGTACCGGTCGCCGGCGCGGACTTCACGGATGGAGAGGTCGGGCTCCACGTGGTCGCCGCTGCCGAGGGCGCGCATCAGCAGCGAGCGCTGCGGATGCGTGGTCGCCTCCTCCTCGGTGATGCGGCCCTCGTCGACGAGCCGCTGCACCCAGGTGTGGTCCTGCGTGATCTGCGTGAGGACGCCGTCCCGCAGCAGGTACGCGCGCGAGTCGCCGACGTGGACGAGCCCGAGCCGCTGGCCGGTCCAGAGCAGGGCGGTGAGCGTCGTGCCCATGCCCTCGAGCTGCGGGTCCTCCTCGACCATGAGGCGTAGCTGGTCGTTGGCGCGCTGCACGGCGGAGCCGAGCGAGGTGAGGATGTCCGAGCCCGGGACGTCGTCGTCGAGGGTGACGAGCGTCGAGATCACCTCGGAGCTGGCGACCTCGCCCGCGGCCTGGCCGCCCATGCCGTCGGCGATGGCGAGGAGACGCGGACCGGCGTAACCGGAGTCCTCGTTCCCCTCCCGGATCATGCCTTTGTGCGATCCGGCGGCGAAACGCAGTGACAGACTCATGCGCACCTCGCCCGTCGGCTCCGGGTACATCCGCACGGTGCCCACCCTCCGGTCGGGAGCGCGCTGGCGTCCTGTGTCTGGACCGCGTCGGCTCGCTCGCTCCGCTCGCTCATTGTCGTACTACTTCCGCAGCTCGATGACGGTCTTGCCGATGCGGATCGGCGCGTTCAGCGGAACGGGCGTCGGGGTGGTCAGGCGGGTCCGGTCGAGATAGGTGCCGTTGGTGGACCCGAGGTCCTCGACGATCCACTGGCCGTCACGGTCCGGGTAGATCCTGGCATGCCTGCTGGAGGCGTAGTCGTCGTCCAGCACGATGGTCGAGTCGTGCGCCCGGCCCAGGGTGATCGTCTGTCCCTGCAGCGCGACGGTCGTGCCGGTGAGCGTGCCCTCCGAGACGACCAGCTTCGTGGGGGCGCCCCGGCGCTGGCGGCCCCCGCCGGACTGGCGCCCACCGCCCTGCTGGCGCTGGTGCGGCGGCGCGGCGGCGACGGCCTGCCGGGCGGCCTGGCGGCCGCCCTCCCGGCGCGCGCCGCGCTGGGTGACGCGCGTACCGAACAGGTCGCTGCGGATGACCTGGACGGCCACGATCACGAACAGCCACAGAACGGCCAGGAAACCCAGCCGCATGACCGTCAGGGTCAGCTCTGACATTGCCCCCGCTTCACCCTTCGGCTTGCCGGTAAATGATGGTGGTACTGCCCACGACGATCCGCGAGCCGTCGCGGAGCGTAGCGCGGGTGGTGTGCTGCCCGTCTACCACGATGCCGTTGGTAGACCCGAGATCCTGGATCGTCGAGGGCGTTCCGGTCCGGATCTCACAGTGCCGGCGCGAGACGCCGGGGTCGTCGATCCGCACATCGGCGTCGGTGCTGCGTCCCAGCACCAGCGTCGGGCGGGAGATCTGGTGGCGATTGCCGTTGATCTCAATCCAGCGCCGTACTTGTGTGCCCGGCAGGGCGCCGGGGCCCGGCCCCTGCGGGCGGCCCGCGGCCGCGCCGGGAGGCGGTGCGGCAGGCATGGGAGGAGCGCCCGAGGGGCCCTGCGGGAAGCCGGAGCCGCCGCGGCCCTGGCCCGCGCTCGTGGGTCCGCCGCCGGGGCCCGCGGGGCCGCCGGACGCGGGGTCGGGAGTCTGCGAGGTGCTGGACGCGAGCGTGCGGCTGCGCACCCGGTACAGGCCGGTGTCGAGGTCCTCGGCCTTCTCCAGGTGGACCTTGATGGGGCCCATGAAGCTGTAGCGCTGCTGCTTCGCGTACTCGCGCACCATGCCGGACAGCTCGTCGCCGAGCTGCCCGGAGTAGGGGCTCAGGCGCTCGAAGTCGGGGGCGCTGAGCTCCACGATGAAGTCGTTCGGGACGACGGTCCGCTCGCGGTTCCAGATCGTCGCGTTGTTGTCGCACTCGCGCTGCAGGGCGCCGGCGATCTCGACGGGCTGGACCTCGGACTTGAACACCTTGGCGAAGGTGCCGTTGACCAGACCTTCGAGTCGCTGCTCGAACTTCTTCAGGACTCCCATGGGGCACCTCCTCCGTCGTTGTCATCCTCGTACTGCTTACTGATCGTATCCACGCGTCGGGAAATCAGCTGGTTCCCCCTGTCTGCCCAGACCACGAGTGTCGCCTCTCACAAGGCATGCCCGCACCGCCCTTCCGGGATCCTCCGGGATCGTTCAGGGTTCCACCGGACGCGCACCAGGGTCCTGCCCGGCGTCTGCCCGGGTCTTCGCTGGTGATCCACGGTGCTCCTCCGTCGACCTTCAGGGATCTTTCAGGGGCTCTTTCGGGAACCGCCGCGGGGCGCTTCCCGACCAGGGCTCCGGCGTACCGGCGCCTGGCTTGTGGCGTACCGGCTCCGGGTGCCCGAAGTACCGGTTCTGGGTGTCCGGCGTACCGGCTCCGGGTGTCCGGGGTCGGATGTCCGGTCCGGGCGTGCTGACCTCGGTGTGCGCCTCGGCGTTCTGCCTTGGCGCCCGCCTTGGCCTCCGGGGCCGGGCGTCCTGGCTGTCGTCCGGTGGTCCTGACCCGGGCGTCCTGGCTGTCGTCCGGTGGTCCTGACCCGGGCGTCCTGGCTGTCGTCCGGTGGTCCTTACCCGGGCGTCCGGCCCGTGCTTCCTGGTCGGCTTCCGGGTCCGGCGCGCCTGTCGGTGCGCCCTTGCCGTGTCCGTCCGGTTGCTTCTGGCCGGGGTTCCGGTTCGGGGCTCCTGCCCGGGGTTCCGGTTCGGGTGGCCTGTCGGCGGCCCGGTGGGTGCTCCCGGTGTGGTGCTCCCGGTCGGTATCCCGGTTCGGTGCCTCCGGCCGGTGTCCCGGTCCGGCGTTCCCAGCTCGGCGGTCCCGGCCGGTGTCCCGGTATGGGGCCAGCACTCGGACTCCGCGGTTCCGGTGCTTCCGCGCTCGCTCGCTCTTGCCTCGCCTTCCGCTCTTCCTTCCGCCGTGGTCGCTTCCTGTCCCGGCCGCTGGCGCGGCGGGGCCCGAGCCTGCGCGGGCGGGCGCCCGGCCTGCTGGGCCCGCGCAGGCCCGGTCAGGCCTCGCTCGGCCTGCACCCAAACCTGCTCGGGTGGTGCTCGGGGTGCTGCTTGGGGTGGTGCTGGGGTCCTGCTCGGGCCTTGCTCGGATCCCGCCGGCCCGCCGGCCCGGTCCTGAACGCCGGGCACGGTGTTCCCGCAGGGTTCCCGTACAGGTACCCGCCCATGTCCTCGCCGGACATCTCGGGCCCGTGCGGGCCGGGTCGGATTCCTCTTTACCAGGGATCGTAGAGGGGCTCTGAAGACAGTGTCCCGCACGTGCCCGTGGACCTTGGAGGAGGACTTGACGGGTGGCTTGGTTGCGTCTGGCAGCAGGTTGCCGGTGGGGGTGACCGACGGGGCCCCGTGGCGTGTGGCGGTGCGGGGCCAGGGTGGGGGAAGTCACGGCGGGGCGTGAGGTGTGAGGTGTGTGCGGGGTGTGTGGGGGCGGGCGTGGCGGGTGCGCCGGATGGGGTTGTGGGTGGGGTTTGAGGGGTGGCTGTGGGTGGGGCTGGGGAGAGGGGGCGTAGGCCGGGTACGCGGCGGGGCGGGGGTGGGGGCCGGGACGTGGAGCGCCGGTGGCTGTGGTGACTGCGGAGGGCTCCGGGGGCGGCGGGGGTGGAGGCCGGGGCCGGGGTCGGTGCGGGTCCCCGCGCAGGTGCCCGCACATACGGATGTGAATCCACCCTCCGCAGCGTGCTAATCTTCTGGATGTCGGCAGGCGCTCGCACCACACAGTGAGAGACCCAAAGACAACACCCATGCGCGGGTGGCGGAATAGGCAGACGCGCTGGATTCAGGTTCCAGTGCCCGAAAGGGCGTGGGGGTTCAACTCCCCCCTCGCGCACCAAGTGAGACCCCAGTTCATCTGGGGTCTTTCTTTTTTCTCCAGCTCTTTCGCGGCTGGTCGCCGGGGTAGTGCGGTCGGCTGCGATGGCGCCCATGCCCACGCCCATGCCCATGCCCGGTCGGTGTCCGTGGGCACGCTTCCGGTCGCATCTGTGTCCGGATGTCGACTGCTGCCGACTCTCGCGGGGCGTGCGGGAGTCGTGATGTATGTCACCCGTCAGGCCCGTGATGGTGGTCGGGCGGAGTTATCCACAGGCTCTGACGAGGATTCGTTCGCGGCGGTACGGTCGATGGCAGTTGATGTTCGCGACGCCGCTCGCCGACGCGGGGTGGATGTGCCTCGACCGGGGTGTGTCGGCAGGGGCTGCGCGGACACCGGAACCGGGGGGCGATGGCCGTGACTGAGACAACTGACACATCAGGTACGGGCGGACGGGCCGCAGCGGAGGGTGTCGCTGAGGGCGCGGGCGCCGCCGCGGCCGGTGCCGTCGGCGGACGGACCTCCGGTGCGGCGCTGCCGGGGCCGCGTGAGGCGCGTGGCGCCTGGCGGCTGCCTCACGTGGAGGGCTTCGCTCGCCACCCCGCGCTCGGCGGTACGGAGCAGGCGAGGCCCAAGCAGGAGGGCAAGGCCCTGCGCGCAGGCGTCCCGCGCTCCGCGCACGCGCGGTTCGTGCCGGACGACCGCCGCCCCGACCCGCTCTCCGTCCTGGCGGAGACCAACAGGGGCCGGCTCCCGGAGCTCGCCCCGATCCGTACGGGCCGGATGGCCGCGACGCCGTTCGCCTTCCTGCGCGGATCGGCCGGGCTCATGGCCCACGACCTCGCGCGCACCCCCGCCACCGGCATCGGCGCACAGATCTGCGGCGACGCCCACGCGGCCAACTTCGGCCTGTACGGGGACGCGCGCGGCGGCCTCATCATCGATCTGAACGACTTCGACGAAACCGCCCACGGCCCCTGGGAGTGGGACGTCAAACGGCTGGCCGCCTCCCTCGTCCTCGCCGGCCGCGAGGCGGGCGCCACCGAGGACGCCTGCAAGGAAGCCGCCTACGACGCCGTCGGCGCGTACCGCCGCACGATGCGCCTGCTCGCGAAGCTCCCGGTCCTCGACGCCTGGAACGCGATCGCCGACGAGGAGCTGGTCTCCCACACCGACGCGCGCGACCTGCTCGGCACCCTCGACCGGGTCTCGCAGAAGGCCCGGCAGAACACGAGCGCGCGCTTCGCGGCCAAGTCGACCGAGCCGGTCGAGGGCGCGGGGGACGGCCACGACGGCGTTACGGCCCGGCGCTTCGTCGACGCCCCGCCGGTCCTGCGGCGCATACCGGACGCCGAGGCGGCGGCGGTCGCCCTCGCCCTGGGCGAATACCGGAACACGCTGTCCGAGGACCGCCTCCCCCTGCTCGCGCGGTACGCGATCCAGGACGTGGCGTTCCGTGTCGTCGGCACCGGAAGCGTCGGCCTGCGGTCGTACGTGGTGCTGCTCCTGGACCACCGGGGCGAGCCGCTGGTGCTCCAGGTCAAGGAGGCGTGCCCCTCGGCGTTGCTGCCCCACCTGCCCGCGGCCGGCTTCAAGGCACAGGACGTCGTTCACGAGGGCCGGAGGGTGGTGCTCGGCCAGAAGCGGATGCAGGTGGTCAGCGACTTCCTGCTCGGCTGGACCACGATCGCCGGGCGCCCCTTCCAGGTGCGGCAGTTCCGCAACCGCAAGGGCAGCGTCGACCCGGCCGCCCTCGCCCCCGATCAACTGGATGACTACGGCCGTATGACCGGTGCCCTCCTGGCCCGCGCGCACGCCCACAGCGCCGATCCGCGCCTCATAGCCGGGTACTGCGGCAAGAACGACGAACTGGACGAGGCCGTGGCCGACTTCGCGGTGACCTACGCCGACCGTACGGAGGCGGACCACGCACTGCTGGTCACCGCCGTACGGGAGGGGCGCATCGCGGCTGAGACGGGGGTGTGAGGGAGCCTGAGAGGCGCGAGGCCGCCGACGTCCCGGTTCTGGGCACGGTGGCGCGCGGCCCGTGTCCTACGCTGGGCAGGTGACGACCCCGGAAGCCGAGCAAGCACAGGACGAGACGCCCGAGCAAGCGCCGCAGGACGGTGGCGCCCGGCCCGAGGAGCGGCTCGAGAAGGCTGTGCGGGCGGCCGAGCAGGCGTTGATCGAGTACGAGATCGCGGTGGAGACGTTCCGGGTCGAAGTGGAGAACTTCTCCCGGCTGCACCACCAGAAGCTCGGCCCCATGTACGCCCGCCTCGACGAGCTGGACGCACTGATCGCCGAGGCCGTCGCGGCACGGTCCGGCGATCCGGAGGACCGACGCAAGGCGGCGGAGGCCAGGGCGCGGGTCCTGCCGATGCCGGGCGTGGACGAGCTGTTCCACGGCTGGATGGACGGCGACGGGCTGCTCCCCGAGGCCGCCGCGATGCTGACCGATCAGTCGGTGCGGCCGCCGCAACGGGTGCGGCCCAGTGACGAGGCGCGCAAGCTCTACCGCGAGCTGGTCCGCAAGGCCCACCCCGACCTCGCGCAGGACGAGCAGGAGCGGGAGCGGCGGGACGCGTTCATCGCGCGGGTGAACGCCGCGTACGGCCGTGGTGACGAGGCGCTGCTGCGCGAGCTGCACGAGGAGTGGGACGCGGGGCCGGTGCCGGACGAGCGGCGGCCCACCCCGAGCGAGGAGCTGTACGCGCGGCTCGAGTGGCTCGCACAGCGCAAGGAGCTTCTGTCGGTGGTCGCGCGTGAGCTGGAGGAGAGCGCGATCGGCGCGATGCTGAAGCTGGCGCCGGACGACCCGGACCGGCTCCTCGACGAGATCGCCGAGCAACTGCTGGCCCAGGTGGCGGAGCGCGAGGCGGAGCTGGAGCAGTTGCGCGGCCGCGTGACGTGACGGGCGTGCGCCGGGCCGCGGTGTGTGGCTCCGGCGCGTGCCCGGTGTCGGGCCGTGGGACCTTGTGCCGGGCTCTATGGGGGCATGCAGGGCGGTATGGGGGCGTGCGGGGCTGCGTGGTGGGGTGACCGGACTGGCCGGGCCGGATGGTGGGTGGTGTGGGGGCCTGCCGGGGGTGGGGGCTGTACCGGGTTCGAGGGGGTGGCTCGGCTGGTTCCGGGTGGTCGGGCCGGGGGGTCGTGGTGGGGTCGGGTAGCGTCGGTGGCATGCAATTCGGTTCTGGTGTGCCCACGGTCACGGTCGCTGATCTCTCGGACGGAGACTTCCTGCTCGACGTCCGCGAGGACGATGAGTGGCAGGCCGGTCACGCGGCGAACGCGCTGCACATTCCGATGAGTGAGTTCACGGCCCGTTTCGGTGAGTTGACGGAGGCGGCGCCGCAGGACGGCAAGGTGCACGTGATCTGCCGGTCCGGGGGACGCTCGGCGCAGGTGACGATGTACCTCGCCCAGCAGGGCTTCGACGCGGTGAACGTGGACGGCGGCATGCAGGTCTGGGAGGCCTCCGGCAAGCCGGTCGTCGACGACAAGGGCCAGCCGGGCACCGTCATCTAGATCTAGGGCGTCGGCATGTCCGCCTACCCCGCCCTGGTCCGCCAAGGGCGGTGCCCGCGTGCGGCGGGAGTGGGCGTGCTCCTACGGGCTCGGCCAGCCCTTCCTGTGCGTGCGGCGCTTCCGCACGGGTCCGCCTACGGAGTGGTGCCCCTGGGCGCTGAAGGCTCATGGCGTGCCCAGGTTGCCTGGCGGGGCCCGCGAAGCTCCGCTCCGTCAGCCGGGGGCGTGGGCGGAGAGGATCTCGCCGAGGGCTTCCTCGTGGGCTGCCGCGGGGCCCAGGGAGAGCTCCAGGTACTTGGCCCAGGCGTGGTAGCGGTGCAGGGGGTAGTCGGTGTCCGCGCCCAGGCCGCCGTGCAGGTGCTGCGCGGTCTGGACGACGCGGCGCACACCGTCCGCCGCCCACGTCTTGGCCACGGCTATGTCCGCGGCGACGGGCAGGGGGCCGCCGTTGCCCGGGGGCGTGGCATCCGGCGTGCTGAGTCGCCAGGCGGCCTGCCAGAGGGTGGCTTCCATGGCACGCAGGTCGATGTAGCGGTCGGCGGCCTGGACCGCGACGGCCTGGAACGTGGCGATGGGGTGGCCGAACTGCTCCCGCTTTCCGGCGTATTCGCTGGTCATTCGCAGCACCTCGGTGCCGAGGCCCAGGGCGAGCGCGCAGGTGCCCGTCGCGAGCAGGTGGCGCAGGAAGTCCCAGGCTCCGGCGGCGGTGACGAGGTCGTGGCCCGGGACGCGCACCGAATCCAGGTGCAGCTCGCCGAGGCGTTCGCCGTGGGTGGAGAACTGCTCGGCGATGCCCAGTCCGGGGGCGGTGCGGGGCACGACGGCGAGAACGGCGCGGCCCTCCGGAGTGGCGGCCGGTACGAGGACGAAGTCAGCCTCGTGGGCCCAGGGCACGGCGGTCTGGGTGCCGTCGAGCAGCCAGTCGGGTCCGTCGGGCCGGGCTGTGACGGCGAGTTCGGCAGCATCATGACCCGTGCGTCCGTGCGCGGCGACGGACAGGACGACGTCACCACGAGCGGCCCTCGGGAGGAGCCGTTGCCTCAACTCCGCGCTGCCGTGCGCCTGTAGTGCGTATGCGGCCGCACTCGACTCCAGGAGCGGGACGCGGGCAAGGACCTTCGCGGACTCGCGCAGCACCAGGCAGAGCGCGATGGCGTCGAGGCCCGAACCACCGTACTCGGGAGCGAGGAGCAGACTGAGCAGGTCGGCGTCCGCCAGCCTGGCCCACAAGGCGCGGTCGAAGTCCTCGGCGACGGCGCCCGGGGTGAGTGAGGGGCTCGGCACACCGTCCGGCGCCACGTCGGCGAAGAGGGCCTTCGCCGCTTCGAGCGCCGCCTGCTGCTCCTCGGTGAAGGTGAAGTCCACCGCTCGTCCTCCCCGCCCCGGCCTGTCCGTGTCTGCCCGTGCCCGTCCTCACACCACTGCGTCCGCGTGCGCTGACGGAGCGTCAAGATAGAACAGGTTCTAGGAGAAGGGAACAGGCGGGCGGGGAGCGTTCAGCGGTCGAAGTCCAGCTCCACCTTGTCCGTGGTGGGGTGGGACTGGCAGGCCAGTACGTACCCCGCCTCGGTCTCCTCCGGCTCCAGCGCGAAGTTCCGGTCCATCCGCACCTCGCCGGAGACCTTGAAGGCCCGGCAGGTGCCGCACACCCCGCCCTTGCAGGCGAACGGCGCGTCCGCGCGGTTGCGCAGCACCGTGTCGAGCAATGACTCGCCGGCCTGGACCGGCCAGGTGCCGGAGCGGCCGTCGAGGGTGACGGTGACCGTGCTGTGCTGGGGCGTCGGGAGGGGCGCCGAAGCCGTGGGTGCGGCGTCGACGTGGAAGATCTCCTCGTGGATGCGGCGGCGGTCGACGCCGAGGGAGCGCAGGGTCCGCTCCGCGCTCTGCACCAGGCCGTACGGGCCGCACAGGAACCAGCCGTCCACCTCGGCGACCGGCAGCAGCGCGGGCAGCAACCGGGCGAGCCGCTCCTGGTCGAGCCGTCCGGAGGTGAGGCCGGCCTGCTGCTCCTCCCGGGAGAGCACCGTCACGAGCTGGAACCGGTCCGGCCAGCGGTCCTTGAGGTCGGCGACCTCCTCCAGGAACATCGTGGAGGCGGTGGTGCGGTCGCTGCGGACGAGGCAGAACGTGGCGCCCGGCTCGCGCTCCAGAAGCGTGGTGACGATGGAGAGCACCGGGGTGATGCCGCTGCCGCCGACCACCGCCGCGTACCGCCCGGGCGCGGGGTCCAGGGTGAAGCGGCCCGCAGGCGTCATCACCTCCAGCTCGTCGCCCACGGCTATCTCCTTGTGCGCGTACGTGGAGAAGGCGCCGCCGTCCACGACGCGCACGCCGACCCGCAGCGTCCGCGGTTCCCCGGCGGCTTCCGGTGCGGGCGCGGGCGAGCAGATGGAGTACGTGCGGCGGACCTCGACGCCGTCCACGACGCGGCGCAGGGCGAGGTGCTGGCCCGGGGCGTAGCGGTACTCCTCACGGAGGGGTTCCGGGACGTCGAAGGTGAGGGCCACGGAGTCGTCGGTGAGCTGCTCGACGGCCGCCACGCGCAGCGGATGGAAGCGCGCCATCACAACTCCTTGAAGTGGTCGAAGGGTTCGCGGCAGGTCACGCAGCGGCGCAGCGCCTTGCAGGCCGTGGACGAGAAGCGGCTGAGCAGTTCGGTGTCGGTGGAGCCGCAGTGCGGGCAGCGGACCGTGAGGGTGAGCGGCACGGGGCCGTCGGCGGTGTGCGGACGGGGCGGGGCGATGCCGAACTCGGCCAGCTTGCGGCGGCCCTCGGCGCTGATGTCGTCCGTGGACCAGGCCGGGGAGAGCACCGTGCGCACCTCAACGTCGGCCATGCCGTGCTCGTGCAGGACCCGCTCTATGTCCGCGCTCATGGCCTCGATCGCGGGACAGCCGGTGTACGTCGGCGTCAGCTCGACCTCGACGCGGCTCGGCCCGCTGACGTGCACCCCGCGCACCACGCCCAGCTCCGCGAGGGTCAGGACGGGCAGCTCGGGGTCGGGCACCGAGCCCGCCAGGGCGAGGAGCCGCTCCTCCAGGGGGGTGGGCGCGGTGGTCACCATGACGCCCCCGGGTGGCTGCGGTGCAGGTGCTGCATCTCGGCGAGCATCCGCCCGAAGGACTCCGTGTGCAGGCCCTGGCGCCCGGCGCCCGCGGTCCAGGCCCCGGTCTGCGGGCCCTCCGGGACGGTCAGCGTCGCCTTCCGGACGACGGAGGTGACCACGGCCGTCCACTCGGTGCGCAGGGACTCCCCGTCGACGTCCAGGCCCTGTACCGGCTGGAACAGCTCGCCGGTGAACCGCCACAGCGCGTCGAGGCCGCGCTGCATCCGCTCGTGGCTCTCGGCCGTGCCGTCGCCGAGGCGGAGGGTCCACTGCTCGGCGTGGTCCCGGTGGTAGGCGACTTCCTTGGCGGCCTTCGCGGCCAGCGGTGCAAGCTCGCTGTCCGTGGTGGCAAGGCGGTCGTACAGCAGGTGCTGGTAGACGGAGAAGTAGAGCTGGCGGGTGATGGTGTGGGCGAAGTCGCCGTTCGGCTGCTCGACCAACTGGACGTTGCGGAAGGCGCGCTCCTCGCGCAGGTACGCCAGCTCGTCCTCGTCGCCGACCAGGGACAGCAGGACCCGGGCCTGGCCCAGGAGGTCCAGGGCGATGTTCGCCAGGGCGACCTCCTCTTCGAGGACGGGGGCGTGTCCCGCCCACTCGCCCAGGCGGTGGGAGAGCACCAGTGCGTCGTCGCCGAGGGCGAGGGCCGCGGCGTCGGCCGTGCGGGGCGCGGTGGTCACAGGTGCTGCACCCCTTCCGGGATGTCGTAGAACGTCGGGTGGCGGTACGGCTTGTCGGCGGCCGGGTCGAAGAAGGCGTCCTTCTCGTCCGGTGAGGAGGCGGTGATCGCGGCGGACGGCACCACCCACAGGGAGACGCCCTCGCTCCGGCGGGTGTACAGGTCGCGGGCGTTGCGCAGGGCCATCTCGGCGTCCGGGGCGTGCAGGCTGCCCGCGTGCGTGTGCGAGAGGCCGCGGCGCGAGCGCACGAACACTTCCCACAGCGGCCATTCGGTCGAGTTGCTCATGCGGTCGCCTCCCCGTGAGTGCCGGGCGTCGCGGGCCGGCGGTCCTTGTCGTGGTCGCTGTGCTTGGCGGCGTACGCGGCGGCCGCCTCGCGCACCCAGGCGCCCTCCTCGTGGGCCCGCCTGCGCTGGGTCAGGCGCTGTTCGTTGCACGGGCCGTTGCCCTTGAGGACCGACCAGAACTCGCTCCAGTCGATGGCGCCGAAGTCGTGCTGTCCCCGCTCCTCGTTCCACTTCAGGTCCGGGTCCGGCAGGGTGAGGCCCAGCGACTCCGCCTGGGGGACGCAGATGTCCACGAAGCGCTGGCGCAGCTCGTCGTTCGAGTGGCGCTTGATCTTCCAGGTCATCGACTGCTCGGAGTGCGACGACTCGGCGTCCGGCGGGCCGAACATCATCAGGGACGGCCACCACCAGCGGTTCACCGCGTCCTGGGCCATCTCGTGCTGCTCCGGGGTGCCGCGGCTGAGGGCGAGCAGCAGCTCGTACCCCTGGCGCTGGTGGAAGGACTCCTCCTTGCAGATGCGGACCATCGCGCGCGCGTACGGACCGTAGGAGCAGCGGCAGAGCGGGACCTGGTTGGTGATCGCGGCGCCGTCCACGAGCCAGCCGATGGCGCCCACGTCCGCCCACGTCAGCGTCGGGTAGTTGAAGATTGAGGAGTACTTCTGGCGGCCCGCGTGCAGCTTGTCGAGCAGCTCGTCGCGGCTGGTGCCGAGCGTCTCCGCCGCGCTGTACAGATACAGGCCGTGGCCAGCCTCGTCCTGGACCTTGGCCATCAGGATGGCCTTGCGGCGCAGGGACGGCGCGCGCGTGATCCAGTTGGCCTCCGGCTGCATGCCGATGATCTCGGAGTGGGCGTGCTGCGCGATCTGGCGCACGAGCGTCGCGCGATAGGCGTCGGGCATCCAGTCGCGGGGCTCGATCCGCTCGTCGGCCGCCACGGCCGCGTCGAAGGCGGACTCGAGCGCGGCCGTGTCCACCGCCGCGGCGGCGGTGTCCACGGCGCCGGCCACGGCCTCGTCCTCCGCCACGACGGGCGGCTGGTGCGCTGTCGCCATCTCGGTCCCCCTCGACCTCGGGCAGTCTCTGCGTCCTCACCGGCTCCCGACCGATCGTTCGGTCCGCCGGGATTCAATGGTGCGGCGCGGCGCCATAAGGTGTCAACCCTGTGGATAACCTCCGGGACGCTGTGCCGGGCGGGCAGGTCTGAGTACCGTTCCGGCGGCAAGGATCGGTGCGGGATCGGGGAACGGGACGGAATGGACGCCTACGACAAGAGCCCGCCGGACGGGCCGGTCGAGCTCGATGAGCCCCCCGCGCCGGACGGGACGGCCGAGCTCGACGGGTCCTCGGCGTCGAACGGGGTGGATGAGACTCAGGCGTCCTCGGCGTCGGACGGAGGGCATGAGACTCAGACGTCCTCTGCGCCGGGCAGGGCGGATGAGACCCGGGCGGCCTCTGCGCCGGGCAGGGCGGATGAGACCCAGGCGGCCTCTGCTCCGGACGAGGCAGATGAGACCCAGGCGGTCCCTGCGCCGGACGGGGCAGATGACACCTACCCGTCACCGCCCCCCGTGCCGAACGCGGGGCAGGCAGCCCACGCCGCCGAGGCGGCCTCCTCCGCCAGGGACGAGTCCCCCGCCCACGGCATAACCCCGGCCGCGCGCCAAGCCCCGGCCGCGTGTCAGGCCCCGTTCGCGCGTAAGGCCTGGGCGGCAGCCGCCTCCGGCTCCTCTCCGGCCGCAGACACCCCCAGCGGGTTCCGGGTGCCCGAGTGGCCCGGCGGGGCCTCCGCGCCGGGCGCGCCCGCCGCCGTCCCCCTCGGCATCGCCGGTCTCCCCCGTCGCTACCAGGTCGTCGCCGTCCTCGCGCTTGCGGTGATCGTCGCCACCGTCTGCGTCCACGTCGGGATGATGTTCCTGCACGTCGCCCCGGCGAACACCGTCAGCAAGAAGCACGGCGAGACCATCGACAAATGGGTGTACCCGGAGTTCGAGCAGAACTGGAAGCTGTTCGCGCCCAATCCACTCCAGCAGAACGTCTCGGTGCAGGCCCGCGCGAAACTGCGTACCGCGGACGGCGGGCACCGGGTCACCGATTGGTACGACCTGTCCGCCCAGGACGGTGCCGCCATCGACCACAACCCGCTGCCCAGCCACACGCAGCAGAACGAACTGCGCCGGGCCTGGGACTTCTTCCTGTCCACGCACGACGCGCAGAATCGTCCCACCGGTCCCCGAGGTGAGATCTCCGAGCGCTACATCCGCCGCGTCGTGCTGCTGCGCATCGACCGGCAGGACCCCCTCGCACGCGGGGAGACGATCGACCAGGTGCAGATCCGGTCCCGGACCACGGGCGTACGGCCGCCCGAGTGGAGCGACGAGAACGTCAGCACCAAACCGGTGGTCCGGCTGTTGCCCTGGTGGTCGGTGATCCCGGACGACCTGCCGCTGGCCGATGACGCGCGCGCGAGCCGGGACGTCGCCGCCGAGGGGAGCGACCGGTGAGCCACCCGGCCCGGCGCGCCGTGGCGCGCCTCGACCCGCTCGCGCGCGGCCTGCAGCGCGTCACGGCCCACGCCCTCGGGCCGTACCAGACCGCGGTGGTCCGGATCGGCTTCGCGGCCACGTGGCTGTTCTTCCTGCTGCGCGAACTGCCGCACCGCCACGAGCTGTACGGGCCCGACAGCCCGTGGGGCTGGGACATGGCGCGGGAGCTGATCTCCGGGAACGACGCGTTCACGGTGCTGATGTGGTCGGACTCGACGCTGTGGTTCGAGTTCGTCTACGCCTTCGCCGTGCTCGCCAGTGCCCTGTTCCTCCTGGGGTGGCGGACGCGCACCATGTCCGTGCTGTTCATGATCGGCGTGCTCTCGCTGCAGAACCGCAGCATCTTCATGGGGGACGGCGGCGACAACGTCATCCACCTGATGGCGATCTACCTCGTGTTCACGCGCTGTGGCCAGGTGTGGTCCCTGGACGCGCGTCGGCGGGCACGCGCGCGTGGAGCCCGCGTCGACCCCCTGGGCCGTGCCGACGACTCCCTGGGCCGTGCCGACGACCCCCTGGGCCGTGCCGACAACTCCGTACGCCCTGCTGCCGACGTGGACCGTACGGGAGCCCCGGGCGCGGCCGACCGTATCGGCCCGGTCCTGTGGTGGGTGCTCGGGATCGCGCTGGCCCTCGTGACGGGCATGGGGGAGCTCGACCGGTTCTGGCTGGTGCTCTTCTGGGGCTTGTGGGCGTCCCAGGGGCTGTGGTGGGCCGCCGGGCGGCGGTCGCCGTACGGTGCCCCGCGCAGGCTGCTCGACGTCGTGGCCAACCTCGCGCACAACGCCGCCCTGCTCGTGATCATGATCGAGGCGTGCCTGGTCTACGCGACGGCGGGCTGGTACAAGGTCCAGGGCAGCCGCTGGCAGGACGGCACGGCCGTCTACTACCCGCTGAACCTCGACTACTTCTCCCCCTGGCCCGCGCTGTCCGACCTGCTCTCCTCGCAGGGCACGATGGTCATGCTGATCACGTACGGGACGGTCATCGTGCAGGTGGCCTTTCCGTTCACGCTGCTCAACCGGCGCGTCAAGAACGTGCTGCTGGCGGTCATGATCTGCGAGCACGCCGTCATCGCGGTGGTGCTGGGGCTGCCGTTCTTCTCGCTGGCGATGATCGCGGCCGACGCCGTGTTCCTGCCGACGTCCTTCCTGCGGCGGCTGGGGAACGGACTGGCACGCACGCGTGGAGCGCTGTCCGCGCGACTTCCGCTGCCCCGCGCCCTCCGGGGCCGCGTGGTACCGCACCAGCACCCCCAGGACGGCGTGCGCGCCCGTCAGGAGGGCGAGCAGGGGTACGAGGAGGCCCGGCAGGCGCACGTAGGCTTCGGGGCATGAGCGGTACGGGAGAGGGCGGCGGGCCGCCGGTGGACGCGGTGCGGCTGTGGCGCGGGCTGGCCGGGTCGGCGGTGCTGCTCGACGGCTTCCACGCCCTGAAGCACGCGCTGCGGTTCGGCGCGTCCGTCCCCGTGGCGCTGACCAGCGACAAGGCGGGCGCTCTGGCCCTCGCGGCGGACCTGGCGCCGGATGTCGCGGACACGTTGGACGCGCTGCTCGTCGAGACCGACGACGCGACGCTGCGCGCCCTGGTGCCCCGGCTGCACCCCACGGCGGTCGCAGCCCTCGCGGACCGCCCGTCACGGGCCGCCAACCTGGAGGCCCTGGCGCGCAGGCCGCGGACCGCGCCCGTGGTCGTCCTCGACGACCCGCGCAACCTCGGCAACGCCGGGGCGGTGATCCGCCTGGCGGCCGGCTTCGGCGCCACGGGCGTGGTGACCACCGGCACGCTCGACCCCTGGCACCCCACCGTCGTCCGCGGCGGCGCGGGCCTGCACTTCGCCACGGCGGTGGAGCGCCTGGACGACGGCGCGCTGCCCGAGGGACCGCTGTTCGCGCTCGACGCCGAGGGCGACGACATCCGCGGGGTCACCCTGCCCGACGACGCCGTACTGGCCTTCGGCTCCGAGCGCAGCGGCCTGTCAGCGGACGTCCGGGCCCGCGCCGACCACCTGGTGTCCCTGCCGATGCGCCCGCAGGTGTCCAGCTACAACCTGGCCACCAGCGTCGGCATGACGCTGTTCCACTGGTCGGCGCAGCACGCTCCGGCGGCAGCGGAGAGCTGACCTCGGAGGGTCCGGTCCAGCCGGACCGGACCCCGGGGGACACCGCCAGGCTCACGCCTCCTTGCGGATCTCCACCACCCGGAAGCGGTTGGCCACGAACGCGCTGTCGCACAGCGCGGCGTTCGCCGCCGGGTTGCCGCCCGAGCCGTGGAAGTCCGAGAAGGCCGCGGTCTGGTTCACGTACACGCCGCCCGTCAGGTTCAGCGAGAGCTGGGCGCTCTCGTCCAGACAGGTCTCCTCGACCATGGACGCCACCTCCTGGGACGTGGTGTACGCCCCGACCGTCATGGCGCCCTTCTCGCGCACCGTGCGGCGCAGCAGTTCGACCGCGTCCGCCGGGGAGTCCACCGCCACGGCGAACGACACCGGGCCGAAGCACTCGCTGAGGTACGCGGCCTCGGCGTCCGGCTTCGCGCCGTCGAGCTTCACGATCACCGGGGTGCGCACCACGGCGTCCGGGAACTCCGCGTTCGCCACCTCGCGCGAGGCCAGGGCGACCTCGCCGAGGCCGGCCGCCGCCTCCAAGCGCGCCTTGACGTCCGGGTTGACCAGGGCGCCCAGGATGCCGTTCGCCCGGGCCTCGTCGCCCAGGAGGCCGGACACCGCGCCCGCGAGGTCCGTGACCACCTCGTCGTAGGACTTGGCGCCCGCGTCCGTGTCGATGCCGCCGCGGGGGATCAGGAGGTTCTGCGGGGTGGTGCACATCTGGCCGCTGTAGAGCGACAGGGAGAAGGCGAGGTTCGCCAGCATGCCCTTGTAGTTGTCGGTCGACTCGATGACGACCGTGTTGACCCCGGCCTTCTCCGTGTAGACCTGCGCCTGGCGGGCGTTGGCCTCCAGCCAGTCGCCGAAGGCGGTGGAGCCCGTGTAGTCGATGATCTTGATCTCGGGGCGGACGGCGAGGGTCTTGGCGATGCCCTCGCCGGGGCGCTCCGCGGCCAGCGCGACCAGGTTCGGGTCGAAGCCGGCGTCGGCGAGGACCTCGCGGGCGACCCGCACGGTCAGGGCGAGGGGCAGCACCGCGCGCGGGTGGGGCTTGACCAGGACCGCGTTGCCCGTGGCCAGGGAGGCGAAGAGGCCCGGGTAGCCGTTCCACGTCGGGAAGGTGTTGCAGCCGATCAGCAGGGCGACGCCGCGGCCGACCGGCGTGAAGCGCTTGTCGAGGACCAGGGGGTCGCGCTTGCCCTGGGGCTTGTGCCACGCGGCGGTGGCGGGGGTGCGGGCCTGCTCGGCGTAGGCGTACGCCACGGCCTCCATGCCGCGGTCCTGGGCGTGCGGGCCGCCTGCCTGGAACGCCATCATGAAGGCCTGGCCGCTGGTGTGCATGACCGCGTGCGCGAACTCGTGCGTCCGGGCGCTGATGCGCGCCAGGATCTCCAGGCAGACGGCCGCGCGGGTCTCGGGGCCCGCGTCCCGCCAGGCGCGCATCGCCGCGCGCATCGCGGGCAGCAGGGTGTCCACGTCCGGGTGCGGATAGGTGATGCCCAACTCCGGGCCGTAGGGCGAGACTTCGCCGCCCGTCCAGTCGTCCGTGCCCGGCTGGTCGAGGTCGAAGCGCTGGTTCAGCAGGGACTCGAAGGCGGCCTTGCCTTCCGGCAGGCTCAGGCTGCCGTTCTCCCCGTAGGCCTTCGGGTGCTCGGGGTGCGGCGACCAGTACGCGCGCGTGCTGATGGCCTCCAGCGCCTGGTCGAGCGTGGGCCGGTGCTTGGCGATCAGCGGGTGCGCGGTGAGTTCGGCGGCCATGGCGGACCAACTCCTCGTCGAGTCAGCTCTCCTTCGAGCTGGCGAGCGGGGCAGGGACAGTGGGCAGGAACGACTGGACAGGGCTAGAGTAACCGAACGATCGGTCGGGACAAGGGGGTCTGCCAAAGCTGTGGAAAACCTCCCTCGCCCACCCCGAACCCCTGGCCAGGACCCTTGTGCGGGAGGATCGCGAGCATGACAGCACTCGATCTCAGCAGCCCGGTGGCCGTCGTCGGCACCGGCACCATGGGCCAGGGCATCGCCCAGGTCGCGCTGGTGGCGGGACACCCGGTGCGGCTGTACGACGCCGCCCCCGGTCTCGCGAAGAAGGCGGCCGAGGCGATCACCGCACGTCTGGACCGGCTCGTGGCGAAGGGCCGCCTGGACGCGGACGCGCGCGACGCCGCGGTCGGGCGCCTCCGGACGGTCGACACGACGGCCGGACTCGACGGGTGCGGCCTCGTCGTCGAGGCCGTCCTGGAGCGGCTGGACGTCAAGCAACGGCTGTTCCAGGAGCTCGAAGAGGTCGTCTCCGAGGACTGTCTGCTCGCCACCAACACCTCGTCCCTGTCGGTGACCGCGATCGCGGGCGCGCTGTCCAGGCCCGGCCGCTTCGTGGGGCTGCACTTCTTCAACCCGGCGCCCCTGCTGCCCCTGGTGGAGGTCGTCAGCGGGGCCGCCACCGACGAAGCGGCCGCCACGCGCGCGTACGCGACGGCACAGGCCTGGGGCAAGACCCCGGTGCGCTGCGCCGACACCCCGGGGTTCGTCGTCAACCGGGTCGCGCGGCCCTTCTACGCCGAGGCGCTGCGCGCGTACGAGGAGCGGGTGGCCGACCCGGCGACCATCGACGCCGTGCTGCGCGAGTGCGGCGGCTTCGCGATGGGCCCCTTCGAACTCACCGACCTCATCGGCCAGGACGTGAACGAGGCCGTCACGCGCTCGGTGTGGGAGTCGTTCTTCCAGGACCCGAAGTTCACCCCGTCCCTCGCCCAGCGCCGCCTCGTCCAGGCGGGGCACCTGGGACGCAAGACCGGCCAGGGCTGGTACGCGTACGGCGACGACGCCCCGCGCCCCGCGCCGCACACCGCGGGGCCCGCCGACGCCCCGGAGGCCGTCACCGTGCACGGCGAGCTGTTCCAGGCCGCCGCGCTGGTCGGGCTCATCGAGGGCGCGGGCATCCGCGTCGACCGGGACGACACCCAGGGCGGGCCGTACCCCGGCTGGATCGAACTGCCCAGCGGCACGCGCCTGTCCCTCGTCGGCGGCGGGTCCCCGCACGCCGCGGCGGTGCCCACCGTCGAGTTCGACCTCGCCCTCGACTACGCGGCCGCCACCAGGATCGCGCTCGCCCGCGACGTACGCGTCGGGGACCAGGGCCTGAGCGAGGCGGTGGGCCTCTTCCAGGCGCTCGGCAAGGAGGTCAGCGTCGTCCGCGCCACCCCGGGCCTGATCGTCGCGCGCACCGTCGCGATGCTCGTCGACTTCGCGCACGACGCGGTGGCGCGCGGCGTGGCCACCACGGACGACGTCGACACGGCCATGCGCCTGGGCGTCAACTACCCGCGCGGGCCGATGACCTGGGGCACCGCGCTCGGGCTTCCCTGGGTGGCCGAGTTCCTCGACGCGGTGCACGGCGAGTACCCCACGGGGCGGTACGCCCCCTCGCAAGGGCTGCGCCACGCGGCCGCGCGGGAGGAGAACGGATGACCACGGCACGACGCGACACCTACACCCCGCAGACGCTCCTCGAAGTCGCCGTAAGGGTCTTCAACGAGCGCGGGTACGACGGCACATCCATGGAGCACCTCTCCAAGGCGGCCGGCATCTCCAAGTCGTCGATCTACCACCACGTGGCGGGCAAGGAGGAGCTGCTGCGGCGCGCGGTGAGCCGGGCGCTCGACGGGCTCTTCGCCGTGCTCACCGAGGAGCCCGCGCGCGTGGGCAGGGCGGTGGACCGCCTGGAGTACGTCACGCGCCGTACCGTCGAGGTGCTGGTTGCCGAGCTGCCCTATGTGACGCTGCTGCTGCGCGTGCGCGGCAACACCGACACCGAGCGGTGGGCGATGGAGCGCCGCAGGGACTTCGACCACCAGGTGGCGGCCCTGTTCAAGGAGGCCGTGGCGGACGGCGACCTGCGCTCGGACGTCGAGCTGCGGCTCGCCACCCGGCTGCTGTTCGGAATGATCAATTCCATCGTGGAGTGGTACCGGCCGGACGTCCGCGGTGCCGCCGACGGCGTGGAGATCGCCGACGCCGTGGTGCAGTTCGCCTTCGGCGGACTGCGGACGAATGGCTGAGACCCGGCGGTAGCCGCCGGCCGGCCGCGGCGCCCGCGGGCCGGCCGGGCTCAGCTCTCCATGTCCAGGTCGTCCTCCTCGAAGACCAGCAGGGTGCGCGTGCTGAGCACCTCGGGGATGGACTGGAGCCGGGTGAGGACCAGCTCGCGCAGCGCGCGCGTGTCCGGCGTGTGCACCAGGAGCAGGACGTCGAAGTCCCCGCTCACCAAGGCGATGTGGGCCGCTCCCGGCAGGGTGCGCAACTGCTCGCGGACCGTGCGCCAGGTGTTCTGGACGATCTTCAGGGTGATGTACGCGGACGCGCCCTGGCCTGCCCGCTCGTAGTTGACGCGGGCGCCGAAGCCGCGGATGACGCCGTCCTCGATCAGCCGGTTGATGCGGGCGTAGGCGTTGGCCCGCGACACGTGGACGCGCTCGGCCACGGACCTTATCGAGGCGCGCCCGTCCGTGTGCAGGATCTGCAGGATGTCGCGGTCGATGGCGTCCAGCGGGCGGGGCGGAGGCAGCGGTCGGCTCCCGTCCCGCTTGTCGGCCATTCGTTCAGATGCCATGTCCCCCCGCCTCCCTACCATGGACGTTATGCGTCCATCCCAGGCTGTGGAGAACCGTTTGTCCACAGCCTGAAGGTGCCTGTAGCCAAAATGTGCCGTCGACCGAACAATCGGTAGGTGAGGCGCGTCACACCGCTGCGCCTCTGTTGCCGCTCCCACGAGGAGACCGCTCCTCTCAGCATCCCCCCAGGAGGTGCCGTCATGACGGTCATGGAGCAGAGGGGCGCCTACCGGCCGGCCCCGCCTCCCGCATGGCAGGCCAGGACCGACCCCGCGCCGCTGCTGCCGGACGCGGCGCCGTACCGGGTGCTCGGCACCGACGCGGCGTCCGAGGTGGCCCCTGAGCTGCTGCTGCGCCTGCACGCCGAGCTCGTGCGCGGGCGGCGGTACAACACGCAGGCGACGGCCCTCACCAAGCAGGGCAGGCTCGCGGTCTACCCGTCCAGCACCGGCCAGGAGGCGTGCGAGATAGCGGCCGCCCTCGCCCTTCAGGAGCGCGACTGGCTCTTCCCCAGCTACCGGGACACGCTCGCGGCGGTCGCCCGCGGCCTCGACCCGGTGCGCGCCCTGACGCTCCTGCGCGGCGACTGGCACACCGGCTACGACCCGCGTGAGTACCGGATGGCGCCCCTGTGCACCCCGCTGGCCACCCAGCTCCCGCACGCCGTGGGCCTGGCGCACGCCGCGCGCCTCAAGGGCGACGACGTGGTGGCGCTCGCCATGATCGGCGACGGCGGCACCAGCGAGGGCGACTTCCACGAGGCCTTGAACTTCGCGGCCGTCTGGCAGGCGCCGGCGGTCTTCCTGGTGCAGAACAACGGCTTCGCGATTTCCGTGCCGCTCGCCAAGCAGACGGCCGCGCCCTCCCTCGCCCACAAGGCCGTGGGGTACGGCATGCCGGGCCGCCTCGTGGACGGCAACGACGCGGTCGCGGTGCTCGAGGTGCTCGGCGAGGCCGTGCGGCGCGCCCGTGAGGGCGGTGGCCCCACGCTCGTGGAGGCGGTGACGTACCGCATGGACGCGCACACCAACGCGGACGACGCCACCCGCTACCGCCCGGACGAGGAGGTCGAGGCCTGGCGCGACCACGACCCCGTCCTGCTCGTGGAACGGGAGCTGACCGCGCGCGGGCTGCTCGACGAGGAGCACAGCCGGGCGGTGCGCGAGGACGCCGAGGCCATGGCCGCGGACCTCAGGGAGCGGATGAACCAGGACCCGGTGCTCGACCCGATGGACCTGTTCACGCACGTGTACGCCGAGCAGACCACGCAACTGCGGGAGCAGGCGGCACAGTTGCGGGCCGAGCTGGAGGCCGAGGCCGAGACGGACGGGGCGGACCGATGACCACTGTCGCCGTGAAGCCGGCCACCATGGGCCAGGCCCTCGGCCGCGCCCTGCGCGACGCCCTCGCCGAGGACCCGACCGTGCACGTCATGGGCGAGGACGTGGGCACGCTCGGCGGTGTCTTCCGGGTCACCGACGGCCTCGCCGCGGAGTTCGGCGACGACCGCTGCACGGACACGCCGCTGGCCGAGGCGGGCATCCTGGGGACCGCCGTCGGCATGGCGATGTACGGCCTCCGGCCGGTCGTCGAGATGCAGTTCGACGCGTTCGCGTACCCCGCCTTCGAGCAGCTCATGTCGCACGTGGCGCGGATGCGGAACCGCACCAGGGGCGCGCTGCCGATGCCGATCACCGTCCGGGTGCCGTACGGCGGCGGGATCGGCGGCGTCGAGCACCACAGCGACTCCTCCGAGGCGTACTACATGGCCACGCCGGGGCTCCACGTCGTCACGCCCGCCACGGTCGCCGACGCCTACGGTCTGCTGCGCGCCTCCATCGCCTCCGACGACCCCGTGGTCTTCCTGGAGCCCAAGCGCCTGTACTGGTCCAAGGCCGAGTGGAACCCGGACGCGCCGCAGCCGGTGGAGCCCCTCGGCAAGGCCGTGGTGCGGCGCGCCGGGCGCAGCGCCACGCTGATCACGTACGGGCCGTCGGTGCCGGTCTGCCTGGAAGCCGCCGAGGCGGCTCGGGCGGAGGGCTGGGACCTCGAAGTGGTCGATCTGCGGTCGCTGGTGCCGTTCGACGACGAGACGGTGGCGGCGTCCGTGCGGCGTACGGGGCGCGCGGTCGTGGTGCACGAGGCGACCGGCTTCGGCGGACCGGGCGGGGAGATCGCCGCGCGGATCACCGAGCGCTGCTTCCACCACCTGGAGGCGCCGGTGCTCCGGGTCGCCGGATTCGACATCCCCTACCCGCCGCCGATGCTGGAGCGGCACCACCTGCCGGGCGTCGACCGCATCCTGGACGCCGTGGCGCGGTTGCAGTGGGAGGCGGGGAGCTGATGGCGCAGGTCCTGGAGTTCAAGCTGCCCGACCTCGGTGAGGGGCTCACGGAGGCGGAGATCACGCGCTGGCTGGTCCAGGTCGGCGACGTCGTCGAGGTGGACCAGCCGGTCGTCGAGGTCGAGACGGCCAAGGCGATGGTCGAGGTGCCGTGCCCGTACGCGGGCGTGGTCACGGCCCGCTTCGGCGAGGAAGGCACGGAGCTGCCGGTCGGCGCGCCGCTGCTGACGGTCGCGGTGGGCGCTCCGGCGGCGGGCTCCCCCGCGGACGGCGCCGCCCCTGGGGCCGGGGACGCGGCGGGCGCGGGCGAGGGGTCCGGGAACGTGCTCGTCGGCTACGGCACGGCCGCGGCACCCGCGCGCCGGCGCCGGGTGCGGTCCACCCGGCCGGCGCCGGAGCAGGGCCCCGCGCGCGGGGACGGCCCTCCGCGTGCGGACGGGCCCGCGCACCGGCAGGGCCCGGCGCGCGATAAGGACCCCGCGCGGCCGGGAAGCACCGTGCCCCCGGAGAGCCCCGTACGCCCACGGGACCACGCGGGCCCGGAGGAGTACGCGGGCCGGGAGGGTTCGGTGCGCGGGACGGACGCGGTGTACGCGGACGGGCCCGTTCCGGTCATCTCCCCGCTCGTGCGCAGGCTGGCCCGGGAGAACGGCGTCGACCTGCGGGCGCTGGCGGGCTCGGGTCCGGACGGGCTGATCCTGCGCGCCGATGTGGAGGACGCGATGCGGGCCTCGGCGGCCTCGGCCGTGCCGGTCGCGGACCCGGGCCCGGCGTCCGCCGCGCGGGGCACGGCACCGGCCCTGGGCGCCGCGACCGGCGGCCCGGCAGGGGCCGAGCCCTCCGGGGGCCGGACCGCGGCTGCCGGGATGCGGATACCGCTGCGCGGCGTACGCGGTGCCGTCGCGGACAAGCTGTCCCGCAGCCGCCGCGAGATACCGGACGCCACCTGCTGGGTCGACGCCGACGCGACGGAACTGACGCACGCGCGCACGGCGATGAACGCGGCGGGCGGGCCGAAGGTGTCCCTGCTGGCGCTGCTCGCCCGGATCTGCACGGCCGCCCTCGCCCGGTACCCCGAGCTGAACTCCACGGTCGACATGGAGGCGCGCGAGGTCGTCCGGCTCGACGAGGTCCACCTCGGCTTCGCCGCGCAGACGGACCGCGGGCTCGTCGTGCCGGTCGTACGGGACGCGCACGCACGCGACACCGAGTCGCTCAGCGCCGAGCTGGCACGGCTCTCGGAGGCGGCGCGCGCCGGGACGCTCACTCCCGGGGAACTGACGGGCTCCACGTTCACGTTGAACAACTACGGGGTGTTCGGGGTCGACGGATCCACGCCGATCATCAACCACCCCGAGGCGGCCATGCTGGGCGTCGGCCGGATCGTGTCCAAGCCATGGGTGCACCAGGGCGAGTTGGCGGTGCGCAAGGTCGTCCAGCTCTCGCTCACCTTCGACCACCGGGTGTGCGACGGCGGTACGGCGGGCGGCTTCCTGCGCTTCGTGGCGGACTGCGTCGAACAGCCGGCGGTGCTGCTGCGCACGGTGTGACAAGGGGGTACGGCTGCGATGGGACAGGGGGAGTACGGCTGAGGCGCTGTCCAGACGGTCCTCAGCCCCGGGGAAGGGTCCGAGCACGTGCCGCTGCGGTGCCTCGCCGAGGGCTCTGAGGCCGGAGTGACACCCGGGGTGGTGGTGACGGCACCCCCTGCGCCCATACTCGGGGGATGACTGCGAACTCGGCACGTGGCGCGGCGGCGTTCGACGCCGTCGTACTCGCCGGAGGCCGCGCGGCCCGGCTGGGCGGCGCGGACAAGCCCGGTGTCCGCGTGGGCGGCCGGGCGCTGCTGGACCGCGTCCTCGCCGCCTGCGCGGACGCCGGTACGACCGTCGTCGTCGCGGCGCCCCGGCCCACCTCGCGGCCGGTGGTGTGGGCGCGCGAGCACCCCGCGGGCGGCGGACCGCTGGCCGCGCTCGACGCGGGCCTGCGCCGCACCGGCGCCGACCTGGTGGTGGTGCTCTCCGCCGACCTGCCGTTCCTGCGCGAGGAGACGGTACGCCGCCTCGTCGGCGCGGTGGGTACGGCCGACGGCGCGCTGCTCACGGACCCCGAGGGCCGCGACCAGCCGCTGGTGGCGGCGTACCGGCGGGCGGCGCTGCGCCGGGAACTCGACCGCCTCGCCGCGGGCGGCGAGGGCCCCGCCGGGGGTGGGTCCGAGTCCGCCGCGGAGGACCGCGGGCTAGCCGGGCTGCCGCTGCGGCTGCTCACCGGAGCCCTGGAGCTGGTCCGTGTGCCGGAGGCGCTGGCCGCGTTCGACTGCGACACCTGGGACGACATCGCCGCCGCCCGCGCGCGGATCAGGGAGCATGGGCACGTGTTGGATGAATGGATTTCCGCAGTCAAGGACGAACTGGGCATCGACCTCGACGTCGACACCGGCACCCTGCTCGACCTGGCGCGTGACGCCGCGCACGGAGTGGCCCGCCCCGCCGCGCCGTTGACGACCTTCCTGGTCGGGTACGCGGCGGGGCGGGTCGGTACGGCGGGCGGCGGGCCGCAGGCCGTGGCGGAGGCGGCACGCAAGGCGGCCGCCCTGGCGGCCCGCTGGGAACAGGAGACGGCCGCGGGCGGGGCGCCCTCGACAGCGGCGGCCCCCGGCAGTGAGGCGCCCTCCGGCGGCGCGCCCTCAGCGGCAGCACCCTCCGGCGAGGCTCCCTCGGCCAAGGGCGGGGGCGCGCGGCCCGCCCCCGGCTCGGCGGCGGCGCCCGAGGACTCCTCCCCCTCGGCCCCGGGAACCCCGTGAACGGGCCCCACTCGGCCGACGCCGAACTCGAAGAGGCCCTGGCCCTGGCGAACGACGGCCGTTCCGGGAGCGGGGGCGCGGCACGCCGGGGCGGCAGCCGTGGGCCCACGGCTGCGGCACGCGGTCAGGATCCGGACGACGAGCAGCTCCCCCTGGGCTCGGGAGGGGAACAGCCCCCTCCGAACCCGCAGAGCACTCACGACCCCCGAGGCACTCACGACCCCCGAGGCACTTACGACCCCCAAAGCGCTCACGCCCCCCGGAGCTCTCACGCCCGCCGAAGCGCTCAGAACCTTGGAAGCATCCAGGTCCCCCAGGTCCCTCAGGGCGGCCGGGGCGTGCCGGAGCCCCAGCCTGCCCCCGCGCCAGACATCGGCACGGCCTCCGCTCCACCGCCCCGTGGCCGTACCGCGCCGTCGGACAGCGGTGCTGGTGCGGAGAGGAGGGGTACGAACCCGCCGGACGGCGGCCCCACCCCCTCGGACAGGCCCGCCCCCTCAGCCCCAGGAGCCCCCTCGGCCCCAGGCACCCCCTCCGCCCCAAACCCTGCCACCGGAACCCCCGTGGCCCGTCACGCCACCCCCTGGCCCGAAGCCCGTGCCGCCGCTCACGCGGCAGGGGTCTCCAGGGCAGCCCGGGCGCCGTCCGGGCACCGCCCCGACCAGGCCCCGGCGACCGCTCCGGCCGCCGTGGCCCCCGCCCTCGCGCCCTTGCCCGCCGCCCTCGGCCGTGTCCTCGCCGCGCCCCTGACGGCCCTCACCGACCTGCCCTCGTTCGACACCTCGGCGATGGACGGCTGGGCCGTGGCCGGGCCCGGTCCCTGGAGGGCGCTGCCCGACGGGGTCCTGGCCGGGCAGGAGCGGCCCGAGCCGCTCGGTGACGGCCAAGCGGTCCGGATCGCGACCGGCGCCCGCATCCCACGGGACACCACCGCCGTCATCCGCAGCGAGCACGCGCACGTGGACGACAAGGGACACCTGTACGCCCAGCACGACGTCGTGCCCGGCCAGGACATCCGGCCGCGTGCCCAGGAGTGCCGCACCGGCGACCGGCTCCTGCCGCGCGGCACCCTGGTGACCCCCGCCGTGCTCGGTCTCGCCGCCGCAGCCGGGTACGACACGCTGCCCGTGGCGCCGCGCCCCACCGTGGAAGTGCTGGTCCTGGGCGACGAGTTGCTCACCTCCGGGCTACCGCAGGAGGGCCGCATCCGGGACGCGCTCGGCCCGATGCTGCCGCCCTGGCTGGGCGCGCTGGGCGCGGACGTGACCGCCGTGCGGCGCCTCGGCGACGACGCGGACACCCTGTACGCGGCGCTGGCCCGGTCCACGGCCGACGTGATCGTGACGACGGGAGGCACCGCGTCCGGGCCCGTCGACCACGTCCACCCCGCGCTGCGCCACCTCGGCGCGGACCTGCTCGTCGACGGGGTCGCGGTGCGCCCCGGCCACCCGATGCTGCTCGCGCGCCTGCCCGCGACGGCCACCGCACCCCCCGGCCAGGCAGCCCCCGGCCAGGCACCCCCCGGCCCGCAGGCCCCCCCAGACCCACAGGCGTCCCTCGCTCCCCAGGCATCCCCCCGTTACCTGGTGGGCCTCCCCGGCAACCCCCTGGCCGCCGTCTCCGGGTTGCTCACCCTGGCCGCGCCCCTGCTGCGCGGGCTCGCCGGGCGCCCCGCCGCCGCGCCGTACGCGGTGCCCCTGCGGGACGACGTACACGGGCATCCGCGGGACACGCGCCTGGTGCCGGTCTCCGTGCGGGGCCCGTACGCGGTGCCGCTGCGCTACAACGGGCCCGCGATGCTGCGGGGCATCGCCGTCGCCGACGGGCTCGCGGTGGTGCGGCCGGGCGGGGCGGGCCGTCACCAGGAGGTGGAGATCCTCGATCTGCCCTGGGGTGAAGCGCGTGGCCAGTACGGTGAGTTGAGCTCCGGCGGCCCGAACGGTCCCTTCAACGAGGTGTGTTTCACGTGAAACTGCCCGGCCATGACGCGATCGCGCGCCAAGCCGACGAACATTTGGTGACGCGTCGGGTCAAACTTCCCCGGCGTGTCGTCGAACGCCCCCTGCGCCAGGTCGGCAAGCGGCTGCTGATGGCGCTGTTCGTCCTCCTGGTCACGATCGCCATCGTGTGGCTCGACCGCGAGGGGTACCACGACAACGCGAACGGGGAGGTCGACCTCCTCGACGCCTCGTACTACGCCACCGTGACGCTCTCCACGACCGGGTACGGCGACATCGTCCCGCACAGCGACAGCGCGCGCCTGGTCAACATCCTGCTGATCACGCCGCTGCGCGTGCTCTTCCTGATCATCCTGGTCGGCACCACGCTCGAGGTGCTGACCGAACGCACCCGTGAGGAATGGCGGCTTTCCCGCTGGAGGTCCAACTTGCGTGACCACACCGTCGTCGTCGGCTTCGGCACCAAGGGCCGGTCCGCGATCCAGACCGTGCGGGCGACCGGACTGAAGCCCGAGCAGGTCGTGGTCGTCGACCCCAGCTCCAAGGTGGTCGACGCGGCCACGGCGGAGGGGTACGCCGGGGTCGTCGGCGACGCGACGCGCAGCGATGTGCTGCTGCGGGCCGAGGTGCAGAAGGCCCGTCAGATCATCGTGGCCACCCAGCGCGACGACACGGCGGTCCTGGTCACGCTCACCGCCCGCCAGCTCAACCGGCACGCGAAGATCGTGGCCGCGGTGCGCGAGGAGGAGAACGCGCCGCTGCTGAAGCAGTCGGGCGCCGACGCGGTGATCACCAGCGCCAGCGCGGCGGGGCGGCTGCTCGGCCTGTCGGTGCTGAGCCCCAGCGCGGGCGTGGTCATGGAGGACCTGATCCAGCAGGGCAGCGGCCTCGACCTCGTCGAGCGGCCGGTGATAAAGGCCGAGGCGGGCAAGAGCGTGCGGGACATGAAGGACCTGGTCGTCAGCGTCGTACGGGGCCATCGGCTGCTCGCGTACGACGACCCGGCGATCGGGGCGCTCCAGCTCACGGACCGGCTGATCACGATCGTCCGGGCCTCCCCGACGCCGGAGCCGCCGGCCATGGACCAGCGGCGGCCGGCGCGGCCGCTGGACTGAGGCCCGTGGCCGCGCGGCCACGGGAGTCCGCGGCGCGGGGACCGGCGGCCGCGGCGGTGCCGGGG
>NZ_BNBT01000019.1 GCF_014656095.1 Streptomyces longispororuber
GCGGCGCCGCGGCGCAGCACGCCGGGGACGGCGCGGACGCGGCCGCGCGGCAGGAACGACAGCACGAGGGCGGGCACGAGCACGAGACGGGCGGCCAGGCGCCGGGCGAACGGCACCGCCGTGGGCGGCGTCAGCGCGCTGGGCGTCGTCATCGGGCGAGCCCCGCCGCGCGCAACTCCGCCACCAGGGTCGCGACGTCCCGCTCGGCCCGCGCCCGGTCGACGTCGAAGCGGGCGGCGAGGGCCTCGGCGGCGGCGGTTTCGTCGTCCCCGCGCATCAGGGCGTGGACGACCAGGGTGCCGGTGGGGTTCAGTTCCCAGTACGCGCCGTTGCGCTCGTCCAGGAGGACGGTGCCGTAGTCGGTCTCCGCCGTGGAGACCGTGGTGCTGAACCGCAGTGCCATGGTGGTGCCTTTCGCTCGTGGGCGGGCTCAGGAGAGGGCGGGAGTGGCCCGGGGCAGGCCGCGCAGCCACACCTCCGCGGCGATCGTGGAGTAGAGGATCGCGTCGTGCAGGCCGGGCGTGGACGGCCGCTGGGCCAGGCGGCGCAGGGCTTCGCCGTCGACCAGGCCGAGCCGTTCGAGGCGCGAGTCCTCCCAGAGCGCCAGCAGGTCGCCGCGGTGCTCGCGCAGCCCGTTGGCGGCGTCCATGGAGGCCGCGGCCTTGGTGGTGCGGCCCAGGCACGCGTCCGGCACGATGCCCCGCATCGCGGCGGTGAGCAGGGGCTTGTACCGCCAGGGGGTCACGCGCTCCTCGGGGCGGACGGCGAAGCACGCCTCCATGACGCGGTCGTCGAGGAAGGGGGAGGCCATCGGCACACCGGCCCTGGCGGCCATCCGGTCCCACTGCCGGATGATGCGCGTACAGGAGCGGATCTGTTCCAGGTCGGCGTGCAGGCCCCGGTCCGGGTGCAGCGGGACGGCGGTCTCGGCGGCCTCGCGCAGGGCTCGTGCCGCCATCTGTCTGGCTTCGGGGGTGACCCAGTCGAACAGGCGCGGCGGCATGCCCCAGCCCAGGCTGGTGATGGCGGTGGCGGGCAGCGGGTCGCGCAGGTGCCGGCCGGCGTCCGCGAGCCACCTCCCGTACGGCCGGGTGTCGGCCAGGGCGCGGCCCATGCCGCCGAGCGGCCACTGCCACAGGGCCCGGAAGCCGCGCAACTGCCGCAGGGCGAACAGCGGCCGGGTGCGCGCGAGGCGGTGGTAGTACGCCTCGGAGCACCAGGCCACGTGGTCGCCGCCGATGCCGGTCAGGTGCAGCCGGCTGCCCCGCTCGGCCATGCCCGGCAGATGGTGCAGGACCCGGGCGCGGTCCATCACGCCGATGGTGGGCTCGTCCAGGAGGTCGTCGATGCCGAGCAGGTCCTGGTAGACCAGTGGCGAGGCGTCCGCGTCCCAGACCACGTGCTCGACCTCGGGCAGGGACCGGGCGGCCAGCCGGGCCCAGTGCAGGTCGCTGTCGGCCGGGTCCCGCCCGGGCCAGGTGCTGGCCACCACCTTCGCGGGCGAGCGTGCCGCGAGGAAGCACAGGGAGGTGGAGTCGAGGCCGCCGGAGAGGTCGCAACTGACCACGCCGCCCTGGCGGGTGCGGGCGTCGACGGCCTCGGTGAGGGCCGCGCGGACGTCGGGGGCGCCGTCGGCGAGGCTCCGGACCGGCTCCGGCGGGGTCCACCAGCGCGCGTGGCGCAGCGTGCGCCCGTCCGCCGCGATCAGCAGCGCGTCGTGCGGGGACACCGCCGTGACGCCCGGCCACAGGGGCGCTTCCGCGAGCGGGTGCGGGACCGGCCACAGCAGCCGTACGGCCACCTGGCGCGGGTCGGGGGCGGCGCCCAGCGCGGCCGCCAGGACGTCCGCGCTGGTGGCGGCGGTGTGCACGCCCCCGATCCGGGCGTGGAACACCAGCCGGAGGCCGGACGCGGTGCCCTGCACCCGCAGCCGGCCGTCGAGCGCGGCCACCAGGTGGTGGCTGCCGGGCAGGGTGCGGGCCAGGGCGTCGAGGTGCGTGAGGTCCCGCATCCGTGCGACGTGCCGGTGCAGGTGGGCGGCGTCGACGGGGCAGCAGCCGAGGACGGCGACGGCGGCCGATCCGGCGCGGGCGGTGACGATCTCGTCGTCGTGCCAGGAGCCGACCAGCCAGGGCCGCCCCGAGGCGTGGGGCAGCGTGCGGGTTCCGGGGCGGGCGAAGGAACGGGCCGCGGCGGCCGCGTCCACGCGGTCGGGAAAGACCGCGAAGTGCGCGTCGCCGCGGCCCGGACCCGCACCGTGGTGCGGTTCAGTCATGGCGTCGGGTCTCCGAGCCCTCGACCGTCAGTTCTTGCTGAGGATCAGACGGTCGTTGCCGTTGCGCTGCAGGAACCCGGTCTTCTTCCGGAACGTGCCGAGGCGGGCGAGCGTCGGAGCTTCATACGCCTTCTTCATGGCTTCTCCTCATGCCGGTTTCGCCACCGCCTCCCCGGCCGGCCCCGAACCGGCGCACCGGCTCGTGACCGCCCACGCCCTGGCTCATCGGGAACCCGGAGCGGGAGGCGGCGACTCGGTGAGTAGCTAGCCGCACGCCACGGGCACGGAGCAACAGAACAAATGCAAGTCATCTCATAGGACTAATCATGTGCAGAGTGATCACCGGCGTGCATCCGGCGGTGATCGACGGAGCGTTCCTGTCCTATCTGAAACGAGTTCTGGTCAGAAGAAACCTTGCGACCAGCGCTCACCGCGCCGCCGTCCCCTCCGGAGCCCAGGGGCGTACGTGTTCCGCGCGAATGCCCGGGGCCGGGCGCGCGCCCTGTCCTTTCGCACAACCTTTTCCGGCCGCCGGGCCGGAAAGAGAGGCAGTCCTCGGGCCACACCGGGCACTCGGGCGGCCGGGCGGCGCGCGCCACGCCGGGGCACTCAGGCGGCCGGGCGGGCGGCGCGCGCCACGAGGAACAGTGCCGCTCCGCACGCCGCGGCGGTGAGCCAGCCGGGGTGCGAGGCCTCGGCGAGCCGGTCGGGGTCCTGCCCGGCGACGAGGCCCCCGCCCACCGCGACGCCGACCGCCGCTCCGACCTGCCGGGCGGTCGAGGTGATGGCGCCCGCGACGCCGGCGCGCTCGCGGGGCAGGCCGCCGACGGCGGTGTTGGTGAGGGGCGCGTTGGCGAAGCCCACGCCGACGCCGATGACCAGGTAGGCGCCGAGCAGCAGCGCGAGCGGCGTGCTGTCGCTGAGGCCGACGAGGGCCAGGGCGCCCGCGGTCAGGCTCGTGGCGGCGATGAGCAGCGGCCGGCGCGGGCCGTGGCGGCCGACCATGGCCCCGGCCACGGGCGCGCACACGGTGGCCGCCAGCGCCATGGGCAGGGTGGCGCAGCCGGCGAGGAGCGCGGAGAGTCCGCGGGCGTGCTGGAGGTAGTAGGTGTTCAGGAGCAGCGTCAGGTTCAGCGCGGTGAAGACGGCCGTGGCGCCGAGGACGGCGGCGCCGAAGGCGGGCACGCGGAACAGCGAGAGGTCCATCAGCGGTTCGCGGCGCCGCCGTTCGACGGCGACGAAGGCGACGGCCGCCGCGGTGACCGTCCCGTAGCCGGTCACGGTCAGGGGCGCGGTCCACCCCTGGTGCGGGCCCTCGATGAGGATCGCGACGGTGAGGCCGACGACGAGCACGAGCAGGGCCTGGCCGGGCAGGTCGAGCGAGCGGTGCCGCGGGGCGCGCGACTCCGGGACGAACAGCGCGCTGAGGACCAGCGCGGCGACGATCACCGGGATGTTGATCCAGAACAGGGCCCGCCAGTCCAGGACGGCGAGGAGGGCACCGCCGGTGACGGGCCCGGCGGCCATGCTCAGGCCGAAGACCGACGCCCACACCCCGATGGCGCGGGCGCGCTCCCGGGCGTCCGGCATGGCGTTGACGACGATCGCCAGGGCCACCGGACTCAGCATCGAGGCACCGATGCCCTGGACGGCGCGGGCCGCGATCAGGACCCCGGCGGACGGGGCGAGCGCACACGCCAGCGACGCCACGCCGAAGACGCTCAGGCCGAGTTGGAACACGCGGCGCCGTCCGAAGCGGTCGGCCAGCGCCCCGGAGGTGGTCAGCAGGCTCGCCAGGACGATGGTGTAACTGTCGACGATCCATTCCAGGTGGCGCGTGCTCGTCCCGAGCCCGGCACCGATCGCGGGCAGGCCGACGTTGACGATGGTCGTGTCCAGCCCCACCAGGAACATGCTCAGGGCGCAGATCGCCAGGACCGCCCAGCGCCGACGAGCAGCGAGAGCGGGCACGGCCGGGACGGTGGCGGCTGGTGAGGTCGTACGCACGGGCGGCACCTTCGGTCGGTGGACGTCGATGCCCACAGACTCCGCCGGAGGCCCCGCCAGACCCCCTCTTTTTTGCGGAAACCGCAAAACCATCCTTTGCGGAAACCGCAAACCGGCGCACACGGACACCACCGCCGCCGGTCCTTCCGGGAGCACCTCCCCGCTGCCCGGTGCCGTCGCCGACCGATGTGCGCCGGACCGCCACACCGGCGGAGGAACTCCGCACGTCTACATTCGTCCGGTGACCTACGACATCACGCTGGTACGGGTACCGCCGGGCTCGACGCTCGAGGAAGCGGTCGCGCGCCTCGGCGCCGACTTCGATCCGGACGTGGAACCGGCGCCGCTGCGGCTGACCGCCGCGCAACGGGCCGCGTGGGAGCGGATCGTGGACCGCGTCGCGCGGGACGTCGGACCTGTCGGGATGGAGGAGTTCCCGTACGGCCTGACCCTGGAGACGGTCGGCCCGCCGGGGCGCGTGCAGCTCGACTACTGCGGCGACACGGCCACCGTCGAGGTCGCCTACGGCCACGCGGGCCCGGCGGCACGGGACCTGATGCGGCGGGCCTACCGCATCGCCCGCGTCGTCGAGGACGAGAGCGGCCTGACCGGGCACGACTTCGAGGTGGACCAGCCCGTCCGCACCGGTGACCCGGCCCGGGCCGCCGCCCGGCTGAGCGGTGTCACCGATTGGGTACGGCAGCACGTGGGGCAGGAGGGAAGGTCGCGCTCCGGGCAGTGAGCGGACGGGGCCCGGCCGGCACGGCAGTGGGCACCGGCGTGCTGCCGGTGCCCACGTGGACGGCCTCCGCCCGCAAGCCGGTGGGGCTACGCGGAGGCGCCTCCGCCGTTCCCGGCGTCGCCGCCCGGCGCGGGCGTGTCCTTGGGGGCGAAGACCATCGCATGGGCCAGCGACCCGTACGGCGGGGTGTGGTTCGGGTCGTAGGGCCCGGGAGCGAGGTCGATGCGGGCGCCGGAGTAGAAGCCCACGGTGTGGTCGTACTGGACGGTGACGGTACTGGCAAGACCCGCTTTGCCGAGGACGGAGCCGGGGTTCAGGCCGCGGTAGCCGTGGCCGCCGTACCAGTCGTTGTTGATGGTCATCAGCCAGCCGCTGAGGCTCGCCTGATAGGTGACCCGGTAGCGCGCGGTGCCCAGGTTCGACCAGAGGTAGGCGGTCTCCGACGAGTGGGCGGGAACGTCGTCGTACGCCTGCGCGGTGGTGCCCACCATGATGTCCTGGGTGTTCGTGGTGGAGTCGCCCCACTCCTTGGTGAAGGTGAAGCTCCCCTCCCTGGAGACGTCCCCGAAGCCCTCGATGCCGATGCCGAAGCTGATCGTGGTGCCCACGCCGATGGACGTGTTCGACGAAATGGTGTGGCTGACGCTCTCGGTCTTCGTGACCGACATGTCCGCGGAATACGTGGCGGGGTGGTCCAGTTCGTTGTCCCACTCGACGTGGTACGCGATGACGGGGTTGGTGTCGACCCCGAGCCATTCGGACTTGATCGGCCGGAGCGTCACCGTGACGGGCTGCCATCCGAACACGTCGTACGCGTTGTCGTACCGGTGGTCGCCGGAGTTGGGGTGGGGCTTGGTCGGGTTGTGCAGGAACCATTCGTCCGGCGACTCCCCGATGATGCTCCCGCAGGCCCGCCTGATCCTGTCGTAGTCGTCGAACCCGAAGGCCTTGCTCTCCGCGTCGTTGATCGTGTGGATCTCTTGTCCGGTGGCCGTTATCCAGCAGTTGCTCGGCGCTTGACCGGCTGTTATCTGCACGTCGAAAGTGGCCATGCCTCTTCCTTGTCCGTGGGGGGAGGGAACGATTCCGGGTCCGTGCGGGGCGTTTCCGTGCGGGCGTTCCGTGCGGGCGTTCCGTGCGGAGCGTTTCCGTGCGGAGTGTTCCGTGCAGGGCGTCGCGTGCAGGGTGGATCGCTTTCCGCCGCGCCATTCGTCCGTCGTCGCCGTGCGCCAACGCCAGGACAGCTCATCCGTGGGCACCCGAATTCTCGGCCAGGCATGAGAATCGCCGCAATACGTGTCCTGGCCATTGTCGGGAGCCGACGCCGGGAAGGGATCTCCCGCCTGCTGTCCTGACGCGCCGCCAGGTCCGGCGGGACCGCCGGTGACAGGCCGCATCCGGCGACACCATCCGCCCGACCCGGCCCGCCCGCACCATACGCATCCGCCGCCCCGGCGAAGACGTACCGATTGCCTTGCATTGCTGCGGAATATCGGCATAGCTCGCCTGCCGCACGCCGGGCGGCGGATGAAGTGGTTCACGCATTGACCGGTTTGACGCTGTCGGACGGGGCCCCGGGATCGGAGACTCTCGGGAAAGCCGACGACTCAGCCAGAGAGGGACCATGGGCGGCGAGGAAGAAGCGACGAACCCCCCGGCCGAATCCACGACCTCACCGGAAGAATCCACGACTCCGGCAGACGAAACCGCGAACCCGACAGCCCGGTCCGCGACTCCGGCGGACGAATCCACTGCCCCGGCGGACACCGCCAAGGACCCCACCGACGAACTGGTCGCCACCGCCGAGGAACTGTTCGAGCCGGAAGGGCCGGAAGGAGCAGGGGAATCCGGCGCCTCGGCCGGTGAACGTCCCGGCGGTGACGAGGCCCGCCCGGTATTCGGCAAACTGCTGGGCAGCAGGGACAGGCAGAGGAGAAAGAAGGGGTAAGCCCGGGTTCATGCTCCGCTTTCGCGTGCGCCGTGACGACCTCGGGCGCGTATGGCGACCTGCTGCGCACGGCTGGTCGGCCGGGCACAGCCATATCACTCCTTTCCGTCATCCTGCCCTGGAGAACGTGGCCTTCGCAGGGCACGGCAGGTTCTTCCTGTCGGTTCGGGAGCGCTGCGCCGGTGCGCCGCGTCGGCCCCGCGCCGGAGACATGTCCGGTGCCGTGCCGCAGGGCGACACCGGCGCCTTCGTACCGGCGTGGGACATGGCCCTGGCCGCGGCCTTGGCATGGCCGTTGTCCTCGGTGACCGTCGTCATCCGGGCCGGGGGCGGCGGTGCACCGGGCGGGCTCACCGTGCACGCGGGACCGTGGGGCACCGGCTCCCTGTACGCCGTCGCCCGGCGGGAGGAACTGCACGCCGACTGGGACCCGAGCCGCCTGTACCGCCTGCTCGGCCGGGACTGCCTGGACCCCCTGCGCGCCGCGGCGTTCCTCGCCTGGTCCGACACCCCGTACTCGCGGCGCACGCTGCTGCGGGACATGTGGCTGCTCTGCGCGGGCTCACGCGGCACCTGGCCGGTGGACGACGCCCCCGCACAGCCCCTGCGCGTCAACTACCCCCCGCCGGTGCCCCTGCCCCGCGTCGGCCGGGTGGTGCCGGGCGGCGACGTCCCCGGCGCGTTCTGGCGGACGCTCGGGGCCTCCGTACGGCGCTGGGCCGGGCCCGGTGGTGCCGCCGACGCGGGCCGGGCGGCCTGCGAGCTGAGCGGCGGCCTGGACTCGTCCCTGGTCACGGCGTGCGTGGCGACGCTGACCGGGCGACGGCCCCGTACCTATGGGCTCACCATGCCGGGGGCGCAGCAGGCCGGGCAGCGGGTGCGGCGCGCGGAGGTGGTCGACCGGTTCGGCGCGGTGGACACCACGCGCGCCCTCGCGGCCGATCCGCTGCTACCGCCAGGGGGCGCGCGGGCGCGTGCGCGGGGAGTGGTCCCCTGGGAGGAGTGCTACCACGAGGCGGTCGGCGCCCTGTTCGCCACGGCCGCCGCCGACGGCGTGCGGTGCTTGTTCACCGGCTTCGGCGGCGACGAACTGTGCGGGCCGCACCCGGACGACGGGCCTCCCTCACCGGGGGACGACGGCCCTCCCCCGCCGGGAAACGACAGTCCTCCCGCGCCGGGGGACAACAGCCCTCCCTCGCCCGGGGACGGGCCGACGAGCACGGCCCCGGCCCCGGGACCGGACCCCGTTCCGGAGCATCTCACCGGCTCCGCGCGGGAGATGCTCCTCGACGCGCGGGCCGATCCGGTCTCCGCCTTCGACCCGGCCCCGCGGGGGCACGTCGCGGAATCCGCCGTGGAGTCGGTGACCTCCGGTTCGGCCCTGTACCTCCGTCACGGCATCTGGCCGGTCCATCCGCTGTGCACGCCGGAGCTCGCCCGGCTGTGCCGACGGCTGCCGGGCCGGTGGCGATCCGGGCGCACCGTGCAGCGCGACCTGCTCACCCGGCTCGGCCTGCGGGGCGTCGGCCGCCCCTGCGGGACGGACGACTTCTCCCCGGCCATGACCGCAGCCCTGCGCGGCCCCTCCCGCCCCCTGCTGGCCTCCCTGTTCGCCGCTCCGCTGCTCGCCGACACGCGCCTCGTCGACCCCGGCGTCCTGCTCTCCCGCTACCTGGCGTGGGCCGACGGCGGGCCGGGCGACGCGATGGAGTTCTACTCCGCGGCGGTGCTCGAGCTGACCCTGCGCTCGGTCGAGGCGAGCGGCGAAGGGCCCTCGTCGTGACAGCCCCCGCCCGCCTGGCCACGTACCTGTACGACGACCCGGTCCCCGCCCCCGGTGCCCCGCCCCGGCGCACCGTGTACGGCGCGGGCGCCGCGGTCGACGCGTTCTGGCCGGCGCTGCTCCGCCATGGCGCGCCGGGCCGCTACTACGTCTTCCACGACCGGGCCACCGCCGCCCGCTCACGTCTGCGCGCCGCCCCCGCCCGGCCGGGGGTCGAACTCACCGTCACCGACTTCGCCGAGCTGGTACGGGACGTCGCGGGCCATCCGTTCAGGGCCTGGCACGACTCCGAGGGCGACCTGGCCACCGCGGTGACGCTGCGCGGGCGGTTCGCGGCACGCCGCCACCCGGTCACGGCCACGCCGCACGTCCTGAGCTATCCGGAGCTGGCGCACGAGTGGGCGCTGCGGCTGCTGCTCGCCGACACCGCCCCGTGCGACGCGCTGATCTGCACCAGCGAGAGCACGCGCCGGGCGGCGCGCCGCCTCCTGGAGGCCGTGGCAGCGGACCTGCGGGCCCGGCACGGCGCCGACCTGCGCTTCCGTGGCCGTCTCGACGTCATCCCGCTGGGGGTGGACACCGACGCCCTGCGCCCGGGCGGGCGGGAGGCCGCTCGCCGGGCCCTGGACCTGCCGCCCGGCGCGTGCGTCCTGCTGTGGCTCGGCCGGTTCTCGTCCGGCGACAAGGCCGACCTGCTGCCGCTCGTCACCGCCTTCCGGCACCTCGTCGCCGACGAACCGGGGCGCGACCTCCTGCTGCTCCTCGCCGGGGGCGGGCCGCCCCGGTGGGGCAGGACGCTGCGCGACTGGGCCGCGCGGCTCGGCGTGGCCGACCGCGTCCGGGTCGTCGAGCCCGTGGACCCGGCGGACCGGGGCACGTTCTACGCCGCCGCGGACCTGTTCGTGTCCCCGGTCGACAACGTCCAGGAGACGTTCGGCATCACCGTCGTCGAAGCCATGGCCTGCGGCCTCCCCCAGGTCGTGTCGGACTGGGACGGCTACCGCGACAGCGTGGCGCACGGCCGCACCGGCTTCCTCGTACCGACCTACTGGAGCCCGGCCGGCGGCGAGGCCTTCGCCCGGCAGGGCCTCTACGACCGCGGGGACCTGCCCGAACACCTGCTCCTCGCGCAGTCCACCGTGGTCGACCCGCAGGCGCTGCGCGCCGCGCTGCGCACCCTGGTCAGGGACGAGGGCCTGCGGGCGCGGATGGCCGACGCCTCACGCCGCCGCGCCCTCGCCCGCTACTCCTGGGCCAGGGTGATCGGCGCGCACGAACGCCTCTGGGACGAGCTGACGGCCGTCGCCGCCCGGCTCCCGGACCCCGTGCCGCGCCGCGCCGACCACACCGCGATCGACCACAAGGCGGTGTTCGCCTCCTACCCGAGCCGGACCCTGGACGGCACCACGCCGGTGGCGGTGACCCCGTACGGTGCCGCAGCCCTGGCGGGCGAGTCCCCCCTGCCCGCGTACGTCACCGCCCTCGGCGTGCTCCGCCTCGGCCTCCTCCGCACGGCCCTGTCCGTGGCCGCGCGGGAAGGCCCCCTCGCCCTCGGCACGCTCACCGGCCTCGTCGCCGACCGCGCCGGGGAGCCGCCCGCCCGCGTCAGCGACCACGTGTTCTGGCTGCTCAAACAGGCCCTGCTGCAACCGCGGGAGGACCCGGCCGACTGACGCGCGCACCCCGGCCCCGGCTCGCCGCGGTGCCCACGTCAGGCCAGCGAGGCCAGGAGTCCGACCTCCGGTGCCAGTGCTCCTGGCTGCGCGAGGGAGCGGAAGTCGGCCTCGACCGCCGCCAGGTCGAGGACGCCCGCGCGTACGGCGCGGTGGCGGACCACCGACCACAGGAAGACGTCGAGGCTGTCGTACTGCGTGTCGGCCTCGATGACCTCCTCCTCGTGGAACCACAGCGCGACGCGGCCGGAGGCGAGGACGACGTGGTAGTTGCCTCCGCCGTCCGCGCCGACGGACCACACGTCGTCGTCGGAGAGCTCCGTCTCGTAGTCGGAGTCGAGGATCCGGCAGCCGTTGGCCCCGAACGCGAACCCGTACGACCAGTCGCAGACGTCCAGCGCCCGCGGCACGGCCCCCGCCCGCACCCTCCGGTCGAAGCCGGCCAACGCGGTCGCGGCGTCCCGCGGGAGCCTGCCGAGGAACGGCTCGACCGGCCGGCCCGGCGCCGCCCCGGCCCGCGGCGCGCCGGGGAACCAGCGCGCCAGGTCGGCGTCCAGGTCCCGCTCCACGTATCCGGCCACTTGGTCAACGGTGAGAGACATGCGAGGAGGCTAGCGCCCGCAACTCCCTTGCCAGCCACCTGCCCCACGTGCGTGCTGCACCAGGCCCGTTGACGGGCCGGCCTCGAACCGCATCCGCGGGCCACTCGACGCCCGCCACAGCATCCGCGTCCAGGATGAGGTCCAGGGAACGGCGGCCCACTGGTGCCGGCCCGCCGCCTCCAGCGCGGAGGCGGCGGCCTCGAGCATCAGCCACTCGTGAGTGGTCATCACCTCCCGTCACACGGCCGACGTGGTCAGGACGTCCGTCATTCGCCTCCGCCTCGCGAAACCGCCGAGACGACACTGTCGAAGGAATCAGCTATCGCCAAGGCACCGGCAGCCATGAGGTCTTGGGCGGTAGCGACACCGTAGGAGACACCGATAGAAGCCATGCCGGCAGCGCGAGCCATCTCGATGTCACCCGTCGCGTCACCGACGACGACACATTCTTCGGCAGGAATCCCGAGCTCTTCCGCCAGGTACAGCGCCATGTCGGGCGCGGGCTTTCCGCGGCTCACCGAGTCGTGTCCGGCAATGACCGTGAACTGACCCAAGATGCCGGTCGCGTCCATCGTCCTGACCGCGGCCTCGTAAGTCTTGGAAGTGGCGACGGCCAGGGTGTGGCCGAGGTCGCGCAGCTTGGTCAGCCCCTCCGGCACGCCGGGGTACAGCATGCGCTCACGATGCTCCGCAAGGTACTCACCGAAGCCGCTGCGGTAAGCGGCCATGGCGTCGAGCACCTGCGAGTGATCGGCGGGCAGGTCGAGCAACTGGGCGAAGTTGCGGTCCAGCGGCTTGCCGACGGTGGCGCGCACCGCCGCATCGTCCGCTTCCCGCCCCAGCCCGCGAAGGACCTGGAGAGTGATGGATACGATGGCGCCGGGAGTGTCGGCGAGGGTGCCGTCCAAGTCGAAGACGACTCCGCGGTACGGGATGGTGTGCGGATCCGCCATCTCACCGCTCCCCGGGGGTGGCCGCGAGGGCGACGGCGAACTCGCCGGCGACACGGGCGGTCGACAGCAGTACCGCGCGAGTCGCCGCAGCACTGCGGCCCGCGGTCACTTCTGTGAGGGCACGCATCAGGAAAGGGCTGATGGCGTTTCCGCGCACGCCTGCCCGGTCGGCCTCGACGAGAGCGGCCTGGATGGCTCGCTCGATCTCGTCGCCGTCCAGGGCGTCCTGCTCGTCTATGGGGGCCGTGAGCAAGACCGAACGGTCGCCGTTCACCTCCCAGTGCAGCCGGGTCGCCCGAGCGGCGACAGTCAGGTTGTCGACGCGGCTCACCGGCACCTCGGACTCACGAACGTAGAAGGCCGGGAGTGTGTCCGTGCGGTACCCGAGCACGGGCACGCCCGCGGTCTCCAGATACTCGGCGGTCAGGCGGAGGTCGAGGATGGACTTGGCGCCGGCGCACACCACAGTGATCCGGCTCCGGGTGAACTGCTGGAGGTCGGCGGAAACGTCGAAGGTCTCCTGAGCGCGCCGGTGGACGCCTCCGATTCCGGCGGTGGAGAAGACCGCGATGCTGGCGCGGACCGCGGGCACCACGGTGCCGGCGACCGTCGTGGCGCCGAGGCCGCCGCCGGCCAGGACGGTGCCGAGGTCGCGTGCGCTGACCTTCGGGATGCTCTTGGCGGAGGCGAATCGGTCGATCAGGTCGGCGTCCATGCCCACGACGAACTCCCCGTCGGCGATGCCGATGGTTGCGGGTACCGCGCCGCGGTCGCGAACCGCCTTCTCGATGTCGAGGCTGAGTTCAGCGTTGGCCGGATAGGCCGGTCCATTGACGATGAGCGAGGATTCCAGCGCTACGACCGGGCGTCGTTCGGCAACAGCGGTGCGCACCTCTTCGCTCACGGCGAGAAGTGGATCCATGGCTATAGCTGCCTTTCCGTGGATGTCGGTACGCGGGACACCGTGCCCGTCCAGTTGCACACCCCGCATCACGTCTTCACGGGATTCCTGCGGATATCGCGAGGTCACGTGATGCCGTGCGGTGGAAGCCCATCCAAGGTGAACAGGCGACTTCCCCAGCACTGGAGGACTCCGGCATGAGACACGAGCAGCATCTGAGTCGGCGCGGCGCGGTATCCCTGGTCGTCGGCGCGGCGGCCGCGTCAGCCCTCTCCGGGCCGGTCGCCGCGGCACGGAGCCGGCCCGTGACCGCCCGGCTCGCACCGTCGAACCTGCACTTCGAGATCACCCATCGGTTCCGTCCAGTGCACGTGATACCGCCGCGCCTGGTGCAGTACGACACTGAGCGACCCGGTGGCCGCGCAGCCCTGGAACGAGTGCGCTCCGGCGATGACGTGCGCACGGACGAACGACCTGTAGCGCCGTGGGCGTCCGTCGTCCTGGACGTGCGCCGGCTCACCGCGGACGGATCGGTGACGATGGGACTCCAGGCCGTCGACGGCGACGCGGTGAGAGTCCGCTACGACGCCGGACCGAGCCGGGTGTCCGTGGAGGTCGTGCGCTCGGGCGCCGTGCACGTCATGAACTCCACCGAGGTGCTGCTGACGGCGCCCTTCAGACTCGCCTTCGTGGTGACGGCCAACGCAGTGGGTGCCTTCAGCGCGGGCGGCGGCTACGACGCCGGCATCGACCGCCCCTGGCAGCCGTTGCTCACGGACCGCGGTGGCGTAGCCGACATGATGGACCTCAACCGGCCCGCGCAGTTGCACCGGCTGCACTACGCGTTCGGCGGCGAGGGAGCGGCACTCGGCCGGGTGCAGGCAGGGCCCTTCGGCCAGTTCGGGCTACGGGACGTGTCGCTCGTCCGGAATGCGGACGGTACGCCGTACGTCGACGACGAAGGGGCGCTGCACTTCACGGCGACCTCGTCCGGAGTGGGTTACGCGCACCAGGCGCACACCAGTATGTGGCGGATGGACCCGGCCGACCCGACACGGATGGAGCAGGTCGGGTCGCACTTCTTCTCGTACGAGGGGTTGCTGATGGGCAATCACGGCGGGCAGTTGGTGCGGGACGCCGACCGCGGCCGGTTCATCGCGCTGGCCTGCGGCGGCAACCTGCCGAAGCCCGGGGTGACGATACGCCACGGCAGCGGTGGGCAGGAGCTGTTGAGTGGTGTCCACCTCATACGCGGTACGCGTGTGGACCTGCCGTTCCAGAAGGCGGCCTGGGACCCGGCGCTGCGACTGATCGAGGGCCGCTGGCACTGGGCGTACGTCAACGTGACCGACTTCCAGCCAGCCCTGCGGTTTCGTCCAGTGCTGGCTGTCGCGGCACCAGGAGGCGATTACCACGACGGCGTGCGGATCCGTAAGGAGGACGACTACCGGCGCAACAACAACGAGGGGTGCCGACTGCAACAGTTCGGCGATCGGTGGTATCTCCTCACCAGTGACCCGGAGTCGAAGCAGTACGTGGTACGCGACATGGACATGCGTCCACACCGAAGACTCGATGCCCCGTACCCACTGGGCACACCGTTCCCGGAGGTCTTTCCACTCACCGACCGCAACGGGCGGAAGCGGTGGCTGATGGTGACCTCCGACGGGCGGGAGTACGAGGAGGGATCGGCACATCCGGTGCTGGGCTACGGCGTTCACGGCGACGTCGTCGTGATGCGCGCGGCACACGAATAGCTTTCGGACTCAGGACCGCGGGCACACCGAGGCCGTGCAACCCGCGCGCGGGGCGCACGGCCTTCGTCGGTACCTTCGGCTCGGCTCCTCAGTCGTCCGATATGTCGTGCTGGAGGGCGTGCCGGACGAGTTGCACCCGGCTGCGGATATGGAGTTTGGCGTAGACGTGCCGCAGGTGGGTGTCCACGGTGTGGGGCGAAACCACGAGGCGCTCCGCCACCGCGCGGTTGCTCAGGCCGATAGCCACCAGTCGGGCCACCCGCAACTCCGCTCGAGTGAGGCTGTGCCAGCCGCAGAGCGGGCGCTGACGGCTCGCTGTGGAATTGGACAATGACATGTCGGCGTTTTCTCCCCTTTCCTCGCGAACCCTTTGACAGGACGTGCATGAGCTTCACGCAGGGGGTCCAGGCCCGTCAACGAGGGTTGGCTGACCTCGTCAGGTGGCCAGCAGTGTGTCAGGTCGCGGCGTTCGCCGGGTCCGGCGTGCCATCGGCCGGGGTTTTCGAACGCGGTGCCGGTCGGGCTGTCTCCGCGCCGCGCCGGGTAAGCAGCAGGGCGAGCACGGCGATCAGGGAACAGCTCGCCATGCCGATGAACAGCGGCACGGCGGTGTCGTCCCCGCCCAGGCCGATCAGGGGTGAGGCCACGGCGCCGAGGACGCCCTGCAGGGCGCCGAGCACGGCCGAGCCGGTCCCGGCCGCGTGCGGGACCCGCTCGATGGCGAGCGCCGTAGCGGTGCCGAAGACCTGGCCGAGGCCCACGAAGGCGATACCGATCAATCCGAGGGCGAGAACGCGGTTGAGCTGGCCGGCAACGGTCACCAGAAGCGCCGCCGTGGTGGCGGCGAGCATGGCGGCCAGCCCGATCCGCAGCAGCAACCTCGGAGGGTAGTGGCTGACCAGTCTGGTGTTGACGGTGCTGGAGAGGGTGGCGGTGAGGGCACCTACCGAGAAGGCGACGGACGCCTCCCCCACGGTGAAGTCGAGAACGTTCTGGAGCAGGAACGCGGATCCCGAGATGTAGCAGAACAGCGCGCCGAAGCCGAACACGAAGGCGAGCATGTAGCCCACGTAGACGCGATCACTGAGCACGGACCGCGCGTCCTGCAAGGTGGCCGCAGCACCGCCCGACCGGCGCCGCTCCTTGGGAAGAGTCTCGGGGACACCCCACATCGTGGCGAGGAACACCAGCAGTGAGATCCCCGCCAGGACCCAGAACACACCCCGCCAGCCCCCGAGATGGCCCACGACGGCGCCGCCGGCCAACGGAGCCACGATCGGAGCAATGCCGCCAAGGGCCATCAGCACCCCGAACAGCCGAGCCGCGGCCGCACCGGTCGCGACGTCCGAAACAACGGCACGGCCCACCACGAGACCGGCCGCACCGCTGAAACCCGTCACGAAACGCAGTGCGATCAGGACCCCCAGGTTGGGTGCCATCGCGCACAGCGCTGTAGCCACGGTGCATACCGCGGCTCCCAGAAGGATCGGCCTGCGGCGCCCGTAGCGGTCGGAGAACGGGCCGAACACCAGTTGCCCCAGTGCCTGCCCCAAGAGGAAGGCGGTCAAGGTCAGCTGGACGCCGGACGCGTCAGTACCGAACTCGTCGGCCAGCTTCGGAAAGGCCGGAAGGTACATGTCCGTGGCGAGCGGCATGACGAACGACAGTAGAGCCAGTGTCGCGGTGAGCAGCACGGCCGGTTTCGCCGGGCTGGTGGGTGGTGAGGTCATCTGGCGCTCCAGGCTGCGTCGACGGGCAAACGACTTCATTATAGCTATATACTTATAACCACCGCTAGCATCTCCGCATGAACGCGAACGATGCAGCAGGTGACGAAGGACTCGTGCGCGAGGCCAGAGACCTGACCCCGACGCTCCACGCACTCGGGCGTGTGCTCCGGCTGCGCGGCAGCATCGAGGCCGGACTGCCTCCGCTGCCCTTGGCGGATCTGGAGGTACTACGGCAGGTCCTGGACTCACCAGGCGTCGGGGTCGGCTCCCTCGCCCAGGAGCTGGGGATGCACGCCAGCAACGTCAGCACGACCGTGCGGGGCTTGGTGGCGCAAGGCCTGATCCGCCGGCAACCGGACCCGCACGACCGTCGCGCGGTCCAGCTCTTTCCGACCATGGCGGCCACCCAGGGCATGGCCATGATCGAGCAGGCCTGGGCCGAAATCTTCGCGGACTCCCTGGCGACGCTCTCACGGGACGAGCGCGCCGCATTGTCCGCCGCTGCCCCGGCGTTGCGCGCCCTGGCCTCCGCCTTGCGGGCGCAGCGCTCCACCCCGCACGAATGAGGCCCGCGCCGGGGCCCGTCGTTCAGCCGACAGGCCCCGAAGCGCCGGCGCAGAGGCACCGGTCAGAGCGCAACGTGCACCCCGTACGCCCTGACCCAGCGGTCGAACTCGACGAGACGCTCCAGCACGGCACGCGCACTCCAGGGACCGCCCATGGAGTAACTGCCCTCCGGCGCGTCCAGCAGTCGGTGGATCTCCGCACGGGAGGCGAGGCGCAGTACCGGCGCGTCGTCGACGGCGACCACCGCCTCAAGACGCTGACGCAGCGCATGTTCGTAGTCGGCGTCCTGCGTGGACGGGTACGGGCTCTTCTTGCGGTTCAGGACCGCATCCGGCAGCACCCCGCCCATGGCGGCCCGCAGCAAGCTCTTCTCGCGGCCGTCGAAACTCTTCATCTCCCACGGCACGTTGTACACGTACTCCACCAGGCGGTGGTCAGTGAAAGGCACACGCACCTCCAGAGCCGCCGCCATCGAGATGCGGTCCTTGCGGTCCAGCAGGAAGTTCTCCCAACGGGTCAAGTTCAGGTACGTCAGCTCCCGCATGCGCTCCTGCAACCCGCCCTCGCCCGCGAGGCGGGGGACCTCTTCCAGTGCCTCCGTGTAACGCTGCTTCACGTACTCGGTCAGCCCCAGACGACCCCACAGACCGATGGTACGCAGCGCCCCGATGCCCCCTGCCTTCTCGAAGGGGTGATGCCAGGGGAAGGTATCGGCTTCCACCGCCTCACGGTCGTGGAACCAGGTGTAACCGCCGAACAGCTCGTCCGCGGCTTCACCGGACAGCGCTACCGTCATCTGCTCCTTCAAGGCCCGGCACAACAGAAGGAGCGAGTACTCCATGTCCCCCGTGGACACGGGCAGGTCCTGTGCGCGCAGTACCTGGTCGCGCACTTCGTCGGCGAGTACGTCGGCGTTGTCAAGCTCGACGATCACATGCTCCGCGCCGACGTGCCGGGCCACCTCGACAGCGAACGGTGTGTCGGGGTCAGCCCACTGGCCGTTGGCCTTGAACCGCTCACCGAGCCCCCTGTAGTCCACCGAGAAGGCCAGCACCGGTCCCCCGCGCTGCTTATCGGCACCACCGCGGGCCAGGACCCGCGCCGCCAAGGCGGTGACGGCGCTGGAGTCGAGGCCGCCGGACAGCAGTGTGCCCACCGTGACGTCGGCGACTAACTGGCTCGAGACGATCTCTTCCAGGAGCGTGCGCACGCGGGCGACCGTGGTGCCGAAGTCATCGGTGTGCTCACGTGCCGTGAGCCGCCAGTACCGGAACTCCTCACTGCGGGAGCGCGTGAAGCGAAGCACGGTTCCGGGCTTGACCTCCTTCATCCCGCGGAAGACAGCGTGGCCGGGAGTCTTGACGATGCCGAATACCTCACGCAGCCCTTCAGCGTCGACGACGGCCTTGGTACCGGGGTGAGCGAGGATCGCCTTGGGCTCGGAGCCGAAGATCACTCCGTCGGCCGTTGCCCAGTAGTACAGGGGTTTGACTCCCATACGGTCGCGCACCAGCAGTAGCTCCTCGGTGCGCGGGTCCCAGACAGCCATCGCGTAGATGCCGGTCAGTTGCTCGGCGAACGCCACGCCCCACTCCAGGTACGCGCGCAGCACCACCTCTGTGTCGGATTCGGTGCGGAACGTGTGACCTAGTCCGCGGAGTTTCTCGCGCACTTCCCGGTAGTTGTACGTCTCGCCGGTATACGTGATCACCGGCTCCCCGGGTCCCGGGCCTGCCCCCATCGGCTGCTTACCGCCGTCGAGGTCGATGACGGCTAGACGGCGGTGGGTCAGCAGGACGCGCGGAGAACCCCACACGCCGTGGGAGTCAGGGCCGCGGCACTCCAGGGTGGCGTTCATCGCGGCGGCGGTGGAGGTGTGCGGGGTCAGGTCACGCTCGTAGCTCAGCCATCCGGCAAGACCGCACATGGATGGATCGTCCCCTCTCGTAAGTGTTCGGCGTGCTCGCGCGGGGTGCGGGCTCTGCGGCGGATCAGATGTGCGGTCCCCATTCGGCCTCGTCCCAGAAGCGCAGCTGGCGCTGCTTGGGCATACTCGCGATCCGTGCCACCTGCTTCCCGCCGAGGATCAGGACTGTGGCACGGCCGGGCGCGAAGGCGGGCCAGTCCGGCACGTGGGCCGCCATGGGGACGGCGCCGCGTGCGAACGAGGCAACCAGGTCGATGAACGTGTCGCTGACGCGCCGTTCCAGGGGTCCGTCTCCGTACACGGGAGCCTGTTCCGGTAGTCGGTGGGTCCCGAACAGAAAGCGGGAAGTGGCCTCATGCGGGGTGCCGAAGTGCGGCGGTAGCACCGGGTGAGCGAAGTCCATGACGTAGACCGGCGAGGTGCCGGTGCGGGCGTGCCGCTCGGCGAACCGGATGACCGGGCGGCGGAAGAGGCTGTCGCCCCAGACCTCGGTCCACAGGGACAAGGGATCGTCCGGCAGCCCTTCAGTGGTCGCGGCCGAGCGGTACTCGGCGATGCACCGCTCTGCCAACGCATCGGGCACCTCATCCATCCCCTTCTGCAGGCTGGCGCGTACAGCGGTACGCAGCTCCGTCTCGTCGGTGGGTATGGGCGACGGGGCGGGAGAGCCCGGCCCGGTGAAGAAGGAGCCCTCGGTGCGAGTGTGGACGGAGAGGACCGGCATCGAGGGGGTGGGGCGCTCGTGGTCGTGGGCGGGTACCCATGCGCCATCGACGACGGGCCCGCGGTACTCCCGTCCGCTGCGCAGCGGACGACGGTCGGGGGAGCCCGTGAACAGCGCCTCCCAGGAGTCCTTCAGTGCGGCGGCGTCCACCTGCCGCAGCCCTCGGACCGTGGTGCCGAGTCTGTGCGCGATCCTCTCGTACGCCTCCGTGGCGTCCTCCGGGGTGAGACTCATCGCGGGACTCCAGGCGTGTGCCGCGCTGATCGGTACGATCCGCCTGATGACGGACTGAAGCTCGGGCACGAGGGCCAACTGCCATGCGCTCGAACCGCCGGCGGACGTACCGCAGAGCGTGATGTTGTCCGGGTCGCCTCCGAATGCCTCGGCGTTGGCCCGCACCCAGCGGAGCAGGGCCGCCTGGTCCTGCAGGCCCCAGTTGGCGAAGGATCCCGTGACCGGGTCGATCAGGTCTTCATGCAACCCCCAACCCAGTGCGCCCAAACGGTAGTTGAAGGTAACAATGACCAGGTCACCGCGGTGGGCGAGCCGTTCTCCGTCGTACACGGGGTCGCTACCCGCGCCAACGAACCAGCCGCCGCCGTGGATGTAGACGAGTACCGGTCGCGAACCCTTCACCCCGGGCGTCCAGATGTTGGCGTACAGCGAGTCTTCACTACTGCCAGGCATCGCCGACTGGTACGAAGGAGGGCCGAACCGGGTGGCATCGCGTGCGCCGGACCACGGCCGAGGCGGCCGGGGCGATCCAAACCTCAGGCTCCCTGTGGGTGCTTGGGCGTACGGAACGCCGCGGAAGGCGAGCAGCTGCCCGGAGGGCCTCCCAGACACCAAGCCGGAGGTGGTCCGGACAGTAGCGCTGCGCGCGCGGGCGGCCCGACCGAACAGCGGTGCCGAAGCGGCCGACCCCGCGGCGCCCACGACCCCGGCGCCCGCCGCACAGAGAGAGGTGGCCAACAGGGTCCGGCGGCCCAGTACTGCGTTGGTCCTGTCAAATCGAGACATGCGCCCGAGCGTGCCGAGCCCGGGAAGAACCGGGCAATGCCGCACTCCCCACTTCGTCAGGTGCCCGCTGCGGCCGGGAAGCACGTGCGCGGACACCGACGCGTCGCGAGCACCAGAACGTGCCGGTCGCAGGCGTAGGTCTCGAGCCTGCGCCATCACGGCGTACGTGACCAAGTCCTTTTCGGAGCTTTGCGGCACCGACGGCGCGCTGCGACACTCAGCCGCGACCGTCCGGCCCGGCCACCCGGGCACCCGCACTTCCTGAGTGAGGAGCAAGAAAACGTGACGAACGCCGCCGTCATCTACTATTCGTCCACCGGGCAAGTCCACGAACTAGCAGTCGCAGCAGCCACGGCCGCCGAGAAGGCAGGGGCCGAGGTCCGGCTCCGCAGGGTGGCCGAGCTGGCTCCGGCAGAGGCCATCGCGGCGAATCCCGGGTGGACGGCCCATCACGAAGCCACCAAGAACATAGAGCCCGCCTCGCTCGACGACCTGACGTGGGCTGACGTCATCCTCTTCGGCAGCCCGACCCGCTTCGGCCTCCCGGCCGCCCAACTCAAACAGTTCATCGACACCACGGGGGGCCTATGGGCGCAGGGCGCGCTGGTCGACAAGGTCGTGTCGTCCTTCACGTCGACATCGAGCACGCACGGAGGGCAAGAGTCGACCGTCCTCGCGCTGAACAACACCTTCTACCACTGGGGCGCAATCATCGTCCCACCCGGGTACGCCGACGAGGTGCAGTTCGCCCCGAGCAACGGCAATCCGTACGGCGCCAGCAGTGTGTCCGCCCATGGCGAGGCCCGCCCCACCGAGGACAACCTGGCCTCGATGCGCTTCCAGGCCACCCGCTGCGTGGAGGTCGCCGCGGCGCTGCGGCGAGGCCGGCACACGGACTGATCCCGGCAAGCGACTCTCCGGGCACCGGCCGGCACCACGTCATGCGTGGTGCCGGCCGGTGCGCGTTCGGGCGCGCGCACCGCGCGTACTGCGGTCACGGCCCGAACGCAACCGCTGCCCAGCGGTGTGCTCAGGCCACAGACGGTACACGGCCCGGCGCCGGCGGCGGCCGGCGCCGGGCAGCTCGCCGCTGCGCCCAACAAGGGCGGCGGTGGCCCGGTAACCGCTTTCCCGCAGATCTCGGTGACTGGTGCACCTCGTGTGCTGCACCTCGTCCAGCCACGGTTGAGAGGCAGTCGATCGAGACTGCACGACTGCGAGACGAGGTTGTAGTGGAAGCTCTCGAACTGCCACGGGTGAATCGAGGACCGGACGTGAACCAGGTTTCGCGTCCACGGTCCCCCGGGCCCGTGAGGTACGTGACGACGAACGAGGACATCGTCAGCGAACTGTGCTCGCGCGTGTTCGCCTCCCTGCCCAGGCGGGACCAGCGGCAAAGGGGTGAGCAATACGTGCGCGGACTGCTGACGACGCCGGGCCGCAAGTCGGTCCGCAATATCGCGTCGGGCGCGGGCGGCGGATCAGCGGTGCAGCGCCTGCACCACTTCGTTGCCTGCTCCACCTGGGACTGGCTACCCGTACGGGCCGCCCTCGCCTCCCACCTCCAAGACATCGCCGAACCAGTGGCCTGGGTGGTCCAGACACTGGCCATCCCGAAGTCAGGAGTGCATTCAGTGGGCGTGGGACGTCGCCTCGTACCGCAGACGGGCCAGACGAAGCGGGGGCAGCACGCCTTGGGCGTGTGGCTCACCGCACCAGCGATGAGCACACCCATCAGCTGGCGGCTGCTTCTGCCCGAGCGGTGGATCCGTGACGACGGACTGCGGCGTCGCGCCGAAGTACCGGAACGTGCGTCATACGAGACCCTGGAGCAGAGCGTGGTCGCCGCAGTCACCGAGACCCGAACAGCGAACGTGCTGCGTCGGCCGGTGCTGCTGGACGCCCCCGGCGCCTGGGCCCGTCCCACGGTGCTGCGGGCCTTCGCCGATGCAGACATTCCTCTCGTGGCACGCGTCCCCGCGGGCACGAGAATGATCATGGCCGACAGGTCGATGCCCGGCTACGGTGTCGGTCCGCTGTCCGCGCAGCGACTCCTCATGTCCGTACGCGGACTGGGCCGGCGTGTGGAATGGCACGACGCCGCGCAGGGCACCCTTCGCACATCCACCGCCGTGATGGTCCCGGTCCGGACCGCACACAGCACCGACGTGACGGCAGAGCGGCGACTGTACCTCCTGGGCGAGTGGGACGACCTGTGGCGTTCACCGACCCGCATCTGGCTCACCGACCTGGCGGCGCCCGTGGGCGGGCTCCTGCGGCTGACGAAGGTCACCCAGCGGGTCTCACATGCTCTCGCCACCACGGGGAAGCGCGTGGGACTACTGGATTTCGAGGGGCGCTCGTACCCCGGTTGGCATCGCCACGCCACGCTCGCTTCGGTGGCGCACGCCGCCTGTCTGCTGGCCGGTGCCGGTGCCGTGGTCGGGCCCGCGGACCCGGCCACCAATTCTCCCCTTCTGACGGCCTGAGGCCAGATGGTGGCCGCACCACCACCCCGGCCACCGGGGCGTGTGGCCCTGCCACCACGCGGACAGCATCGGCGGCCCGGAGCCTCCCCCGCGACAGCCGTCCGTAGTGCGGGCGTCACAGCGGGTCTGTTACCCGCACTTTCCATGACGAGTCATCAGGTCCAGTCGTACTTGACGAAATCAAACACTCGTTATTGCTATACGAACATGCTCACCGTAATAGTCATATACGTCCTGGTCTGGGCTGCCAGAAACTCCGGCGGGGGTCCGCGAGCACCTCCTCCTCGCCGTGACCCCCGCCGGACGCTCGTGGTGGCTCTTCCGCCTTCCGAGCCTCACTCACACCCACCGGGCATCGCACCGGTTCACCCAAACCAAGGGCTTTCCATGACTGACATCACCGACCATCTGCGTTCCCTCCCGGCGGACCAGCAGCCGGACTGGGGCGACGACACCCATCTCGGCCAGGTCCGCCAGGCTCTGAGCCGCATGCCCGCACTCGTGGACGCAGCCGCCGTGAGCCGCCTGCGCAGCTTGCTCATGGAGACAGCCCTCGGCCACCTGCACGTGCTGCAGGCAGGTGACTGTGCCGAGGACCCCGCAGAGGCCACTCCTGACGACGTCACGCGCAAGACCGCACTCCTCGACGTGCTGGCCGGCACCCTCAAGCTCGCCTCGGGCAAGCCCGTCCTGCGCGTCGGACGCATCGCGGGACAGTACGCCAAGCCGCGCACCAAGCCCACGGAGACCGTCGGTGGCACGGAGCTGCCGGCCTACCGGGGCCATATGGTCAACCGCCCGGAACCCGACCCGCACATGCGCCGTCCCGACCCACGGCACATGCTGACCGCGTACCGGGCCGCCAGCGACATCGTGCACTTCCTCGGCTGGCGCGGTGGCGCACTACGCCCGGAGCTCGAAGTGCCGGTATGGACCAGCCACGAGGCCCTGCTGCTGGACTACGAACTCTCCCAACTGCGCCGGGAACCCGACGGATCGCTCCTGCTCACCTCGACTCATTGGCCATGGGTTGGTGAGCGCACCCGCAGGCTGGACGGTGCGCACGTGGCCCTGCTCGCGGCCATCTCCAACCCGGTGGCCGTCAAGGTCGGTCCGAGCGTGACACCTGACGAACTGGTGGCCCTGTGCGAACGCCTCGATGCGATGCGCCACCCCGGCCGTGTGACCCTGATCGTCCGGATGGGCGCGGACACCGTGGCCCACAGGCTGCCCCCGCTGGTCAGGGCGGTGGTCGACACCGGTCACCCGGTCCTCTGGCTGTCCGACCCCCTGCACGGCAACACGGTCACCGGCCCCGAGGGACTGAAGACCCGCTTCGTCGCGACCGCTGTCCGGGAACTCGAGTGCTTCCAGTATGCCGTCGCCACCAATGGCGGTGTCGCCGCAGGCCTGCACCTGGAAACCACCCCGGAAGCCGTCACCGAATGCGTCCGTGACGCGTCCGGCGTCGCACGGCTCGGCGAGAAGTACCTCAGCTTCTGCGACCCGCGCCTGAACCCGCAGCAAGCGGTCGAGGTCGTCTCGGCATGGCGCGGCTGATGTCTCGGCCCACTCCACACGACAGAAGGGGCACCCATATGAAGCGGACAGTGGCTCTCGTCACCGGAGCAGCAGGCGGCATCGGTGAGGCCGTGGTGCGACTGCTCGCCGAGCGTGAAGTCGCCGTCGCCGCCGTCGACCTGGACTCGGCCCGGTTGACCCGAGCCGTCGACAAGCTCGTCGCCGACGGACTGCCTGTGACCGCCTACCCGGCCGACGTCACCTCGAGTCATGAGGTCGCGCGCCTGGTGCATGAAGTGGAGAGCGAGCTGGGCGCCATCATCCACTTGGTGAACGCCGCCGGTGTGCTGCGCATGGGCGAGGCCAGGACCCTGACCGACGAGGACTGGGCGGCTACCTTCGCGGTGAACGCCAGCGGGGTGTTCTTCGTCTCACGGGCCGTTGCCAACCGCATGGCCCCGCGCGGCAGCGGCGCCATCGTCACCGTAGCGTCCAACGCGGCCGGTACGGCCCGGACCGAAATGGCCGCCTACGCCGCCTCCAAGGCGGCGGCAACGGCGTTCACCAAGTGCCTCGGACTGGAACTGGCACGGCACAACATCCGCTGCAACGTAGTGGCCCCGGGTTCCACGGACACCCTCATGCTGCACGGCATGCACTCAGCCCGCACGGCCGTGGCCGTGTCCGTCGCCGGTACTCCGGAGGCGTACCGGGTCGGCATCCCGTTGGGCAAGGTCGCTCAGCCCGAAGACGTCGCCCAGGCCGTGGCCTTCCTGCTCTCGGAGGAGGCGGGACACATCACCCTGCATTCCCTCACCGTCGACGGTGGGGCGACCCTCGGCGTCTAGGAAGGAGACCTACGCCATGGCCGGCATACCCGCGATCGAACCGTACGCCCTGCCCGAACCGGGCGAACTGCCGCCTTCGGCCGTCGACTGGCAGGTGGATCCACAGCGTTCGGTCCTCTTGCTCCACGACATGCAGGAGTACTTCCTCAACGCCTTTCCGCGTCACGCCGGGCCACGTGAAGCGCTCATCCGCAATGCGGCGCTGATCCGGCGCCACTGTGCCGCGCTCGATGTCCCGATCGCGTACACCGCGCAGCCGGGCGGAATGACACCCGCACAGCGAGGCCTGCTGTCGGACTTCTGGGGGCCTGGTATGCGTACCTCATCCGAACACCGCCGGGTGGTCCGCCCCCTGGCGCCGGACGACGGCGACTGGGTCCTGACGAAGTGGCGTTACAGTGCCTTCTTCAAGTCCGAGCTGCTGCGACGCATGCGTGCCCACGGACGGGACCAGCTCGTCATCTGCGGCGTGTACGCCCACATCGGCGTACTCATGACAGCGGTCGACGCCTTCACCCATGACATCCAGTCCTTCGTGGTGGCTGACGCCGTCGGCGACTTCTCCGCCGCCTACCACCGCCTTGCCCTCGACTACGCGGCACAGCGCTGTGCCCGAGTCGTCGCCACCAAGTCCGTGATCGACGCACTCGACACGGCCCGGCCCGGTTCGGCTCCCCGTTCCGTGGACCTCTGACCCGCTAATGACCCGCTAATGACCCGCTAAGGATCCTCATGCCACCACACCGCGGCACATCCGACATGCTGCATCAGGTTCTTGACGGCTCGTCCGAGGCCTTCGCCCTCCTGCACCGCCCCGAGACCGTCGGCCGAGGAACCCTGGAAGTGCTGCTGACCGACGCCACGCAATGCACTTCGCTGGCCGACCTTCCCGTACCGGCCCATGGCCCCGATGGCGGCCATGAACTGCTGGCCCTCATTCCTTACCGTCAGATCGCCGAGCGTGGTTTCGCTGTCCACGACGACGGTGAGCCGCTGATGGTCCATCGCGTGCGCGCCCAGCAGGCGCTCCCGCTCGATCAGGCGCTGTCGCGGCTCCCCCATACCCCCGTAAAAGTGGACCATGCCGGGTTCAATGTGTCCGACAGCGATTACGCGGACATCGTGCGCCGCGTCATCGCCGACGAGATCGGTACCGGCGAGGGGGCCAACTTTGTCATCAAGCGATCCTTCACCGCACATTTGCCTGGTTTCTCCGTGAGCACGGCACTGGCCTTCTTCCGAAGGCTGCTCGAACGCGAAGCCGGGGCGTACTGGACGTTTCTGATACACACGGGTGATCGCACCTTCGTAGGCGCCACACCGGAGCGCCACCTCAGCGTCCGTGACGGTACGGCGGTGATGAACCCCATCAGCGGCACCTACCGGTATCCGGCGAACGGTCCCACTCTGCAGGGGCTGTTGGCCTTCCTTTCCGACCGTAAGGAGGCCGACGAGCTGTATATGGTCCTGGATGAGGAGTTGAAGATGATGGCCCGGATCTGCCCGTCGGGCGGCCGGGTGGTGGGCCCGCACCTCAAGGAGATGGCACGGCTGGCGCACACTGAATACCTCATCGAGGGCCGCACCGACCGCGATGTCCGTGACATCCTGCGCGAGACCCTGTTCGCTCCGACCGTGACCGGCTCCCCGCTGGAGAACGCCGCCAAGGTGATCAGCCGCCACGAGCCGACCGGACGCGGTTACTACAGCGGTGTGGCCGCGCTGATCGGCCGGGACGTCTCCGGTGCCCAGGTCCTCGACTCCGCCATCCTGATCCGGACCGCGGACATCTCGGCCGCGGGCCTGCTGAGGATCGGTGTCGGAGCAACACTGGTGCGCCACTCCAATCCGGACTCCGAAGTCCGCGAAACCCATGCCAAGGCTGCGGGACTGCTGGCCGCGCTCAGGGAAGGCCCCCACACCCGGTTCGCCGACCACCCGGACGTACGCACAGCACTCGGCCGGCGCAACGACGGCATCGCCGACTTCTGGCAGCGGGAACCGGATGGACGCGCGCACGGTGTCGATGAACTCGCCGCACGCAGGGTCCTGGTCATCGACGCCGAGGACACCTTCACGGCGATGATTGCCCAACAACTGCGCGCCATGGGGCCCGAGGTGATCGTACGGCGATTCGACGAGGACCATGACCTGCGGGCCCACGACCTCGTCGTCATGGGCCCGGGGCCCGGTGACCCTTGCGACGCCCGGCACCCGAAGGTCGCGTATCTGCGGGCTCTCGCCTCCCAGTTGTTGGACGAACGACAACCCTTTCTGGCGGTGTGTCTCAGCCATCAGGTACTCAGCTCATTGCTGGGCCTCGCTGTGGTCCGCCGTCCGGTTCCCCACCAAGGCGTACAGCGCGAGATCTCCTTGTTCGGCCGTACCGAGCGGGTGGGGTTCTACAACGCCTTCGCGGCCCGAAGCGATCTTGACTGGTTCCAGCACCCGGCCGCCGGAACCGTCGAGGTGAGCCGCGACCCGAAGTCCGGTGAGATTCACGCGCTACGTGGTAGCCGTTTCGCCTCCGTACAGTTCCACGCCGAGTCGGTGCTCACCCGGGACGGCCCTCGCATCATCCGCGATCTGCTGACCGGGGTGGTGCGGTCGTCCATGCGGCAGCGGTTCGGTGGGACCTGACAGCGACCCGCGCGGACCGTGCAGTCGCCACACGGCTTCCTTCGCGACGAGGTCGTGGACCGCTTCTCCGAGGTCGAGAGGCCGAGGGTGCGGTTTCTGTGTCCGAACTCTTGAACAAACTCCGGGGTACGTCGTCGCCGGCGGGCCGTGGAGCGGCGCTGGAAGCGAGAACACCCCGACCTGTGCGGCGTGTCCTGCGGCCGGGACACGCCTCACAGGTCTCCGTCGGACTGCGACGCGGTGCGTCCCTGCGTGCGCAGGGCACTGCGGCTCTGCTGAAGCCTGAGCGCCAGCTGCAGCTCCAGCGCCTGCTGCGGCTTCTGCCATTCCGGGCCGAGGAGTTCAGTGATGCGTTCCAGGCGCCGGGAAACCGTATTGGGGTGCACGTGAAGCACGTCTGCGGCGTGGGTAGGACTGCGGTCCGCTTCGAAGTATGCCTGCAGTGTCCGGGCGAGCCCGGTGAGGCGCTCGCTGTCGTAAGCCAGCACGGGCCCGAGGATGGAGTCGATGAAGCCGTCGATGTCCCGGTCGTCGGAGAGCAGCAGGCCAAGGAAGCCGAGGTCGTCGAGAGCGGCCGTCGCCCCGTTGCCCTGCAACAAGGTGACAACGTCCAGGCAGCGCATCGCCTCCCGGTATACGCGTCCGGCATCGGCCGCGCCACGTGTTGGCCCGGCGGCGGCCACTGTCACCGGGTTACTGAGGAGCGATGACAGCTCGGCCGAGACTCGCTTGGCCGCATCCGACGCGTCATTGCCGGACAACAGGAGCACGACACAACCGGAAAGCACTCCCTTGAGTCCGTTCAGGCGATGCGCGTACGAAGCGGCCCAGACCCCGGCCCTGCCCTGCTCTCCGCCCACAGGACGCGCTACCACCACGACGTGTGGTTCAGCCAGATCGATACTCAAACGCGCCGCCCGGTCCACGAGGTGGCGCTGCGAATGGCTCGGCGGATCCGCCAGCAGGTCATCGAGCAGTTCGTCTCGCACGGGGCCTCCGACAACGACCGCGCGCCGCTGCAGCAGCATGGTGATCGTGAGGCACTGTGCGACAAGCTGCAGTAACTGCTCGTCCTCCGGCGTCAGCGCCCCATGCGGATGCACAAACAGCGACCCCAGGTTCTCTCCACTGGCCTGAAGCGGAGCGATCCGGACCCCGTTCTCCGCTGCCACTGGACAGTTGCCTGCTTGGGCATCCAGCAGAGCCCTGGCGACACTCCGTTCATCCAGGTCCGGTATGTCGCCCGTTGCGGTGATGGTTTGACCCGAGGTGTCCCGGACGACGAGAACGCTGTCCAGAGCGTCACTGGCAGCCACGGTGACGGCGGACACGTCTCCACTGCCGAGCACCAGCCCGATCAGCCGCCGTTCCGCCTCGAGCAGGCCTCGCATCCGCGCCACTTGCAGCCGGGCTTGATGGGCGTCGTCTTCCAAGTCGTCGACATCCGCACGTGCCTGATCAAGTACCCAGGACTTGTCGATGGCGACAGCCGCCAAGTCGGCCAAAATGCGCAGGAGGCCGGCCTCGTGGGGGGAGAAGTGGCGCACGGCGCGGTCGGAGCCGTACAGGCCACCGAAGGGTGTACCGCCGCGATGCAGCGGTACGGCCAGTATGGCGCGCTGCCCCTCGCCTCGCACCACATCGTCCATGCGCTTGGTGTGTTGAATGCGCCCGTCCCTGAGGTAATCCGGGGTCCAGAACGCGGCATTGCGTTTGAGTGCGTGACCGAAGCCGTAGCCGGGCTCAACCTGGAGCCCGATATGCAAGTCGGCAGTCTCTCCTTCGGACATCCGGATGTGCCATCCGCCCCCGTTCTCGTCCTGAAGGGCGATGTACGTCATGTCGAAGCCCAGCAGCCGACGGGCCTGGCGGATGATCACGCGCAGCAGGCTGTCGAGGTCATGCGGGTAGGTCAAGTCACGTGCCGTGTCGATGAGAGCCGCCATATCCGCCTCCCGCTTCTGTCGCTGGCTGAACAGTGCCAAAACCTCCAGACCTAACTGAGAGGCCCGTTCCAAATACGCCGACTGCTCGGGATTTGGTGAGGCGTCAAGGGCCGCGTGCAGGAGGTTCTCGATCTCGTCGGCAGGCGCTTCATGCGCCAACAGCTCAAGGATTGACAAGGCGTAGGTATGCAGTGACGCCGCATCAGACACGAGGGCACCTTCCCCCAGTAGGTTTCCCAGCATTCGAAAGGCAATGCGCATTGCTGAACCCGCTGCAGACTAGAGCGATGAAGCCCCGCCCCGTGAGGGCCAGGTCCCGGCTGCACACCCTCTGGACACGTTCTCGGCCACAGGCCCGCACCTGTGGTCGCCAGAGGCGAGCCGCCGCGAGCCGGCCAGGCGGTCCGGCAAGTGGGTTCTGGGAAGAGAGCGCTCCCGGAAATGTGGGGCGTAGGTGGCGCAGATACAGCGAGCCGATCTGACCAAGTAAGCATTGTTATGACGAAGTGTCCTGAGTGGCGTTGCCTCGTGCGCACTCCCGTGGCTGGATAGCGGCTCGACACAGGGCGCGCAGCGAGAAGGGACACCAGGAGCAAGATGGCTCGGATACTCATCGCAGGCGGCGGTATCGGCGGACTCGCCACCGCAGTGTCCCTCGTCCGTCGCGGGCACCACGCCGTCGTGCTTGAGCGCCGCAGTAGTTTCGCTGAGATCGGTGCGGGCATCCAGCTGGGACCGAATGCCTTCCACGCATTGGACCTGCTGGGCGTCGGGAAGCAAGTACGAGCACGCGCCGTGTTCATCGACGAACTGCGCTTCATGGATGGCACAACCAATGAGCGAATAGCCGTCATGCCGCTCACCAGTGCCTACCGTGAACGATTCGGCAACCCTTACGCCGTGGTGCATCGAGGGGATGTGTATCAGCCGCTGCTCGCCGCTTGCCAGGCTGCCGACACCCTGGAACTGATCGGTGGCGCCACCGTAGACCGATATGCACAGGACGCCGACAGCATCACCGTGGACACGGCGGACGGTCGGCAATTCACGGGAGATGTCCTCGTGGGGGCCGATGGCATCCGCTCGGCCGTACGCCGCCAGGCGCTCGCGGACGGCGAACCCCGCGTCTCCGGGCACACCATCTACCGGTCCGTGATTCCGATCGAGAAAGTACCGGAGGAACTGCGCTGGAACGCTGTGACCCTGTGGGCTGGCCCACAATGGCACTTCGTCCACTACATCATCGCCGGCGGCGAGTACCTGAACCTCGCAGCGACCCGGGACGACGGCGCCCGTGAGGCGGTGGCGGGCCGCCCGGTCGAGCGGGCACACGTCCTCGACCGCTTCCCGGGACTTTGCCCAACAGCCCGACGCCTCCTCGAACTCGGTGAGAGTTGGCGTGAGTGGGTTCTGTGCGACCGGGATCCTGTTGACGACTGGGTCGACGGCCGCGTTGTCCTCATGGGCGACGCCGCCCACCCGATGTTGCAGTACGCGGCCCAAGGCGCCTGCCAGGCACTGGAAGACGCGGTCGTCCTTGGGGACCTGCTCGATGGTGGCGGCGGTGCCGACTTGGTCCGGCAGCTGAGGACGTTCAATGCCGAGCGGCGTGAGCGCGCCGGCCGGACGCAGTTGCTCGCTCGCGAGATGGGCGCCCAGCTGTACCATCCGGCGGGCGACGCGGCCAAGGCACGCAACGCGATGCTGCGATCGCTGTCGGTCAAGGATATGTACGACAAGGTGTCGTGGCTGCACGGTGCCCGCGACTTCACTCAGCCCGGCACCGGTAACAACTGACCGGCCGGGGACTCGGCCGTCCGAGACTGTGGTTGCGCGCCCGGCGTGTCCCCAGCCCTGCGCGGTCAACCGACCGCCAGGAGCGGGTGACGGAGCTCGTCGGCGGCCACCGCGATCCGGCGTCCGAGCCGACGCAGTGGGAGAGACATCTCCGTGCCGCATTCACGCAGAGCCGCATCCAGACGTTCGTAGGCTTGGAGTGCGTCGGCCAGTCGGCCACAACGCACCAAAGCCCGGATGTAGTGCCGGTACAACCCTTGGTGGGAAGGATACCGGGTGGCAAGGTCGCTCAGCTCGGCGAGCCGTTCACGATGCCGGCCCAGTTGCAACTCGATCCCCGCCCACTGCTCCAAGGCATCCGCCCTGGCTCGCTGGAGCCGTGCGACATGGGACCGAAGCCCCACACCGTGCGGCAGTCCTGCCAGCACCTCCCCCTGCCACACAGACAGTGCGGCGTGCAGCCGCTCTGCGGCCTGACCGGCTTCCCCGGTGGCCATCGCTCGGTATCCCGCACCGAGGTCACGCTCGAAGCGACGAGCGTCAAGGTCCCACCCTCTGCTGTCCAGCCTGTAGCCGCCCGGGGCGGAGATCAGCAGGTCTCCACCGCTCGCTTCGCGCCCACGTACGCCCTCCCCCTCCCGCAACATCGCCATCAGCAGCTCCCGGATGAAGGCGACGTAGGTCACGACCTGGGAATCGGCCTTCGGCAAAGGCCCTTTCGGCCACAGCTCCTGAGCGATGAGACATGTAGGCACGACCTGGTCGGCGTTGAGAGCGAGCAGGGCCAGCACCCGGCACACTTCCTGGTCCGCCGGAACGGTGCACTTCTCCCCCGCCATGACGCAAAGACGCCCGAGAACCTTGATCTCCATAACCCCCCGCTCCACCCATGCAAAAGTCATGCAGTCAAACCCGTTACAAAATGCTATCACCGAATGCATCAATTTGCAATTGCGCACATTGCGTCAGGTGAGCCCGATGGCGGGCACCGTGGGACTGTCTCGGCACCCCGCGGCCACTGCGCCTGGAAAGCCCTCGGGGGCATGCGAGACCCCGGGCCGGGAGACGTCCGGCTTCATGAGCACGCCCCGAACTGGGACAGTCGTCAGCAAGTGGTGGTACGGGGCGAGCATCTCCTGCTGCACGCCCAAACCCCGCCGCAGAAACGGAACTTGGTTTCGGAAGACCCACGCACGCCCACCGCAATCCGGACCCAGCCGGCAGAGCCGCCACGCAGCCGCGGCCTCACGCCCCCGCGTGCCGGAGCCAGTCCCTGCGTGGAGGGCTCTGCCGCCCATCGATCACACGCGGCGCCAGTGCCTTTGCTGAAGCGGCCCTCATCTCGGCAGCGAATACGCCACGATGACATACATTCAAGCCTTCTCAGTACAGCCAACATGACATGGCACTTACAAATCTCAACAACTGATGAACATTCCCCTCCCCGCCTTGCGTCGGCCGACACCACGCCCACGAGCACCGCGTGACAACGCCCCCGCCGCCTCCGGCTCCCCTCCTGTGCTCAAGTGCCGGGCGCTCAGTAGCTTGAGATGCATCGCCGATTGGTTCTTGCCGCGCTCGGCCGGGATGGGGTCCCGTCAGTTGCTCGCTGTGGAGGCGCGGACGCTGACGGAGTCGATCGCGCACCGCGGCCAGTCCGGGCCAGTCGACATGAGTCCGGTTGCCGCCGACCGCGGCCGCCTCAGATTGGGTTCTGGTGCGACACCGCTACGGTCACCGGCAGGCGAGTAGGGCGACTTCCTGAGAGGAGCGACTACCGCTGCACCGGTATACCCTCGCCCTTCGCCCTGAGCCGTCGTCGATCATTGTCCCTGCAGGTCAGCGCACCCTCCCCCGCGCCTTCAGCGGCACCGGCGGCAGCTCCGGCGCGGGCAGCGGGCCCCCGTCGTACCCCTTCACCTCACCGAACCGCGTACCCGTCATCCAGTCCGTCCGGGCCTGCTCGATGTCCTGCTGGCTGCGCCCGATGAAGTTCCACCACATGACCAGCTCCTCCTCGAACGGCTCGCCGCCCAGGAGCATGAGGCCCGCGTCCGAGGCGGCGCGCAGCGGGAGTTCGGTCCGGCCGCAGCCCAGGTAGAGCATGGAGCCGGGGAGCACCGGCACGCCGTCCACGTGGGCCTCGCCGGACATGGACAGGACGGCGTACTCGAAGTCGGGTTCGAGCGGGAGGCGGACGTCCGCGCCCTGCGCGAGGGCCAGGTCGGCGCCGACGATCGGCGTATACGTCGTGCCGGGCGAGGCGGCGCCGTCGAGGGCGCCCAGGAGCAGCGTGGCGCTCAGGCCCGGGGCGGTGACGACCGGCAGGTCGGCGTGGTGCTCGAAGTGCGGCTCGGTGTGCCGGTGGGCGTCGGGCAGCGCCACCCACAACTGCGCCCCGTGCAGGAACCGGGCGTGCGCCTTCGGGCTCTCCTCGGAGTGGGAGATGGCCCGGCCCGAGGTCATCAGGCCCAGCTCGCGGGGGCGGATCGTCTGGAGGCTGCCCGTGCTGTCGCGGTGCAGCACCTCCCCCTCGTGCAGCCAGCTCACCGTCTGCAGGCCCATGTGCGGGTGCGGCGGCACCTGCATGCCGGGTTCCTCGGCGATGTCGTCCGGCCCGTAGTGATCGACGAAGCACCAGGCGCCGACCATGCGGCGGCCCAGGTTCGGCAGCAGCCGGCGCACCTCGGTGGCCTCGCCCAGCTTCACGCTCCTGGGGCTGAGGAGTTCCCGCACGGGCTCCGCGACGACGAACCCACGGCCGCCGCACGGGGACGGCACCGCCTCACGATCAAGATTGCTCATGCCGCACAACCTAGCCCCGGCGGGGCTTCGCGTCAGCATCCGCCCGCCCACCGCCGCCGTCCGTCCGGCCCCGGGGCGTCCCGGGGCGTCCCGCCGGTGAGCGGCGGCCGAGCGACACCACGGCCGTACGTAGTGGAATATTCAACAACAGCGGTCCGTTGGAGGCGGCAAGGAGGCAGCAGTGAACATCACGTACTACGACCACGGAACCGCGGCCGAGCGCTGGGAGCGTGCGCGGCAGTTCTTCGACGCCAAGGAGTACGCCACGGCGGCGCGCATCCTCGCCCCGCTGGCCGACGAGGTGCCCGAGCAGGTCGCCCCGCGCCTGCTGCTCGCCCGCGCCTACTACCACTCGGCCCAGCTCCGCCGCGCCGAGACCGAGCTGCGCGCCGTCCTGGAGCGCGACCCGGTGGAGAGCTACGCCCGCCTCATGCTGGGCCGCACCCTCGAACGCCAGGGCCGGGACGCGGAGGCCGCTCCCCATCTGCGGCTCGCCGCGGCGCTGACCGGCGGGACGGCGGAGCCGGTGGCTTAGGGCCACAGGATTGGCCGTGCCCCGGAGGGCGCGTGGTGGGCGATACGCGCCCGCCACGCGCCCTCCCGCCGTTCCGGGGAGCGGGCCGGACGGACGCCCGCCACACTCCCCCGCACCCAACTAAAGCGCATTAGTTCCCGCGAAACCCTAGCCCGCGCCTCTTCTCCGTCGTCAGAATGACGGCGGTCCCGATCAGGGCCCCCGATCACCCGGTCAGCGGCCACGGCCGAGGTCCGCCCTGCCCGCTGACCAGGTCTTCCGGTCGCCGGGCGCCCGCGGCCCCCGGCCGCCGACGCGCTGAACACGGAGGAGAGTCCCGCATGGAAAGACGCTCGGTACTTCTCGGCGCCCTCGCGCTCACGGTGGGCGCCGCCGCCACCGCGCACGCCGCCCCGCGCGCCGCCGCGAGCAGGCGCGTGGTCGTCTACTACCAGACGCAGTACACGAACGGCGCGTACGTCTCGCCGCTGAACCTGACCGCGCACCGCACGGGCGTGACCGACGTCATCGTCGCCGCGGTGCACCTCAACGACGTCAACGGCCCCTACGCGCCGGTGCACGTGAACGACGACCCGCCGGGCGCCGCGAAGTACGACCAGATGTGGCGCGACCTGAAAACGCTGCAGGGCCAAGGCGTGCACGTGCTCGCGATGGTGGGCGGCGCGGCACCGGGCAGCTTCACCCGGCTGGACACGGAGTTCGACACGTACTATCCGCTGCTGCGGGACTTCATACGCCGGTACGGGCTCGACGGCGTCGACCTGGACGTGGAGGAGCGGATGTCCCTCGCGGGCATCGAGCGCGTCATCGACGCCCTGCGCCGCGACTTCGGCCCCGGCTTCCTCATCACCCTGGCGCCGGTGGGCAGCGCGCTCAGCGGCGGCGGCAACCTCTCCGGCTTCAACTACGAACGCCTGTACCGCGACCGCGGCGGCGACATCGCCTGGTTCAACGCCCAGTTCTACAACGGCTGGGGCAGCATGGCGTCGACGGCGAGCTACGACGCGGTCATGCGGCGCGGCCTCATCCCGGCCTCGAAGGTCGTCGCGGGCACCCTCACCGACCCGTCGAACGGCGGCAGCGGCTATGTGGACGTCACCCGCCTGAAGTCCACCATCCGCGGCCTGGTCGCCAGGTACCCGCAGATGGGCGGTGTGATGGGCTGGGAGTACTTCAACTCCCAGCCGGGCGGGACGGCGCAGCCCTGGCGGTGGGCGGCGGAGGTCTCGGCGGCCCTGAAGGGCTGACCCGGCCGGCTCCGCGGACCGGCCCGCCCAGCAGGGCGGCTCCCCCGAGGGGCCGGAAGGGGGCAGCGCGGTTCCGCCGGAGGGCGGCGCCTTCGCGTGGCGGGCGCCGCCCGCCCTGCGGGACCGCGGGGCCCGGCGGTGGCGGGCGCCGCCCGTCCCGCGCGGTGTCAGCGGCCTACGGCCCGCTCGAGCTCCGCCTTGTTCATCGACGAGCGGCCCTTCACGTTCTTCTTCTTGGCCTCTTCGTAGAGCTGGTCGCGGGTCCGTCCCTGCGCTCCGCTGTGCGAGCGCTGGCCGCCCCTGCGGCTGGACGACATGTCCTGCGTGGAGGTGCGGGAGGCCGTCTTCGACTCGCCGCTGCGGGCCCGCTCCTTGTTCACCGTGCGGGCGGCGATCTCCTTCGCCCGCTTCGTCGACTCGCCGCGCTGTTCGGCGCTGTCCTTGATGTGCTCGTACTGCCGCTCGCGCTTGGCACTCGATCCTCGGGGCATGACGCGTCCTTCCGTGCTGAGGCGTCCACGGGCCGGGACCACGGCGTGGCCCGGACCACGACCACCACGTGTAACCGGTCGCCGTGTCCGCCAAACCCCGTTTCGGCCCCCGGGCCCCGGGCACCCGGCGCGCATGACATGGGTACCTCTGCGACAGGACTGGATTCGTCGGGCCGCGTGTACCGATGAGGACCCTGAGCTCTTCTTCCCGGTCGGGACCACCGGACCGGCCGAACGGGAGCAGGAGGAGGCCAAACGGATCTGCGAGCGCTGCCCCGTGATGCGGCAGTGCCTCACGTACGCGCTGCGCTCCGGGCAGACGTCCGGGGTGTGGGGAGGCAAGGGCGAGCGCGAGCTCGCGGAGCTGCGCGGCTCGGCGTCCGCGCGGAGAAGGGCGGGCGTGAGCACGCGCTGAGGGCGCGTCGGCGCACATCAGGGTCCCGGACGGGCGCTCGGGCACCGAGGCGCGCGGTTATCGTTGCGCGCCAGGGGCGCGGGCGCGCGCGAGGGACCAGGGGGTGCGGTGCTCGGGGAGCAGCAGGCGTGGCAGAAGCGGCAAGAGGGGCAGGAACGGCAGGCGCGCGGGGAGTGGCTTCGCGTACCGGTCGGTGAGGACGCCGGGCGGTGGGCGACGCGGGGGCGGTGCCGTCGTGTGCTGCTGATCGTCCACAACGTCACGTCCGCCACCCGGCTCCTTGACGTCCTGCCGCTGTTCCGCGACGACCTGCGCGTACAGCTCCTCGCCACCTGCACCGGCTCCTCGCCGTACCGGGCCGGGGTCGCGGAGCTGCTGCGGGACGTCGGGGTCCCCGTCCTGCCCTGGGACCAGGCGCTGCGCACCCCGGTGGACCTGGCCGTCGCCGCCAGCTTCGGCGGTCAACTGCCGCGCTACGCGGGGCGGTTGGCCGTGCTGTCGCACGGCGTCGGCTACAATAAGAGGCTGACCAGGCCCGGTCAGGCCCGGTCAGGCCCGGTCAGGCCCGGTCAGGCCCTGGGTGCCCCGGAGCCGGTGTTCGGGCTGTCGCCCCAGTGGCTGCTCGCGGACGGCGCCCCGTTCGTGGACGCCCTCGTCCTGTCGCACCCCGAGCAGGTCGAGCGGCTGCGTGCCGTCTGCCCCGAGGCCGTGCCGTCGGCCGTGCTCGCCGGGGACCCCTGCTACGACCGGCTGCTCGCCGCCCGGCACCACCGTGAGCGGTACCGCCGCGCCCTGGGGGTGCGGCGCGGCCAGCGCCTCGTCCTGCTGAACTCCACCTGGAACCCGGAGTCGCTGTTCGGGGACGGCGGCGACGGCGACAGGCCGGACCGGGACGGCGACGTGCTGCCCGCGCTGCTGCCGCGCCTCACGGCCGAGCTGCCCGCCGACGAGTACCGCGTCGCCGCCGTGCTGCACCCGAACATCTGGTACGGGCACGGCCCCGGCCAGGTCAGGATGTGGCTGGACCGGGCGCGCCGGGGCGGGCTCACGCTCGTCGACCCGCTGGCGGGCTGGCGGCAGGCCCTGGTCGCCGCCGACGTCACCCTCGGCGACTTCGGGTCGGTGTCGTACTACAGCGCCGCCCTCGGTACGCCGGTGCTGCTCGGCGCGGCCGGGGAGCGGGTCCTCGGCGCGGACTCGCCGCTCGCCGCGTTCGTACGGGCCGCGCCGCGGCTCAACCCGTACCGGCCGCTGCGCCCGCAGCTCGACGCGGCGGTGGCGCGGCACGTCCCCGTGCCCGGCCCCGCGGAGCTGACGTCGTCCGCCCCGGGGCGCTCGGCGGAGCTGCTGCGGCGCGCCTTCTACGGCCTGATGGGGATACCGGAGCCGACGGCGCCCGCCCTCCTTGAGCCGTTGCCGCTGCCGCCGTACGAGCCGCCCGCGCGCACCGCGCCCGTACGGGTCCTGACCCGGCTGCGCGGCGCGGCGGAGGTGGCGGTGGCCCGGTACGCCGACCCCCGCGACGAGCCGGACGCGGAGGGCGCGGCCCACACGGCGGTGCACGAGGACACCCTGGACCCGGCGCTGCTGACCGTCGCCGACGTGATCGTGCGCGAGGGGGCCGCCGACGACCCGCGGCTCGGGCCGCCCGCCGCCTGGGCGGCGGAGGTCCTCGGCCGGTACCCGCACTGCGGCCTCGCCGCCTACGTCACCGGCCCGGGCGAGTGCACCGTACGCACCCGCGACGGGCAGGTGCTGGTCCTGGCCGGCGGGGCGCGGGACGTGGACCCGGCCGCCTGCGCGTCGGCGCTGTTCGCCTGGCTGGCGTCCGGGAAGGGCGCGGACGAGCTGGCCGGCGGCCTGACCGTGTGGACGGGCGGCACGGCGCACGCCGTCTCCGTGACCCCGGTCGGCCCCGGCGGCCCGGGACCCCGCTGACGTGGCCACCGGACGCGCCGCGCAGGCAGGCCAGGTCCCGTCTCGCCGACGGGCCCGGCGGGTCAGTCCCGCGGCTCCGGCGGGCCGCTGGCCTGTCCGTCCCGCAGCGCCCGCAGGTACGCCACGTGCTGGTGGGCGTTCTCCCGGGTCAGCGCCTCCAGGGCCCGGTCGATGAGCGGCAGGGCGGCCTCGCGGCGGCCGCTGAGGACGTACAGCTCGGCGAGGTCGGTGCGGGCGCGGGCGCCGTTGTACGCCTCGCCGGTGGCGTCGAAGAAGCGCATCGCCTCCCGCAGCCGCCCCTCCGCCTCGTCCAGGGGCAGGTTCTCGCGCAGGGCGATGCCCCGCTGGGCCCGGCCGCGGAAGCGCTCCAGGAGGGCGCGGACGCGCGGCAGGTCCGCGAAGCCGTCGTCGCCGGGGCCGATGCGGTCGGCGATGCGCCCGGCCTCCACGAACAGTTCGTCGGCCTCCCGGAACGCCCACCGCGCGAGCCGGACGCGGCCGAGGGTCTCCACCGCCGTGGCCTGGCCGCGCAGGTGCCCCGCCCGGCGCTCGGCCTCCAGGGCCGCGGCGGCCTCGCGCTCGGCCTCGTCGAAGGCGAGCGTCTCGATGAGGGCGGAGGCCAGGTAGGTGTGCAGGCGCCCCGCCATCCGGGTGCCCGGGCAGACCGTGTCGGCGGCCTGTGCCGCGGCCCGCAGCGCGGGCAGCAGCTCCTCGTGGTGGCCGGCCTTGAGCTGGACGGTCCACAGCGCCTCCGCCAGCGAGCAGGCCATGTCGCCGAAGCCGTACTCCCGGGCGGCGAGGACCGCCTGGACGAGGTTGCCGCGCTCGGCGAGCAGCGCGGCGAGGGCCGCGCCCGGGTCCGGGTACGTGCCCGGGGTGGCGCGGGCGTAGGCCGCTCCCAGGTGCCAGCGCTGCGGCAGCGCGTCCAGGTCGGCCGCCACGGCGAAGCGCAGGTACCACTGGAGGGTGCGCTCCACGGCCCGGGCGCAGCCCGCGACGCCGTCCTCGCGCCCGGCGGTCCGCTCGGCGTGGCGGCGTACGGAGGGCCGGTAGCGGTAGCGGCCCGCCTCCGGCTGGTCCAGGAGCCTGCGCTCGACGAGGCGGTCCAGGAGGGCCGCCGCGGTGGTCTCGTCGAGTCCGGCCGCGGCGGCCACCGGGCCCGCGGTCACCGCGTGCCAGGGCCACAGCGCGCCGCGCCGGTAGACGCGGGCCAGGTCCGGCTCCAGGCCGTCGTAGAGGCCGTCGAGCAGTGCGTCGTCGGGGTGCGGGGCAGCGGGCACGGGCGTCCTCGCGGGGTCGCGGCCGCCGTCGGCGAGGTGCGCTGCGGTGGCCCACAGGGCGTAGGGGGATCCGGCGCACCGGGACAGCGTGGCCGGGAGCGCCGGGCCGAGCCGGTCCACGGCCTCCTTGCCCGCCGCCCTGGTGAGCAGCTCCCGGGCGTGACGGCGGGTGAGCGGCGCGACCTCGACGGTCTCGGCGTCGAGGCCGGTCAGGCGCCGGTGGGCGACGACCAGGGTGAGGACGCCGGGGGACGCCGCGAGGAGGGGGCCGACCTGGGCGGCGGAGTGGGCGTGGTCGAGGATGACGAGGAGCCGGCGTCCGGCGAGGAGGCGGGCGAACAGCGCGGCCCGCTCCCGCGGCCCCGGCGGGACGTCCGGGTCGGCGACGCCGAGCCCGGTCAGGGCCGTGCGCAGGGCGGCCTCGGCGTCGAGGGGCGCGCCGCCGGGCCCGGAGGCGAGGTCGACGTACAGCCGTCCGTCGGGGAAGCGGTGCTCCTCCCCCGCGCCGAACTGCACGGCGAGGCCGGTGGTGCCGACGCCCTCGGGGCCGTGCAGCAGGACCCGGCGGGGGCGTCCGTCGTGTCTGCGGGCCGCTTCGCGGCGCAGGCGCCGCAGCGGCTCCTGGCGGTCGACGAACGTCCGTACCGGCGGGGGCGGTTGGGCGACCGTCAGGGTCGCGGGGCCGGGGAGCGACAGCTCCGCGAGGCGGCCGAGGCCGGCGAGGCGGGCGGCCACCACGGGGTCGCGGCGGGCGGCCTCGGCGAGTTCGGGGGCGAGGGCGGTGAGTCCCGCGGTCCGGTCCGGGGCGCGGGTGCCGGCCCCGAACAGGCCGCCGACGAGGGTGTAGAGCTGCTTGCCCGCCTCGTTGGCCATCCCGGAGCCCACCGCCGCCAGGGTCGCCGTCACCACGCCCAGCGAAATGGGATCCACCGTGCCCCCCGCTCTCCTCGCAGTCCCGCGCCGGGGCGCCGCCGCCCCGGCAGGCCACCCTATCCGCGCGGGCGGCGCGGAGGGAGGCCCGGTGGCGGCGCCATCAGGCCTTCCCGCGGCGGGTGTTCACCCCCGGTACGTCTCCAGCAGGCGCAGCCACACCTCGCTGATGGTCGGGTACGCCGGGACCGCGTGCCACAGGCGGTCGATCGGCACCTCGCCCGCGACGGCGACCGTGGCGGAGTGCAGGAGCTCGCCGACGCCGGGCCCGGCGAAGGTGACGCCGAGCACGACCTCCCGGTCCAGGTCGACGACCATGCGGGCGCGGCCCCGGTAGCCGTCGGCGTACAGGCCGGACCCGGCCACGTTCGCGAGGTCGTAGTCGACGGCGCGGACGCGGCGGCCCGCGGCCTCGGCGGCGGCGAGGGTCAGGCCCGCCGACGCCACCTCCGGGTCGGTGAAGACGACCTGGGGGACCGCGTCGTGGTCGGCGGTGGCGCTGTGGGCGCCCCAGCGGTCGCTCTCCAGGAGGGGCACGCCCTGCGCGCGGGCGGCGATGGCGGCGCCCGCGATGCGCGCCTGGTACTTGCCCTGGTGGGTCAGGAGCGCGCGGCGGTTCACGTCGCCGACGGCGTACAGCCAGTCGCTGCCGGCCACCCGGCAGCTCTCGTCCACGGACAGCCAGGCGCCCGGTTCCAGGCCGACGGTGTCCAGGCCGAGGTCGTCGGTGCGCGGGGCGCGGCCGGTGGCGAAGAGGATCTCGTCGGCGCCGATCCGGTCGCCGCCGTCGAGTTCGACGGTGACGGTGCCGTTCTGCCGGTGCACCGCCGTCACGGAGGTGTCCGTGCGCACCTCCGCGCCCGCCTCGCGCAGCGCGTCGGCGACGAGTTCCCCGGCGAAGGGCTCCATCTTGGGCAGCACCGCCCCGCGCACCAGCAGGGTCACGTGGGAGCCGAGGGCCTGCCAGGCCGTGGCCATCTCGACGCCGACCACGCCGCCGCCGACCACGATCAGCCGCTCGGGCACGTGGTCGGCGCTGGTCGCCTCGCGGCTGGTCCACGGCTTGGCGTCGGCGGCGCCGGGCAGGTCGGGGACGACGGCGCGGCTGCCGGTGCAGACGGCGACGGCGTGCCGGGCCGCCAGCTCCCGTACGGTGCCGTCGGGGGCGGTGACGGTCACCCGGCGGGCGCCCGCGAGGCGGCCCACGCCGCGGAACAGGTCCACGCCGATCGAGTCCAGCCAGCCCGCCTGGCCGTCGTCCTTCCAGTGGGAGGCGTAGTCGTCGCGGTGCGCGAGGACGGCGGCCGCGTCCAAGGGGCCCTCGACGAGGTGGCGCAGGCCGGGCACGCGGCGGGCGTCGGCGCGGGCCACGACGGGGCGCAGCAGCGCCTTGCTGGGCATGCAGGCCCAGTACGAGCACTCGCCGCCGACGAGTTCGCTCTCCACGATCGCCGCGCTGAGGCCCGCGGCGCGGACCCGGTCGGCGACGTTCTCCCCCACCGGTCCGGCCCCGAGGACCACGACGTCGTAGGTGCGGGTGTCCGTGGTGGATGAGGCGGCCGTGGCGTTCGAGGTTGGCGTCATGGGGACAGTCTGGGGCCAGGTGTGCGCCGAGGCCACATGGGTACGCGCGCGGAATACTGCCGCCGTCGCGGCTGTTGTGCGGGACGGCTTCGCCCACATCAGGAAGAGAGACTCATCATGAGCACGACCGTGGAGCTCACGAAGGAAAACTTCGACCAGACGATGACGGAGAACGACTTCGTGCTGATCGACTTCTGGGCGTCCTGGTGCGGGCCGTGCCGCCAGTTCGCACCGGTGTACGAGAAGGCCGCGGAGGACAACCCGGACCTGGTCTTCGGCAAGGTGGACACGGAGGCGCAGCCCGAGCTGGCCGCCGCGTTCGGCATCCAGTCGATCCCCACGCTGATGATCGTCCGCGACCAGGTGGCGGTGTTCGCGCAGCCGGGCGCGCTGCCGGAGGCCGCCCTGGAGGACGTGATCGGGCAGGCCCGCAAGCTGGACATGGACGAGGTCCGCAAGTCGGTCGCGGAGCAGCAGGCCAAGGAGCAGGGCCAGGCGTAGGGCCCCGGCGGGCCGGGGTCAGCTCGACTCGCGGTGCACCACGCTCACGCCGAGCACGTCGTGCACCTCGGGCCGGGTCCCCGGCTCCCGCACCACGCGGTGGACGAGTTCCGCGAGGCCGCGCCCCGACGGCAGTTCGATGCGCACACTGCTCAGGCGCGGCCGCAGCAGCCGCCCCAGCATCAGGTCGTCGGCGCCGACGACGGCGGTCTCGTCCGGGACCCGTATGCCCGCGTCCTGGAGGGCACGCATCAGCAGCATCGCGTACTCGTCGTTGTACGCGTACACGGCGTCGAGGCCGAGCAGCCGCCAGCGGGCGGCGAGCCGGGCGGCGGAGGCCTCGCCGTAGCCGAGGGGCAGCTCGGTCACCTCGGCGGCGCCCGCCCCGCGCACGGCGGCGCGGGCCCCGTCCAGGCGCGGCCGGGCGAAGGGCTCAAGGCCCGGTTCCTCGGGCACCACGACCCCTATGCGGCGGCGGCCGCGTGCCAGCAGGTGCTCCGCGGCGCTGCGGCCGACCAGGCGCTGGTCCATGAGCAGCGCGTGCGCGCCCTCGGCGCGCTGGGGGCCGAGCGTGAAGACCGCCTTGGCGCCGGAGCGCTTGAGCACGGCCACGCCGCGGGCGCCGAGCGCGGTCGCGTCGGGCGCGAGGACCGCCACCGGCCGCAGCTCGGCCCAGGCGCGCGCGGCCTCCTCACCGGTCAGGCCGAGGCTGCCGTACTGCACGACGGTGTAGTCGAACCGGCTGAGCGCCCACTGCAACTCACTGAAGAACTGGCTGAAGAGCGGGCCCACGGGGATCTGCGGCGTGGGCATGAGCACCATGCGGGTGTGCCCGGCGCGCAGGCTGCGGGCGGCGGCGTGCGGGACGTACCCGAGTTCCTTGGCGGCCTCAAGGACGCGGCGGCGCGTGGGCTCGCTGATGCGCACGGCACTGGTGTTGTTCAGGACGTAGCTGACGGTCGCGCGGGAGACGCCCGCGAGGCGGGCGACGTCGGCACTGGTCGGAACGGAGTGCGGCACGGGGTGCGGGGCGTCCCGCTGTTCGGGGTCGGATGGCGGGCTCGGCGCGTCCGGCGCCGGATCCGGCGCGGGCTGCTGCTTCGGTATCTGCACCATGACGGGGGCAATCCTTCCAGACCGCCCCGGGGCGCACCCAGGCGGGCGCGGGGGCGCTGCCGGGCAGGGGACGGGGCACGGCCGCGCACACCGTCGTGGCTGGTGGCGCGGGATGTCATACGCGCCGGTACCCGCGCACGCGCGGCCCGGCGGAGGCGGCACACGCCGCGTACGCGCGCCGCCACAGCGCGGCCCCGCGCGCGGCGGACGGAGGCGAACTCCCGCCAATCGATACCGCGTTGCCCCACCGGAAGCTACCGTGCGGTAAGTGACGACGGTGGCGCGCGGCCCTGCGCCGTCCGGGGCGACGTCCCCGCGGCTCGGTGGGGGCGCCTCGCACGCGGTCCGGTGCGGCGGCCCGCGCGGGAGCGCACGGGGTTCGGTGCGAGCCCCGTACCCGCGCCCCCGGGGCGTCGGTACGCCGAAGTGCTCCGGTGCGCCCGCTGCCGCCGTCCGCTGCCCGCCGCCCGCTGCCGCCGCCCACCACTCACCACCGTTCGCCGCCCACCACCCGCCGACCGACCGCCACCCACCACCGCCACCCACCACCGTCCGCCGTTCGACGTATGCGAAGTGAAGGTGCCGCAAGATGACCGCCGACCGTTCCGAAGGCCTCGCGGAGGCCGTTCGTGCGCTTGCCGCCGGTGAGGTGTCCGCGCGGGAGCTGACCGAGCGGGCGCTCGCCCGGATCCTGGCGACGCAGCCCGTCCTGAACGCCTTCCGCGTGGTGCGCGCCGAGGCGGCGCTCGCCGAGGCGGACGCCGCCGACCGGCAGTTGGCGGCGGGCGTCCGCGCGCCGCTGCTCGGGGTGCCCGTGGCGGTGAAGGACGACACCGACGTGGCGGGCGAGCCCACGGCGTTCGGCTGCCCCGGCGACTTCCCGCCCAAGGCGCGGGACGCGGAGGCGGTGCGCAGGCTGCGGGCGGCGGGCGCGGTGATCGTCGGCAAGACCAACACGTCCGAGCTGGGGCAGTGGCCGTTCACCGAGGGCCCCGCCTTCGGCGACACCCGCAACCCGTGGAACACCGGGCACACGCCGGGCGGTTCGTCGGGCGGTTCCGCCGCGGCCGTCGCCGCGGGCCTCGTACCGGCGGCGCTCGGCTCGGACGGGGCGGGTTCGGTACGGATCCCGGCCGCCTGGACGCACCTCGTCGGCATCAAGCCGCAGCGCGGGCGCATCTCCACGTGGCCGTGGCCGGAGGCGTTCAACGGCATCACCGTGAACGGCCCGCTCGCCCGCACGGTCGCCGACGCCGCGCTGCTGCTCGACGCGGCCAGCGGCAACCACGAGGACGACCCGCACCGGCCGCCCGCGATCCGCGCCGCCGAGGCCGCCACGCGCGAACCGGGCAAGCTGCGGATCGCGCTCTCGCTGCGCACGCCGTTCACGGGCACGCCCAAGCGGCTGCACCCGCTGGTGCGGACGAAGGTGGTCGACCTCGCCAACCGCCTGGCCGCGCTCGGGCACGACGTGGAGGAGGCCGACCCCCGCTACGGGCAGATCGGCCTGGCCTTCGTCCCCCGGGCCACGGCGGGCATCGCCGACTGGGTGCGCCAGGTGCCCGACCCCTCGCTCCTGGACCCGCGCACCAAGGAGGCCGCGCGCCTCGGCCGGCTGCTCGGCGGGGCGCCGCTGCGCCTGTCGCGCCGGGCGGAGGCGACCCTGGCCCGCCGCGTCGGCGCCGTCTTCGACACGTACGACGTGGTGCTCGCGCCCACCACGGCGACCCCGCCGCCGCCCGTCGGGACGCTCGCGAAGCTGAGCGGCTGGCGGACCGACCAGGCGATGATCGCGGCGTGCCCGTACGCGTGGCCGTGGAACGTGCTCGGCTGGCCGGGCGTGAACGTGCCCGCGGGCCGCGTCGCAGGCGGCCTGCCCGTCGGCGCCCAGCTCCTGGGCCCCGAGGGCGGCGAGCCCCTGCTCATCTCGCTCGCGGCGCAGTTGGAGGACGACCGGCGCTGGCACCGGTACTGGCCCGAACCGCTGGCGGGCACGTCGGCGGCGCCCTGACCGGGGCGGGGCCCGGCGCGGGGGCGGGCCGGGGGGGCGGGAAATTGCGGTGCGCCGCGCGGGAGCGCCGTCTACCGTCCGGTCCGTGCAGCTCTACGAGATCCACATCCACGGATGCGCCGACACGGACACGGCGCTCGCGCTCCAGGAGCCCGTCGCGCGGCTGTTGTGCCCGGTCGAGGACCACGACGGGCCCTGCGAGGTGCCGTGGGGCCTCACCCTCGGCGACGACGCGCTGGTGCTCGGCATCTTCGCGAGCGCGGCGAAGGCCGCGGACGTGGCCGACCGCGTACGGGCGTTCGTGGGCGAGGCGCATCCGGTCACGCTGGGTGAGGCGGCGGACGGGCTCTTCGACGAGCTGGCGGAGCAGTACCGGATCGAGCACCCCGGGAGCTGACACCCCTCCCCCGCTCCCCCGAGCACCCCGGGAGCTGACGCCCCTCCCCCACTCCCCCCGAGCACCCCGGAAGCCGGCACCCCGCCCCCGTGCCCTCGCCTCGCCGCGCCTACGCGAACGCCTTCTCGAAGGCCCCGCGCGTCGTCGCGCCCTTCGTGTGGTCCAGGACACCGAACACCACGTGCGCGAAGTGCCCCGCGAACCGTCCGCCCGGACCGAGCAGCGCCCGGAAGGCCTCCGCGACCTGCGCCGGGTCGTTTTGGAAGACCCCGCAGCCCCAGGCGCCGAGCACCAGGCGGCGGTAGCCGCAGGCCTCGGCCGTCTCCAGGACGCGCTCGGCCCGGACGGCGAGGACCCCGGGCACCTCGGCGGCCCGCTCGGGGGTTCGCCGCCGGATCACCCCGGCGTTCGGCGCGGGCGAGGTGAGGAACCCGGCCGCGTACGGGGTGTCGAGGAGCGCGCCGCGGTCGTCGCGGAAGACGGGCACGGCCGGGCTGTGGACGACGCGGTCGCTGTAGAACGGGTCGCGCTCGGCGCGGTGGTGGTCGTAGAACGCCCGCGCCTCCAGCAGGCAGGCGTACAGCGCGGAGGCGCGGCAGAGCGCCTCCTCCTGGGCCTGGGCGCCGTTGAGGAAGCCGCCGCCCGGGTTGCGGGCGGAGGCGAAGTTCAGCACGGCCACCGGGTCCGCGCCCGCGGCGTCCAGGCGGCGGGCCGCCTCCAGGCTGGACTCGCCCGTGACCTCGACGCGCGTCGGGCCCGCGGCGCGCGGCTCCACGGCGACCGGCCCGGGGCCGTGGACCCGGGTGCCGGCGCGGGCGGCGGCGACCTGGTCGGCGAGGCGGACGTACCGCCCGTCCGGGGCGGTATAGCCGCCCGCGGCGACGATCGCCGCCGTCTCCTGCGCGATGCCGCGCAGCCGGGCGCTCATCGGTCCCCCTGTGTCAGGTGTGCTGTTTCGGCCATCCTGCGCGGGAAGCGCAGGGCGGTGCTGTGTCGGAAGAAGTCCCCCGTGTAGTGCATGAACAGATGGTGGGGCGCGCCTGCCGTTCACCGCAACGGCATTTCCCGGCCACCGGCGGCCGTCTTGTGCGAAATACCGTGACGGTCTTGGCTGTTACGAGCGCTGTCCGTCGGCGCCGTCCGGGCCCGGCCGCCGCCGGGCCATGTCCCCGCCGTCCCGGAACAGGAGGTTCCCGGCATGCCAGAGGGAGACTGTACGCACCGTCACGCGCCCCCCGGTGACGCCGTGACCGAGGCCGAGGTCGAGGCCCTGGTGCGCGGCATCTGCTTCAAGACCGGGCCGCCCGCCACTGTGGGTGTCGAGCTGGAGTGGCTCGTCCACGACCGGCGTTCCCCGCGTCTTCCCGTCACGTCCGCCCGCGTCGAGGCCGCCCGCGCGGTGCTGCGGACCCGAGCACCGCACTCGGCGGTCACCGTGGAACCCGGCGGTCAGCTCGAGCTCAGCTCGCTGCCCGCCCCCTCGCTCACGGACTGCGTCTCCGCCGTCGCCGCCGATGTGGCCCTCGTCCGTGACGCTCTGCACCCCCTGGGTCTGACCCTCACCGGCCTCGGCGCCGACCCCTGGCGCGCCCCCACGCGCGTACTGCGCGAGCCGCGCTACGACGCCATGGAGTCGTGGTTCGACCGCGCGGGCGAGGCCGGACGGCGCATGATGTGCTCCACCGCGTCCGTGCAGATCTGCCTGGACGCCGGGTACGAGGAGCCGGGCCCGCTCGGCTTCGCGCGCCGCTGGCGGCTCGCGCACCTGCTGGGGCCGGTCCTGGTGGCGGCGTTCGCCAACTCGCCGGTGCAGGACGGCCGCGCCACCGGCTGGCGCTCCACGCGGCAGGCCGTCTGGGCGGGCATCGACCCCGGCAGGTCGGGCGCGCCCGCGCTCGACGACGAGCCGCGGGCGGCCTGGGCCCGGCACGCCCTGGACGCGCCGGTGATGTGCGTCCGTACGCCGGGCGCCGAGACCGCGGAGACCACCGGGAGCGCGGAGACCGCGGAGGCCGCGGAACCTGCGGAGACCGCGGAGGCTGTCGGCGCCGCCGACGCGCCGGACGGGACGCCGTGGCTGGTGCCCCAGGGGCTGAGCTTCCGCTCCTGGGTGCGCTCGGGGCTGCCCCGGCCGCCGACCCGCGCCGACCTCGCCTACCACCTGACCACGCTGTTCCCGCCGGTCAGGCCGCGCGGGCACCTGGAGCTGCGCATGGTCGACGCGCAGCCCGGCGAGGACGGCTGGGTGGTGCCGCTCGCGCTGACGACCGCGCTGTTCGACGACGCGCAGGCCTCCGAGACCGCGTACCGCACCGTCAAGCCGCTGGCCGAGCGGGCCGGAGCGGCACCGGCGCCGCACAACGGACTCTGGCGGGACGCGGCGCGCCACGGCCTGACGGACCCGGAGCTGCGCGAGGCGGCGCAGGCGTGCTTCACCGCCGCCCTGGACGCGCTGCCCCGGATCGGCGCCTCCCCCGAGGTGACGGCCGCGGTCGCCGCGCACGCCGACCGGTACGTGGCGCGCGGGCGCTGCCCCGCCGACGACCTGCTCGACGCACTCGACGCACGAGGGGCGCTCACCCCCGGGAAGGACGTACTGTGACGACCGGCTCCACGGCCCGAACCCCGCACGAGGCGGCCCGCACCCCGGGCGGCACACCCCGCGCCCCGGGCGGAACGCCCCGCACCCCGCACCAGCCCGAGCCGCACCAAGTGGCCGCCGACCCCGAGGCGCTGCGGCGGCGGGCGCGGGCCGCGCTGGTCGCCGCGCGGGAGCGCACCGCGCTGCTCACCTCCTGCGTCGAGGACGCCGACCTGACCGCGCAGCACTCGCCGCTGATGTCGCCGCTGGTGTGGGACCTCGCCCACATAGGCAACCAGGAGGAGCAGTGGCTGCTGCGCGCGGTCGGCGGCCGTGACGCGCTGCGGCCCGAGATCGACTCCCTGTACGACGCCTTCGAGCACCCGCGCGCCACCCGGCCCTCCCTGCCGCTGCTGCCGCCCGAGGAGGCCCGCCGCTACGCCGCCGAGGTGCGCGGCCGGGCGCTCGACGTGCTGGAGACCACCCCGTTCACCCCGGGCACGCCGTTCGCGTACGACGGGGAACACGGCCGCGGCGGCCTCACCGACGCCGGGTTCGCCTTCGGGATGATCGCCCAGCACGAACAGCAGCACGACGAGACCATGCTGATCACCCATCAGCTCCGCAAGGGCGCCCCGGCGCTCACCGCGCCGGACCCGGAGCCCGTCCCGGCGTACGACGGTCCGGCGGAGGTCCTGGTACCCGGCGGCCCGTTCACGATGGGCACGTCCACCGAGCCGTGGGCGCTGGACAATGAGCGCCCGGCCCACCGGCGCCAAGTGGCGCCGTTCTTCCTGGACGCCACGCCGGTGACGAACGGCGCGTACCAGCGCTTCGTCGACGACGGCGGCTACGACGAGCCGCGCTGGTGGCACGAGCGCGGCTGGGAGATGGTGCGCGCCCACGGCGTCACGGCCCCGCTGTTCTGGCGCCGTGAGGGCGGGCAGTGGCTGCGGCGGCGCTTCGGCCACGTCGAGCCGGTGCCCGCCGACGAGCCGGTGGTGCACGTGAGCTGGTACGAGGCCGACGCGTACGCGCGCTGGGCGGGGCGGCGCCTGCCCACGGAGGCCGAGTGGGAGAAGGCCGCGCGCCACCGGCCCGGCGAGGACCGCTCGGCCCGCTACCCGTGGGGCGACGAGGACCCCACGCCCCGGCACGCGAACCTGGGCCAGCGCCATCTGCGCCCGGCGCCCGCGGGCAGCTATCCGCGGGGCGCCTCACCGCTCGGGATACGCCAGTTGATGGGCGACGTGTGGGAGTGGACGGCGAGCGACTTCCTGCCCTACCCGGGGTTCGTCGCCTTCCCCTACCGCGAGTACTCCGAGGTGTTCTTCGGCGGCGACTACAAGGTGCTGCGCGGCGGCGCCTTCTCCGTGGACGCCGTCGCCTGCCGGGGCACCTTCCGCAACTGGGACCACCCGGTGCGGCGGCAGATCTTCTCCGGCTTCCGCACGGCGCGCGACGTCACGCCCGCCGAGTCGGCGGCGGGGCGCGCCTGATGTGCCGTCACTTCGCCTACGTGGGCGACCCCGAGCCGCTCGGCACGCTGCTCGTGGCGCCCCCGCACAGCCTGTTCCGGCAGTCGTGGGCGCCCCGCAGACAGCGGTACGGCACCGTCAACGCCGACGGCTTCGGCGTGGGCTGGTACGCCGACGGCGACCCGGTGCCCGCCCGCTACCGCAGGGCCGGGCCGATCTGGGCCGACCTGTCGTTCGCGGACCTCGCCCGCGTGGTGTGCTCCCGTGCGGTGCTCGCCGCCGTGCGCGACGCCACCGCGGCGGGCGCGGACGGGGAGGCCGCGGCGGCGCCGTTCGCCCAGGGCCGCTGGCTGTTCAGCCACAACGGCGCCGTCACGGGCTGGCCCGGCTCGCTGGCGGACCTCGCCGGGGCGCTGCCGCCCGCCGACCTGCTCGCGCTGGAGGCGCGCTGCGACTCGGCCCTGGTGTGGCGGCTGGTCCTGGCCCGCCTCACGCGCGGCGAGAGCCCCGGCCAGGCGCTCGTGGACGTCGTCCAGGACGTCGCCGCGGCGGCGCCGGGCTCCCGGCTCAACTTCCTGCTCACCGACGGCGACAGCATCGCCGCCACCGCCTGGGGCGACACCCTCTGGTACCTGACCGGGCCGGGCCGCCGCACCGTGGTGGCCTCCGAGCCCTACGACGACGACCCGCGCTGGCGCGCGGCGCCCGACCGCGCCCTGCTGGTCGCCGACCGCACCGACGTTCTCCTCACCCCGCTCAAGGAGCCACCCGCGTGAGCCCGTTCTCGCTGACCCGCACCCTGCCCGAGGACGCCACCGGCGCCGCGCTGCGCGCCGACGTCCTGCACGGCCTGACCCGTACCCCGAAGACGCTGCCGCCGAAGTGGTTCTACGACGCGCGCGGCAGCGTCCTGTTCGACGAGATCACCACGCTGCCCGAGTACTACCCGACGCGCGCCGAGCGGGAGATCCTCGTCGCCAGGGCGGCCCGGATAGCCGAGGTCACCGGCGCGCGGACCCTGATCGAGCTGGGCTCCGGCTCCTCCGACAAGACCCGCCACCTCCTCGACGCGCTGCCGGACCTGGACACGTACGTGCCGGTGGACGTCAGCGAGTCGGCGCTGACCGGCGCGGCGAACTCGCTGCTCGCGGACCGCCCGGGGCTGCGCGTGCACGCGCTGGTCGCCGACTTCACCCGGGGCCTGGCACTGCCGAAGACGCCGGGGCCGCGCCTGGTGGCGTTCCTCGGCGGCACCGTCGGCAACCTGCTGCCCGCCGAGCGCGCCGCGTTCCTCACCTCGGTGCGCGGCCTGCTGTCCCCCGGCGACGCGCTGCTCCTCGGCACGGACCTGGTCAAGGACGCCTCGGTGCTGGTGTCCGCGTACGACGACGCGGCCGGGGTGACGGCGGCGTTCAACAAGAACGTGCTGCGGGTCGTGAACCGCGAGCTGGGCGCGGACTTCGACCCCGAGGCGTTCGCCCACGTCGCGGTCTGGGACCGGGACCGGGAGTGGATCGAGATGCGGCTGCGGTCCCGCCTCGCGCAGACGGTGAAGATCCCGGCGCTGGACCTCGCGGTCCACTTCGACCGCGGCGAGGACCTGCGGACGGAGGTGTCCGCCAAGTTCCGCGAGGACGGCGTCCGTGGCGAACTGGCCGCGGCCGGTCTCGAACTGACGCAGTGGTGGACGGACGAGCGCGGCCGGTTCGCGCTGTCCCTGAGCACGGCGTCCTGAGACCCGGCCCGGTGCGCACCGCGGGGGCCCGCCACCGGCGGGCCCCCGCCCCGCGGCTCAGCGGCCGTGGTCGTCCAGGGTCTCGGTGATGCGGCGCGAGGCGGCCTTGGCCTCGGCGGCGGGGTCGCCACCGGTGAGCACCTTCGTCATGTACGCCTTGATGGGGTTGTCGGCCTCGACCAGGGCCCAGCGGGGCGAGGCGGGTGTCGCCCGGCCGCGCGCGGCGCCGGCCGCCATCGCGGCCACGGCCGGGTTGCCGGAGACGGCGGGCGCGAGCGTCGTCTTGTTCGGCACGTAGTTCATCGTCCGCGCCAGGTCCTTCTGCCACTTGTCGCCCGCGAGGGCCCGGACGACCTCGACGGCCGCCTTGCGGTCCTTCGTGCCCTCACGCACGACGAGGTCGGAGCCGCCGGTGAAGACCGCGCCCGGCTTGCGGGCGGTCTTGCCGGGGACCGGGAAGTAGCCGATCTTCCCCTTGAGGCGGGGGTTCTTCGCCTCGATGGCGCGGGCGGTGCCGGGCACCGCGATCATCTGCGCGACGTCGCCCTTGGCGAACACCCCGGCCTGCGGCGGGTGTTCCTCGTCCGCGTCCTCCGGCCCGTTGCCGAGCTCCTGGAGCCGCTGGTAGAACTCCATGCCGCGCAGCGCCGCCGGGGAGTCGAGGGCGCCCTTCCACATGCCGTCCTTCTCCTTGGCCAGGTCGCCGCCCTCGTCCCAGATGAACCCGGACAGTGTGTACCAGTCCTGGCCGGCGAGGTAGATGCCCTGGTTACCGCCGGTGTTGAGGCGCTGCGTCGCGGCGAGCCACTGTTCGCGGGTCTTCGGCGGCTGCTTGATGCCTGCCTGGGCGAACAGGTCCTTGTTGTAGAGGACGACGCGGTTGGCCGCGTACCACGGCACCCCGTACTGGGCGCCCCGGTAGCGCCCGGGCTCGGCGAGGCCGGGCAGCCAGTCGTCCATGCCGAGGTCGCGCGCGGACTCCAGGGTGAGGTCCTCCAGGCCGCCCCCGTCGACGTACTGGGCGACCTGGGTGTTGCCGACCTCGATGACGTCGGGGCCGTCGTCGCGCTTGAGGGCCTTCTGCACCTTGGGGCCGATGCCGGTCCACGGGTGGATGCGGATGTCGAGGTCGATGTCGTCGTGCTGCTTCTCGAAGCCGTCGGTGAAGCGCTCGACGAAGGCGTCCGTGGCGCTGCCGCGCATCAGCCAGACCGTGACCGTGGTCTTGTCGTCCCCGCCGGGCAGGGCGTCGCAGCCGGCCAGCAGGGCGGTGGCGGCGCAGGACAGGGTGAGGGAGAGGGCGATACGTCTGTGGCGCGTGGTCACGTCGGTCACTTTCTGCCGGGGAACAGCATGGGGGAAGGGGACCCGACGTGGGGAAGAGCGGCGCTCGAACGGGTATGCGGGATTTTGGTACGGACCAGCCATCCGGTCAAGGGTTCGCGGCACATCGGCCCCACGCGCGGCTTTTCTGTCAAGAGCGCCTCTCGCGCCAGTGACCCCGTCCGTCCCGGCCGTCAGGAGGCCCCCGCCCGCGCGCGGCACTACCGTGGAGGCACCCGCACCGCCGCGGAGAGGAGAACCTCCCTCATGTCCGACCACACCTACCGGGTCACGGAGATCGTCGGCACCTCCCCCGAGGGCGTCGACCAGGCCATCCGCAACGGGATCAGCCGCGCCTCGCAGACGCTGCGCGGCCTGGACTGGTTCGAGGTCACGCAGGTGCGCGGCCACATCGAGAACGGGGAGATCCAGCACTACCAAGTGGGCCTGAAGGTCGGCTTCCGCCTGGAGGACGCGGGCTGAGCCGGGCGCCGCCCGCTCCAGGAGGAGCCTGGTGGCGCACCCTCGCGAGGCCCTCGTGGTGCGCCGGGGCGCCGTCCTGCACCCTGGTCGCCGGGGTGCCGCACGGGACGGCGCCCGGAGCGGAGGGGCAGGCGCATGGGGCAGGCATTCGGTTCCTACCAGAACGAGATCTACCTGGACGGGCTCGGCGGGGTGGCGCCGCGCTTCCCCATGGGCTTCGCCGGGTGGGAGGCCCGGGCCGAGGCGGCGCTGCCGCCCTCGGTCTGGTCGTACGTCGCCGGCGGCGCCGGGGACGAGCACACCCAGCGGGCCAACGTCGCCGCCTTCGCGCGCTGGGGCCTCATACCGCGCGTGTTCGCCGGCGCGGTCGAACGCGACCTGACGGTCGAGCTGTTTGGGACGGTCCTGCCCTCCCCCGTGCTCATGGCGCCGATCGGGGTGCTCGGGCTGTGCGCCCAGGACGGCCACGGCGACCTGGCCGCCGCGCGGGCGGCCGCCCGTACCGGCGTGCCGATGATCGCCTCGACGCTGTCGGCCGACCCGCTGGAGGACGTCGCCGCCGCGCTCGGCGACACACCGGGGTACTTCCAGCTCTACACGCCCACCGACCGCGACCTGGCGGAGAGCCTGGTGCGCCGCGCGGAGGCCGCCGGGTTCCGGGGCATCGTCGTCACGCTGGACACCTGGGTCACCGGCTGGCGCCCGCGCGACCTGTCCACCGCCAACTTCCCGCAGTTGCGCGGGCACTGCCTCGCCAACTACTTCTCCGACCCGGTCTTCCGCGCCCACCTGAAGCGCCCGCCGGAGGAGGCCCCGCAGGAGGCCGTCCTGAACTGGGTGCGCGTCTTCGGCAACCCGCTCACCTGGGACGACCTGCCCTGGCTGCGCTCGCTGACCGACCTGCCGCTGATCCTCAAGGGGCTGTGCCACCCCGAGGACGTACGCCGGGCCAAGGACGGCGGCGCGGACGGGATCCACTGCTCCAACCACGGCGGACGGCAGGCCAACGGCGGGCTGCCCGCGCTCGACGCCCTGCCCGGCGTCGTGGCGGCGGCCGACGGGCTGCCCGTCCTGTTCGACTCCGGCGTCCGCAGCGGCGCCGACGTCGTCAAGGCGCTCGCCCTGGGCGCCACCGCGGTCGCCGTGGGCCGCCCCTACGCGTACGGGCTCGCCCTCGGCGGCGCCGACGGCGTCGTGCACGTCCTGCGCTCACTCCTCGCCGAGACCGACCTGACCATGGCCGTCGACGGCTACCCGACCCTGGCCCACCTCACGCCCGAGGCGCTCCGGCGCGTGGGGTGACGGGCGGGACGGCCGGGACCGGGGGACGGACTGACGGCGTACGGAACGCGGCGTACGCGACGACGGCGTACGGGCTGGGGGCGTACGGACTGACGGCGTGCGGGACGACGGCGTACGGACTGACGGCGTGCGGGACGACGGCCTGCGGGGCGGCGGGCGCGAGCCCTGCCCGCCGCGCCCGGGCGTGCGCGTCCTTCCCGCCGCGCGTCACCAGTAGTGCCGCCTGCCACCCACCGCGTGGCCGACGGAGCCGAGCACCCACAGGACGGCGCCGACCACGAGGAGGACGATGCCGATCGTCCAGAGGATCGAGATACCGGCCACCCAGCCGATGACGAGCAGAATGAGCCCAAGAGTGATCATTGGGTCCTCCAATCTCCCGGTACGTCCAGTATGCGCCGCGCGTACCGGAGTGCCGCGCCGGTCGGCCCGGCCGCTTCAGCCGAGGAAGCCCGAGGCGACGCGCAGGTCGGCGACGAGGCCTTCGAACGCCTCGTCGCGGTTGGTGGCCCGCAGGACCGCCGAGGGGTGCACCGTGGCGAGGAAGTGCCGATGACCGTCGCCGCCGTCGTCACCGTCGCCCTCTCCGGCCACCAGCGGCAGCTCCGTCCCCGGTGCGAGGGAGAGCAGCGCGCCCCGCGCCTCGGTCACCTTGAAGGAGTTGCCGAGGAGCGACTTCCCGGCCGTGGCGCCGAGCGCGACGATCAGCTCGGGCCGCACGCGCCGCACCTCGGCCGCGAGCCAGGGGCGGCAGGCGGTCAGCTCGCCGAGGTTCGGCGCCTTGTGGATGCGGCGCTTGCGGCCCTCGGTGACGGGGGCGAACTTGAAGTGCTTGACGGCGTTGGTGACGTAGGCCTGCTCCGCGTCGATGCCGGCCTTGCCGAGGGCCGAGTGGAGCAGCCGCCCGGCGGGGCCCACGAACGGCTCGCCCGCACGGTCCTCCTGGTCGCCGGGCTGCTCGCCGACGAGCATGAGGCGCGCGGGCGCGGGTCCCGCGCCGAACACGGTCCGGGTGGCGTCCGCGTACAACGGGCAGCCGCGGCAGTCCGCGGCGGCGCGGCGCAGGACCGGGATCCCGCCCCGCGCGGGCACATAGGGCAGGGCCCCTTCGGAACCCCGCTTGCCCGCCGCCTTCCTGCCCACCGCCTTCTTCTCGGCCTTCTCGGCCTTCTCATCCGCCGCCCGCTCGGCTGCTGTTTTCCTGTCCGCGCCCGGCATGGTTCCTCCTTCAGCCAGCGTCTCACCCGGCCCCCTGACCGGCGAACGGGGCGGCGCCTCGTCGCCGGTGAGCGGAACGGTGCCCGCGCGGGGGTGCGCGGACCACCTCCCGAGTCACCACCCTGCGCGAACGAACCGCCCGGTTCCGCTACGGGGACGCGCACGCCGGGCCGCGCGCGGCCGCCGCCCTACTCCGGCTGCGTGGCGATCTGGATCAAGTTGCCGCAGGTGTCGTCCAGGACGGCGGTGGTCACGGGACCGGCCTCCAAGGGCTCCTGCGTGAAGCGGACGCCGAGGCCGCGCAGGCGCTCGTACTCCGCCCACACGTCGTCCACGGTGAACTGGGCCAGCGGGATGCCGTCCTCGACGAGGGCGTCGCGGTAGGTCCTGGCGGCCGGGTGGCCGAGGGGCTCCAGGAGGAGCTCGGTGCCGCCGGGCTCCTCGGGCGAGACGACGGTCAGCCAGCGGTCCTTCTCACCCACCGGGACGTCGTGCTTCTTCACGAAGCCGAGGACCTCGGTGTAGAAGTGCAGGGCCTTGGCCTGGTCGTCGACGAAGACGCTGGTCAGAAGGATCCTCATGGGGTGTTCTCCTCCGGTTCTGAGGTGCGGGGCACGAGCCATCGCTCGACGATCAGCCGCAGCGGCGCCGTGTTCAGATCGTGGAACTTGTAGCGGCCCTCCCGCCTGGTCTCGACGAGCCCGGCCGCCTCCAGCACGGCGAGGTGCTGCGAGACCGCCTGCCGCGAGATGCCGAGCCGGTGCTTCATGCTCAGCCGCGAACAGATCTCGAACAGTGTCTGCCCGGACTGCTCCGCGAGCTCGTCGATGATGGTGCGCCGCGTGGGGTCGGCCAAGGCTTTGAAGAGGTCATCGGCCACGCCCTCACGATAGGCAAGTCACCACTTGCCTATCAAGTCGAGGTGTCTCCGGCCGCCCGGCGCCTTCGCAGCAGGAGAGCGCCCAGCGCGGCCGCGGCGACCTGGCAGCAGGCCACCGCGAGGACGAGACGCGCGGGCCCGGCGGCCTGGCAGGCCCCCGCGAGCGCGGCCCCGGCCGCGGAGAAGGCGCTCTTGACGCTCGCCCCCAGGGTGAACACCTGGGTCCGGGCGGCCGGGGGCGCGTAGCGGTCGCGGCCGGCCAGCAGGGCGGCGAAGAGAGGGCCGGTACAGCACCCGGCCAGAGCGAAGCCGACGGCTGCGGCGAGGGGACCGCCCGTCCACGACACGGCGGCCAGCGGCACCCCGGTCGCGCACAGCATGGCCAGGACGGTCCGTTCGGGACGCCGGTCGCCCCAGGGCCGCCAGGCGTACGCCAGGGAACCGGCGAGGGAGCCGACGGCCATGACGGTCATCAGGCCGCCCGCGGCCCAGGGCGCCTGGTAGCGGGTGGCGAGCAGCACGCAGACCACGGGCAGGGCACCGATGCCGAACTGCCCGAGACCGCTGGCCCAGGTGAGTGAGCGCAGCGGCGGGTCGCGCACGAGCAGCACCGCGGCGGCCTTCACGTCGCCGGGGCGCAGCGCGGGGCCGTCCGGCGCGGGCCGGGGGCGCAGGGGCAGGGAGAGGACGAGCAGGCCACCCGCGACCGCCACGGCGCCGAGCGCCAGCAGGGCGGGGGCGGGGCCGACGGCCGCCGCGAGGACGGAGACGAGGGCCGGCCCGGCGATGCCCGCCAGGTTGTACGTGACGGCGTCCAGGCTGAAGGCGCGGCCCAGCGCCGCGGGCGGGAGCAGGTCGCCCAGCAGACTGGTCAGGCCGCCGGTCACCAGCGGGGTGCAGCAGCCCGCGGCCCCCGCCGCCGCCAGCGCGACCGGTGCGGGCGCGCGGCCGGTCAGCCCCGCCACGGCGGCCAGCCCCAAGCCGTGGCCCACCAGGGCGCCGGCGTGGAACAGCCGGCGGCGCCGGACCCGGTCCGCGAGAGCGCCGGCCGGCGGGGCGGCGACCAGGCCGGGCACCAGGAGGGCCGCGACCAGGGCACCCCCGAAGGCGGCGCTGCCCGTGCGGTCCACGGCCAGCACCACCAGGGCGACCCGCGCCCCTTCGGAGGCGAGGCGAACCATGAGGGCCACCTGCATGTACCGGATGAGCACCGCCCCGGGCGCGCGGGGGCGCGTGCGCGGCTCCACGGACGTCTGCGTACCCACCGCGCGCCTCCAGACCTGGACTTGGGACCCGGCCGCCCCGTACGGCCGCCCCATTCGTCATACCCTCAGGGGATGACGCCATGTGTGCCCGTCGCCCATACTCACGGCGTGAGCTTCCTCTTCGTCAGCGACCATCCGGCCCTCGACTTCGCCGCCACCGTGGCGTGGCGCACCACCCGCCCGGTGGAACTGCTGGGCGGGCCGCAGGACTTCGCCCGGTGGGCGGCCGAAGCCGGGCTTGTCGACCGGCTGGAGACGGTGAGCCGGGCCGATCTGATCTCGGCCCGGGCCCTGCGCGAGGCGATCCACCGGCTGGCGCTCGCCGCCGCCGGGGGCGGGCCCGCCGACCCGCGGGACGTCGCCCGGGTCCGGCGGGCCGCCGCGCACCCGCCGGTACGTCCCGTGCTGCGGGACCTGGGCCGGGTGGAACGCCGCGGCGGGGTGCGGGAGGTGCTGGCCACCCTCGGGGCGGGCGCCGCCGACCTGCTCGGCGGTCCCGACCGCCTGCTCATCAGGCGCTGCGCCGGTGAGCCGTGCACCCGCCTCTTCCTCGACCGCTCCCGGGCGGGCACCCGGCGCTGGTGCTCGAAGCGGAGCTGCGGCAGCAGGGTCAACGCCGCGGCCTACCGCCGCCGGACGCAGCGGCACGACCACGCCTGACGGAACGGACCCGTCGACCTCGATGCCACGCCCGGCTCGTGTGCCCGTACGACACGACCGGCTTCGACCACCCATGACCACCACGAAGCCACTGACGACCCCACATGAGCGTTGTGCCCACATTCGTCTGAGTCTGTCGCCCCCTGGGTAGTTTGGCGGTGGCAAAGCCCTGTCCGCGCACCCAGGAGAACCCGTAGTGACCGACTCACCGCAGCACCGCATCTTCACCATGCTGGACGTGGACGGCGACGGCGTCGTCACGCACGCCGAATACCTCGGCCGCGTCGAACGTGTCGCGTCGGCCGTGGGGCGCGATCCGGAGCACCGGGTCGTCGCCGCGTCACGAGCCGCGCACGAGGCCGTCTTCCAGGACATGGACGGCGACCACGACGGACGGGTGACCTTCGAGGAGTACCGCTCGTGGGTGGGGCACGACGCGTTCGAGCGCTCCTGCCGGCCCGCGCTGGGCTCGCTGTTCGACATCGCCGACCTCGACGGTGACGGACTCCTGGACCGCGACGGGTTCGTCCGGCTGCGCACGGCGGCGGGCAACGCCGGGGCCGCGGCCGGGGCGGCGTTCGACGCCCTCGACGCCGACGGCGACGGGCTGATCGACCGCGACGCCTACCTGACGGGCATCCGCGACTTCGTCACCACGGGCACCTCCCCCATGGCCGCGGCCTACGTGGCGTAGCCCGGCCCCGGAGGCCACGTGGCGTAGCCCGGCCACGGGGGACGGTGTGCACGGTGTCGGGCGCCACGGAGATCGGAATCACTTTGCCCGGCCCGCCTGCCTGGCGGATCATGGAGCCGGCAGCGGAGGCCATCCGGGTGACGTCCGGGACCGACTCTTACGGAGCAGCCGTGCAGGACCAGCAGCGACACGCGTCCCGGCGCATACCGGGTCCCCACGGGCGAGCGGTACGGCTCTCCGTCCTCGACCGCTCCCGGACCCGCGAGGGCCACGACGGCCCCGGGGCGCTGCGGGACACGGTCCGCTTCGCCCAGGAGGCCGAGGCGCTCGGCTACCACCGCTTCTGGGTGTCCGAGCACCACGGGGTGCCCGGGGTCGCCGGTTCCGCGCCGACGGTGCTCGCGGCGGCCGTCGCCGGAGCCACCCGGACGATCCGGGTGGGCACGGGCGGCGTGATGCTGCCCAACCACCAGCCGCTCGTGGTGGCCGAGCAGTTCGGTGTCCTGGAGGCGCTGTTCCCGGGCCGGATCGACATGGGGCTCGGGCGGTCCGTCGGGTTCACGGACGGGGTGCGCAAGGCGCTCGGCCGCGACAAGCACGCCGCGGAGGACTTCGCGGCCCAGCTCACCGAGGTGCTCGGCTGGTTCCGCGGCACCTCGGACACGGGGGTGCGCGCCTACCCCGCCGACGGCGCGCGGGTCCCGGCGTACGTCCTGGCCACCGGTGAGGGGGCCGCCATCGCGGCGGAGGCGGGGCTGCCGCTGGTCATCGGTGACCTGCGGGGGCGCGAGCGGATGCTGCGCGCCGTCGACGGCTACCGCGCGGCGTTCCGGCCGTCGCCCTGGGCGGCGGAGCCGTACGTGATCGTCTCCGGCACGGTCGCCGTGGCCGCCACCGAGGAGGCCGCGCGCCGTCTGCTCGTACCGGAGGCGTGGTCGATGGCGTACGCGCGGACGCACGGCACGTTCCCGCCGCTGCCGCCCGCCGAGCGCGTCGAGGAGCTCGCGGCGGGCGGCGCGCTGACCGACAAGGAGCGGAGCCTGTACGAGTCCGGGCTCCAGGGCCACATATACGGCACGGAGGAGCAGGTCGCCGACGCGCTGGCGGCCCTGGTCGAGGACAGCGGCGCCCAGGAGGTCCTGGTGACGACGAGTACGTACGACCGCGAGGGCCTGCTCGACTCCTACCGGCGCCTGGCGCGCGTGGCGGGCCTCACCGGGGGCGGGGGCGCCGACCGTCCCTGACGAGGGGCGGGGCCCAGCGGGGCGCGCGAACTGAGCCCCCGGGGGGTGCCCGCCCGAGGTGCGCGGCGCGTACCGCCCTAGGATCGTGGGGTTTGTCCCCTCGTCGCGTTCGGAGCCCCCTCATGCCCAGCCCCCGCGCCCACGACCACGATCCGTTCGTCCGCGTCCGGGGAGCCCGCGAGCACAACCTGCGCGGCGTCGACGTGGACGTCCCGCGCGACGTGATCGCCGTCTTCACCGGCGTCTCCGGGTCCGGGAAGTCCTCGCTCGCCTTCGGCACGATCTACGCGGAGGCGCAGCGGCGCTACTTCGAGTCGGTCGCGCCGTACGCGCGCCGCCTCATCCACCAGGTGGGAGCGCCCCGGGTCGGGGAGATCACGGGCCTGCCGCCCGCCGTCTCGCTCCAGCAGCGCAGGGCGGCGCCGACGTCCCGGTCCTCGGTGGGCACCGTCACGACCCTCTCCAACTCCCTGCGCATGCTGTACTCGCGCGCCGGTGACTACCCGGCGGGCGCCGAACGGCTCGACTCCGACGCCTTCTCGCCCAACACGGCCGCCGGTGCCTGCCCCGAGTGCCACGGCCTCGGCCGGGTGCACCGCACCACCGAGGAGCTCCTCGTCCCCGACCCGTCGCTGTCCGTCCGGGACGGCGCCATCGCGGCCTGGCCGGGCGCCTGGCAGGGCAAGAACCTCCGGGACGTCCTCGACGCGCTGGGATACGACGTCGACCGGCCCTGGCGCGAACTGCCGCGGAGCGAACGGGAGTGGATCCTCTTCACCGACGAGCAGCCGGTGGTGACGGTGCACCCCGTCCGCGAGGCGGACCGTATCCAACGCCCTTACCAGGGCACGTACATGAGCGCCCGGCGGTACGTCATGAAGACGTTCTCCGACTCCAAGAGCCCGACCCTGCGCGCCAAGGCCGAACGCTTCCTGACCAGCGAACCGTGCCCGGCGTGCGGCGGCAGCAGGCTGCGGCCCGAGGCGCTGGCGGTCACGTTCGCGGGCCGGACGATCGCGGAGCTGGCCGCGCTGCCGCTCACCGACCTGGCGGCGTGCCTGCGGGACGCGGGCGGAGCGTCGGAGACCGCCCGGGTCCTGACCGCCGACCTGCTCTCCCGCATCGACACCGTGGTGGAACTGGGCCTCGGCTACCTGTCCCCCGACCGCGCCACGCCGACGCTCTCCCCGGGCGAGCTCCAGCGGCTGCGCCTCGCGACGCAGTTGCGCTCGGGTCTCTTCGGCGTCGTGTACGTGCTCGACGAGCCGTCGGCGGGCCTGCACCCGGCCGACACGGAGGCCCTGCTCGGCGTCCTCGACCGGCTCAAGGCCGCGGGCAACTCGGTCTTCGTGGTCGAGCACCACCTGGACGTGATGCGGCACGCGGACTGGCTGGTGGACGTCGGGCCGGGCGCGGGCGAGCACGGCGGGCGCGTGCTGCACAGCGGGCCCGTGGCGGAGCTGGCGGACGTGCCGGAGTCGGCCACGGCCCGCTACCTCTTCGGCCGCGCCCCCGCGCCGGCGCGGCAGGTGCGGACACCGCGCGGCTGGCTGAAGGTGGGGCCGGTGACGCGGCACAACCTGCGGGACGTGTCCGTGGAGTTCCCCCTCGGCGCGTTCACCGCGGTCACCGGGGTCTCCGGGTCCGGCAAGTCCACCCTGATCGGCGAGATCACGGAGGACCTTGACGGCGTGGGGCGCCTGGTCCGGGTGGACCAGAAGCCCATCGGCCGTACGCCGCGCTCGAACCTCGCCACGTACACCGGGCTCTTCGACGTCGTCCGCAAGGTCTTCGCCGCGACGGACGAGGCGCGGGCGCGTGGGTACGGCGTCGGGCGCTTCTCCTTCAACGTGCCGGGCGGCCGGTGCGAGACCTGCCAGGGCGAGGGGTTCGTGAGCGTGGAGCTCCTCTTCCTGCCCAGTACGTACGCCCCCTGCCCGGACTGCGGGGGCGCCCGCTACAACACCGAGACGCTGGAGGTCACCCACCGGGGGCGGAGCGTGGCCGAGGTCCTCGACCTGACCGTCGAGGCGGCCGCCGACTTCTTCGCCGACACGCCGGGGGCGCTGCGCAGCCTGCGGGCGCTGCTGGACGTGGGGCTCGGCTACCTGCGGCTCGGTCAGCCCGCGACGGAGCTGTCCGGGGGTGAGGCGCAGCGCATCAAGCTGGCCGGGGAGTTGCAGCGGGTGCGGCGGGGGCACACCCTCTACCTCCTGGACGAGCCCACCACCGGGTTGCACCCGGCCGACGTGGAGCTCCTCGTGGGGCGCCTGCACGAGCTGGTCGACGCGGGGCACTCCGTGGTGGTGGCCGAGCACGACATGGCCGTGGCGGCCGGGGCGGACTGGGTGGTGGACCTCGGGCCCGGGGGCGGGGCGGAGGGGGGCCGCGTGGTGGCCTCGGGGCCACCGGCCCAGGTCGCCCGCGCCCGGGCGGGCCACACGGCGCCCTACCTGGCGGCGGCCCTGACCTGAGGCCCGGCGCAGGCCTGGCCCCTCCCACCCACCCACCCGTGCGGCCCCACCGGGCCCGCCCGGCCCCGACCTAGCGGCTCTCCCGCCGCCGTCCGGCCGCCCGCCGCTACCGCGGCGAAGTCGCCCACCCGCCCACCCGTACAACCCCACCAGGCCCACCCGGCCCCGACCTAGCGGCTTGCGCACCGTCGTCGGCGATACCGCCGCTACCGCGGCGGGGTTTCCCACCCACCCACCCGTGCGGCCCCGGCGAGAGCGCCCGGCCGGGGGAATTGAGCCCGTCCGGCGATTGAGGACAAGCCGCGCAGCGGCGGTGACGGGTGAGCGGGTGGGGAAGCAGCCCGGCAGCTCGCGGGAACAGACAAGCCCGCAGGCGAGGCCGTCAAGCCCGTCCGGCGATTGAGGACACGGCGCGGAGCGGCGATGAGGGTGGGCGGGCGGGAGAGAACGGCCCATCAGACGCGCAGGGCTCTGTGAGCCCGTCCGGCGATTGAGGACGAGGCGCGCAGCGGCGATGACGGGTGGGCGGGCAAGTGGGAGTGGCGGGCAGGAGTGGGGGGGGTGGTTGGGGCTGCGGGTCAAGGGGAGTCGTACACCACGGTCCAGGGGCGGCTGTGGGCCGGCGCACCCGCCGCCGGCCTCGGCACCGCCGCCCGGTCCCGCCCCAGCACCCCCGCCGCCACCCGGGCGAACCGCGCCGCCCCCGCATGCGCCCCCTGCGCGGGCCACGCCGCGGCGACCCGCTGCACCAGCGGCCGCCCCGCCAGGGGCCGCCAGGCCACCCGCGGCTCCTTGCGCGCGGCGGTACCCCGTTCGAACGCCACCCCCTGCCCCGCCGCCACGAGCCCGAGCAGGAACTCCGGGTTCCGCGCGTGCCGGACCCGCCCCGGGACGAAGCCCCCGGCGCGGCACGCGTCGAGCGTGGCGTCGTACCAGCCGGGCGCGGCGTCCCGCGGGCACAGCACCAGGTCGTGCCCGGCCAGGTCGGCGAGGCCGACCTCCGGGAGCCGGGCGAGCGGTGACGTACGGGGCAGCACCACGCCCAGCTCCACGGCGACCTCGGGGCCGAGGGCGAGCCCGGTGGCGTCCACCGGCTGGTGCAGGAGCCCGACGTCGAGTCCGCCCGAGGCGAGCAGGCGGAGCTGTTCCTGCGTGGACACCTCCTGGAGGTCCACGCGCAGCCCGGGCGCCTCCTCCGCGCAGGCGGCGAGCAGCGCGTGCAGCACGGGCGCGGCGATGTCCTCGGGCACGCCCGCGCGCAGCGTACCGACGTCCCCGTCGACGGCCCGCCGCACCAGCGACCGCAGCCGCTCCTCGCGGACGAGGAGTTCGCGGGCCTCGTCGTACAGGACGGTGCCGGCGGGGGTGAGCCTGACCTGGCGGCTGTTGCCGCGGTCGAAGAGTTCGGCGCCGAGCTCGCGCTCCAGGCGGCGCACGGCCTGGCTGAGCGGCGGCTGCGCCATGCCGAGCAGTTCGGCGGCGCGGCTGAAGTGCAGCTCCTCCGCGGTGACGACGAAGATACGCAGGTGCCGCATGAGATCCACGGGACGAGCGTAGGCGAGGGAAAGTGAGGGGCGGGATGCGGGTCGAGGACCGGATCCGGGAGGTGTTCGCGCGGGCGGGCGCGGAGGGCGCGCTGCACGCGGTGCGCGTCGGCTTCCCCGGCGAAGCGCACTCCTTCGGCGAAACCGCCACGCCCAGCCCCGGGGTGACCCACGCCCGAGCCGCAGCCACCACCCCCGGCGAAGCCACCACCCTCCGCGGAGCCACTGCCCCCGGCGGAGCCGATTCCCCCGGCCCCGGCGCAGCCACTGCTCCCGGCCCCGGCGACGGGAAGCCGTGCGCGTCGGGGGAGGTGGCCCTCGACGCGGACACCCCCGTCCCCCTCTCCTCCGTCTTCAAGGTGCTGCTGGTCCTGGAGTTCGCGCGGCAGGTCGTCGCGGGGCAGCTCGATCCGCGGGAGCGGGTGCTCGTGACGGACGAGCACCGGCTCGGCGGGTGGGGCACCGCTGGGTGCGTGGACGACGTGGAGATCTCGCTGCGCGACCTGGCGTACTTCGCACTGACGGTGAGCGACAACTCCGCGGCCGACGTCCTGCTGTCCCGCGTCGGCGTCGACACGCTGGGGATGCTCGCGCGGGAGCTGGGGCTGGAGCGGACCAGGATCGTGGGCGGGCCGCGCGAGGCCCTCGCGTCGATGCTCGCGGACGTCGGCGCGCGGACCGAGGAGGAGTTCGCGGTGCGCTACCGCGCGCTGCCGGACGAGCGGAAGCGCCGCCTCAGCGTCCTCGACCCGCTCCGCGCCAACGCGAGCACGCCCCGCGACGTGACGCGGCTGCTCGACCTGATCTGGCGGGACGAGGCGGGCCCGCCCGAAGCCTGCGCGCAGGTACGGGCCCTGATGGGGCGCCAGGTATTCCGGCACCGGCTGACGTCCGGGTTCCCCGACGACGTGCGGATCGCCGCGAAGACCGGCACGCTGCCGGGCCTGCACATCGAGGCGGGCGTCGTGCGGCTGCCCGAGGGGGACGAGTACGCGGTGGCGGTGTTCGCCCGGAGCCGCGCCATGGTCGCCGACCTCACGCGGGTGGACGCCGCCATCGGCACGGCGGCCCGCCTGGCCGTCGACACCCTGCGCCCCGGCGCGGCCGCCACGGCCCCGTGACCGCCCCATCGGCTGAGCGTCGACACCCTGAACACGTAAGCCCCCCCGCCAGCCGCGCGTCAACGCCGCGGACCCACGCCACCACACCCCCGTCACCCTCCCGTCCTCGCCCTGAACGCACACGCCCGCACCCCCCGGCTCCGCAACCAGGCATCGACGCCCTGACGCCACCCCCACGTCCGCAGGACGTGCCGGGCCTCGTCACGGGCCGCGTGGCCGGTGGGCGCGGTGGCGCGGGTATCGGGCCGGGCGGCGATCCGGCAGCAGGCCTCCTGCAGTCGGCCCCCTCCTCCGCGGCGGGCCCCGAGGGCGCTGCGGGCCGCCGAGCCGTACCGAAGCTGCGCGCACGCCTCGGCACGACCTCCGCCGCGCAGTACACCGCCGCGCCCGACGACAGCTTCGCGTTCGGCCCGCGGGCCGTCCTCGACGCCCTCGAACCAGGCTCTCGCCGGAGGGCCTCCTTCCGCAGGAGTAGCCCGCCCGGGCGGGCCCTCTCTCACCGCGTTCCGTTGAGCGGAACGCACGCTGGCCTCGCATCGTGCACCTCGACATAGTCGACATCCCCACGCCACTGCGGGCGCGGACACGGTGAGGAAGCTCACGAACAGAGGCGGCGCTCATGACCCTCATGCGTCTCACGCTCAACACCCTCTACCTCTTCGAGGAAGAAGAATCGGGATCGACCCGCCTGGGCCTGTACGTCAAGGTCCTCGACAACTCCGGGACTCAGGTCGCGGAGTTCCGCTGGAACCGGCGCAACGGCGAGGTCGAGGACAACTTCCAGTACCCGCTGGACGGCGACCAGGAGTTCCCCAGCGTCCTGGTGTTCGACATCGGCGGCGAGCCTGGCGGCATCGGCAGGATCACCGTCAAGGCGTACACGGACAACGACGAACGCTGGCCCGACGAAGGACACCACGAGAACTTCCTCGGCGCGGCCGAGGTCGTCTTCGACACCCGCGAGCCCAGCCAGCTCGGCCAGGTGCTGCTCGGCCCCACCACCACCGACAACGGCAACACCGGCTACGCCGTCACCGGCCTCCTCGAAACCGTCCCACAGCACCGCTTCCGGCACGTGCGGCTCGTCTTCAAGGACGTGGTGGTCTTCGACGACGAGAACAGCGACTTCACGCACATGGGCCTGTACGTCCGCGCCTTCGCCCCGGAGCAGGGCGGCGCCGGGGCGATCGACCAGGAGCTCCTGCGCTGGAACAACAACGGGGACCGCGTCTTCGACGAGGCGCTCTTCCCGCTCGCCGGCGGCACACCCTCCCCCGTCACCACGCTGGCCGTGGGCGGTCCGACCCGGATCTGGGTCGAGGCGTACACCCACGACGACGAGTCCTGGCCGAGCGGCGGCGCCTACGAGAACCACCTCGGCCGCGCGATGATCACCATCGACCCCGGTGACCCCGACACGCTGGGCCGGCACGTCATCGGTCCCACCCAGACCGACCAGACGCACAACGGCTTCCTGGTCACCATGAGCAGCGAGTTGCTTCCGCCCGACGCCACCCCGAACCTGGAGATCACCGGCGTCGAGGTCACCCAGGCCACGCAGCACTTCACCCCGCCCACGGGCGGCCCCCAGCACGCGCTCGCGGCAGGCAAGGCCACACTGGTCCGCGTCTACCTGGACTCCGGCATCGATCCGCGCGAGGGAGGCGGCACCGTCGACGGGGTGACCGGGACGCTGAACCTCAACGGGGGCTCCTTCACAGCCCGTTCCCTGCATCCGATCACGGCCCGGCCCGTCGCACAGGTGAACCGGACCCAGATCCAGCACACCCTGAACTTCCTCATCCCCGCGGACCGGGTGACGGCAGGTACGGCCAAGATCATGGTCCAGGCGGAGGTCGCGGGCACCACCAGCAACCCCATGGAGGTCACGGCCGACTTCCGGGCGACGCGGCCCGTGACCGTGTGGATGGTGCGGGTGTCGACCCCGACCGTCCCGGCGGTGAGTGCGGCCCGCTACCGCGCCGTCTCCGACACCCTCCCCCTGCTCTACCCCATCGCCGACACCGGCGGGATCGTCTACCACACGGTCCCGGGCCTGGAGGAGATCCACACCACCCGCGACCTCACCGACGAGGACGGCCAGGGCGACTTCCTCGACGACCTGGAAGACATCCAGGAGGACCACGGCAACGACGACGAGCTGATCTACGCCATGGTCGCCCGGGCCGTGCCCATGGGCGACATCGGGGGCAAGGCCCGGTACGACGACCACGTCTCGTTCGGGCACGACCACAACATCATCTTCGCCCACGAGATCGGACACCTCCTGGGACTGCGCCACGCACCCTGCGGCGGCCCGGAGAACGTCGACGAGGACTACACCCCGCCCGACGGCCGCACGGGCGAGGTCGGCGTGGAACCCCTGAACCCCGGCAACGTCCACCCGGCCACCGTCGGCGACTTCATGAGCTACTGCAACGCCGCCCCCCAGTGGATCGGCGGGTATCACTGGCTGAGGCTGCTCAACACCCTGTCCACACGCGGCGACCGGGCCGGGGAAGCAGCCCTCGATCACCCCGTGCCCAGCACCGTCCCCGCCGTCCCCGCCGTCCCCGCCGTCCTCACTTCCACCAGCCGTCCGTTCCCGGGTGAGTACGTGCGGTTGCGCGGCAGGGTCACCCGCTCCGGCACCGTGCGCTGGGCACCCGGTCTGCGCACCTCCCGCAAGCCGTCCCCGCCCCGGACCGTCCCGGGACCCGCCTACACCGTGTCGGTGGAGGACGCGGCCGGTCAGGTCCTGGCCGACGCGCCGACGGCGGTGGTCTTCGACAGCGCCGAACAGCAGGAGGCACTGTTCGGTGCCCGGCTGCCCTACACCCCTCGGGCCCACCGCGTCGTCCTGCGCCGCGACGGCACCGAACTGGGCGCCATGATCGTCCCGACCGGGCCGCCCCAGTTCGCCCTGCACGCACCCCTGTCCTCACCGGAGATCGACACCGCCGGTGTGCTCCACCTGCGCTGGCAGCGCCTGGACATCGGGGAACCCGAACCGCGCCCCGCCTACACGTACTACGTGCGGATCACCAACGCCGACGGCACCTTCGCGACCCGCCCCGGAGTCAACCTCACCGCTACCGCCTTCGACCTCGACCTGCGCGCGATGCCGGGCCATCGGCGCTGCGTGGCACAGGTCATCGCGACCAACGGCTATCACACCTCGTACGTCCAGACTCCGGTGTTCGCGCTGCCGCCGCGTCCGCCGCAGGTGCTGGCCGGTGACGGCGAGGGACCGCTGCTGCACGCGCAGGGCACCTCGCCGCAACACGGTCCGATCACCGGCGACGACGTGGAGTGGCTCGTCGACGGCCGCGCCGCCGCCACCGGCGGTGCCTTCGACGTCCGGCACGCCGGCTCCGGCGCCCATGCGATCGCGGTCAGGGTCACCGATCCCGACGGCCTGCACACCACGTCACCCCTTGGGACGTACGACGGCACGGTCGGACGGCGCCTGCCGGTCCCGCCGGGCCAGTAGGCATCGGTACCTTCACCGCCGTCGGCTCCGCACGCGTGCCGCGGCGCCCGCGGCGGCCTCCGACGCGGCCAGGAGGTCCCGTGTCAGCTTCTCTTTACGCCCCGTGCGTCATGCATCCCCGCGCCGCCGACACCCCTCAACCCACTCCTGACCTGCCCCTATATCCATTCACATATCGATCGCCCCGGCCACTGATCTTGGACGCCGCGCGTCCTCGCCTGATCTGCTGCCGTCATGAACACGCACACACGCCGGTTCACCCCCGGCCGCCGTACCCTCCTGCGCGGTGCCGCCCTCGGGGCGGCCGTTCCCCTGGTCCCCGCCACCGCGTCCGCGCGGGACGCCGAGGGCACCGTAGATGCCAAGGGCGCCGCCGCCCCGGCCGGGCGCGGCCGGGGTGCGGGCTCTGTCTCGTACCGCTGGCTCGGCACCTCGGGGTGGCGGATCGACCTCGCGCGGGGGGAGCGGACGGCCACCGTGCTGATCGACCCGTACGTCACCCGCTTCGACACCGGGCTGTTCAGCGGCTCCTTCGACCCCGCGACCCGGCTGCGCACCGACAAGGCGCTGGTGCGCCGGCACGCGGGCACGCCCGAGGTCGTCTGCGTCACGCACACCCACTGGGACCACCTCAACGACGTGCCGTACCTGGCCCGTGCGACGGGGGCGCGCGTCATCGGGACGGAGACGACGTACCACGTGCTGCGCTCGTTCGGCGTCGACGCCGGGCAGATATCCGTCGTGAAGGGCGGCGAGGTGCTCGCCTTCGACGGGTACGTGGTGGAGGTCGCGAGCTCCCGGCACAGCCGCAACGGCTCGTACTCCTACTTCGCGCCGGGCACCCTGAACGCGCCGCCCGCGGCCGCGCCCCGGACGATCTCCGACCTGCCGGAGGGCGACACGCTCGCCTTCAAGGTGACGCCGGACGGCGCGCCCTCGGCGCTCTTCATGGGCGCGAGCGACTTCGACGAGCGGTCCTTCCGGGGGCTCGCGCCGGACATCGCGATGCTCGCGGTGGCGTCGACCAGGTCGACGTACCGCTATGTGCCGCGCCTGCTCGACGCGCTGGGCCGTCCCGACGTGGTCGTGCCGGTGCACTGGGACGACTTCGAGCGGCCGCTGAGCGAGCCGCCCCGGAAGGACGGCACGGACCTGGACGAGTTCGTCGCCCAGGTCCGTGAGGTGAGCCCCGGCTCCCGGCTCGTGGTACCGGACTACGAGACGGTGTACGGGGCGGATCTGCGGCCCCGCCGGTAGCGCCAAACCCGCGCCCGGAGGGGGCCCCACGGAGCGCTCAGCGTCGCACCTTGCGCGTCGCCCGCAGCCACTCCTTGTTCATGGCGGCGATGGACGGCAGCGGGATGCCCTTGGGGCAGGCGGTGGCGCACTCGCCGGTGAGGGTGCAGCCGCCGAAGCCCTCGCTGTCCATCTGGGCGACCATGTCGAGGACGCGGGTCTCGCGCTCGGGCGCGCCCTGCGGAAGCACGTTCAGATGGTTCACCTTGGCCGACGTGAACAGCATCGCCGAGCCGTTGGGGCAGGCAGCCACACAGGCGCCGCAGCCGATGCACTCGGCGTGCTCGAAGGCGGAGTCGGCGTCGGGCTTGGGCACGGGCGTCGCGTGGGCCTCCGGCGCGGAGCCGGTGGGGACGCTGATGTAGCCGCCGGCCTGGATGATGCGGTCGAAGGCGGAGCGGTCGACGACCAGGTCCTTGACGACCGGGAAGGCGGCCGCCCGCCACGGCTCGACGTCGATGGTGTCGCCGTCCGCGAAGGACCGCATGTGGAGCTGGCAGGTGGTGGTGCGCTCGGGCCCGTGCGCGTCGCCGTTGATGACGAGCGAGCAGGCGCCGCAGATGCCCTCGCGGCAGTCGTGGTCGAAGGCGACGGGCTCCTCGCCCTTGAGGATGAGCTCCTCGTTGAGGGTGTCGAGCATCTCCAGGAACGACATGTCCGGGGAGATGCCGTCGACCTCGTAGGTGGACATGTGGCCTTCGGCGTCGGCGTGGCGCTGCCGCCAGACGCGCAGGGTGAGCTTCATGCGTAGCTCCGCTGGGTGGGGTGGACGTACTCGAAGACCAGGTCTTCCTTGTGCAGGACGGGGGCGGTGCCGGTGCCGGTGAACTCCCAGGCGGCCGCGTAGGAGAACTCCTCGTCCTTGCGGGCGGCCTCCCCGTCAGGGGTCTGGGACTCCTCGCGGAAGTGGCCGCCGCAGGACTCGGCGCGGTGCAGGGCGTCGAGGCACATGAGCTCGGCGAGCTCCAGGTAGTCGACGACGCGGTTGGCCTTCTCCAGGGACTGGTTGAGCTCCTCGCCGGTGCCGGGCACCTTCACGCGGCGCCAGAACTCCTCGCGGATCTGCGGGATGCGCTCCAGGGCCTTGCGCAGGCCGCTGTCGGTGCGCGCCATGCCGCAGAACTCCCACATGAGCTCGCCGAGTTCGCGGTGGAAGGAGTCGGGCGTACGGTCGCCGTCGACGGCGAGGAGCCGGGCGAGGCGGTCCTCGGTCTGCGCCACCGCCTCCCGTACGACGGGGTGGCCGGCGCCCACCTCCTCGTGGTGCGGGTTGCGGGCCAGGTAGTCGTTGATGGTGGCCGGAAGCACGAAGTAGCCGTCGGCGAGGCCCTGCATCAGGGCGGAGGCGCCGAGCCGGTTGGCGCCGTGGTCGGAGAAGTTGGCCTCGCCGATCGCGAACAGGCCGGGCACGGTGGTCTGGAGGTCGTAGTCGACCCACAGGCCGCCCATCGTGTAGTGCACGGCCGGGTAGATCCGCATGGGCACCTCGTACGGATCCTCGTCGGTGATCCGCTGGTACATGTCGAAGAGGTTGCCGTACTTGGCCTCGACGGCCTTGCGGCCCATGCGGGCGATGGCGTCGGCGAAGTCCAGGTAGACGCCCTGGCCGCCGGGCCCCACGCCCCGGCCCTCGTCGCAGACGTTCTTGGCGGCGCGCGAGGCGATGTCGCGCGGGACGAGGTTGCCGAAGGAGGGGTAGATCCGCTCCAGGTAGTAGTCGCGCTCGCCCTCGGGGATCTCGCCCGGCGGGCGCGTGTCGCCCTTGGCCTTGGGCACCCAGATGCGGCCGTCGTTGCGCAGTGACTCGCTCATCAGCGTCAGCTTCGACTGGTGGTCGCCGGTGCGCGGGATGCAGGTGGGGTGGATCTGGGTGAAGCACGGGTTGCCGAACCAGGCGCCGCGCCGGTGGGCCCGCCACACGGCCGTCGCGTTGGAGTTCATGGCGTTGGTCGACAGGTAGAAGACGTTGCCGTAGCCGCCGGAGGCGAGGACGACGGCGTCGGCGAAGTAGGTGTCGACCTTCCCGGTGACCAGGTCGCGGGCGACGATGCCGCGGGCCCGGCCGTCGACGACGATCAGGTCGAGCATCTCGGTGCGCGGGTGCATCTCGACGTTGCCCGCGGCGATCTGTCGGCTCAGTGCCTGGTAGGCGCCGAGCAGGAGCTGCTGGCCGGTCTGGCCGCGGGCGTAGAACGTCCGGGAGACCTGCACACCGCCGAAGGAGCGGGTGTCGAGCAGGCCGCCGTACTCGCGGGCGAAGGGCACGCCCTGCGCCACGCACTGGTCGATGATCTCGACGGAGATCTGCGCGAGGCGGTGCACGTTGGACTCGCGGGCGCGGAAGTCGCCGCCCTTGACGGTGTCGTAGAACAGCCGGTGCACGGAGTCGCCGTCGTTGCGGTAGTTCTTCGCGGCGTTGATGCCGCCCTGCGCGGCGATCGAGTGGGCGCGGCGCGGCGAGTCCTGGTAGCAGAACTGCACGACGTGGTAGCCCTGTTCGGCGAGCGTGGCCCCGGCGGAGCCGCCCGCGAGGCCGGTGCCGACGACGATGACGGTGTGCTTGCGGCGGTTGGCGGGGTTGACCAGCTTGGCCTCGAAGCGGCGGGTGTCCCAGCGCTCGTGGATCGGTCCCCCGGGCGCCTTGGCGTCGGCGACCGGCTCCCCGGTGGTGTACTCGGCATAGGAATTCATCGGTCAGCTCACCACTCCGGTCATGACGCCGACGGGTACGGAGACGAAGCCCGCGGTCAGCAGCAGCGCGAGGCCGTTGGCGCAGGTCTTCAGGGCGCGGTCGCGGGCCGCGCTGCCCACGCCGAGGGTCTGGGCGGCGCTCCAGAAGCCGTGCCGGACGTGGAGGCCGAGGGCGACCACGGCCGTGAGGTAGACGACGTTGCCGTACCAGGTGGAGAAGGTGTCGATGACGTTCTGGTACGGGTGCAGGTGCTGGAACCCGCCCGGGTGCGCGGTGCCCGTCGTCAGGTCCAGGATGTGCCAGACGATGAACAGGCCGAGGATGATCCCGCCCCACCGCATGGTGCGCGTGGCGTAGCTCGCGCGCGGCTTCTTGTGCACGTACTTGCTCGGGCGCGCCTTCAGGTCGCGCCTGCTGAGCTGGTACGCGGACACGGCGTGCGCGACGACGGCGGCGACGAGCACGACGCGGATCACCCACAGCGTCCACTCCCAGCGCATGACGGGCCCGCCGAGGGTGCGCAGCCAGTGCGCGTAGTGGTTGAAGTCGTCGGGGCCGAAGAAGATCTTCAGGTTCCCGATCATGTGGGCGACCAGGTAGAGCAGCATGATCAGGCCGCTCACCGCCATGACGGTCTTCTTGCCGACGGTGGAGTCCCACACCGCCCGGGGAAGTGACGGCCGTCGGTCCGTCCGCGTTGCCAGAGCCATGCCGGAAACGCTAGGGCCGAACAGCCCCATCAGTCCAAGACATGGACCTGCTCATCTCGATAGGCACGGCCTATCGCGAGCCGTAGGGTGGTGCGCATGCAGTTCCAGCAGCTCCTGTACTTCGTCGCCGTGGCGGAGACCCGCCACTTCACCCGGGCCGCCGAGCGGGTGCACGTCTCCCAGCCGTCGCTGTCGCAGCAGGTGCGCGCCCTGGAGAAGGAGCTGGGCGCCGAGCTGTTCAGCCGGGCCCGGGGCAACATCACGCTCACCGACGCGGGCGAGGCGCTGCTCCCGCTGGCCCGCCGCATCCTGGCCGACGCCGACACCGCCCGCATCGAGGTGCAGGAGCTGGCGCAGCTCCGCCGCGGCCGGGTGCGCCTCGGCGCCACGCCGAGCGTCTGCACGGGCCTGCTGCCGCAGGTGCTCCGCGACTTCCACGACCGGCACCCCGGCATCCAGCTCCTGATCGAGGAGGGCGGCAGCCACGACCTGGTCCACCACCTGGCCCGCGGCGCGCTCGACCTGGCCCTCGTGGTGCTGCCGCTGCCCAGCCCGTCGCCCGCCCTGACGACGGTGGAGCTGCTGCGCGAGGACCTGGTCGTGCTCTCCTCCCCCGACGGCCCCGGCCTCGGCGCCACGGCCCGCGTCGCCGACCTCCAGGGCGAACGCCTCGTGATGTTCCGCCACGGCTACGACCTGCGCGAACTCACGGTCGCGGCCTGCCGCGCGGAAGGCTTCGAACCCGAGTTCGCCGTCGAGGGCGGCGAGATGGACGCCGTCCTCGGCTTCGTCCGCGCGGGCCTCGGCGTCGCCGTGGTCCCCCGCATGGTCGCCGAGCGCGCGGGCAGCGACCTCCGCATGACCCCCCTCTCCCGCCCCCGCCTCCGCCGCACCATCGCCCTGGCCCACAGAAGCGACGTAGCGCCCCCACGAGCGGCCCGAGAGCTCCAGAGCATGCTCCTGACCCGGGGCAGTTCAAGCCCGTCCGGCGTTTGAGGACGAGCGCGCAGCACGACCACCACACGCCGGCCCGAGGCCGAGAACGAACGGCGATGGGCGGGGACAGCCCGTCCGGCGCTTGAGGACGAGGCGCGCAGCGCCGAGAAACCCCGCCCAAGGCGCCCCGCCAGCTCAGAGCACGTCCGCCAGCGCAAGCTCATGCAACCGATCCGGCGGCCCCGGCCGAGCGTAATACCAGCCCTGAGCGGTATCGCACCCCAGCTCCCGCAGTTGGTCGGCCTGCGCCCCGGTCTCCACGCCCTCCACCGTGACCGCCAGGTCCAGGCTGTGGGCCAGCGAGACGATGCCCTCGACGATCTTGAGGTCGACCGGGTCGACGGGGTAGTGCTGCATGCCCTGGGTGAAGGCGCGGTCGAGCTTGAGGACGCTGACGGGCAGCCGCCGCAGGTTCGCGAGGTTGGAGTAGCCGGTGCCGAAGTCGTCGAGGGCGATGTCGACGCCCATCTCCGCGAGGTGGCGCAGCGGCTTGAGCAGGTCGTCGTCGGCGCCGATGAGGGCCGACTCGGTGACCTCCAGGCACAGCGCGCCCGGCGCGAGGCCGGTGCGCTCCAGGATCTCGACGGTGTCGGAGACCAGGCCGGGGTGGGTGAGCTGGCACGGCGAGAGGTTCACGTTGACGCGCAGCGGACCCGCGTCGGCGTGCCGGGCCTGCCAGGTGCGGGCCTGGCGCACGGACTCCTCAAGGACCCAGCGGCCGAGCGGCACGATGAGCCCGGTGTGCTCGGCGAGCGGGATGAAGCGGTCCGGGCCGATGACGCCGTGCTGCGGGTGCAGCCAGCGCACGAGCGCCTCGGCGCCGCGCACGCTGCCGTCGCCGAGGTGGACGAGCGGCTGGTACTCGATGAAGAACTCGCCGCGCTCCAGGGCCACCGGCAGCGCCGTGGTCAGACCGTGCCGGGTGATGGCGCGGGCGTCGGCCTCGGGGTCGGCCAGCTCGCAGCGGTTGCCGCCCGCGTGCTTCGCCCGGTACATGGTGATGTCGGCGCTGCGCAGTACCTCCGCGGCGCCGCGGTCGGCGGCCGGGCCCTCCACGATGCCGATGGAGCCGCGCACGGTCAGCTCGCGGCCGTCGACGCTGATGGGGGTGGCGAGCGCGTGCATGATGCGCCCGGCGAGTTCGTCGACGCCGCGCTCGGTGTCGGGCCCGGTCGTCAGCGCCACGAACTCGTCGCCGCCGAGCCGCGCGACCATCTCGCCGGGCGCGGTCGCGCAGGCCTGGAGGCGGTCGGCGACCTCGACGAGGAGCCGGTCGCCCGCCGCGTGCCCGAGGCTGTCGTTGATGGCCTTGAACCCGTCGAGGTCCAGGTAGCACAGGCCGAACCGGGCCCCTTTGCCCGCGGCGAGCGCCTTCTCCAGGCGTTCGAAGAACAGCGTGCGGTTGGGCAGTCCGGTGAGCGCGTCGTGCGTGGCCTCGTAGCGCAGGCGCAGGTGGAGCAGGCGCCGTTCGGTGGTGTCCTCGACGAGGGCGAGCTGGTACTGCGGCACGCCGTCGGCGTCGCGCAGCAGGGAGACGGTCAGGTTGGTCCACAGGACCGTGCCGTCGGGGCGGTAGAACGCCTTCTCCACGCGGTAGTGCTCGCGCTCGCCGCGCACCAGCTCCTCGTACAGCTTCCACACGTGCGGGGAGTCGTCGGGGTGGGACCACTCGCCGACGTTGCGCCCGCGGAGCTGGTGTTCGAGGCCGCCGAACATGCGCACCAGCGCGTCGTTGACCTCCAGGACGGTGCCGTCCAGGTCGGCGATGCCGATGCCGATGGCGGCGCCGTGGAACACCGCGCGGAAGCGGGCCTCGCTCGCGTGCAGGGCCTCGGCGACGGTGCCGCGCGCGGCCAGGGCCGCCCGGGATATGGCCTCCTGCTCGGCGAGGGTGCGCTCGCGCAGCGCCCTGGCGAAGCCCGCGGCCACGGCGTGCTGGAGGCGGGCGCAGCGGGCCCGCAGCTCCTCGCGCTCGCCCTGCGCGCCGCAGTACAGGACCAGGTAGGCGTCCACCACGTCGAGGGTGCGGCTGAGCGTCTCCGGCTCGGTGCAGTCCGCCTCGACCAGGGCGGCGCCGACGGACTCGCCGGTGGCGGCGCGGAACGGCCGCTCCGCCAAGGCGTCGCGCAACCGCCTGGCGAGCGGCTCCAGTTGGCGTTCGAGCTCGGGTCTGGTCAGGGAGGTGGCGGTCGCCGGGAACAGCGCGCGGCTCCAGATGGTGGCGAACCTGCGCAGTCTGTCCTCCGGCCCGTCCGGCTCGGCGCTCAACGCTTGCGTCCCACGCCGGCGAACCCGGAGCAGGCCCAGGGTTCCTCGACGGCGTCCGCGTCGAGTTCCGTGTCGGCCCGCCACTGCGGCATCGGCACGAGGCCGGGTTCCACCATGTCGTATCCCTCGAAGAACCGCGCGATCTCGGCACGCGATCGCATGATCAATGGATTGCGGATGTCGTTGTACACGCCGACGGCACCATCGGTCTGCTCCCGCGGAACCGGTGTCCCTTCGTACGCGGCATGGGTCACGGCGAGGAGGCTGCCGGGCGCCGTCGCGTCCCGCAGCTCACCGACCGCCGCGTAGGGATCGTACGCGTCCTCGACGAAGTGGAGTACAGCCACCAGCAGGAGCAGCACCGGCAGTCGGGCGTCGAGCACCGCCTTGACCGCCGGGTCGCCCAGGACGTCGCGGGGCCGGCGCAGGTCGGCGCAGACGGCCGCGGCCCGCGGGTCACCCTCGACCGTGGCGCCGGCGTGCGCGACGGCGACGGGGTCGTGGTCCACGTACACCACCCGCGCCGCCGGGTCCGCGGCCCGGGCCACCTCGTGCGGGGCGCCGGAGGACGGGATGCCGCAGCCGATGTCGAGGATCCGCGTGACGCCCTCGGCGACGGCGAAACGCACAGCTCGCCGCATGAAGGCACGATTCGCCTGAGCGATCTTCGGTAAGCCGGGCAGGAACACCATGGCGTGGCGGGCGGCCTCCCGGTCCGCCGCGAAGTTGTACGAGCCTCCCAGGTAGCAGTCGTTGATCCGGGCCACGCTCGGCATCGTGATGTCGATGCCGGGCGGGGCCCAGGCAGGACGCTCCATCAACACTCCAAGGCTTAGGCGTCAGGCTGAGGCGAGCCGGTGTTCGAGGGTGAGGCTACTGATCGCCGGCCAAGGGAGCGAGTCAAACCGGAAATTGGCCGTCCGTTCTCGGTCACTGCCTGGGTCGCTGCCATTGGCACATGCCGTACGCACGTGGTGACGCAGGCGGTTTTCCGTCACGGAGCGCGCCGCGGGCACCACCGTCCGGAGCGCGCCGCCGGGAGCCCGGCCGGGGCCGTCTCGAGCCGCCTTCGAGGGCGCTTCCGGCGGACAGCACGAAGGACCGGCCCGCCCCCTCCGTCGTACGGTCGCCCGTACGGGGAGGGAACGGACCGGTCGTCGCGCCCGGCCGGGGGTGCCGGGCTATCGGGAGGCGCGCACCGCCTTGCCGTCGGGGCCGGCGGCGAACCATGTGCCGCCCACGCCCTGGCCGTTGGTGTCGCCCGGCTTCTTGTCCCCGGCGAAGGTGTACAGCGGCCAGCAGTCGATCGTCTGCTGCTTGAGCCCGTCGGGGCGGTCGAAGGTGACGAAGCCCTTCTTCAGGATGTCGCGGGTGTCGTTCTTCGCGACGGGCTCGACGACCGGCCACTTCTTCAGACAGGCGCCGGTGCAGGCGGACTTCATGGGCCAGGCGGAGTCCTTGGTGAAGCGGTAGACGGTCATGCCGTCGCGGTCGACGACGATCTCGCCGAGTTCGGGGTCCTGGCGCGTGGAGAGCCCGGCCGGGTCGGCCGGCCGCGCCGCGCCACCGCCCCCGGCGGCCCCCGGGCGGGCCTTCTTGCCGTCGGGCGCGGCCGCGAACCAGGTGCCGCCGACCCCCTGGCCCTTGGCGTCGCCGGGCCCGGTGTCCTTGGCGTACCGGTACATCGGCCAGCCGTCGAGCGTGAGCTGCTTGCTGCCGTCGGGCCGGGTGACCTCGCCGAGCAGGGAGGCGTCGACGCCGGGCGGGGCCTTCGCGCCCTTCGCGGGCACCACGGGCCAGGCCTTCTCGCAGGCGCCCTCGCAGTTCGACGCGGGCGGCCGGGCGGTGTCCTTGTCGAAGCGGTACAGCGTGAAGCCCGCGCTGTCCGTGACGACCTCGCCGAGCTTCTCGCTGTCCCACACGTCCAGTTGCCCGGCGGACTTCGCCGTGCCCGGGCGGGCCGCGCCCTTGCCGGGCCCCTTCCCGTCCGCGGCGCCCTTGCCCGAGTCCGCGCCGTAGCCGTTGCCGCTGTCGTTGCCGTAGCCGTCACCGCCGCCGTAGCCGTCGCCCGGGTCCGCGCCCTTGTCGACCGGTGCCTCGTTGCCGACCTTCTGGCCCTTCGGGGACCCGTCCCCCTGGTCCTGGCCGCACGCCGTCGTCAGCGCCAGCACGGCCGCGGTCGTCGCCACGAGCGAGGCGCTCCGCCAGGTCTTCATCTCGCACTCCCACTGTCCGCTCGGGTGTCGCGACGCCCACTGGCATCACGCATGGCCCTAGGTACGGGCGGGGCGGGGGAAGGCGTTCAACGGTGGGGCGAAATTCTTCGCCCGCGAGGCGCCCGCAAGGCCCGGTACGGGCGAACCCGCGTGCGGCGTGTCCCACCTTCGGCGGGTTTCGCTCACCTTCTCCCCCGAAGGGTCGCGCGCGCCCTCATGCTCTGCGTCGTGCCCGGATCATCCAGGGGTCTTCTCGCTCCCGCCACCCGCGTGTTCGCGCTGCTCACGCTCTCCCTGCTCGTGGCCGCCCCGGCGGGCTCGGCCGTCGCCCCGGCCGACGCCTGCGCGTACGCGTCGACCGGCCCGGGCGGGTCCGTGACGGCGTACGCGGGCAGCGGGGCGCGGTGCAAACCGCCGAAGCCGAAGCCGCCCAAGCCCACGCCGCCCAAGCCCACACCCCCGAAGCCGACACCCCCCAAGCCGACACCCCCGAAACCCACTCCCCCGAAACCCACCCCGCCGAAGCCGACGCCGCCTGAACCCACGCCTCCCAGGCCCACACCACCGGCACCCGCTCCGCCGCCATCGCCGTGGCCCCCGCCGCCCGCGACGCCCGCGCCGCCCGGCCCGCCGCCGCCCCTGGCGGCCCC
>NZ_BNBT01000020.1 GCF_014656095.1 Streptomyces longispororuber
GTGACGGCGCCGACCAGGTGACGGCGATCTCCCCGGCCGGGGCCACCGGGTCGCGGGCCCGGCTGCGGCAGGGGCGGCGCGGCGTACGACGGCGGCGGCAGGCGGTGGGCGCGGGCGCCGGGGTCACGGCCATCGCCGCGCTGCTCGGTGCCATGCAGCTCGCCGACGACTCCCCCGACTCCTCCGACAAGGGCTCGGCGGTGGCGCTGAAGTCGGACGAGTCCTCGCTGGCGCCGTCGGCCGAGGACGGGTCGAGCCCGTCGGCGTCGGCCTCCGCGTCGCCCTCGAAGTCCAAGAAGTCCGATAGGTCGGACAAGTCCGAGAAGTCGAAGAAGGCGGAGAAGGGCCCGAAGGGCGACAAGGGCGAGAAGGCGAAGAAGTCCGAGCCGGCCGAGGGTCCCTCGCGCGCGGACCGGAAGAAGGCGGGGAAGCCCGCGCGGCCCGCCCCCGCCACGACGTCCACCGCGCCCCGCCCCACCCGGAAGGCGCCCGTCCCCGCGGCACCGTCCGGGTCGAAGGCCCGGCAGGTCCTGAGCCTGGTGAACGCCGAACGGGCCAAGGCCGGATGCGGTCCGCTCACGCACAACAGCAAGCTCGCCACCGCCGCGCAGCGGCACTCGGCGGACATGCGGGCGCGCAACTACTTCGACCACACGTCGCCCGACGGCACCGACCCCGGTCGGCGGATCACGGCGGCGGGCTACAAGTGGAGCACCTACGGCGAGAACATCGCCCGGGGCCAGCAGTCCGCCGCCGCGGTGATGAAGTCCTGGATGAACAGCGACGGCCACCGCGCGAACATCCTCAACTGCTCCTTCAAGGAGCTCGGCGTGGGGATCGAGGAGGGTTCCGGGGGGCCTTGGTGGACGCAGAACTTCGGGGCGCGCTGACCGGACGGCCTCGCTGACCGGCCGGGCCCGACCGACCGGCCGGGCCTGGCCGACGGACTGGGCCCGGTCGACGTGCTGGGCCCGGCCGACGTGCTGGGCCCGGCCGACGTGCTGGGCCCGGCCGACGGGCTGGGCCCGGCCGACCGGTCGGCCTCGGTGAACGGACGACTTCGCCGACCGGCGGGCCTGCTGACCGGCAGGCCTCGCTGACCGGCAGGGCCGCACCCCTGGCAGGGCCGCACCCCCGGCAAGGCCGCACCCCCGGCAGGGCGCGGGCGTCGCCCCGGCCGCACCGCTCCACCGCACCAGGCAGAACCGTCCCGAAAGGCTGTTGACTCCCCAGAGGTACCGGGCGGAGGGTACCGCTGAACGGCTTGTCATGTTCTTGTCCACCCCCATCAGGCAAGAGGTGACCCTTGTTCCTCCGTCGTCCGCACCCCTCGCGCTCCGCGCTCCCGCGCACCGCGCCCCCGCGCCGCGCCCGAGCGCGCCGTGTCCCGGCCCGCCGCCTCGGCCTCCTCGCGGCACTCGTGGGCCTCGCCGTCCCCGCCCTGGCCACCGGCGGCCCCGCCCAGGCGGCCCCCGAGCCCACGCGCCGTCCGCCCCTCGTGCAGCCCATCGACCCGCAGCGCTGGCAGAACCCCGACGACATGACGTGGGCCGACCACCGGTCCGTGCCCGGCACCGACTGGGCGAACCCCGACCTGAAGCCCACGCAGCGCACCTTCAAGGGCGCCCTGGTGCTCCTCGACTACCCCGACGAGGAGTTCACGGTCAGCAAACCGGCTGGATCCAGCCTCTTCGGCAATCCGCAGCCGAGCGCCTCCGGCGTGCCGCGCTCCCGACTGCCCGCCTTCTACCGGGACCTGCTCAACAAGCCCGGCAAGCTGAACCACGGCCACACCATCAACGAGTACTGGATGGAGGACTCCGGCGGCCGCATCGGCGTCGACCTGACCGCGTTCGGCGTCTACCGCATGCCGCACAAGTCCTTCCAGTACGGCATCGAGGACCAGATGAACCCGGGCGCGTGTCCGCTCCGCGCGAGCTGCGGCAAGGACATCCGCGCCGACGGCAAGGCCGCCTGGACCGCCGACGTGGGCGGCGGCGAGACCGCCAAGTACGACTTCGTCTTCTTCCTCACCGCCGGGCAGGACGAGTCGTCCGTGTGGCAGGAGTTCGGGCAGATGAAGTTCGCCTCGCCGCAGGCCGTGCCGCCCGCCTGGGGCCCGCCCTCGCCCATCGCCTCCGGCGCCAACTGGGCGGAGACCCGGTACGTGCCGTGGACCTCATGGGCGGCGGCGGCCCGCATCTGGCCCAACGCCACGTCCGGCTCCTCGACGCAGGCCGAGAGCTCCGGGATGGGCGTGTACGCGCACGAACTCAGCCACATCCTGGGGATCGGCGACAACTACAACAACCCGTACGCCAAGCCGCTGCGCCGCGCCTACACCGGCATCTGGAGCATGCTCTCGCGCGGCTCCTTCAACGGACCCGGCGGCCCGCACACCCGCTGGCAGATCCCGGCCACCAACGGCGGGTCCATGGGCTCCCAGCACATCCTGCGCGACAAGCTCAAGCTCGGCATCGTCGACGAGAAGAACGTGCTGCGCCTGGACCGCGACGCGCTCAAGGACTCCGGCACGGTCGTGGCCCGCGTGACGGCGCGGTCGGCGCCGCCCGGCGCGAAGGGGCTGAGCGGCGTCAACATCGCCATGGGCCGCGACCTGTCCCCCGCCTGCTCCCCGGACCGGGACCCGCTGTGCGACGGCGGCGGCTACGAGAACTACACCGTCGAGGTCGTGGACCGCATGGGCATGGACTCCTTCACGCCCGACCACGGGGTGCTGCTGGCCAAGACCAAGAACCAGGACCGGGCGCCGTTCGCGTGGGTGGTCGACGCGCACCCCGAGGACATCGACATGGTCGACTTCAAGCGGCCCGACGGCACCCTCCAGAAGATCACCATGGGTGACTACCGGCAGCTCAGCGACGCCCTGCTGCACGCCGGAGCCGACTCCGGCAGCTCGTACGAGTACGTCGACAGGGCCAACCGGCTGCACTTCTACGTCCTCGACATCGACCGCCGCCGCGACGGGGTGCTCTCGTACACCCTCGCCGTCAAGTCGCTCGACGGCGCGGGCCCGCAGCGCCGGGGCGTCGCGCTCGACCGCGGGCACGCCACGGGCACGGCCGAACGCCGGGCCGTGTGCTCCTTCGACCTCACCAACACCGGGCGCGGGGCGCCGTCGGGCTCCGGGCACCCCGAGAAGGTGGACCGCTACCTGCGCTCCGACGTCTACCGCCTCTCCGCCCAGGCGTCCGGGCACGGCTGGTCCGCCTGGCTGCCCAACCGCCTCGCCACCGCACGGGCCGGCCACTCCGCGGAGGTCGACGTCGCCGTGAGCGCGCGGCGCGACGCCGACCGGCACGGCCGGGTGACGCTCACCGCCCGGTCGGAGAGCGACCCGCGCAAGTCCGCGAAGGCCGTCTGCACGCTGAAGAAGCGCGGCCACCACTAGAGCCGCGTCCGCCGGGCCCCGGCCGACGCCGCGCGGCCCGGCACGCCCACCCGCCGCTTCGACCGGGGCGTCCCGCGCGACGCACCGCGACGCGGCGGCCCTCGTACCGGATCGACGTCCGGTACGAGGGCCGCCGCGGCACGAGGCCACCCCGCGCGGCCGCCCGCGCACACCTCTCGGCGGCCGCGCGGACGCCTCACGAGGCCGTCCGCGGGCGTCTCACGGGGCCGTCGCAGAACGGCCGACCGCACGCATTGACAGGTACACCACACGCTCCTAGCGTGCCCCACCGACAGGAAGGGTTCCTAACTGCCAGGGCCGTCGATCCCCTCCCCCACGCCCCCACGTACCGATCGATCCCCCACTCCCTGGAGGACACCGTGTCATTCACCCGACGCCACCCGTCCCGTACGTCCAGCGTGCTGGTGGCCGCGGCCACCGCCCTCGCGCTCGGTGCCGCCCTGCCCGCGGCCGACGCGGCTCCGGCCCCCGAGCCGGGCACCCCCGAGCCCGGCAAGGTCACCGCCCTCACGAGCGGCGCCGACGTGCCGTGGGGCCTGGCGTTCCTGCCGGACGGATCGGGGGTCTACACCGAGCGCAACACCGCCAACGTCTACCGCCTGACCAAGTCCGGCCAGCGCACGCTCCTCGGCAAGGTCCCGCAGTCCCAGGCCACGGGCGGCGAGGGCGGCCTGATGGGCCTGGAGGTCTCGCCGACCTTCGCCACCGACCACTACCTGTACTTCCTGCACACCTCCACCGAGGGCAACCGCATCGCCCGTATGAAGCTGGAGAACGACAGGCTCAGCGGGTACACCGTGCTCCTCAGGGGCATGGCCAAGAACCGCTACCACAACGGCGGCCGGCTGCGGTTCGGCCCCGACGGCAAGCTGTACGCCGGCATGGGCGACGCGCAGAACACCTCGCTGGCGCAGGACCGCACCTCCCTCAACGGCAAGATCCTGCGCATCAACCCGGACGGCTCGATCCCCGCGGACAACCCCTTCGGCAACGCCGTGTGGTCCATCGGCCACCGCAATCCGCAGGGCCTTGACTTCGACTCGCAGGGCCGCCTGTGGCAGGCGGAGTTCGGCAACAACGTCATGGACGAGGTCAACCTGGTCCATAAGGGCGGCAACTACGGCTGGCCGAACTGCGAGGGAACCAACGGCAGTTGCGCCGGGTACATCGCGCCGAAGAAGACCTGGCCGGTGTCCGCGGGCTCGCCCAGCGGCCTGACGGTCGTCAACGACCACGTGTTCGTGGCGACCACGCGGGGCCAGCGCCTGTACCGCATGCGCATCGACGCCGGCTCCAACCTGGTCGACGAGAGGACGTACTTCTCGGGCACGTACGGCCGTCTGCGCACCCCGGAGGTCGACCGTGACGGCGACATCTGGCTGACCACGTCCGCGGACCGGGACACCACGCCGGGCAACGACCGGGTCCTGCTGGTCGACGTCGTGTACTCGGGCACCGCCCGGCCCACGGGCACGGCCGCCCCGCGCTGACCGTCGGCGCACACGCCCCGGGGACGCGGTCGACCCCGTCCCCCCTGCCGCGCCGCCGGGGCGTGCAGCGGAGCCCGGCCCTTCCGGCCCCGGGGCGGACGACGGCATCAGGGCCACCAGCGCACCACGTCCTCGACCGCGCTGACGCACTCCTGGGCGGCCGCCATGCCGCCGTGGTGGCCCACGTGCGGCGCGGCGGCCCGCACCACCGCGAGCAGACCGGGCCGGGTGAGGTCCGCGAGGAGTTCGCGTACCGGGGGGAGGCCGTTCGCGGTGCTCCCGTTCCACGACACCGCGTGCGGAGCCGCCGAGGGGGAGTCCAGCGCCGCGGCGACCGCGTGGGCCCTGTGCACGGGCCGGTACCGGGCCTCCTCGACGAGGGCCCGGAGGAACGGCTGGTCCGCGTGGGCCGCCACGGCGGTGAAGTCCTCCCCCGGCAGCTTGAGTCGCTCGGGCAGCAGCGCGGCCCCCGCCGCCAGGGCGCGGGCGCGCTGCCGCTCCGACAGGGAGGGGAGCATCCTGGCGAGGAGGTCGTACGGCCACTGAGCCCGTTCCAGCCGGGGCAGGACGGCGTCGAGGAGCCCGTCACGTTCGGGTGCGGTCATCACCTGGGCGAGCGCGCCGACGGCGTGGGCGTCCACCCGCGTGGCGGAGCGGAGGTCGGCGAGGACCTGGCGGACGACACGCGCGCGGTCGGGCCCGGTGAGCCGGTGCGCCAGCGCGGCCAGCGGAAGGGCCCGTACCGCCTCGTGCCGCCGCTCGGCCGCTGACGACATCGCGGCGACGGCCTTCGCGGGTACGTGCGGTGCGAGCAGGGCGATGCACTGGGCGATCTCGTGCTCCCCGCCGCGCCGGAGCCCCTTGTACGCGGCCTTCTGCGGCTTCTTCAGGAGCCGGTGGCCCGTGCGGCCCGGCGGTGCCAGCGCGGCCCAGACGTCGAGGCCCTCCCAGCCCCGGCCCGGGGTCCAGCGGGCGGCGTCCACCAGCCGGTCGCGGACCTCCCGGTCGGTGAGGACGGGCCGTACCGCGCGCAGCCTGTCGAGGAAGCCGTGGTCGCCGGGTTCGCCTCTCGCGGGGACGAGGTCGGCGGCGCGGCGCAGCACCTCGTCGTGTTCCCTGGCCGGGAGCGCGGCGGCCAGGGTGATCAGCGGGCCGGCCCGGTCCTGCGGGGCGAGCGACGTCAGGAGCTCCTCGACGCGGCGGCGCAGGCGGGGCCGCTCACCCGTGGGGACCTGGCCCGCCAGCGCGGCGAGCGCGGCCGCCTGGGGCAGGTGGTCGTGGATCCGCCCGGCGGCGCGCAGGGCGTGGCACAGCTCCTCCTCGTGCCCGGCGCCGACGGCGAGGGCGTCGAGCGCGGCGTCCCGGTACTCCTGGTCCGCCTTGTCGTGGCCGACGCCCGCCACCAGCTCGAACGCCCGCAGGCGGGTCCGGTGGTCCAGGTGCGGGGCGACCTCGATGAGGATGTCCGCGCGCCGTCGGCCGTGGTGTCGGGCGGCGATCGCGAGGGCCTCCTCGCGCAGCCGTACGCCCGCGTGCCCCGGCCCGCGGCCGGCCAGCAGGGCGAGCGGCCCCGCCCGTTCGGTCTCCGCCAGGTCCCGGACCAGGTCCTCCACCCGGGAGGTGTGCTCCTCGTCGACGTGGCCGGCCAGCGCACGGAGCGTCTCCCCGCGTCGGTGGTCGTCGGCGGAGCCCCGGGCGGGCAGCGTCCGGAGCACCTCGGCGACCAGGTCCGGCCGGTGCCGATCCGGGACCGCGGGCAGCAGCGCGGCCAGCGCCCCGGCCCTGGCGCCGGGGTGGTGGACCGGGGAGAGGGAGCGGGCCGTCGCGAGCGCCCGGTCCACCGGTGGCCCGGACAGGAACCCGCCGATCCCGGCGAGCATCCCGGTGATCCCCCAGTGCCGCTGCTCGGCGATCCGGTCCAGCACGGTGTCCAGCACCCGGGTGCGGCGGGAGGCGTCCAGGGCCGTCAGCAGCGCCCGGATCGGGCCGGTGTCGGGCACGGGGCGAGCGGCCGTGACGGTGACCAGCCCCAGGCCGTCGTGCATCAGCGCGAACAGCTCGGCCGTGACGTGTGCGGCCACCCGGTCCGGGTGGAGGTCCTCGGCGGCCAGGCGCAGCGCGAGCGCCCGGTGCGTGAGTCCCCATCCGGGCGCCTGCGGGGGCCGGCCGTCGACGGCGGGGAGGATCCGCTCCAGGGCGGCCCGCGGGACGTGGGGCAGCAGCGCGGTCAGCGCGGCGGCGGTGTGCCGCTCGTCGTCGCCCGCCGCCAGCACCGCGTCCACGGCGGCGTCGAGGTCCGCCTCGCCCGGGCAGCCCGCGAGCGTGCCGAGGACCAGCGTCCGCCCGGGGGTCGAGGGGTCGAGCCCGCGGCGCAGATGTTCCGCGGCGATCGCGGCCCGGCGCGGTCCGGGCAGGCGGGGCAGCAGCTCGCCCGCCACCGTGTACGCCCGCGGGGTGTCCAGGGGCTGGAGCAGGTCCCACGCGGCCACGGCGTCCTCCCCGGACAGGCAGGGGCCGCCGTCGTCGCGCCGCGCCCGCACCAGCGCGGCGAGGAGGTTGAGCGGGGTTCGCGGATCGCGCACCGCCTGGACGCGGTCGAGGGCCTTCGCGGGGTCCCATACGCGTTCCTCGACCAGCCTGCACAGCACGGCCTGCGTGACGTTGGCGTCGCTCGCCCGGACGATCGACGCCACGCCGGCGTCCATGAGCGCGTACCGGACCTCCCGGCCGATCGACGTGGCGCGCCTGCCGCGGGCCAGGTCGTGGTCGGTCGTGCGGGCCGCCAGCCGGCGCGCGAGGGCCACGTCGTTCCGGTACGCGCCCAGGGAGTCGTGCCGCTCGTGGGCGGCGAACCAGATGTTCGTGGGGGCGCCGGGCCCGTCCCCCGGGAGCACGGCCTCGGCCGCGAGCAGTCGGTGGAGCGCCTCGGTCTTTCCGGCGGTCTCCAGGTGCCGGGCGAGGTTGCGCAGCCCGTAGCCGCCGTCCATCCGGCCCAGCTCGGCCGGGTGCGCCGCCAGGGCGCGCGGGAAGTCGTCCCAGGTGCCGAACAGCGCCAGCACGTAGCGGTCGACGATCCGGTGCCGTGCCCGGTCGACCGCGTCCCGGAGCAGGTCGAGCCGCGGCTCGTCGCCGGTCATGGCGCGGTCCGGGAGCCGGCCCGTGAAGTAGTCGCGCACGCTGCCGTGGTCGGGGGCGTAGCGGGTGGCCTCCCCGTCGCCCTCGGTCACGACGAACTGCCGGAGCCGTCCCGCCACCATGGCCCGCAGCTCGCGCCGGTGCCGGGCGGTGTCCTCGATGCCCGCCAGCGCCACCACGGTGTCCAGCGGCAGCGGCTCCTCGGCGCAGGCGAGGGTGCTCAGCGCCGGCAGGGCCAGGTCGAGCTCCTCGGGTGTCAGCTCGTCGAGCTTGTGGCTGTAGTGGGTCCACAGGCGCCCGGGCAGCGTGGGCAGGGCCTCGGGCCGGATCAGCCCGGCGCGGAGCTCGTCGAGCAGGTGCCGCAGCAGGATCCACAGGCCCGCGCAGTGCCGTGCGAGCACCTCGCGGAACGCGGCGGGCGGCATGGGCCTGATCCGGTCGCGCAGCACCTCGTCGGACTCCAGGGCCCGGTCGATGTGGCGGCGCATGTCGTCCAGGGACTGCTCGGCATGCGCGCCGATGTGGACGTGGTCGCGCGGGGGCCTGCGGCCGTGCAGGGGGAAGCCGTCGGCGAGGGTGGCGATCACGTAGGCGTTGTCGGGCAGCTCGTCGGGCAGGCCGAGGGGCATCGGCCGGTGCTCGTCAGCGAGTTCGAGGCCGTCGACGAGCAGCACCGCCTTCCGTCCCCGCTGCCTCGCCGCCTCGGCGGCCGCGCACAGGACCCTGCGGAAGGCGACCGGGTGGCCGGCCCCGACGAGGTCGCCGAGGTCGCCGGACTCCTCCAGGCCGTACCGTGCGGCCAGTTGGCCGCCGAGGCTGCGCAGCGCGTCCTCGGTCCTGCGGCGGCTACTGTGGCCCGCGGTGAAGTGGTGCGGATGGCCGCGGTCCGCGGCGAGCCGGGCGATCAGCGTGGTCTTGCCCACCCCGGTCCCGCCCTCGACGAAGAAGTAGCCGCGCGGCCGGTCCGCGACGAAGGCGTCGATCCGGTCGGTCAGCCAGGGCCGCTCGGTGAACGGGGTGCCGTCCAGCCGGTCGAACACGTCGCCGTACGCGCCGTGGCCGCCGGGGCGGTTCCGCGGTGGGGACGGCGTCCCCTGCCGGCCGCGCGATCGCTGGGCCCGGCCGACCAGGTCCAGCCAGGCCCGCTTGTCCGGTGTCTCCCCGGCCCAGTCGCTCCATAGGCGCACCAGTTGCCACACGGTCTGCTCGCTGCCCTCGGCGGGGACCTGTGCCTTGGCGAATTCCTCGGGGATCCAGGCGCTGATCCGCTGGCCGTTGAAGTCCGGGTGGTCGTACGGCGGTCGCGCCAGGGCCTTCTCCACGGCGCGTTGCGAGAAGGGCTCGCCCCTCGCCTTCCGGGCCGTGGTGGCTCTCTGCCGCAGTACGCGCAGCGCGTCGTAGAGCGCGCGGGCGTCCCTCGTCATGCGTCGGCTCCCTCGTTGCTGCCCGTGCCGGGGACGTGCCCGTTGCGGGCACCGGCCGGGCAGGCGCTGAGCAGCAACGTAGGAGAGTTCCGCCCGGTGTGCCCGGTGTCCTGGCATGCCCGTGGGCACCGCCGACAAGGTGGCGCCCACACCCCGGCAGCGGGCCGGGCGCCACAGAGGGGGCTCCTCGTGCGGAACGCCAGGAACACCACGATCCGGCGGCTCGGCCGCACTGCCGCGCACGGCGCGGTCCGCGGTTTCGCGACGGCGGCCGGGGCCGCGGTCGTCACTTTGTTCACCTGGTGGGTACGGAACCGGTGAGGGGACGTTGTCGGCCGGGCGCCGTGTCCGTCAGCGCTGCGGCGCCGGGAACGCCACCGGGCTGCGCAGGCCCGCGCGGTTCACCGCGCGGACGCCGAAGAACACGTTGTCCTTGGACAGGTCGACGGTGTGGCGGGTGGTGTCGCCGACCGGCGTGGCGTGGGTCCACTCCGGCGAGGTCGTCTCGCGCCACACGACCTCGTAGCCCGCCAGGTCCGGCTCGGTGCCCCGCTCCCAGACCAGTTCCGTCTCGTTGGTCAGCGCCGCCGTCAGGATCCTGGCGCCGCGCGGGGTGCCCGGCGCCTGGGCCAGGCTCCACAGGGTCGCGGCGTTCACCCGGGCGACGCGCGCGATGAACGGGAAGTCGCAGAACTCGGGCAGGTCCCCGTACTGCTTGCCGTCGACGACGCGGACGTCCTGGTGCTGGTGGGCGTAGTCCTCGGCGGGCTCGGTGAACCGGGCGGCCGGGTAGGCGCGTTCGAGGAACGGGATGTGGTCGCCGCCGCGCAGGTAGCGGTCGCGGCGGTGGATCACGCGGACCTCCATCCCGGTCGCACGGGGGTCGGCGACGTCCCGGACGAACCGGGCGAGCTGACGTGCGGGCGAGTCGTTCTCGCCGCCGACGGAGCGCCGGACCTCGGCTTCCTGCGGGGTCTCGGAGGTGGGCACGCCCTCGGCGAACAGCCGGATCGTGTGCGGGTCGCGGGTGCCGTCGTCGGCGGTGGAGCTGCCCACGATGTCGTTGGTGAACATCCCCTGGACGTCGGCCCGCCGCTCCTTGTAGCTCTGCGCGAGGTGGGCGGCGCCGTACAGGCCCTGCTCCTCGCCCGCGACGGCGGCGAAGACCAGGGTCGCGCCGGTCCTGCGGGTGGCCATGACGCGGGCCAGTTCCATGACGACGGCGACCCCGGAGGCGTCGTCGTCGGCGCCCGGGGCGTCGCTGGTGTGGTCCATGACGTCGCTGACGCGGGAGTCGTAGTGCCCGGAGACCACGTACAGACGGTCGGGGGACGTCGTGCCGCGCAGGGTGGCGACGACGTTCGAGATCCTGGTCGGCGCCGGGATGCGGGGGCCCGGCTGCTGCACGTAGGACTGGAGCTCGACGGTCATCCGGCCGCCGGACGCCCGGGCGTACTCCCGCAGGCGCGCGAGGATCCAGTCGCGGGCCGCGCCGATGCCGCGCTCGGGGTCGTCCTGCGCGGAGAGGGTGTGCCGGGTGCCGAAGGCGACCAGGCGCCGCACGGTCGCCTCGATGCGGCGGTGGTCGATCTCCCGCAGCAGGGCGCGCAGTTCGCGCGGGGGCCGCTGCGGCGCGAGCCGGACCCGCTCGCCCGCCGCGGCCGCGCCGGTGGACTGGACGGCGACGGCCGCGGCCGCCGTGGCCGCCGCGCCGGTGAGGAGGGTACGCCGAGGGGTGCCCGTCGGATTCACCATGCCGCCATCGTCATGCACGCAACAACCGCCCCGCAAGATGCGCGCCGCCCCGGGCGCCCGGCCCGTGTTCACGGGGGCACGGGAGGGCGCGCCCGGGCCGTCCCAAGGCCCCCGGGTCCCGCGGGGGCCGCCTCAGGGCTTGCGCGCCACGCCGCCGAAGTCGTCGACCTCGGCGGGCGGGCGGGCCGCGCCCGGCGCCGGGCGCCAGCGGGAGACGGACACCACGCCGGGCTCCAGGAGCTCCAGGCCGTCGAAGAAGCGGGCGAGCTGCTCCGGGCTGCGGTTGACGCGCGGGTTGTCGCCCGCCTCGTTCCACTGCCGGATCATCTCGCGCATCCCCTCGGGGTCGAGCACCTCGGTGTCGTCGCACAGCACGAGGTGGCTGCCCGACGGCAGGGCGTCCACCAGGCGGCCGACGAGCGCGTAGACGGAGTCGTCCGTCACGTGGGCGGTGATGCCGAGCAGCAGCAGGGCCACGGGCCGGGTGAAGTCCAGGGTGGCGGCGGCCTGTTCCAGGATGGTGCCGGGGTCGCGCAGGTCCGCGTCGATGTACCCGGTCGCGCCCTCGGGGGTGCTGGTGAGCAGCGCCTCGGCGTGGGAGAGCACGATCGGGTCGTGGTCGACGTAGACGATGCGTGACTCCGGGGCGAGGCGCTGGGCGACCTCGTGGGTGTTGTCCGCGGTGGGCAGCCCCGTGCCGACGTCCAGGAACTGGCGGATGCCCGCCTCGCGCACGAGGAACTCCACCGCACGCACGAGGAAGGCCCGCTGGGCGCGCGCGATGTCCACGATCCCCGGGTTGGCCGCGCGGATCCGGTCCCCCACCTCGCGGTCGACGGCGTAGCAGTCCTTGCCGCCCAGCCAGTGGTTCCAGATGCGGGCGGAGTGCGGCACGCTGCTGTTGACGCGTGCGGCGTCGTACGGCATGAGGGCTCCTGGGAGTCGACCGGCGAGGGTGGATCAGGAGGGCCGGCGCGGCGGCCCCCGCGGCCCTTGCGGGACCGCCGGAACCGGCCCGCTCCGCGCGCGGCTCAGGATACGTGTCCCGGTTCCCGGCCGGGGGTGTCCTTCCCCAGACCGCGGCGGATCGCGATCTCCACGGGGGCGTACGCGCCGTCGGACCGCTCCAGGTCGTACGGCGCGGCCGGCAGCAGCGGCGGCTGGGCCATGAAGCGCGGGCGCGTCCCGTGGTGCGGCTGCGCCGCGTGCACCAGGAACGGATGGCACAGGTAGACGTCGCCCGGGGATCCGGTGGCGAGGGCGAGCGGCCGGTGGTCGGAGGCCGCCACGAGAGCGGGCGCGAGGGCGAGGCCGCTCGCCCCGTCCTCCCCGTACGGCGCGAGGACCTTCGGGGCGTCGAGGTGCGAGCCGACCCGGATCCGGGTCGGGGCGTCCTCCTCGCCGACCTCGCTGAACAGGAACAGCATCAGCAGCGCCCGGCCCCGGGAGCGCAGGTTCGTGAAGGACCAGCTCTCGCCCTCCGGGAGGTAGCTGCCCTCGATGTGCCAGCCCGCGTCGTCCGGCTCCTCCGCGTGCGGGAAGCGCAGCGGGAACGTGCCCAGGGAGTAGCGCGGCTCCCAGCGTCCGGGGCCGACGAGCAGGTCGTACGCGTGGTGCAGGGCCGGGGAGTTGGGGGCGGCGGCGAACGGCCCCTGTGCCATGCCGCCCACCCAGTGCACGGGCCGTGTCCACGTCGCGGGGTCGTTGGGGTCGCAGCCCATCTCCCGCCACAGCAGGCGCGCGCAGTCCGCGGCCACGCGCGGCGCGACCGCGCCCTCCACCTTCACGAAGCCGTCGCGGAGGAAACGGGATACCAAGGTCGTGTCGTCCATGCGGCCATCGTGCTCCGGCACCGGCCCCGGCCACCCGACATCCTCCGCACCGCCTTTGTCGGGTGCGGGGCGCGTCCAGCACCCGGGTGGGGTGCCGTGGCCGGGCAGCCGGGCCCGGCCATGGGGTTCTCTTTCTTCCCATAAGCATAGAAACACCCGAAAGCGGCTACACGCCATGAGGGCCCGCACCCCTCTCTCGCCACCTGCCCCCGGTGGGCGGCGAGGTCCGCGAGGGCGGGCCTCCGCACGTCGTCGGCAGGAGGACTCCATGAACCAGCCCCCGCAGCAGCAGACCCCGCCCGGCGCCACCGGCCCGATGCGCCCACGGCCCGACCACGGCGAGGAGACGTACCGCGGCTCCGGACGCCTCGCGGGCAAGGCCGCCGTGATCACCGGCGGCGACAGCGGGATCGGACGGGCCGTGGCCATCGCCTTCGCCCGCGAGGGCGCGGACGTCCTGATCTCCTACCTCGACGAGCACGAGGACGCCCGCGAGACGGCGCAGTGGGTCGAGCGGGCCGGCCGCAAGGCGGTGCTCGTCCCCGGCGACCTCGCCGACCCGGCGCACTGCCGCGCGGTGGTGCGCACGGCGGCGGAGACCTTCGGCCGCATCGACGTCCTCGTGTCCAACGCGGCGTACCAGATGACCCGCGAGGCGCTGGAGGACATCCCCGACGAGGAGTGGGACCACACGCTCGCGACCAACCTCAGCGCGCTGTTCCACCTGTGCAAGGCCGCCGTCCCGCACATGCGGCCGGGCGCGTCGGTCATCGCCACCACCTCCGTCAACTCCGACATGCCGCCCCCGCAGCTCCTGCCGTACGACGTCACCAAGGCCGGCATCGCGAACTTCGTCGGGGCCGCGTCGCAGCTCCTCGCGGAGAAGGGCATCCGGGTCAACAGCGTCGCGCCGGGCCCGATCTGGACGCCGCTCATCCCCTCGACCATGCCGGAGGACCAGGTGGAGGGGTTCGGGAAGGACGTACCGCTCGGCCGGCCCGGCCAGCCCGCCGAGGTGGCGCCGGTGTACGTCCTGCTCGCCTCCGACGAGGGCAGCTACGTGTCCGGGGCCCGCATCGCGGTCACCGGCGGCCAGCCCGTCCTGTAGGGGCGCGCCATGGACTGGTATCCCCTGCGGCTGACCACACCGGTCAAACAGCACGTCTTCGGCGGCCGGGCCGTCCCCGACCGGCTCGGGCGCACCGGCCTGCCCCCGGGGCGGATCGCCGAGACGTGGGAGGTCAGCGACGTGGACGGCGACGGCGCGCGTGTGCGCGAGGGGCCGCTGGGCGGGGTGTCGCTGCGCGAGCTGACGGAACGCGACCCGCAGGGCCTGGTGGGCCGGGGGTGGCGGGGGCCGCGCTTCCCGCTGCTGACGAAGTTCATCGACGCGGCGGCGCCCCTGCCCGTGCATCTGCACCCCGACGACCGTGCCGCGCGCGGCCAGGGCGAGCCGAACGGCAAGACCGAGGCCTGGCACATCCTCGACGCCGAGCCCGGCGCCACCGCTCTGGTGGGCGTCCGCGAGGGCGTGTCCCGGGACGAGCTGCGCGACGCCCTGCTGGAGCAGGACTTCGACGCCGTGATGCGCCGTCTGCCGGTCCGCGCCGGGCAGACGCTGTACGTCCCGGCGGGCACCCTGCACAGCTTCGGCCCCGGCACCCTCGTCTACGAGATCGAGCAGACGTCCGACCTCCAGGAACACGCGATGCGCCACCGCATGGAGGACGGGTCCGCCCTTACCGACCAGGAGTGGCGCGCCAACATCGACGCCCTTCTGGAGCGCTGGAAGCCCGACCGGCGGCCGGATTTCGTCCCGGGCCTGCGCCTGCCCGTGGCCGACGGCGTCGACCGGGTGGTCCTGTGCGCCGGCCCCTACTTCGCGCTGGAACGCTGGCGGGTGCGGAGCGGGGCCGCGCTCGACCACGCCTTCGACACCGCCCACGTCGTGAGCAACGCGGGCGCCCCGGCCGCCCTCACCTGCGCCGGCCGGACGGTGGAGCTGGACCGGGCGCAGACCGTGCTGCTGCCGGCCGCCCTCGGCGGGGTGCGCGTCCACGGCCCCGCCGATGTGCTCGTCGGCTACCTGCCCGACCTCGACCACGACATCCGCGAGCCCCTGGCCCGCGCCGGGTACGGGCCGTCGGCGGTGGCCACGCTGGGCGAAGGGCTCGGCTGACGCAGGCCCGCACCCGGGGGCAACCAGGCGGAATCGGCCAAGATTCGATCGCGACTTGGACAAGGTCTCGGTTTGGTCTCGAACTCGTACGCGCTGAACGCCCCGCCGCGCCCGCTCCGTACTCACGCATCGAAAGCTCCCGACAGATGACGGAACGAAGGAGATCGCGATGCTCGGCAGGACCCGCAAGACCACCACCCTGTTCGTCACCCTCGCGGCAGGGGGTGCCCTGGCACTGACGGCGTGTGGCGGCGACGGCTCGGGCTCCGGCAAGGCGTCCGGGGCGAAGGCGCCCGCCGCACCCTCGGCGTCCTCGTCCGGGCAGCCGGGCGCCCAGGGCGGGGCGGACTCCATGGACCTCACCCTCCGGTCCGGCACGGCGCGGCAGAACAACGCGCCCCGCATGACGGGTGACTGGGCCAATCCACCGGGCAAGCCTGCCAGCCGGTCCGTGCAGCGCTCGTGGGTGCAGCTCTCGGCGTCCAGGGCAGGGAACCTCGATCCGGTGGTCGTCAACGGGGCCGGGTTCACCCTCTACCGGTTCGACAAGGACACGGCCTCCCCGTCGAAGTCCACCTGCGCCGGCGCGTGCGCCACGACCTGGCCGCCGGTCCTCGTGAACCCGGGCGGCAAGGTCTTCGTCGACGGGGTGCGGCCGTCGGACGTCGGTGTCGTCGCGCGGGCCGACGGCACGCGCCAAATCACCGTCGGCGGCTGGCCCGTCTACCGGTTCAGCAAGGACCTCAAGCCGGGCGACACCAACGGCCAGGGCGTCGGCGGCACCTGGTTCGGCGTCGCCCCGAACGGGCAGAAGGCCGGGCAGCGGGGCGGCGGGGCCGAGACCGGCGGCGGGCAGCAGGGCGGCCCGGCCACCAGCGCCATCCTCTTCGACGAGCCCAACTTCTCCGACGACGGGCCCTCGCAGGGCGTCGCCGGCCGGGGCTGCCAGAACGTCGCCCGCCCGAAGGTGACCTCCTCCGTCTCCGCGGACGGCTCGCTGCAACTGTGGTCCGGCCGCAACTGCACCGGCCAGTCCAAGACCATCAAGGGCAGTGTGGCCGACCTGTCCAGGATCGGCTTCGACAACAAGCTCAGCTCGGTCAGGTTCGGCTGATCCACCGACCACCTTCCGCAGGCCGGGTCCCGCCACACCGACCCCCGTTCGGGACCCGGCCGACCGCCGCCGCCGGGCGCGGCCGTCCCCCGCGGCCGGCCCGGCGGTGGCGCCCCGTACGCGCGGGCCGCGGCCGCTGATACGTGGCTCGACTACGCCCTCACGGGAGCCGGGTGGGGCGGGTGCAATGGGCTTGTCCGGGCGGAGCGCCGGTATCCGCCCCCGCAGGGAGGAGACCCACCATGACAGCGGACGTCCACGGCGGCACGGCTCCGACCCCCGACGAGGTCGGGGCGATGTACGACAAGTACGGCGACATGCTGGCGATGACACTCGGGTCCAGCGCCGTGCACATCGGCATGTACGTGCCCCACGGGGCGCACACCCGCGTGACCAGCCTGGTCGGCCTGGCCGACGCCGCGCAGGACCGGCAGACGGAGTTCCTCGTCGAGGCGCTGGACCCGGCGCCCGGCTCGCGCGTCCTCGACATCGGCTGCGGGACCGGCGCCCCGGCCCTGCGGCTCGCGGAGCGCACCGGGTGCCACGTCACCGGCATCACGGTGAGCCGGAGCCAGCTCGCCCGCTGCCAGGAGCGGCGCCCGGACCATCCCGCCGGGGAGCGGGTCGAGTTCGCGTACGGCAACGCCATGGCGCTGGAGTACCCGGACGCGTCGTTCGACGCCGCCTGGTCGATCGACTGCGTGCCCCACCTGTCCGACCGCGCCAAGGGCCTGCGGGAGGCGTGGCGCGTCCTGCGGCCGGGCGGGCGCTTCCTGTTCACCGAGTTCACGCTGCGCGGCACGCCCACCGAGGCGGAAGCGGGGGCGTACACCACGCTCTGGGCGTGTCCGCCGATACGGCCGCTGACCACGCTGGTGGGCGAGATCGCGGAGGCGGGCTTCCAGCTCGCGCGGACGCAGGACATGACCAGCAACGCGGCGCTGTGCGGCGAGCTGATGAGCGTGCTGTACCAGGACCGGCGGGACGAGATCGAGGAGCGCTACGGCAAGGAGGCGCTCGCCCACACCGACCCCCTCATGGAGCCCTACCGCTCCTTCACCCGCAAGCACGTGGACTACCACCTCCTGGTCCTGCGCAAGCCCGAGGACTGAGGCACACAGCGAACACCGCGGTGGGCCGGGGCCCGGCCGCGAGGGCCCCTGCTCCGCGCTCGGGTCCGGTCTCGTCCGCCGCCCCGTCCCGGAAACGGCTCCGGCCCGCCTCCGTTCGTCGCGGGGGCGGGCCGGGGTCGGCGTGGGGTTCGAGGGCGGGGTCAGGCGGGTTCCTCCGCCTCCACCGGCTTCGGGATGAGGAAGGACGCCGCGAACGCCGCCGCGATGAGGACGACCCCGGCGACCATGCCGGCGGAGTAGCCCGCCGCCGAGGTCTTGTCCGCCGGCGCGGCCGCGGTCTGCACCGCGTACAGGACGGCGAAGCTCAGCCCCGCGCCGAGGTTGAACGCGCCCGCGTTCAGGCCGGGCAGGAAGCCCGGGTTTTCCTTCGGCGACAGCACGATGCCGAGGCCGTTGAGGACGATGTTGGCGATGCCCGCGTACGTGACGCCGATCAGGACCGAGGAGACGAGCAGCAGCGGCCGCGAGTCGGCCTGGAGCGTGAGGAGCATCAGGGCGACCGTCCCCGCGGAGCCGACGAGGCCGAAGCGCAGGACCTTGCCGTAGCCGTGGGTGGCGGCGAGGCGGCCCGCGAGGGGGCCCATGGCCAGGCCCGCGAGGGCGTACGGCGTCAGGGTCCACCAGGCGGACTCCTCGGCGGTCATGCCGAAGCCCGCGTCCGCGTTCTGCGCGAACGCCGGAATCATGCCGTTCATGACGGCGAAGACGCCGGTCATGGTGAGCACGGTGGTCAGGAGCAGCGCCCACGTGGAGCGCTGCCGCAGGTGCCGGGTGGCCACCAGCGGGTGGCCGCTGCGGTCCTCGGCGCGCCAGAACAGGGCGAAGGCGGCCGCGGCGACGACGGCGAGACCGGCCACGAGGGGCCAGTTCGCGGCGCCGAGCTTGCCGGCCTCGTTGAGGGCGATCAGGGCCGCGCCGACGGACACGACGAGGAGGGCCACGCCGGGCCAGTCCATGCGGGTGTCGCCCGCGGTGGCGGCCGTCGACTCGGGCGTGAGCGTGGCCACGAGCAGCGCGGCCAGACCGGCGACGACGGCCATCACCCAGAACACGGACTGGAAGCCGTAGTGGTCGGCGAGGGAGCCGCCCGCGATGGAGTCGACGCCCGCGATGCCGCCGTTGACGGCGGTGATGACGCCGAGCAGGGTGCCGTACCGCTTGGGCTCGTGCACCTCGTTGCGGAGCATGATCAGGCACAGCGGGACCGTCGGCCCGGACACGCCCTGGATGACGCGGCCCGCGAACAGCATCGGCACGCTCTGCGCGAGCGCGGCCACGACGCAGCCCACGGCCATCATCACCATCATCGCGGCCAGCACCCGGCGGCGGCCGACGAGGTCGCCGAGGCGGGGCAGGAACAGCGAGAACAGCGCGGCCGAGGTGAAGAACGCCGTCTGCGTCAGGCCGACCTCGGCGGCGGTGGCGTCGAGGGAGTCCTCGACGCTCCTGAGGGCGGGGCTGAGCATGCTCGCGTTGAGCTGGAAGGCGAAGCACGCCGCGAGCAGCGCGGCGACCAGCACCCAGACGCGGACGGGGCGGCCCGGCGCCGCCGGGGACGCGGCGGGTCCGGTGAGGGAGGCGTTCACGCGGGCACCTCGCCGATGCGCTCCAGGGCGTCGACGACCAGGTCCCAGAACCGGCCGTGGTCCAGGTCGACGGCGACCTGGGTACGGCAGTCCGCGGGGGCGGGGGCGCGGAAGTCGGCCACGGTCATGCCGAGGGTGAGGGTGCCGGTCAGCTCGATGTCCACGGGGGCCTTGCGCACGGTCATGACGTCGGGGTCGATGACGTACGCGACCGCGCACGGGTCGTGCACCGGCGGGTGTTCGAAGCCTTGCTCCTTGAGGTACATGGCGCCGAAGAAGTCGAGGAGTTCGTTCACGAACGCGGCGGGCCGGGTGCCGACGGCGGCGATGCGCCGGACGACCTCGGGGGTGGCGAGCGCCTGGTGGGTCAGGTCGAGGCCGACCATGGTGACGGGCCAGCGCTCGTTGAAGACGATGTGCGCGGCCTCGGGGTCGATCTTGATGTTGAACTCGGCGACGGCGCTCCAGTTGCCGGTGTGGTAGCCGCCGCCCATCAGGACGACCTCGCGGACGCGCTCGGCGATGCGGGGCTCCTTGCGCACGGCGAGGGCGATGTTGGTCAGGCCCGCCGTGGGGACGATGGTGATCTCGCCGGGCTCGTGGGACATCACCGTGTCGATGATGAGGTCGACGGCGTGGCGGCCGTCGAGCTCCAGGACCGGCTCGGGCAGGACGGGGCCGTCCAGGCCGCTCTCCCCGTGGATGGTGTGGGCGACCTCGATGTCGCGCACCAGCGGGCGGGGGCAGCCTGCCGCGAAGGGCACGCCGGTGATGTTCGCGATGCGGGCCACCGACAGGGCGTTGCGGGTGACCTTCTCCAGGGTCTGGTTGCCGACGACGGTGGTGACCGCGACCAGTTCGACGTCCGGATTGCCGTGCGCCAGCAGCATGGCGATCGCGTCGTCATGCCCCGGGTCACAGTCGAGGATGATCTTTCTGGCCATTCGCGGAACCTCTTTGTTCGGCTGAGGTGTCGCTGTGCGACGACACCTCGGAAAACGTTCTCCGAAGACTTTGTGCACGGCTGCGCATTATGTCAATGATTCGGAACACACCCGTCCGTTCCGACATCCACCGCTGTGACCTGCTGGTACGTGGCTCTTCGCGCGCGGCGGGCACCGCGGAGGACCTCTCTGCCGCCCCTGGACGGCCGTACCGCCGCTGATAACGTTCTCCGGAACGTACGAAGGGGGTGGCGCGGCCATGGGCGATGCCACGCTCCGGGACGTGGCCCGGGCCGCCGGCTGCTCGGTCGCCACCGTCTCCCGGGTGCTCGCCGGGACCCGGCCCGTGGGCGCCGAGACCGCGCACCGCGTCCGCGAGGCCGCGGCCCGGCTCGGCTACCGGCCCAACCAGGCGGCCCGCGCGCTGCGCAGCCGCGCCACGGGCACCGTCGGCCTCGTCCTGCCGCAGATCACGAACCCCTTCTACCCGGCCCTCGTCCGCGAGCTGACGCACGCGCTGCACGCGGAGGGCCGCGCGGTGCTGCTCGCGGACTGCGACGACGACCCGGTGGCGGAGGCGGAGCGCATCGACGACCTGCTGAGCCGTCGCGTCGACGCGCTCCTGGTGATCCCGGCCGACGAGCGGCGCAGCCGGGAGGCGGTGGCCGCGGCGGCGGAGCGGGTGCCGCTGGTCCTGCTGGACCGGCGCTGCGGTCCTGGGGTCGCCGACTCCGTGGCCGTGGACAACGCCGCGGGCACGGCCCTCGTCCTGGACCACCTCGCCGCCGCCGGGCGCCGGCGCCCGTGCTTCGTGGGCGCGCACGGCTCGGCGTCGGCCGCGGCCGAGCTGCGCGCGGCGTACGCGGCCGGGGCCGGGGCGCTCGATCCCCGGGCGCCGGAGCGGGTGGCGCTCGGCGACTTCTCCGTGGCGTGGGGCCGGGCCGCCGTCGACCAGGTCCTGCCGACCCGCCCGGACGCGCTGGTGTGCGCCAACGACCTCATCGCGATCGGCGCGCTGCAGCGGCTGCACGAGCGGGGCGTGGACGTGCCGGGCGAGGTCGCCGTCACCGGCTTCGACGACATCCCGATGGCGGAACTGGCGTCGCCCGGTGTCACCACGGTCCGCCAGCCGGTCGCCGAACTGGCCGCCGAGGCCACGCAGTTGCTCACCCGCCGCCTCGGCGGCGACGGCGCGGGGCCGCGGCGCACGATACGGCTGGCGCCGGAGCTGGTGGTCCGCGGCTCCAGCGGGGCCCGCGACCGGGGCCGGGTCTAACGCGGCTCGCCTCCGGTGGCACGCCGGAGGATCCCGGCGACGACGGCGGACTTCGCGTCGGCGTAGTTCTGCGTGTAGTCCCAGGTGCGCGCGGCCAGTTCCCACTTGGTGCGGGCGTACAGGTCACGCTCGCCGGGGTGCGTGCGCAGCCGGTCGCGGAACGGCAGCATCCGCGCGGTCCCGGGGCAGTCGGGCGGGAAGACGTGGAGGTTGGCGGAGTCGGCGCCGGGGCCGGGGGCTCGCCTGCGCAGCACGCGGTGCTCGTACCAGGCGGGTTCCCGGAGGGCGAGCCGGTGGCCGAGCCGCTCCGGGACCGGTACGTACGCGGCCTCGTCGGCGGGGTCGGGGACGGTGAGCACCAGGTCGAGGACCGGTTGGGCGAGCAGCCCCGGCTCGGCGGTCGCGCCGATGGTGGCCGCCTCGATCTCCTCGGCGGTCATGGGCGCCTGCTGCCCGGCGGCCGGGGACAGGCACTCTTCGGCGGCCGCCGGCACGGCCTGGTGCCGTTCCCCGCGCTGACTTCCCTGTCCGGGCATGGCGGCTCCTCGTGTCGGCCTGCCTGTCGACACATTGCTCGGTCGGCTCAGTGCTTGGTCGACTCAGTGCTCGGTCGATTCAGAGGCTTGGTCGGTTCCGTGACAGGTCGACTCATGCACAGGTCGGCTCGTCGGTTCGCCGATTGGCTGAGAAGTCGACTCGTCGACCGTCAACTGCCCCTGTTGACGCGGGAACCAGCCTGCCGTCAAGGACGTGCCACCGCGGCCGCGGGTGCCTTCCGCCGTACGCCGTCGAGCGTGTGGGCGTACGCCGTCAGGCACCTGCACCCCACGCACGTACGCCCACGGCGTCAGTCGTGCAGGACCACCAGGACGAACGCCGCCGAGAGCGTGCCCAGGGCCACGGCCGCGAGGCCGCGCGCGTAGCGGTGGTCGCGCAGGCCCGGCAGCAGGTGGTCGGCGGCGATGCGGCCGGGGCCGGTGAGGGCCAGGCAGACGGCGGCGGCGAGGAGCACCAGGTCGTACTCGACGCCCTCGGGGGAGAAGAAGCCGCCGTCCCACTTCACGGCGGTGGCGTTGACCATGATGCCGATGATGCCCGCGCCCGCGAGGGGGGTGAGCAGCCCCAGGACGAGACCGAGGCCGCAGAACGTCTCGGTGAGGGCGGCGACCCAGGCCATCGCCCTGGCGGCCTTGTAGCCGTCCGCGGCGAAGAAGGCCGTGGTGCCGTCGATGCCGCTCCCGTCGAACCAGCCGAAGAGCTTCTGCGTGCCGTGCGTGGCCATCGTCAGGCCCACCGCGAGCCGCAGGGCCAGGAGGCCGAGGTCGAGGCCGGGTTGGAGGGCGGGGGCCGGGGAGGCGGGGGCTGCGGGGTCCGCCCGGTGCGACGCGGGGTCGGTGGACGCGGTCGGCTGCCCGGCGGGGCTCGAAGGGCGGTAGGGGGACGACATGCTGGATGCCTCCTCGATGTGGGGGACGGAGGACCGCACGGCGAGCGGGCACGCGTGCGCGTCCGCCGGTGCCCTCGGATGATAGGTCCAGACCAAGCCCCGCCATAGACGGCAACCAGCCTCATCCGCCCCACCGCGACCTCACACAGGGCGCCGCATGCACACCCGGGGCCACCGGTCCAGGCCGTGGGCGGCCTCCCCCGCCCGCACCGCCCTCAACTCGGGCCCGGCCGCCGCCTCGTCGAGGATCGTGAAGCCGCAGCGGGCGTAGTACGGCGCGTTCCACGGGACCTCGGCGAAGGTGGTGAGGGTGAGGGCCGGGAGCCCGCGTGCGCGCGCGACGCCGGCCGCGTGCTCGATGAGCGCGCGGCCGACGCCGCGGCGCGCGTGGTCGGGGTGCACGGAGACCTGCTCGACGTGCAGGTTCCCGTCGACGGGGTCGGCGAGGAGGTACGCCACGGGCCGGCCGGGGTCGTCGTCGGCAGCGGCGACCCACGCGCGACCGGCCCGCTGGTAGCGCGCGAGGTCGTCCAGGGCGGGCGGCTCGTCGTCGGCTATCTCGGGCATGCCGATGTCGCGGAAACAGCGGCCCGCGGCCCTTTCGACGTCCTGGAGCACGGGCAGGTCGGTGGGGCGGGCCTCTCGGATCTGCATGATCCGATTGTTCCGGCCCCGGAGGACGCGCGCCCGTCTTTTTCGGCGGGCCCGCCCCAGGTCTTCGGGGTGGGCAGGCCCCGGGTGTTCGGGGCGGGCAGGCCCCGGGCCTTCCGGGGGGGCAGGCCCCGGGCGCTCGCCGCCACCTCCGTACACCCGTACACGGGTGGGGCCCGGCCGGGCCCCACCCGTGCCGTCACTCGTCGGCGACGGTGATGGCCTGGACGGGGCAGGCGCGCGCCGCCTCCCGCACCATCGGGTCGCCCGCGCCGTCCAGCCCGCCGGGCAGGACCTCGCTGAAGCCGTCGTCGTCCTGGGTGAAGACGCGAGGGGCGGTGAGGACGCACTGGCCCGCTCCGATGCAGCGGTCCGTGTCGATGGCGATGCGCATCAGGCGCGCCCCCAGGTGACGGGCAGCTCGATGAGCCCCTGGATGGTGTCGCCGGGTTTGATCGGGATCTGGTCCGGCGGCACGGCGAGCCGGAGGTCGGGGACGCGGGCGAAGAGGGAGGTGAAGGCGATCTCCAGTTCCAGGCGGGCGAGGTTCTGCCCCAGGCACTGGTGGATGCCGAAGCCGAACGCGAGGTGGTGCCGCGCGTTCCTGCGGATGTCCAGCTCGTCCGGGTCCGGGTAGACGGCGGTGTCGCGGTTGACGGCCGACGCCGCGAGGAACACGCCCTCGTCGGCGCGGATGGTCTGCCCGGCCACCTCGATGTCGGCGGTGGCGACCCGCTGGAGGCCGTCGGCGATGGACAGGAAGCGCAGCAGCTCCTCCACGGCGTCGGGGACGAGCCGGGGCTCGGCCCGCAGGGCGGCGAGCTGGTCGGGGTGTTCGAGCAGGGTGAAGGTGCCCAGCGAGATCATGTTGGCGGTCGTCTCGTGGCCGGCGACGAGCAGCACCAGCGCGATCCGCGCCAGTTCGTCCCGGTCGAGCTCGCCCGTGCGCAGCCGTTCCCGCACGAGGTCGTCAAGCATGCCTCCACCGCCCTCGGCGACGTCGCCGGCAGCGGCACCGCCCGGGACGGTCTCACCGTCCGCGGGGCCGTCGGCCATGGCGCCACGGGCGGTGTCATCGGCGGCGGCCTCGCTCTTCCGGTCGACCAGGGCACCGAGGTACGCCATCAGCGCCTTCCGCGCCTCCTCGGCCTCGTCGGCGGTCTTGCCGCGCAGCAGGCGGCGCGAAGCCTCCTCGAAGAACTCGTGGTCGGCGTACGGCACCCCGAGCAGTTCGCAGATCACCATGGACGGCACCGGCAGCGCGAACGCGGCCACCAGGTCGGCCGGCGGCCCCTGCTCGAGCATGGCGTCGAGGAGCTGGTCGACGATGTGCTGGACGCGGGGCCGCATCGCGGCCACCTGCTTCACGCCGAACGGCGGGATCAGCATGCGGCGCTGCCTGTTGTGCTCGGGGTCGTCCACGCCGAGGAGCGCGGTCCGCACCCGGCGGGCGATCTCGAACCGGGGTGCGAGCGAGGGGAAGGCCGGATTCTGCCGGTCGGTGGAGAGCCGGGGGTCCCTGAGCAGCGCCTTGGCCTCGGCGTGCCCGGTGACGAGCCACGCCTCGGTGTCGTCGTACAGGGTGATGCGGCTGAGCGGGCCCTGCTCGCTCAGCGGGCGGTAGCCGGCGGGCGGGTGGTAGGGACAGGTACGGTCCTGAGGGAAGGGAGCGGCTGGTGACATGCGGATCTCCGGTTCTCCGGCGGGCGTACGGATCTGCCAGTCCCCCGAGGCGGTCCGTCCCTCCACTTCATGCCCTATGCAGCTATTCGGACCACGCACGCTTCGGCCAATGTCGCCCCGCATGTCCCTGGAGGACGGATTGAGGCCGAAAACGACACCACCGGAACGCGCCATGCCGCGCGAGCCGCAGGCATATCCGCGCCACTCCCCCGCGTACACGTGCCACGCGACGGTACGAATTGGCTGGTTCTCGGCGGCGAGGCCCCCTCCGGGCAGGCGAACGCGTGAGCGGGCACGACGGGCGCACCACCCTCGTCGTACCCGCTGACCGTTGCGCCCGGAATCCGCCGTCGGCGCCCGGCTGTTCAGTGCGAGGTCACTGCCCGGCCCCCCGCGGCAGGCCGATGTACTCCCCCATCGCCGCGGCGCCGTAGGAGAACACCGCGGTGGGGTCGGGGGCGATGTCCATGATGTGGCTGTTGACCTCGAAGCCCACCATGCCGTGGAGCTGGGTCCACACCACGAACATGCGGGCCATCACGCTCCTCGGCAGGCCTTCGAGGAGTCCGGCGGCGAGGGCGTCGACGTTCTGGCGCATCCCGTCGCTGAGGGGCTCCTCGCCGGGGCGGTCGCCGGTGAGCTCGCCCGCCTTGTGCGCGTCGCGCAGGACGGCCACCATCGAGAGCACGATCCGGGCGACCGCCTCCAGGGTCTCCGGCGGCGCCGTGTACCCGGGCACCGGGCGGCCCCAGAGCAGGACGTACTCCTCGGGGTGGGCCATGGCCCACTCGCGGATGCCGAGCCAGATGGCGACCCAGCGGCGCAGCGGGTCCGCGCCCTCCGCGAGGGCGGCCGCGGCGGCGGCCTCCGTGCTGTCCGCGAGTGAGGTGTAGGCGCCCAGGACCATGGCGGACAGCAGCGCGTCCCCGTCGGGGTAGTGCCGCTCCGCCTCCCGCGGGTCGACACCGGCGTCCCGGGCGACCGCACCGGGGTCCAGGTGGACCTTGTGCCGTTCCGTGAGGCGCCGTAACGCCTCCTCCTTCAGCCGCTCGACCACGGCGTCCCCTGCGTGCTGTGCCTCGGTGGAAGTCATGATCCGAACCCTCGCAGATACCGGAGGCGCTGTCGACGTCCTGCGGGGCGGGGCGAGGAGCGCGCCCCCGGCACCGCGCCGGACGCCAACTGCCGCCTTGCGCACGTCAGTTGCGGGTGCCGGGCGAGGTCGTCACCGGCGTCCGCACCACGACCCGTTCCGCGGGCTCCACCGCGGCTCCACCGCCGCTCGAGTCGGGCTCCGGCGGCGGCGCGGTGGGCGTCTCAGCGCGGTGCGGACGGGGCGGCGGCGTACCGGGGCGCCGCGAGGCCCTTGAGGTCGCGGACGTACCAGTTGTGGCAGGCGCCGTCGGCGTCCCGCACCTGCTTCATGTACGTGAAGCCCGCCCGCACCGCCACCGCCTCCGACGCGGCGTTGCCGGGGTCCACGCGGATCACGCCGACGCGCGCGCCCGCGGACGCCGTGTAGCGGCAGACGAGGTCGACCGCGCGGGTCGCGAGGCCCCGCCCCCGCCACGCCGGGTACAGGCCGTAGGCGATGTTGGCCGCGCCGGGGGCGAGGCCCCGCATGGCGAGCCGGACGTCGATGGTGCCCGCCAGCGTCGGGCCGTCCCCGGCGCGCACGCCGAAGGCGCGCAGGGAGCCCCCGGTGGCCCACTGGTCCGCGCAGTGGCGTACGTACTCCTCCGTGCTCTCGCGGGTGCTGGGCTCGCCGTTGAGCCAGCGCACCAGGAGGTCGTCCTCGCCTGCCAGGTGCGCGTCGACGTCATCCAGGGTGAGGGGGGTCAGGGTGACCACGCCGTCCGACAGCTCGATGTTTCGCACGGGGCGACTGTTTCCCCTCCCCGACGGGTGGGCAACCGAATATCGGTTCACCGGACAGCGGAGCGCGGGCCCGCGGGTGCGGGCCCGCGCTCCGTGGCGTGGCTCGGCAGGCGCGTACCCCGGTGGAGACCTCAGGACGAGGTGACGTACTCCCGCAGGTGGCGCGCGGTCAGCGTGTCGCCGTGCGCGACCAGGTCGGCGGGGGTGCCGGTGAACACCACCTCGCCGCCGTCGTGTCCGCCGCCCGGACCGAGGTCGATGATCCAGTCGGCGTGGGCCATCACGGCCTGGTGGTGTTCGATGACGACGACCGAGTTACCGTCGTCGACGAGGCGGTCGAGCAGCGCGAGCAGTTGGTCCACGTCGGCCAGGTGCAGCCCGGTCGTCGGCTCGTCCAGGACGTACGTGGAGGACTTCTCGGCCATGTGGATCGCGAGCTTCAGGCGCTGCCGCTCGCCTCCGGAGAGCGTGTTGAGCGGCTGGCCGAGGCGCAGGTAGCTCAGCCCGACGTCCTTGAGGCGGCCGAGCACCGTGTGCGGCTGCCCGGAGGGAAAGAAGTCGTACGCCTCCGCCACCGACATGCCCAGGACCTCGCTGATGTTCTTGCCGCGCAGCGTGTACGTGAGCACCTCGGGCGTGAACCGCTTGCCCTCGCACTCCTCGCACACCGACGCGACCTGCACGGTCGCGAGGTCGGTGTGGACGAGGCCGATGCCGTTGCACTTCGGGCAGGCGCCCGCCGAATTGGCGCTGAACAGCGCCGCCTTCACGCCGTTGGCCTTGGCGAACGCCGTGCGGATCGGGCCCAGGAGGTTCGTGTACGTCGCCGGGTTCGAGCGGCGGGAGCCGCGGATCGGCGCCTGGTCGGCGACCACGACGCCGTCCCGCCCGGACAGGTAGCCGTGGATCAGGGAACTCTTGCCCGAGCCCGCGACCCCGGTGACGACGGTGAGCACCCCGAGCGGTACGTCGACGTCGACGCCCTTCAGGTTGTGCAGGTCGGCGCCCTTGACGGACAACTGGCCGGTGGGCGTGCGGACGTGCGGGCGCAGCGCCACCCGGTGGCCGAGGTGGCGTCCGGTGAGGGTGCCGGAGCGGCGCAGCCCCTCGACGTCGCCGGAGTAGCAGATCTCGCCGCCCGCCTCGCCGGCGCCGGGACCGAGGTCGACGACGTGGTCGGCGATCGCCACGACCTCCGGCTTGTGCTCGACCACCAGGACGGTGTTGCCCTTGTCGCGCAGCCGGAGCAGCAGGTCGTTCATGCGCCGGATGTCGTGCGGGTGCAGGCCGACGGTCGGTTCGTCGAAGACGTACGTGACGTCCGTGATGCTGGAGCCGAGGTGGCGCACCATCTTCACGCGCTGCGCCTCGCCGCCGGACAGCGTCCCGGAGGGCCGGTCCAGGCTGAGGTAGCCGAGGCCGATCTCGGTCAGCGAATCGAGCAGGTCCCGCAGGGAGGCGAGCAGCGGCGCCACGCTCGGCGCGTCGATGCCGCGGACGAACGCGGCCAGGTCGCTGATCTGCATCGCCGCGCACTGGGCGATGTTCCGTCCGTCGATCTTCGAGGCGAGCGCGGTCCGGGTCAGCCGGGTGCCCTCGCACAGGGGACACCGGGTGAAGACGACGGCCCGCTCGAGGAAGCTCCGGATGTGCGGTTGCAGCGCGTCCCGGTCCTTGGCCAGCCAGCTCCGCCGCATCTTCGTGACGAGGCCCTCGTACGTGAAGCCGTTCGAGCCGACCTTCACCTTGACGGGCTCCTTGTGCAGCAGGTCGTCCCACTCCCGGTCGGTGAAGTCGCGCAGCTTCTTGTCGGGGTCGTGGAAGCCGGATCCCACCACGACCTGCCAGCTCCACGAGTCCACCGCGTAGTACGGCACGGTGATGGCGCCCTCGTTGAGCGAGAGGTCCCGGTCCACCAACTGGTCCACGTCGACGGCGGATACCTCGCCCGTCCCCTCGCACTCCGGGCACATGCCGTCGGGCAGGTTGAAGCTGAACGCCCCCGGGGAGCCGATGTGCGGCTCGCCGATACGGCTGAAGACGATCCGCAGCATCGTGTACGCGTCCGTGGCAGTGCCCACCGTGGAGCGCGCGTTGGCCCCCATCCGCTCCTGGTCGACGACGATCGCCGCGCTGAGGTTGCGCAGTTCGTCGACGTCGGGGCGGCCGAGGCTCGGCATGAACGACTGGACGAACGCGGTGTACGTCTCGTTGATGAGCCGCTGCGACTCGGCGGCGATCGTGCCGAAGACCAGCGAGGACTTGCCGGACCCGGAGACTCCGGTGAACACGGTCAGCCGTCGCTTCGGCAGGTCGAGCGAGACGTCCTTCAGGTTGTTCTCGCGGGCGCCGCGGACCTGGATCACGGTGTGACTGTCGGCGGGGGTGACGTTCACGGATGCTCCTCGCGCACTTGTTCGACAAGGAGGCACAGCGTACATCGTACTCAGTACGATGGGGGCGGCTTCGCGGAAGTCCGTACCGGGGCAGGCGTGCGCCAGAGCATCACGCCCCGAATGCACAGAAAGGGTTCCTCTCCCCCATGCGTCAGCCCTTCAGGTGAATGCCCGAATGATCCGGGGGCCGCAGGGGGAGCCTGGCCGTGCCCGCCGACCCGTCACGGGCCGCCAACTCCCAGCGCCGCAAAGGTACTTATGTTCCGAAAACTCGTCCTGACGGCCGTGGCCGCGGCCGCCGCCCTCACCCCCGCACTCGCCACCGCGGCCCCGGCCGCCGCGGCCGGACCCGACGTCGCGCGCGGCCCCGGCGAAGTGTGCTTCTGGACCCAGCCGGGCCAGCACGGCACGGGCTTCTGCTACCGGCCTCCGGGCTACCGGGACCTGCCCGAGTCCCACCACGACAAGACGGCGTCGTTCCGATCGGACGTGAACCAGAACATCTACGCGATCGACTGGGGCCGGCACGACTGCTACTACCGCCTCATCCGGCCCTACGACTTCAGCGACAACTGGTCGTGGGGGTCGCGGATCGACGGGGTGTCCGACAAGACGGAGGGCTGCCAGGCGGCCTGACCGGCCGGGCGAGCACGGACGCGCCGGTGGCTTCGCGCCGCCCGCGTCGAACCGCGCGGTTCGCGCGGCCCGCGCCGTCCGGGGCGTCGGTGCCGCTCCCGTAGCTCTCGCAGACCTCACAGCGCCCGCGGTCCCCGCAGCACACACCACACACGCCGTACGCCCCGTACACGCTGTACACCCGTACACGCGGCAACCCGAATCCAGAACCTCGTACCGACCGGAAAGGTCTCCACCGCCCATGACCGCACAGCCCGTCAAGCGCACCTTCCTCGCGGCCGTTGCCGCCGCCCTCCTGATGACCGGCAGCCTCGCGGCGGCCGCCCCGGCCGGTGCCGCCGACTGCCCGAGTGGCCACTTCTGCGCCTGGGAGCACGCCAACTACGACGGCCAGCGCGCCAACTGGTCCGGCGACGACGGCTGGTGGGAGAGCTATATCGCCGACGAGGACTCCTCCTGGGCCAACCACGGCATCTCGGGCCCCGGTGTCAAGGACCACGTCAAGGTGTACTCCCGCGCTCACCAGGGCGGCCACATGACCATCTGCCTCACGCCCGGCCAAGAGGTCCACTACAACGGCGCCGCCAACGACAACGGTGACTCCCACACCTGGGCCATGAGCTGCTGACCGGCATACGACCGCACGGGCCCGCCGCCCTCCGGAGTGCGGGCCCGTCTGCTACGCCTTCCGTACGGCGGTCATGGGCCCGGCCCGCGACCGCCGTACGGCCCGCCTCACTTCCGCAGCCAGTAGCTGACGGTCTCCCGCCACTGCTCCAGCAGGGCGCGGTCCCCGATGACCTCGGCGCCCTCGGCGGGCACCGCCTCGCGCCCGTACAGGAGCAGCAGCAGGGCGGCGGCCGGGCCGCGCACCGCGACCGCGGCCTTCTCGTGGGCGCGCCGGGTGGTGATGGCGTCGCCCGTGAGGTCGACCAGCCACTCCCCCGCCCCCGGCTCGACGTCGGTCGCGTGGAAGTGGACGGTGCGGCCCGGGCCGAGCAGCGCGCGCAGGTGCTCGGGGGACTCGTAGACCTGCGGCAGGACGGTGAACTCCATCCACTCGTCCACCCCGGCCTGGGCGGTCCCCGGGTCGAGCACGTACGTGCCGCCGACGGCGGCGACCGCGTCCGCGCGGTGCAGGACCACCTCGAACAGCATGCGGCGCGCCCAGAACACCGGTGTGCCGCCCGGCGCCGGCGTCCACACCGCCGCCTCCGGCCCCGCCGCCCGCAGGGTGCCTGCCAGCAGCGCCGCGCCCTCGGCCACCCAGTCGCCGAGGGCCGCGGCGTCGGCGGTGTCGTCCCCGGCGACGTCGTCGACCTGGTCGTGGGAGACCGGTCCGGCCGACCGGGTGCGGACGACGCGCTCGGCCCAGCGGTGCGCGCCGCCGACGTGCCGCAGCAGGTTGCCGAGGCTCCAGCCGGGGCAGGTCGGCACGGGCGCGGCGAGGTCGGCGGCTGTGACGTGCTTCCTCAACTGATCGGCCTGCGCGACGATTTCGGAGGCGTAGCGCTCAAGAGTCACATGGCTCATGGCCTCACGGTAGATCACGGGCCCCCGCGCCCGCGCGGGCATTACCGGCGGGGCGGGCCGAGGGTCGGCCGAGCAGCACCACGGCCGCGCGGGTGGCACGGCGGTCGCGCGGTCACCACGGCCGCGCAGGTGGCGCGGGGCCCGCGCAGGCATGACGCCCGTGCGCCCACCGCCTCCTCCCGCGGCGTATGCCGTACGGGCGTCACGGCGCCGTCGCCAGGAACTGGGTCGCCGCCAGCTCCCCGTACAGCGGGTCCCCCGCGACCAGTTCGTCGTGGGTGCCCATGGCCCGTACGCGGCCCGCGTCCATCACCACGATGCGGTCGGCGAGCGTGACCGTCGACAGGCGGTGCGCCACGACCAGGACCGTGACGTCGCGGGCCACCTCGGCGACGACGTCGCGCAGCGCGAGCTCGTTCACGGCGTCGAGCTGGGAGGTGGCCTCGTCGAGGAGCAGCAGGCGCGGCCGGCGCAGCAGCGCGCGGGCGATGGCCACGCGCTGGCGCTCACCGCCGGAGAGCTTGGAGCCGCGGTGGCCGACCACGGTGTCGAGGCCCTCGGGCAGCCGCTCGACGAGGGTGTCGAGGCGGGCCCGGGCGAGGACGTCGCGCAGGTCGTCCTCGGTGGCGTCCGGGGCGGCGAACACGAGGTTCTCGCGGAGCGTGCCCGCGAGCACCGGCGCGTCCTGCTCGACGTAGCCGATGGCGGCGCGCAGGTCGGCGAGGGGCCACTCCCGGACGTCCTGGCCGTCGACGAGGACCCGGCCGCCGGTCGGCTCGTAGAACCGCTCGACGAGTCCGAACACGGTGGTCTTGCCCGCGCCGGACGGGCCGACGAACGCGGTCATGCCGGGGCTCGGGACGGTGAAGCTCACGCCGTCGTGGACGAGCGGCAGCCCGGGCTGGTAGCGGAAGGTCACGTCCTCGAAGGCCACGGACGCGGGCGCGCGCTCCGCCGCGGGCGCGGGCGGTGACGGCGCGGCGAGTTCCTCGGTCTCCATCCGCTCGGCCCGCACGATGCGGGCGACGGCGGCGGACCCGACCTGGTACTGGGTGATCGCGTCGACGAGCCGGCTCACCGGGTCGATCAGGTAGAACAGGAGCATCAGGAACGCCACCAGGGTCGCGACGGAGATCGCGTCGGAGGCGACGCGCGCGCCGCCGACACCGAGCACCGCGAGGAACGCCACCTGGACGGCGAATCCCATCGAACTCCACGCCACGGCCTGCCACTTGGCCGACTTCACACCGTGCCGCCACGCCTCCTGGGCGGCGGCCGACACGGCGGCCGTCTCGCGCTGCTCGGCGCCGGATGCCTTCAGCGTACGGAAGGCGCCGAAGGCCCGTTCCAGGGCGGTGGAGATCTCGCCGACGGCCTCCTGGGACCGCTCGGTCGCCTTGGAGATCTTCGGCATGACGAAGGCGGTGGCGGCCCCGATGAGCGCGATCACGCCCAGGGTCACGCCGAGCAGCACCGGGTCCATGTAGGCCATCATCACGATCGTCGCGACGATGGTGAGGGCGCCGGAGAACGCCGACACGACGGCCTGCGTGGTGACCGCCTGGAGCAGCGTGGTGTCGGAGGTGACGCGCGACATCAGATCGCCCGGCTGGACGCGTTCGAGCTCGCCGACCTTCAGGCGCAGCAGGCGCCGGATGAGCGAGCGCCGGGAGTCGAGGACGACGGACTGCGCGGTGCGCTCCAGGATGTAGCCGCCGATGGACTCGACGGCGGTGCCGACGACGAGCAGGACGGACAGGACGACGAGGATCGAGGTGATCGACTCGTCGTCGGACAGGCGGTTGACGAGCGCCTCGACGGCCACCGGCTGCGCGACGGCCGCGGCCGCGCCGATCAGCGTGAACAGGCCGCCCAGCGCCACGACGCCGCGGTGCGGCCGCACATGACGGTAGAGGACGCTCCAGGTCTCCCTGGCGGACAGGCGTTCGTCCTTCTTTCCGGCGGCCGACAGGCGTTCGTCCTTCGCCCGGGCGGCGTACAGGCCTTCGTCCGTCGCCCCGGCGGGCGGGTGCCCGTCCGTCTCCCCCGCGGGCGGGTGCCCGTCCGTTCCCCCCGCAGGCGGGCGTTCGTCCGTTCCCCCCGCGGGCGGGCGTCCGTCCTCGGCCTCTCCCTGCGCGGGTTCCCCCGTGGTCACGGGTGCGGCCGTGGGTATCGGCCGGTCCTTGCCCTGGTGTTCGGTCACGTTCTGCTCAGCCCTGGTCTGCTCGGTCGGTTCTCTCGGCGTGCGGTCGCCCGGCGACGGCCGGGTCCGGTGTCGGTCACACGTGGCAGGACGCAGCGGAGAGCGCCTCACCTGACACTTCGGGGCGAACTTCCGACCGGTGCGCCGCCCCGGTGGTCGTCCGCGCGCGGGGTCAACCCGTGGGCTCCGCGCGCATGGAGTCCACGGCGGCCCTGGCCGCGGTCACGAAGGCGGCGATCGCCGGGTGGGCGCCGCCGCCCGCGCGGAAGGCGACCTTCGAGCGGCGGTACAGCGGCAACCTGGTCAGCACCACGCCCGCGGGGCACCCGTCGGTGGCCATCTCCGGTACGAGTCCGGCGCCCTGCCCCGTGGCGGCCAGGCCGAGCACCGTGCGGAAGTCGTTGACCTGGTGGCGGATGCGGGGCTGGAACCCGGCCGCCTGGCAGGCGCGCACGGCCATCGCGTGCCCGGTCGTGCCGTCCCGCGCGGTGATCCACGGGGTACCGGCGAAGGGCCCGAGCAGCTCGCCCAGCGATCCACCGCGGCCCGCGGCCCCGGCCGCCGCGGGGGTGACCAGGTACATGGGCTCCTCAAGAAGAGGCACCTCGTCCACCGTGGTGTCCGGAGTCGCCGGTACGAAGTCGTAGTCGTGGACGAGGGCCACGTCGAGCTCGCCCGCCCGCAGGCCGTCGGAGACGCGCGCCGAGTCGATCTCCTGGACCATCGGTTCGAGCTTGGGGTGGTGTCGCGTCAGCTCGGCCAGCGCGGCGGGCACGATGGTGTGGCCGCCGGAGGGGAAGGTCCCGATCCGCAGCGGCCCGCCGATGCCCTCCCGGGCTCCGGCCAGCTCGGCGACCGCGAGTTCGAGGCGTTCGAGGACGGCGTCGGCGTGCGTCACGAGGGACCGGCCCGCGGGCGTGAGGACCACCCGCCTGCCGCTGCGCTCCAGCAAGGGCACCCCCGCCTCCCGCTCCAGCACGCCCAACTGCTGGGAGACCGCGGACGCGGTGAAGGTCAGCGCCTCGGCCACGGCGGCGATGGTGCCGCGCCGGTGGAGTTCGCGCAGCAGGTGGAGACGGCGTACATCGAGCATCAGTTCAGCTTACGTGTGGGGGTAGAAATCAGAAATGGATCTACAGGGTGTGGTGGGCCAGGGTGGACGGCATGAAGCCCGAACCTGAGTTCACCGGTCTGTACGTCCCCCTGGTCACTCCGTTCACGGACGATCTGCGCCTGGACCCCGACGCGCTGGCCCGCCTCGCCGACGAGGCGCTGGCGGCCGGGGCCTCCGGTCTGGTCGCCCTCGGCACCACCGCGGAGGCCGCCACGCTGACCCCGGAGGAGCAGCGGACCGTGGTGCGCGTGTGCGCGGCGGTCTGCCGGGAGCACGGCGCCCCGCTGGTCGTCGGGGTCGGCACCGCCGACACCGCCGCCGCCCTCGCGTCGCTGCGCGCCCTGGCGGACACCGGTGGCGTCGCCGCGGCACTGGTCCCGGCGCCGCCCTACGTCCGGCCCGGCGAGGCGGGCACCGTGGCGCACTTCACGGCGCTGGCCGAGGGCGGTGGCGTACCGCTGATCGTGTACGACATCCCGTACCGCACCGGGCAGGCGCTCGGCCCGGGCACGGTCGCCGCGCTCGGCCGCCTGCCGGGGGTCGTGGGGACGAAGCACGCGACGGGTGCGCTCGACGCGGCCACGATGGAGCTGCTGGACTGCGCCCCGCCCGGCTTCGCCGTCCTCGGCGGTGACGACGCCGTCATCTCCCCGCTCCTCGCGGCGGGCGCCCACGGCGGGATCATCGCGTCCGCCAACCTCCGCACCGCCGACCACGCCGAGCTGATCGCGTTGTGGCGGCACGGCTCGGGCACCTCCGCGCGCCCGCTGGGGGCCGAGCTGGCCCGGTTGTCCGCCGCCCTGTTCGCCGAGCCCAACCCGACGGTCATCAAGGGCGTGCTGCACGCACAGCGGCGCATCCCCAGCCCCGCCGTGCGGCTGCCGCTCCTGGCGGCCTCCGCCGACGCGGTGCGCCGCGCCGCCCTCCTCGCCACCGTACCCGTGCTCGCGGTGCAGCGGTGACCGCGCGGGCTCACCGCCTCCCGCGGGCCGCCAGGGCCCCGCGGATGCCGTACGCGGCGGCGCCCGCGGCCAGGACCGCGGCCCCGGAGACCACCGAGGACGGCGGCAGGGCGAAGGCCAGGAGCAGGCAGCCGGCCAGACCGACGACGGGGACGACGCGCGGCGGGCGGCCCTCGGCGGGGGTGAGCGTCCAGGCGGCGGCGTTGGCGACGGCGTAGTAGGCGAGCACGCCGAAGGACGAGAAGCCGATGGCGCCACGCACGTCCACCGTGGCCGCGAGCACCGCGACGACGGCGCCGACCGCGAGTTCGGCGCGGTGCGGCACCCTGAACCTCGGGTGCACGGCGGCCAGGGCGCCCGGCAGGTGCCGGTCGCGGGCCATCGCCAGGGTCGTCCGCGACACCCCGAGGATCAGCGCGAGCAGCGAGCCGAGCGCGGCCACGGCGGCGCCCGCCCGCACCACCGGCGCCAGCCACTCCGCGCCCGCGGCCCGCGCCGTGTCCGCCAGCGGCGCGGTGGAGCCGGCCAGGTCCGCCGGGCCCAGCACCACCAGGACGGTGACGGCGACGGCGGCGTAGACGCACAGCGTGATGCCCAGCGCGAGCGGCACGGCCCGCGGGATGGTGCGGGCGGGGTCGCGCACCTCCTCGCCCAGGGTGGCGATCCGCGCGTAGCCGGCGAAGGCGAAGAACAGCAGGCCCGCCGCCTGGAGGACCCCGCCGAAGCCGGCGTCGGCCCCGGCGTCCAGGCGCGCGGCGTCCGCCGCGCCGGAGGTGAGGCCGACGACCACCACGGCGGCGAGCACCGCGAGGACGACCGCGACGACGGCGCGGGTGAACAGGGCGGACTTCTGGACGCCCGCGTAGTTGACCGCGGTCAGCGCCACCACCGCGGCGACCGCCACCGCGTGCGCGTGGTCCGGCCAGGCGTACGCGCCGACGGTGAGGGCCATCGCGGCGCAGGAGGCGGTCTTGCCGACGACGAACGCCCAGCCCGCCAGGTGGCCCCAGAACTCCCCGAGCCGCTCGCGGCCGTAGACGTAGGTGCCGCCCGAGGCCGGGTAGCGGGCCGCGAGCCGGGCTGAGGAGGTCGCGTTGCAGTACGCGACGGCGGCGGCCAGGGCCAGGCCGGGCAGCAGTGCGGAGCCGGCCGCGTCGGCGGCCGGGGCGAGCGCGGCGAAGATGCCCGCGCCGATCATCGCGCCCAGGCCGATCGTCACCGCGTCGGACAGCCCCAGGTGCCGCCGCAACGCGTCCGGGTCCCCGGCCGCGGTCGATGCCCTGCTGTTCATCAGCTCACCCCTTGGCGGCACGGCGACGCCTCTCGCCGTGTCCCGCCCTGCCTCGACGGCCTCACGACGGCCCGCGACCGCCTCCGACGTCGCCAGACGATACGCGCTCACGCCCTCCCGGTGCCGCCCGGGACCCGGTCAGCTCAGGCGTGGCCGCAGCTCCCCGACGCGCAGCAGCCGGGCGAGGAGGAGGTAGCCGAGGGCCATCGCGGCGGCGCCCGCGGCGAGCGCGAGGGCGGTCCGCGCGGTGCCCGCGGCGGTGTCGTCCGCCAGGGCCCGCGCCACCGCCCAGGCCAGCGCCCCGGCGGGTGCCGCGGCGAGGGCGAGCTTGCCGTAGGTGCGCAGCAGCCGGGTGCCGTCCATGCGGCCGCCGAGCCGCCTGCGCAGCAGACACGCCGTCAGCAGCAGTCCCACCGCGTACGAGAGGGTGTACGCGCCCGCCATGCCGACGACCGCCCAGCGGGCCGGGAGCAGGTGGTGGCAGGCGGTGGCCAGGGCGATGTTGACGGCGGCGATCCACGCGGCCGTCCAGAACGGGGTGCGGGTGTCCTCGAAGGCGTAGAAGCCGCGCAGCAGCACGTACTGGGCGGAGAACGGGACGAGGCCGAGGCCGAAGGCCTGGAGCATCTGGCCGAGCGGCTGCGCGGAGGCGGCGTCGGCGGCGCCGTGCCCGAACAGCAGCGTCGCGGTCTGCGGGCCGAGGGCGAGGAAGAAGAACCCGGCGGGCACGAGGACGGCGCCGGTCGTGCGCAGCGCCCGGGACAGCTCCCCGCGCAGGTCGTCCGTGCGGCCCTGCGCCGCCGCCGTGCTCAGGCGCGGCAGCAGCGCGGTGACCAGCGACACGGTCACGATGGACTGCGGCAGCAGCCAGATGGTCTGCGCGTACGAGTACGCCGTGTGGCCCGCGCCCGCCGTGGGCAGTCGCTGATCGGCGGCGTTGGCGTAGTTCGTGACGACGGTCAGGGCGACCTGGTTGACGAGGACGAACAGCAGCGTCCAGCGGGCCGCCCGGACGCTCTCGCGCAGCCCCGACCCGCGCCAGTCGAAGCGTGGCCGGAAGCGGAAGCCCGCCGCGCGGACGTACGGGACCAGGGCGAGGGCCTGGAGGGCGATGCCGCAGGTGGTGCCGAGCCCCAGGAGCCGCACCTGGGCCGCCGAGACGTCTCCCACGGTGTCGGGGGCGGTCATCAGGCCGAGGTAGGCGGCGAACATCCCGATGAGGACGAGGTTGTTGAGGACCGGCGTCCACATCATGGCACCGAACCGCTCGCGGGCGTTGAGGACCTGCCCCAGCATGCCGAACATGCCGTAGAAGAAGATCTGCGGCAGCAGGAAGCGCGCGAAGACGACGGTGAGCTCGAACGCCTCGTAGTTGTCCGGGGTGTCGCGCATGTAGAGGCCGACGATCTCCGGTGCCGCCCACACGGCGAGCACCGTCCCCGCGGCGAGCAGGCACAGCACGAGGGTGACCAGCCGCTGCTCGTAGGCCCGGCCGCCGTCGGGGTGCGTGGTCCGGGCGCGGACGAGCTGCGGCACGAGCACGGCGTTGAGCGCGCCGCCGATGAGCAGGGTGTACAGGCCGGTGGGCACGGTGTTGGCCGTGTTGTACGTACTGGCCAGCAGGCCGGTGCCGAGCGCCGCGCCCTGGAGGACCTGGCGGATCAGGCCGGTCGCCCGGGACACCAGGGTGCCCCCGGCCATCAGGAGCGAGGAGCGGGCGAGGCCGCCCTTCGCCCCCGAGCCGCCGGCGCCCCCGGCTCTCCCGGTGCGCCCGGCTCTGTGGGCTCCGCGGGCCGTTGTGGCCGCGTCGGCTCCCCCGGGGCGCGCGTGTCCCTGCGACGTCCCGGCCCCGCGGGATGTCCTGGCCTTCCTGGTCCCCTTGGGCGCCGCGTGCCTGCCGCGCTTGCCCCGCGTGGTGTTGATCCCCTCCGTCATCTCGTCAACCTACCCGGCGCCGGTCAACGGAGGCGCGCCTGGAAGGTGGTGACACCGGTCTCGCCCACGCGGCCGCCGGCCGTCCCCGAGGGGAGCGGCCGACGGCCGGTCCCCTGCTTACTGCTGGGGGATCTCGCCGTGGGTGCTCAGCGCCTCCAGGGTCGCGGGCAGGGTCTGGGTGACCCGCTCGGCGACGTCGTCCGTGCTGGTGCCGAGGAGCGCGGCGACGCGGCCGACGGTGTCACCCAGGGCCTTGCCGACCTCGTCGGCGGTCAGCGGCTGGTTCTCGCCCGAGCCGAGCCAGGAGTCGACCTTGTCACCGAGGCCGGCCTGACGCAGCTCCTCTATCGCGGCAGTGGCGGTGCTGCCGTCGTAGAGAGTCGCGATGATGAACTGCTCGAGGGGCGTCGCCGGCGTGTCGATGGCAGCCATGTTTCTCCCATGTGTAGCAATCACGTGTGTCATCGGTTCCGAGGCGCGGCGGGCGGCGGGGCCTGGCGTCGCCAGGCGTGTCCGCGCCGCGGCGCCTCCGTGAGACCAGACGTGGGTGTGGTGCCGGAGGGTTGCCCGCTGCCGCCAAGTTGATGTGAACAGTGGGTGAAGGCAGGTGAGTTGGCCGTTCACCTGCGCCTTCATGGCTCAACTCGGCGGGTGTCAGGCGACGTTCCCCTCAGTCGACATGAGGCGGCGTGCAACTCGGTTGTCGAGTGGTGGTGTTCGGCTCGACCGGCATTAGGCGCGGCGTTCGGCTCGGGCGTCAGGCGCGGAACTCCTCGGTGCGCTCCGGGCTCGCGGCCGCCAGTGCCTTGGTGACCTCGGCGACGCCCGCCCGCAGGCCGTAGACGGGCGTGCCGGGCTGCTGGCGCCAGGACTCGTCGACGGAGCCCGCGTCGACGGTGTCGAAGCCGAGTTCGTCGATCAGGTCGCGGACGACGCGCTTGGCCGCCGCGTCGTCCCCGGCGACGGGCAGCGCCATGCGGCCGGGGTCGCCCGCGGGCAGCGGCTTGTCGAGGATGTCCTGGGCGTAGGTGCCGTTGAACGCCTTCACGACGGGGTGCCCGAGGTGCTGCTGGGTCCAGCGGCTCTCGGTGAGGCCGTTCTCGATGGCCTCGATCCTGCCGTCGCGCTGCTTCGGGTAGTAGTTGCCGGTGTCGATGACGGCGAACCCGTCGGCGGCCTCGTCGAACAGGCCCGCCGGCAGGTCCGGGACGTTCTTGAGCGGGATCGTCACGACGACGACCTGGGCGCCGCGGGCCGCCTCGGCGACCGTGACGGGGGTGGCGCCGGTCTCCTCGGCGAGGGCGGTCAGCGTCTGCGGGCCGCGCGAGTTCGCCACGGACACGTCGTGGCCGAGGGCGGTCAGGCGGCGGGTGAGGTTGCCGCCGATGTGGCCCGCGCCGATGATGCCGATCTTCATGGAGTCCTCCGCAGCCGGGTGCGCCGGGACCGGGTGCCGTCGGCGCATGTGTGTCTGCAACTGCCGGGGCGGCGCGTCTATTTCCCATCCGACTTGCCGTGATCTCGCTTCTGGCCTGGTGCGACACGCCGCAGCGGCGGACGGACGCCCGGTGCTGCGTATTCCCGTCGGGCCATCGGATGTCCGATGGCTGCCACGTGTTTCCCTATTGGTTTCCTATGGCGGGTGCGGCCTACGGTCACGGCATGTCGAAGATTCTTTTCGTGATGACCGGCGCCGCGCACTGGACTCTCGCCGACGGAACGCTCCACCCCACCGGGTTCTGGGCGGAGGAGGCGGTCGTACCGTACGCGGCGCTGAAGGAGGCGGGCCACGAGGTCGTGGTCGCCACGCCGGGGGGCGTCGTACCGCCCGTGGACCGAGGCAGCCTGGCGCCGGAGGCCAACGGCGGGCAGGAGGGGGCCGACGGTGTCGCGGCCGCGCTCGCCGCCTTCCACGAGCTCGCGGCCCCCGTCCGGCTGGAGGACGTCGACCTGGACGACTACGCCGCCGTGTTCTGCCCCGGCGGCCACGGCCCGATGGAGGACCTGGCCGTCGACGCCGTCTCCGGGGCGCTGCTGGCCCGCGCCCTGGAGTCGGGCAAGCCCCTCGCGACCGTGTGCCACGCCACGGCCGCGCTGCTCGCCGCCACGGCGGCGGACGGCACCAACGCCTTCGCGGGCTACCGCCTCACCGGCTTCACCAACGCCGAGGAGACCGGGGCCGGGCTCGCGGACAAGGCCCCGTGGCTCCTCCAGGACCGCCTGGTCGCGGCGGGCGCCGCCTTCGAGGAGGGCGAGCCGTGGGCCCCGCACGTGGTCGTGGACCGGAACCTGATCACGGGCCAGAACCCGGCGTCCTCCGGGCCGGTGGCGGCGGAGCTCGTACGACGGCTCGCGTGACGCACAGCCCGGTGGCGGCGCCCACGGCCCTCCTCCCTCCCGGGTGGCGGCGCCACGGCCCTCCCCCCTCCCGGGTGGCGGCGCCCACGGCCCCGCCGCGCCGTGTCGGGCCGTGCCCGGTCGTCCCGTGCCCTGTCCTGTCCGACGTGACGCCCCGTCCCACCAGGGCGTACGAGGTGGCGGCGGACGCTGCCGGGGCGGGGCCGCGTCGCCCCGGGCGCCGTCCAGCGCATAGGTTCGGTGGCACACACCTGGTGGCATCCACCAGGTGTCATCCGTGTGTCACCCGTACGCAGTGAACGTCGTGAAAGGACCGCTCCATGAGCACCCCGAACACCTCGCGCCCCGCCGACGCCTCGGGCTCGTTCGCCCTCGGCGGCGACCTGCCCGTCAACCGCCTCGGGTACGGCGCCATGCAGCTCACCGGGCCCGGCGTCTGGGGCGAGCCGAAGGACCGGGACGAGGCCCTGCGGGTCCTGCGCCGCGCCGTCGAACTCGGCGTGACGTTCATCGACACCGCCGACTCCTACGGCCCCTTCGTCAACGAGGTCCTCATCAAGGAGGCACTGCACCCGTACGCCGACGACCTGGTCATCGCGACCAAGGCCGGGCTGACCCGCTCGGGCCCGGACGACTGGCGCGCGGTGGGCCGGCCCGAGTACCTGCGCCAGCAGGCCGAGTTGAGCCTGCGGCACCTCGGTGTGGAGCGCATCGACCTGTTCCAGCTCCACCGCATCGACGCGCAGGTGCCGCTCGCCGATCAGCTCGGCGAGCTCGTGCTGCTCCAGAAGGAGGGCAAGATCCGGCACATAGGCCTGTCCGAGGTGACGGTCGAGCAGCTCGAGCAGGCCCGCGAGATCGCCGACATCGTCTCCGTGCAGAACAAGTACAACCTGGCCGACCGCTCCGCCGAGGACGTCCTGGAGTACGCCGAGCGCGAGAACATCGCGTTCATCCCGTGGTACCCGATGGCCACCGGCGAACTCGCCCGCCCGGGCGGCCCGCTCGACGCCGCCGCCAAGGAGCACGGCGCGACCGCGTCGCAGCTCGCGCTCGCCTGGCTGCTGCGCCGCTCGCCGGTGATGCTGCCCATCCCGGGGACCTCCCGCGTGGCGCACCTGGAGCAGAACACGGCGGCCGCCGGGATCACACTGACGGACGCCCAGTTCGAGGCGCTGGCGGCCGCGGTCTGACCCGGCCGCCCGGGCCGCGCCGGAGCCGCCCGGCTCCGGCTCCGGCCCCGGCTGGACCCGGCCCGGCGCTCACCCTTCTCGGTGGGCGCCGGGCCGCGCGCACGCCACCGGCACCGCGAGGGCCGCGACCAGGCCCCCGGCCGACATCACCGCCGCCGTGGACGCCCGGTCCACCACCGCCCCGCCCGCCAGGGCGCCCAGCGAGATGGTCGCCTGGAAGGAGGCGGTGAACAGCACCGAGGCCGCCTCCGGCGCACCGGGGGCCGCCCCGGCGAACCAGGTCTGCGAGCACACCGGCACGGCACCGTAGGCGGCTCCCCACACGACGAGCAGCACGACCGCACCGCCCGGCCACCGCCCCGCCCAGGGCAGCAGCAGCGTGGCGAGGGCGATCAGCCCCGCGGCGCAGGCGAAGGCCGCGCGCGGGGCGCGGGCCGCCGCCGCGCGGGCGGCGAAGTTGACGCCGACCCCGGCGGCCCCGTACACCAGCAGGAACACCGTCACGAGGCCCGGGCCGGCCCCTGTCACCTCGTCCAGGAAGGGCGCGACGTACGTGTAGGCGCCGAAGTGCGCGAGGACGACGAGGAACGTCATGACGAGCGCCAGGCGGACCCGCGGGCGCCGCAGCAGCCCGCTCAGGACCGCCGGGCGGAGGGGTTCGGCCGGCGGCAGCGGCGGCAGGACCGCGAGCAGCGCCGCCCCCGCGGCCACGGCCAGGGCCCCCAGGAGCGCGAACGCGGTCCGCCATCCGGCGACGTCCCCGACGAGGGTGCCGAGGGGCACGCCGAGCACCGAGCCCAGCGGTACCGCGGAGAAGACGACCGCCTTGGCCCGGCCGGCCGACTCCCCCGGCACCAGGCGCTCGGCCAGTCCGGCGGCGATCGGCCAGAAGCCGCCGATGGCGACCCCGACCGCGACGCGCGACACCAGCACGAGCCAGTAGGCGGGCGCCGCCGCGGCGAGGACGTTCGCCGCCGCGAGCAGCAGCATGAGGGCGCCGAGCAGCGCCCGCCGGTCGACGCGCGCGGTGGCCGTCGTGACGACGGGCGCGGCGAGCGCGGCCAGGAGCCCCGGCATGGTCATCGTCAGCCCGGCCGTGCCGTCCGTGACCGCGAAGTCGTCCCGGATGGCGGGGAGCAGGCCGATGGGCAGGATCTCCACCGTCACGAGGGCGAAGATCCCCGTCGTGACCGAGGCGACGGCGAGCCACCGCCCCCGTGGCGGCCGACCGGCCGGGATGGAGGGCGCCGGGGCGGTGGCGGGAGGCGAGAGGGGCATGGTTCCGTCCTGGGCGTGGTGGGGTGTCCGGGGGTGCCGCGGTGCTGGTCCGCCGGCGGCGGTACCGAGTCCACCAGGGGCGCCGCGCCCCGGTCTGGCAGCTACGCGACGGCATGGTCGGGCCGGAGGCACGCCACCCGTGCGAGGTCCGACGCGCGCCGACGACGAGCACCCCGGGGGCTGTGGGCCGCCGCCCGCTGACGCGGGGCCGCGGGTGCGGGAGGGCCGCCCGGAAAACGCCGGGCCCCCGCGTGGGGCGGCTGTTAGCATCGCCGCATGATCACGTTCGAGTGCCGCCGCGCCATGATGCCCCGTCGACGGGGCTGCTGACACCGGACGTTCATGTTTCCGAGGCCCCGAGTCGGGGCCTCGTTCCGTACGCAGCGGTTCCGGAGCCCCGCCTCACTCCTGGAGGTTCCGATGACCCCACGCCGTACGTACGTCACGACGACGATCCCCTACGTCAACGCCCGCCCGCACCTGGGCTTCGCCCTCGAACTCGTGCAGGCCGACGTGCTCGCCCGCCACCGGCGCCAGCGGGGCGACGAGGTGCGCCTGCTGAGCGGGACGGACGACAACTCACTGAAGAACGTCCTGGCCGCCGAGGCGCGGAACGTGCCGGTGGCGGAGTTCGTCGACCGCAACGCGCGGGCCTTCGCGGCGCTCGGCACCCCGCTCGCCCTGTCCCTCGACGACTTCATCCGCACCAGCGCCGACCCGCGCCACCGCGTCGGCGTGGAGTGGCTGTGGCGCCGGTGCGCGGCTGCCGGGGACCTGTACCGCAAGCACTACGAAGGCCTGTACTGCGTCGGCTGCGAGCAGTTCCTCACCCCCGCCGAACTCGTCGCCGGCCGCTGCGCCGAGCACGGCACCGCGCCGCAGCCCGTCGCGGAGGAGAACTGGTTCTTCCGGCTTTCCCGGTACGCGGACCGGCTGTACGAGCTGATCTCGTCGGGCGCGCTGCGCGTCGAACCGGCCGCGCGCCGCAACGAGGTGCTCGCCCTCGTCGCGGGCGGCCTGCACGACTTCTCCGTGTCCCGCTCGCACACCCGGGCCCGCGGCTGGGGCATCCCCGTCCCAGACGACCCCGGCCAGGTCGTGTACGTGTGGTGGGACGCCCTCGGCAACTACGTCACCAGCCTCGGCCTCGGCACCGACGACCCCGCCTACGGCCGCTGGTGGGAGGGGAGCACCCGCCGCTGTCACGTCGTCGGCAAGGGCGTCGTCCGCTTCCACGCCGTGTACTGGCCCGCCATGCTCCTGTCGGCGGGGCTGCCGCTGCCCACGGACGTCCTCGTCCACGACTACCTCACCGTCGACGGCCGCAAGATCAGCAAGTCCGGCGGGGCGACCGTCGACCCGGTGGAGCTGGTCGCCGCGTACGGCACGGACCCGGTGCGCTGGTGGCTGCTGCGGGACGTGCCGCGGGTCGGTGACGCGGACTTCACGCGGGAGCGGCTCGTCGCGCGGGCCGACGCCGACTTCGCCGGAGGGCTCGGGAACCTCGTCAACCGGGTCGTGACGATGGCCCACCGGTTCCGGGACGGCCGGCTGCGGCGTGCCGAACCGGCGGCCGGGGGCGGGGGGCGACCCTCTGTCGAGGCCGCAACCGTGGTGGGGACCGAGCGCCTCGCCGCTGCCTGCCACCGCGTCCGGGGCGACGTCGACGCGGCTCTGGAGGACTTCGACTTCCGCCGGGCCACGGCCGCGGTGTGGCGCGTCGTGGAGGAGGCCAACCGCTGTATCGACGTGACGCGCCCCTGGGAGCTGGCCAAGGCCGAGCGGGCGGGTGACCCCCGGGCGGGTGCCCGTCTCGACGCGGTCCTCACCGCCCTGGTCGACGCGTGCCGGGTACTCGCCGAGGAACTGGGTCCGTTCGTGCCGGAGTCCGCCGCCAGGATCGCCGCGCAGTGCGCCGGGACCGACGAGATCGACGGGGCCGACGGGGCCGACGGACGGCTCCCGGCGGCACGGCCGCTGTTCGCGCGGCTCGGCGACGCGGCGGGGTGACCTCCGGGGAGGCGTGCGGGGCGTGCCGCGGGCTGGGCGGGCCGTGGGGTGTGGGGGCAGGGGCGCGCCGCGGGCTGGGCGGGCCGTGAGGGACGGGCGTCGCGGGGCGTGGGCGTCGCGGAGGGCGCGTGGCCCCGCGTGGCAGGAAAGGTGGGTTTCTCGTCATTGCCGCCATGCCGGGCCCGGCACAAGAATCCCTGGCATGACGCGAGACGGCACGAACCCGCAGACGGCACCGGCTGGTCCGACGAGCACCGACACGGACGCCCCCTCGGACACCGCCTGGGGCGCCCTCCGGGAACTCGGCTTCCCGGAGAGCGCCTTGGCGCTGGAGGCCGTCCGGTACGTCCGGTCCCTCGAAGCACCGGCGCTCTTCCACCACAGCATGCGCACCTACCTGTACGGCCGCCACATCGGCGAGCGGCAGGGCCTGGTGCCCGGCCGCGACTACGACGACGAACTGTTCTTCCTGGGCTCGGTCCTGCACGACCTGGGCCTGACCGAGGAGGGCGACCGCGACCAGCGCTTCGACGTCGACGGGGCGGACGTGGCTGCGGAGTTCCTGACCCGGCACGGCGTGGCGGCGGACCGGGTGGAGGTCGTGTGGGACGCGATCGCGCTGCACACCTCCGAGGGCATCGCCTCGCGCAAGCGGCCGGAGATCGCCCTGGTGAGCGCGGGCACCCGGCTGGACATCGCGGGCGACGCCGGGCAGCTCCCGCCCGGGTACGCCGACCGTGTGCACGCGGTGCTCCCGCGCCTGCACGCGGCGCCCGTGCTGCGCGCCGCGATCGTCTCCCAGGCCCTCGCCAAGCCGGGCAAGGCCCCGCTGTACAGCCTGCCCGGCGAGCTCACGCGCCAGTGGACCGGGGCGCCGGCGCCGACGTGGGAGCAGGTGACACAGGCCCCCGGCTGGAATGACTACGAGGGCTACGAGGGCTAGGCTCGGCCGCCCGACCCCGCGAGGAGGCGGACGGACGATGTGGCCACGGGTCGACGGCATGCGCTCCCTGGAGCTGGGCGCGCCCGGCGAGCTGCGCGAGGAGCTCAACGCCTTGGTGCTGTCCGGCGCCAAGACCACGACGACGGGCCTCCTGGAGGACTACGCCCAGGAGACCGAGGGCCTGGAGTTCGTCGGCGAACGCCTCGCCGTCCTGGACGACGACGGCCGGTCCGTCGCCACGGTCGAGATCACCGCGGTGGAGGTCACGGACTTCGCCGAGGTCACGTGGGAACACGCCGACGGCGAGGGGGAGGGCTTCACCACCCTGGCCGATTGGCGCGCGGCCCACCACCGCTACTGGGACGACCTGGGCGCAGCGGTCCGCGACGACACGCGTGTGGTCTGCCTGACGTTCCGGCTGGTCTGAGGTCAGGCAGGCCCCGGCCGCTTCGCCCTGCGGTGGTGCGCCACCCGTTCGCGCGTCGCGCACCGGCGCGAGCAGTAGCGCCGCGCAGTGCCGGGGCCGACCGCCAGGTACACGTGGGCGCAGCTCGGCGACGCGCACAGGCCGCCGGGCGGCCGCTGGCGGTCCCAGAGCAGGACGGTCAGGGCCATGCACGACGAGGCGAGGAACCACTCCCCCCAGGGCGCCGCGTCGTCGCTGTCGAGGTGCGGGTGCCAGGGTGTCCCGCCGCCGTGCGAGGTGAGCCGGAGCGGGCCGCAGCCAGCGGCCAGGAGCCGGTTGAGGCGGTGCGCGGCGGTGTCGGTGTCGGGCGCGGCGAAGACCTCGCGCAGGGACACGGCGGCGGCACGCATCTCCTCCACGCCGTCGGCCGAGAGGTGCAGCGGGTCCGTCTCGCCGTACTCGCGCAGCACCGCCTCGACCGCCGCCACCGTCGGCGCCGCGTCGCAGAGGACGTTGACGAGGGCGGCGGTGCGCCGGGCGGTACGCAGCACGGAGTGCCGGGTCGACCACTCGTCGGCACCCGGCCCGTCCTGACGGGCACTGCTCGACTGCCCCGCGTCGCGCCCGTGCTCCCGCCCGTCTCCGAGCCCCGCTTCATGCTCGTACTCGTGCTCGTGCTCGTACTCGTGCTCGTGCTTGCTCAGGGTTCCCCCTCGGGTCCGCTCTCGCGCCTTGTTCCACGAGTGAGCGGCGAGCGCGCTCTCGTGCTCCTGCCCGTGCTCCTCCGTGTGCTCCGTCGCGCGCCCCGCCGTGGAGCGACGCACGCGCGCACACTGTAACGCCCTTCCCTACTTTTTACGTTACCTCGTAACGTCCCCCGCATGATGAAGCGTTACCGCATGGTGGCCTACCTGGGCGGCGCGGCGGCCGCGAGGACCGGGGACGAGATGTCGGGGCCCGCGCTGCTGCTGGCCGGGCTCGCGGCCACCGGATCGGCGGCGACCGGATCCGCGCTGTTGTCCGGGATCACGCTGTCCGCCGCCCTGGGCGGCCCCGTCTTCGGCGCGATGCTCGACCGGTCCGCGCGGCCCGGGCGGCTGCTCGCCGGTGCGGTCGCCGCCTACGCGGCCGCGCTCCTGGCCGTCCTGCTGGGCCTCGGCCGCGTGCCCCTGCCGCTGGTCGTCGCCACGGCCGTGCTCGGCGGGCTGCTCGGGCCCGCGCTCGCCGGCGGCTGGACGTCCCAACTGCCCCGCGTGGTGGCTTCGGAGGCCCTGCCGCGCGCCAACGCCCTCGACGCGCTGACCTACAACGCCGCCGGTCTGGCGGGCCCGGCCCTCGCGGGTCTCGTGGCCCTGTTGGCCGGCCCTGCGGCGGGGGTGGTGGCGTCCCTCGCGTTGATCCTGCTCGCGCTGCCGGCGGCCTGGGCGCTTCCCGGCCGTCCGGCGGCGACACCCGACGGCCCCGCCTCCTCGGTCCTCGCCGACCTGGCCTCCGGCTTCGTCGCCATCGGCAGCACCCGGCCCCTGGCGCGGGCGACGCTGACGTCCGTCGTGTCGTACGTCGGCGTCGGCATGCTGGTGGCCTGTACTCCCCTGCTCGGCGAGGAGGCGTGGGGCTCGTCCCACGCCGGTACGTTCCTGCTGACAGCCCTGGCGGCGGCCTCGCTGACGGCCAACGCCCTGCTCGCCCGGCGGCCCGAGCTGCTGCGGCCCGACGCCACCGTCCTCGCGAGCACGCTCGTCCTGGCCGCAGCGCTCCTCCTGGCGGCGACGGCCGCGCCCGTGCCGCTGGCCGCCGCGATGGTGGTCGCGGGGGCCGGGGCGGGGCCCCAGCTCACCGCGCTGTTCGCCGTGCGGCACCGCGAGGCCCCGGAGCGGCTGCGCGGCCAGGTCTTCACCACGGGCGCCAGCTTGAAGATCACGGGGTACGCGGTCGGCGCGGGCCTCGGCGGCCCGCTGGCCACCTGGTCGCTGCCCGGCGCCCTGCTCGTGGCCGCCGGGTGCGAGGTGCTGGCCGCGGCGGGCTACTTGGCCTGCACGGCGCCGTCCCGGCCCGCCGACGGACCGTCACACGGGCCGCCGGACGGAGCGCCGCCGACACCCGCCCCTGAGAGGCGGCACCCATGAGAGGCAGCATCCCTGAGAGGCAGCACGCCTGAGAGGCAGCATCCCTGAGAGGCGGCACGCCTGAGAGGCAGCACACCTGAGAGGCAGCACACCTGAGAGGCGGCGCCCACCGCCGCGCCTGCCGGCGCACGGGGCGACCGCCCTCACCACCCCTGCTGCCACACGCCGTCCGGGTCCCGTCGCATCCGCCCCGCCAGCACGGCCGGGGTGCACCCGGCGAAGGCCCGTACGTCCCGGTGCAAATGGGACTGGTCGGCGTACCCGCAGGACTCGGCCGTCTCGGCGGCGCCCGTGCCCGTGGACAGGGCGCGTACGGCACGGTCGAAGCGGACCAGCATCGCGGCGCGCTTGGGCGTCAGGCCGACCTGGGCGGTGAACCGTGACCAGAGCCGCTTGCGGCTCCAGCCGCACGCCGCCGCGAGGTCGTCGACCCGTACCCGGCCGCGCCGGGCCACGATGGCCGACCAGGACGCGGCGACCTCGGCCGTCATCCGCGGGGCCGCGTCCCAGCGGCGGGCGAGGAACGCGTCGACCAGGGCGAGGCGGTCCTCCCAGCGCGCGCACGTAGCCATCCGCTCCCGCAGATGCGTCTCGGGGCGCCCCCACAGGTCCCGCAGTCCGACGACCGCGCCGTCCAGGTCGGCCGGGGCGGTGCCGAGCAGGGAGTAGGCCGCCACCGGCGACATGCGCACCTCGACGCAGCTCACCCGCTCGCCCCGGATGCGCGCGCCCGCCGGTGCGAGACCGGCGACGAGGCCCTCCAGTCCGCGCCGCCCGTCGGACGTCTCGACGGCCAGAGGGTCTCCGCCGAAGGTGAGGACGAGGGTCAGCCGCGGCTGCGGGAGCACGCGCATGTCGACGCCGGCCGCCCCCGTGTCGCGGTACCCCACCACCTCCACGCCGCGCAGGAGCCTTGCCCCGCCCGGCCGTACGACCTCCCACGCCCCTGCGCGCTCCCGCCGGAGCCGGTCCGCTGCCACGCCCACCAGCGTACGTCCGGGCACCCGGGCCCCGCGGATGCCTGGGTCCACACGGTCGCCGGCGGCTTCTTCCCGTGGGCCGCGACACGTCTCACCGAGGACAGCGAGGGCGCACGGCGCGCACTGCCGGAGCACTGGGGTACGGGGTTCCTCCCCGCGTGAATCAGCGTGCCTTGGTGAGCCCCCGCGGCGATGAGTCGCAGCGCGCGCCGGAGTCATTAATCGTACTAGGGGGGTGCCGCAGCGAGCGGCGCCGCAGAACAGCGACCCGGAGGTGCGCCATGTGTGCCCATCAGCCGCCGTGCCCATCCGCCGACGGATCCGACCGGGATGCCGCGCGCGTCGTCAGCGCCCACCCCGAGCAGGGTTGGAGCCTGCTGTGCAACGGCACGATCGTCTTCGACGACACCGGTGAACTCCTGCCCGACGGGCGCGTGGTGCCCCCGCTGCGTCCGCTCGCGCCCCGGCCCCCGAAGCTGACGATAGCCAGGCACCGGATGCTTCAGGTGCCCGACCGCTCCGACGGACGAGCCGCGGCCGGAGGTCCTGCGGCATCAGGTGAGGCGTTCCGCGACGCGCAGCCGGTAGAGAGGCACGCGCGAGGCGCTTGAGGGGCAATTGTCAGACCCGTGCGCGAGAGTGGGTGTCGCACCGTCACACACAGGACTCACGGGTTGAGGAGCCACGCGACATGACCGGCACGACGTATCCCGAACTGGCGGCCGCGCAGGCCTGCTTGCGGCTGCTGCACACCGCGCGCGCCGCGCTGTCCGACCCCGTGGCGCCGGGCGCCGCGCTGCTGCTCGCCGGGCCGATCGCGGAGGCCGACGAGGCCCTGCGCAAGGCGGGCCTCGCGGGCAACGAGGCGGCGCTGCTCGACCGCGTCTACGACCTCGCGCCGCTGCCCGCCCCGCGCGCGGAGCGCCTGCGGTGAGCGCCGCCGAGGACGCGCGTGCCGGGGCGGCGGGAGCCCGGGGCACGGGGACGGATGACGGGGACACGGCGAAGAGCAACGCCACGTACGGCAGGAAGCCGTTCAAACGCTCCAAGAGCCACTTCGCGGACCGGATCACGGCCGACGCCCGGGACGGCTGGCCGGTGGAGGCGGGGCGCTACCGCCTGGTGGTCAGCCGCGCCTGCCCGTGGGCGAGCCGCGCGCTGGTCTCCCGCCGACTGCTCGGCCTGGAGGACGCGATCTCGCTGGCGGTCACGGACCCGATCCAGGACGACCGGAGCTGGCGCTTCACCCTCGACCCGGACGACCGGGACCCGGTCCTCGGCATCCGCTACCTGAGCGAGGCGTACGACGCCCGGGAGACCGGCTACCCGGGCGGGGTGAGCGTGCCCGCCCTCGTGGACACGGGCAGCGGCAAGCTCGTCACGAACGACTACCAGCAGCTCACGCTGGACCTGGCCACGGAGTGGACGTCCCTGCACCGGCCGGGCGCGCCCGACCTGTACCCCGAGCCGCTGCGCGACGAGATCGACACCGTGATGGACGGCATCTACCGCGACGTCAACAACGGCGTGTACCGCGCGGGGTTCGCCGCCGGGCAGAGCGAGTACGAGTCCGCGTGCCGGGACGTGTTCCGGCGCCTGGAGGAGACCTCGGCGCGGCTGGAGCGCCGCCGCTACCTCGTCGGCGACACGATCACCGAGGCCGACATCCGGCTGTTCACGACCCTGGTGCGCTTCGACGCCGTCTACCACGGCCACTTCAAGTGCAACGTACGGAAGCTGACCGAGGACCCGGTGCTGTGGGCGTACGCCCGGGACCTGTTCCAGACGCCGGGCTTCGGCGACACGGTCGACTTCGACCACATCAAGCGGCACTACTACCAGGTGCACACGGGCATCAACCCCACGGCTGTCGTACCGCTCGGGCCGGACCTCTCCGGCTGGCTGACCCCGCACCACCGCGAGCAGTTGGGCGGACGCCCGTTCGGCGAGGGGACGGCACCGGGGCCGGTCCCGCAGGGTGAGGAGGTGCCGCCGGAGGGACGGCCGGAGCGGCGGCGGTGACGTGCCGGGGCGGGACCGGGGCCGGGACGCCCTCCGCCACCCCGCCGTGACGAAGTCCCCCCGGCCCCCGTCGCCTCACCCGCGCTCCAGGCTCTCCACGGCCTTGAGGGCCTGCCCGGCCGCGTCCTCCGTGGCCATCGCGCGGGCGACGGCCCGGGCGGCGGACGCGTACGCGGGGTCGCGGACCGCGCGGGTGAGCGCGTCGGCGAGGCCGTCCGCGGTGAGCCTCCGGAACGGGACGGGGCCGGGCGCGGCGCCGACCGCTGTCAGGCGCGCCGCCCAGAAGGGCTGGTCGGCGGTGACGGGCACGGGGACGGCCGGGACCCCGGCGCGCAGCCCCGCCGCCGTGGTCCCCGCGCCCGCGTGGTGCACCACGGCCGCCAGCCGCGGGAACAGCAGGGCGTGCGGCACCTCACCGATCGTCAGGACCTGGTCGCTCGCGGCCCGGAGCCCGGCCCGGCCGGACTGCAGGACGCCCCGGAGGCCTGCCCGGCGCAGGGCCGCCACGGCGAGTTCGCCCAGCCGCTCCCCCTCACCCGCCGCCATGCTGCCGAAGCCGATGAACACGGGGGGCGGGCCGTCGGCCAGGAACTCCTCGACGGCCGGTGGCAGCCGGGCGTCGGCGGCCAGGTGCGGCCACCAGTTGCCCACGACGTCGAGCCCGGCGCGCCAGTCGGCGGGACGGGCCACGACCGCCGCGGAGAAGCCGTACAGGACGGGCCAGTGTGCTCGTTCCCGACGGGCGCGGACCGTGGCCGGGGCGGCGGCGGGCAGGTCGAGCCGGGCCCGCAGGTCCCGGACCGCGTCGGCGTAGACCCGGTCGACCATGCGCAGGGAGAAGCGCCCCGCCGTCCGGTTGCCCCAGCCGCCGAGGGAGCGCGCGCCGCTCACCACGGGGGCGAAGGCCCGGGTGGGGTGGGCGGGCTGGAGGTAGGCGCCGAGCGCCGGCACGTCCATGGCTTCCGCGAGCTGCCATCCGAGGGGCGCCGTGGTGGCGGACAGGACGAGCGCGTCGGCCCCTTCCCCGGCCACGTCGACGAGCCCGGCGCCGAGCTCCCGTACGAACGCGGTCGCGGTGCGCAGCAGCTCCTTGCGCCCGCCGGCCGCCGTCGGTCCCCGTCGGCCGGGGTCGCCGGGCAGAGCGCGGAACCGGAGGCCGGAAGCGCGTACGAGCGGGGCGAACGTGTCGTGGGCGGCGAGCGTGACGTCATGGCCCGCCGCGCGCAGACGGGCGCCGAGGCCCGTGTACGGGGCGACATCACCGTACGAACCGGCCGTGGTGATCAGGATCTTCATCGGTGTCCTCGGGGTGCGGCGTGTCCTCGGGGTGCGGCGTGCCCTGGGGATGCGGGACGGGTTTCCTCGGCATCGGCCCTGGGGGTGCGCGCCCGGGTACGCGCCCCGGCCACAGGGGTACGCGACCGAGTACGGGCCTCCACGGGGTCCGACGGGGCGACACCGTCAACCTCAGGTCCAGGGTGAGACTTCGGCTCGTGGACGCCGTGCGCGGCGGCGTTCGCGCGCACGGCCTCCGCCAGGTACGCGGCGAGTCCGGGCCGCTGCTGCGGCTCCGGTACGAGCAGGGCGAAGGCGCGCGGGTCGGCCACGAAGTCGGCGGCGACGCGCAGGTGCGTGTCGGGCGGGCAGTCGGTGAACCAGCGCTCGATGTGGTTCCGGTGCCGTTCGGCGAGGGCCGTGGCCGTCGGCCCGTCGGCGGGCTCGCCGGCGTCGAAGGCCGCGAGCACCTCCTCGCGCCAGGCCGCGGCCTCGGCCATGATGCGGGCCCAGTCCTCCTTGGTGTGCTCGGAGGCGCGGGCCATGGCCTGCCGGTGGGCGGCGCTCCCCTGCCACTTGAGTCCGGCCTCGGTGGCGTAGCTGAGGTCGAAGGTGAGGTCGCCGAACACCTCGGACCGCTCGCGCGGGCTGAGCCGCACGCCGGTCCGCTGCACCTCCATCGCCCGCTCGGTGACCTCCACCAGCCGCTCCAGCTCGGCGATCCGCGCACGCAGGGCCGCGCGCCGGGCCCGGAGCCGGTCCAGGGCGTCGGCCCCCGGGTCCGCGAGGATCTCCGCGATCTCGTCGAGCGCGAAGCCCAGCTCCCGGTAGAACAGGATCTGCTGGAGGCGCGCCAGGTCGGCGTCGCCGTAGAGCCGGTAGCCGCCGGGGCTGCGCTCGCTCGGCGTGAGCAGTCCGGCGCGGTCGTAGTGGTGCAGGGTCCGGACCGTGACCCCGGCGAAGCCGGCCACCTGCCCGACGGTGTAACTCATGGCGTTCACCCTTTCGTCGACGCCCAGCCTGCGGCCTGACGTGACGTGAGGGTCAACCGGGGGCCGGACGCGGTGTCCGCGGGCGACCACGTGATGGCCAACCGCCGCCACGGCGGCCCCGGCACATGTCTGCGCCCCTTCGCCCAGGGCGAAGGGGCGCAGGGGCGAAGTGCCTCCGGGCACGGGTGCGCCGCAGGAGGGAACCCGCCCGGCCGGTGAACCCGCCCGGCCGCGGGCGCCGCGCGGACGGCCTGGACGCTGCCGGTCCGCGCGGGCAGGGGTCAGCAGCGGATCGAGGACGCAGTGTCGTTCTCGTTCCCCGGAAGGTTGACGCGGAAGCCGTTCCTCATGTCGTGCGAAGCGCCCCGGAAGTGCTCGTGCTCGAACCAGTAGCAGGTGACGCCGGAGTCGTTGGACCACGAGGTCATCTGGTCGTTCATACGGACGTTGTGCAGCGACCAGAGCTCGTCCCCGCGCTCGAAGGCGACGCCGCCGCCCCGGAAGTTGCCGTCCTTGTAGATGCAGAGGCTGCGGGACGGGCAGTTGGACCCGGAGAAGTGGGTGATGGCGGACGGGCCCTTGGAGGGTTCGGCCGTCGCCGGACCGGCGCCGAGACCGACGGTCATCAGCGCGGCGGCCAATAAGGCGGTGCGGAACATGAGTACTCCCCTTCTTGGTGTCGAAGTGAGGTGTGCCGAACGTGCCGAAGTGTGGTGCGGCGTGTTGCGGCGCTGGGTGTTCCGGACCCGCGGGAACGGGCTCGCAGGAACGGGCCTGCGGGAACGGGCCTGCGGAAGCGGGCCTGCGGAAGCGGGCCTGCGGAAGCGGGCTTATGGGAACGGGCCTGCGGGAACGGGCCTGCGGGAACGGGCCTATGGAAAGGTGGCCGGAAAGGGGCCCGGCGCTGCGGTATTCGCGTTCGCTGTGGCGCGTACGGCCGAGAGGCATGCACGGTGCGTCAGCAACCGGAGTCGGCTCACTCGCAGGCTCGCGACGACTGCTGCGCAAACAGTCACCGACACGGGCTGCTCGTACCGTTCTACAACCGACTCGTCCGACGTGGTACGTCCGTACCCCCACGGGAACTGACCGAGTATGACCGGCCTCGCCCCCGACGGCCCGACGCCCGACGTGTCCGAACGACGGCCACGATCACACCACCGGCGCCCGCCGGGCGGCCCGTTCCCTGTCCGTAGAGCGGGGCGAGGTCGGGGCCCCTTGCAGGCGCTCACTCGGCTGCTCGTGAACTGGTGCCCGGAGACCCTGCGCTGGCTGCTCCCCGAGGACGTGGCAACGCTCCGTCGCTTCTGGGCCCAGGTGGAACGTGACCTGCCGTCCCTGCGCGGTCCCTTCGCACAGCACGTCCCCGAGCCCGCGGGGCAGATCATCAGCTTCTCGTCGTTCGCTGCCCTCGTCACCGAATGGGGCGAGGTGGTCACCGAAGCCGCGGAACGCGGGTGGGGCATCATCGGCCTGCAGTGCTGACGTGGCTGCCCGAGCCGGGGTGGCAGCCCCGGCCACGCCGCGGTGCCGGTGGGCAGGCGGCGCCGGGCCGAGCGCCCGGCGCGTCCGCCGTTCCAGGGCAGGGGCCTGCGCGGGAAGAACGCTCCGCCGTCTTCAGCGGCACTGCCCGCCGACCACAGAGGCCGACGCGCCCCCGCCCTCAGGGTTCGCGCACCGCGGGCTCTCAGAACTCCGCGCGGGCGGAGGGTTCGCGGCCGTCCTGGGCCTGTTGTGCGCGCTCGGTGATCATCCGGGCCAGGGCGGTCAGGGCCGCGGGGTCGAGGGAGTCGCCCGAGCGGTACGTGGTCCAGGTGACGACGGTGCCCACGCGGACGCCCACCTCCGCGCCCGCCCCGTTCACGATCTCCTTGCGGTAGGCGACGCGCTCGTCGCCCAGCGGCTCCACCGGCATCGGATCGAGCCCGTCGGTGTTCTTCCCCTTGTCCGCGCGGACGCCGTCGAACCGCGCGGCGGCGTGGTCGGCGGTGTCGTACGCCTGGACGTGGAAGAACGCCCCCGCGGGAGTTGCGCACTCCGCGCACGCTTTTGTTAATGGAAGCCATTTTCATGTACGGTCGGGGTGTCCCACCCGCCCCGTGCCCCGGAGGATCACCATGGCCGTTCCCAAGCGGAAGATGTCCCGCAGCAACACCCACCACCGCCGCGCCCAGTGGAAGGCGAGCACGGCACAGCTCGTGCCCGTCACGGTCGACGGTGTCACGCACCTCGTACCGCAGCGCCTGGTGAAGGCGTACGAGCGCGGGCTGATCCCGGTCGAGCGCTGACCCGGTGCCACGGCTCCCCCGGCCCCGGGGGATCATGCCGGGATGACCGACCATGTGACCGGCCCGGCGGCGGCCGTACGGCTCGCGGAGTACACGCGCGCCGACCAGGACCAGATCCTCGGCGCGGGCCCCGACCCCTTCGGCGTCGCGGACACCGGCCTGACGTGGCTCCCCAAGGAGGAGCACTTCGGCATCCGGCTGGCGGGCCGCCTGGTGGCACACACCGGGCTGCGCCGCATACCTCTGACGGTCGGCGGCGCCAGGACCGAGGCCGTGGGCGTCGGCGGAGTGGCGGTCGCGCCGGACGTGCGCGGGCGCGGACTCGCGCGGGCCGTCGTCGCGGCGGCCCTGGACCACGCCCGGACGATGGGCCCGCACCACGGCCTGCTCTTCTGCCGTCCGCCCCTCGTCGCCCTGTACGAGCGCCTCGGCTGGCGGACGCTCGACCGCGAGGTGTACGTCGAGCAGCCCGCCGGGCCCGTCGTCATGCCCCTGCGCACCATGTGGACGCCGCTGCGCGCGGGCGCGGAGTGGGCGGACGGCGACGTACGCCTCCTCTCGTACCCCGTGTGACGCCGCCCCTCGTGCGAGGTCGCACTTCATGTGCGCCACCCCCCGTACGCCGCCCCCGCACCCCTCCCCCCGCACACCTCCCCCGCGCGAGGCCTGCGCGTCGCGGCCCCCGCCCCCGGAGACGGACTCCGGCCGTCAGGCGCCGGGAGCGTGCGCCGACGCCGCCTCCCGCAGGGCCTCCAGGCCGGTTCTGACGAGGGGGTGCTCGGCGCTGCCGCGGCGCACGGCGGTCAGCAACTGCCGTACGGGGGCCGGCGCGCCGGTCACGGGGACCCGCGTCACCGCGTGCCGGGGCAGCGGCACGATCCGCGGGACGAGGCAGATTCCGAGGCCCTCAGCGACGAGGGCGGAGACCGCGTACCACTCCTTGACCTGGTGCACGACACGAGGGGTGAAGCCGGCGGCCGCGCACGCCGCGAGCACCAGGGGGTGGGTGTCGTTGTCGCGCGCCTTGACGATCCACGCCTCCTCGGCCGCCGCGCCGAGCGGGACCCCTTCGGGCCGGGCGAGCCGATGGCACTCGGGCACCAGCAGGTCCTGGTGGTCCGTCAGCAAGGGCGTCTGCTCGAAGCGGGGGTCGGTAACCGGCGGCGCGTCCGGGCCGGGGAGCACCAGGGCCACGTCCGCCTCCTCGGCGAGCAGCAGGCGGTAGCACTCGCCGCTCTCCTCCTCGACGAGCAGGGGCTCCACCAGCGGGTGCGCCGTCCGCAGTCGGGCCACGGCCGGGGCCGCCAGCGTGGCCAGCGCGGAGGACACCCCGCACAGCCGCAGCACGCCCCGAGGGCCCGCGCCCTGCTGGGCCAGCTCCGCCCGGGCCGCCTCCCATTGCAGCCGCAGCGCGTCGGCGTGGCGCAGCGCGATGTGCGCGGCCGGTGTCAGCCGCACGCGCCGCCCCTCCGGCCGGAGCAGTTCCACCCCCAGGTCCCGGCCGAGCAGCCGCAACTGCTGCGAGACGGCCGAGGGCGTCAGATGCAGCGCGGCCGCGGCGGCGGTCACGGTGCCGTGCTCGGCGAGTGTCTTCAGGACGTGCAGCCGACGGTCAATCATGTAGCCGAGCCTAAACAGTTGGCCGTACGAGACGTCGCTGGACGTGGACGGTCGCGGTGCCAAGCCTGGAGTGATGACGAAGCTTCCTGCTCCCGCGCTGATGCTGGGGAGCGTGCTGAGCATCCAGTTCGGGCAGGCCGTCGGCAAGCAGCTCGCCGGTGCGGTGGGCGCGTCGGGCGTCGTGGCCCTGCGTCTCGGGACGGCCGCCGTGGTCCTGCTGCTCCTGTACCGACCGTCGCTGCCGCGCAGCCGTACGGACGCGTGCCTGGTGCTCGGCTTCGGTACGGCCGTCGCGGGCATGAACCTGGTCTACCCCGCGATGGTCCTGCTGCCGCTGGGCCTGGCCAGCGCCCTGCAGATCCTCGGTCCCCTCACGTTGGCGCTGCTGACCGCGCGTCGCGCCCGCGAGGCGGGGTGCGCTCTCCTGGCCGGGGGCGGGGTGTGGCTTTTCCACGCCCCGCAGGGCACCGGGTTCCCGCTCGGCGGCGTCCTGCTGGCGCTGGCCTCCGGGGCCTGCATGGCCGCCTACCTGGTCCTGAGCAGGCGAGCGGGGGCCGCCGGCGGCGGCGGGGACACCCTGGCCCTGGCGGTGGCCTGGGCGGCGGTGCTCACCGTGCCGCTGGGCGTGGCACGGCACGGGACGCGCCTGTTCGCCCCGGACGTGCTGCTGCCCGGGGCGGTGGTGGCGGTGCTGTCGGCCGTGCTCCCGTACGCGCTGGAGCTGGCCGCCCTGCGCCGCCTGCCGACGCGGACGGTCGGCGTGCTGGCCGCCCTCGAACCGGCGAGCGCGGGCCTCGCGGGGACGCTGGTCCTCGACGAGCACCTCCGGGCCACGCAGTGGGCGGCCCTGGCCTGTGTGGGCGCGGCGAGTGCCGGGACGGTCGTGGGGCGACCGCGCTCGGAGGCTTCCTGAGGGCCCACCGGGACGGCGAGGCAGCGAAAACCCCTCCTGGGGAGGCGAACAGGGGTGCGGCTAGGCTCCCTTGGCATGCATGTAGTCGCGGTCCTCGCGCTCGACGGGGTGTCGGCCTTCGACCTCACCATCCCCTGCCAGGTGTTCGCTCTCGCGCATCTGCCCGACGGCTCCCCGGCGTACGACGTGCGCGTCTGTGCCGACCGGTCCGTGACGGCCATGGCCGGGCCCTCGGCGCCGTTCCAGCTCTCGTCCCCGTACGGCGTGGAGGACGCGCGGTCCGCGGACACCGTCGTCGTCCCGGGAGTGCCCTCCGAGCGCGTCCCGCACCCGCGTGCCGTACGGGTGTTGCGGCAGGCGGCGGACCGCGGGGCCCGCATTGCGTCCATCTGCACCGGCGCGTTCGCCCTCGCGCACGCCGGGCTCCTCGCGGGGCGGCCCGCGACGACGCACTGGCACTTCGCCGCCGCCCTGGCCGAGCGGTACCCGGACGTCCGCGTCGACCCCTCGGTGCTCTACGTCGACGACGGGCAGGTGCTCACCTCGGCCGGGATCGCCGCAGGCCTCGATCTGTGCCTGCACATGGTCCGTGTCGACCACGGCGCGGCCGTCGCGGCCCGGGTCGCGCGGATGCTGGTGATGGCGCCCCAACGTACCGGCGGCCAGGCGCAGTTCATCGAGTACCGCACGCCCGGGTGCGACTCCGCGGACCTCGGGCCCACGCTGCGGTGGATGCGGGACAAGCTCGGCGAGCCCCTCAGCCTCGCCGACATCGCCGCCCACGCCCTGATGAGCCGGCGCAGCCTGGCACGCCACTTCCGGGCCCAGACGGGCACCACGCCGTTGCGCTGGCTGCTCGCGCAACGCGTGCAGCGGGCCCGGGAGCTGCTGGAGACGACGTCGCTGCCGCTGACGCGGGTGGCGGAGGCCACCGGCTTCGGCTCCCTCGAAACCCTCCGCCACCACTTCGTCCGCCAGGTGGGTACGACGCCCTCCGCCTACCGGGCGGCCTTCCGCGGGTGAACGCGCGTGCGCAGGCAGGAGAGGCCTCCGGTCGCGTGCGGGCGGGCCGCCCACGCGGGCGGCCTGGCCGTATCTTGCGCGTTCCCGGCACGGGTGCCGGTGCCGTCGGCCGCCGGGCGCGGCAAGACTGACGACGTCCCGGCGCCCCGGCTCGGCCCGGTCCGCACTCCCTGCGGCCCGGGCCGAACACGGGTCCCGGCCTTGGTCCTGGATCTGCTCATGTCCCGGCCCGGCCTTGCCCGGCTTGGGCCCGGCCCTGGCCCTGCCGGTCCTGACCCTGCCGGTCCTGACCCTGCCGGCCCTGTCCTTGTCGGTCCTGTCCTTGTCGGTCCCGTCCGGCGGAACCGCGCCGCCCCGTCGACCTCCCGGAGGCTCCTCCATGCCGTCCCCGTCCCGTACCGCTCCCCCGCCGTCCTCCTCGGCCGGCCACCGTCGCCCACGGCGCCTGCGGGTGCACACCGTGCTCTACGACGGCGTGGAGGAGCAGGACTTCGCCGGGCACGTGGAGGTGTTCGGCATCGTGGGCGAGGAACGGCTCGCGCAGTCCTTCGTCACCGTGGACGACTCGCGCCGGGTGCGGACCTCCGCCGGGATCGACATCGTCTGCCGGGACCCGTGGTCGCCCCGCGCGGCCGACGTGATCGTCGTCCCCGGCGCGGGGTACGGCGACGGCTCGGCGCTCCAGCGCGAAGTGCGGCGCGGCGTCCTGCCCGCCGCGCTGGCGGCGGCCCGCGGGAGAGGCCTCGTCCTGGCGGGCGTGTGCACGGGCACCATGCTGCTGTCCGCCGCCGGGCTCACCGCCCGACGCCCCTGCACCACCCACCACATCGCCCTGGACGACCTGCGCGAGCAGGGCGGGCGCGTGACCGCGGGCCGGGTCGTCGACGACGGCGACCTGGTCACCTGCGGGGGCGTCACCTCCGGTATCGACCTGGGGCTCTGGCTCATCGAGCGCTTCTTCGGCGCCGACACGGCCCTGTTCGCCGAGGAGGTCCTCGAGTACGAACGCCGCGGCACGGTCCACGTGGCGTAGCCCCCCGCCCCCCCGGCCCCTCCTGTTCCTCCTGTTCCTCCTGTCCCTCGCCACTGTCCCCACCTGTTCCCCCACCACCACGAGAAGAGACGAACGCATGAACCGACGTACTGTGCTGCGCACCGCGACGGCCCTGGGGGCCGCGGGTCTCACGACCGGCGCCTCCCTCGACGCGGCCTCCGCGGCCGACACGGCCGAGGCGACAGGGGCGACCGGCTCGTCCGCCGCGCGCCCCCGCGGCCCGCTCCGTGTGCACGTCGTGCTGTTCCCAGGCGTGGAGGAGCTCGACCTCGCCGCGCCCTACGAAGTGCTCAGCGCCTCCGACCACTTCACGGACCGCGACGTCGAGGTCCGCTACGTCACCGTGGACGGCCGCCGCGCCGTCGACGCCGCCTTCGGCACCACCTTGCGCGTCCGCCACGGGTGGGCCCCGGAGGAGGCGGACCTCCTCGTCGTCCCCGGCGGCGGATACGCCCGCAAGGACCAGCCCGGGGTCTGGGCGGAGATCCGGCGCGGCACCCTGCCCCGGGCCCTCGCCGAGGCGCGCCGGCCGGGGCTGACCATCGCCGGTCTGTGCACCGGCGTGATGCTGCTCGCCGCCGGCGGCGTCACCCGCGGCCGCCCCTGCACGACCCATCACAAGGCGCGCCCCGACCTGGAACGACAGGGAGGCGTACTGAAGAACGCGCGCGTCGTCGACGACGGCGACCTGGTGACCGCGGGCGGTGTCACCTCGGGCCTCGACCTCGCGCTGTGGCTGGTCCGCCGCGAACTGGGCGTCGACGCCGCCCTGGGCCTGGAGGCCATGCTGGAGTACGAGGCCCGCGGCACGGTCTGGACGTCCCGCTCCTAGGAGCTTCTCCACTTCTCGGTGTTTCTCCCCGCCGGTGAGACGACGGGACATTTTCTGGAGCGTGCGAGATATTCAACGGCTCGTTCGATCTTCCTAGGGTTGAGCACATCAACCAGCCGGGCCGGTACGCGGAACGACTCCGCGGCCGCGCCCTCACCCTCAGGGAGACCCTGTCATGCGCGCTGTCATCCAGAAGTCCTTCGGCGGTCCCGAGGTCCTGGAGACCGTCGAGACCGAGCGCCCCGCGCCGCTCGGCGGCGAAGTCCTCGTCCGGGTGCACGCCAGCGGCGTCAACCCGGTCGACCTGGCTGTCAGGTCGGGCGCGTACCCGCTGCTCGGCCAGCCTCCGTACGGCGTGGGCTGGGACATCTCCGGCGTCGTCGAGGAGGCGGGCCCCGGCGCCCGGTTCAAGCCGGGCGACGAGGTGTTCGGCATGCCGTTCTTCCCGCGTGCGGCCACCGCGTACGCGGACTACGTCGCCGTGCCGTCGCGGCAGGTGGCCCGCAAGCCCGCCTCCGTCGACCACGTGCACGCCGCCGCCCTCCCGCTGGCCGCGCTCACCGCCTGGCAGGGCCTGGTCGACGCGGCCGGGCTCGAGGCGGGGCAGCGGGTGCTGGTCCACCGCGCGGCGGGCGGCGTCGGGCACTTCGCGGTGCAGATCGCGAAGGCGCGCGGCGCGCACGTGACGGCGCTGGCGAGCGCCCCCAAGCACGCGTTCGTACGCGAACTGGGCGCCGACGAGGTCGTCGACTACCGGGCCGTCGACTTCACCGAGGCGGTCGGGGACCTCGACGTCGTCTTCGACTCCTCGTCCGAGGGCACGCGTTCGCTGTCGGTGCTGCGCCCCGGCGGAACCCTGGTGAGCATCATGGAGCACGGCGACCGGGAGCTGGCCGCGCGGGTCGAGGAGGCGGGCCGCCGCTTCGCGGGGGTCTCCGTCGAGCCGGACTACGCCTCGCTGGAGGCGATCGCGCGGCTCGTCGACGCCGGGCGCGTCCGGCCGCACGTGTCGGCGACGTTCGACCTGACCGAGGCAGCCCGGGCCCACGAGCTGGTCGCGTCCGGCCGTACGCAGGGCAAGGTGGTGCTGACGGTGGCCTGAGCGGGTGGCGCTAGGGTGGCGGGCCGGTGATCGTGTGCGGGGGACGGAGGGGCGGGACGTGGACATCCTGACCGAGGCGCTGGCGTCGATGCGGACCGGGAGTCCCACGTCCGTGCGCACCGAGGGCCGGGCCCCCTGGGGCCTGCGCCTGCCCGCCGTCGCCGGTGCCGGGTTCCACGTGGTGCTGTCCGGCACCTGCTGGCTGGTCCCGCTGGACGCGCCGCACCTGTCGCCGCTCGCGCTCAGCGCCGGCGACGTGGTGTTCCTGCGTGACGGCACCGCCCACGCCCTCGCCGACCACCCCTCCACACCGGCCGAGCCGGAGCGGCCCGAGCAGTTCAGTCCCGGCTCGCCGCTCGGGACGGTCACGCTCGGCGGGGACGGCCCCCGCGCCAGCCTGCTGTGCGGCAACTACCACCTCGACCGGGGGCGCCCGCACCCGCTCGTGCGCCAGCTCCCCGAGGTCGTGCGCCTGTCCACCGGCCACGGCCGCCACCCCCAGCTCGGCGCCGCCGTCCAGCTCCTCGGCACCGAGCTGGAGCACCCCCGCCTCGGCTCCGCGGGCATCGTGCCGGGGCTCATCGACTCGCTGCTGCTGTACATCCTGCGGGCCTGGCTGGAGGAGCAGCCGCCCGCCGCCACCAAGGGCTGGGCCGCCGCGCTCGGGGACTCCGCGGTCGCCCCGGCCCTGGCCGCGATCCACGCGGAGCCGGCCGCGCAGTGGACCGTCGAGTCCCTCGCCGAGCGGGCGGGCCTGTCCCGCGCGGCCTTCGCCCGTCGCTTCGCCACCCTGGTGGGCGAGCCGCCGATGGCGTACGTGACGCGCTGGCGCATGACGACGGCCGCCCGGCTCCTGCGCGAGTCCGAGGCACCGCTCACGACGGTCGCGGCCCGCACCGGCTACGGCTCCGAGTACGCCTTCGCCAAGGCCTTCAAGCGCGAGTACGGCCAGGCCCCCGGCGGCTACCGGCGCCGCTCCCGCGCCGCCGCCTGACGAGCGCCCCCGCGCCCTCGCCGCTGCCCGCGGAACAGCCACCCTGTCCGCGCGGCGCCGCCCGTGCCCCGGCATGACCGACGTGCCGGACACCTCCGCGTTGCACAGGATGCAACTCGCGATGCACCTCTTGCTTGTTCAACCGTTACGGGTCCAGGGTGTCTGCCACACGGCTCACACAGCTCACACGTTCCCCCACCGACACGTGAGGTTCAGCCATGGACAGACGACGGTTCATCGGTACGACGCTCGCCGCGACGGCCCTCGCGGGGGTCGCGGCGCCCGCGGCGGCCGCCGCCCCCGGCCCCCGCCGCGACCGGCCCCTCTTCCTCGGCACGTACACCTCCGCGCCGGGCGGCGGCACGGGCATCGGGCTCGCCGCGTACGACGAGGTGACGGGGCGCGTCAGGACCACCGGGGTGCTGGCCGGGGTGCCCGACCCGTCGTATCTGGTGCCGCACCCCTCGGGCCGGACGCTGTACTGCGTCAACGAGCGGCCCCAGGGGGGTGTGACCGCCGTGGCGCTCTCCCCCGACGGCGGCCACCGCGTGCTGGGCACGCGCGACACCGGGGGCGCGGGACCCTGCCACCTGTCCGTGCACCCCGGCGGCCGCTGGCTGCTGAGCGCCAACTACAGCTCCGGCAGCGTGGCCGTGCACCCCGTCGCGGCGTCGGGGGCGCTCGGCGAGCGCACCGACCTCGTCACACACACGCAGCCGCCCCCGGGTCCCGGCCAGAGCGGCCCGCACGCCCACCAGGTCGTGACCTCCCCGGACGGCCGCCACGTGCTGGCCGTCGACCTCGGGACCGACACCGTGTACACCTACCGCCTCGACACGGGGGCGGGCACCCTGCGCCTGGTCGCCCAGGCGTCGCTGCGGCCCGGCGCCGGACCCCGGCATCTGGCGTTCCACCCCTCGGGGCGCTTCGCGTACGTCGCCGACGAGTTGGACAACACCGTGGTGGTCTGCGCGTACGACCCCGCCGACGGGCGCCTCACCCCCGGCGCGCCGCAGTCCACGGGGACACCGCCCGGGGTCACCAACTATCCGGCGCAGCCGCTCGTCACGCGCGACGGCCGCTTCGTGTTCCTGGCCAACCGCGGGCACAACTCGCTCGCGCGGTACGCCGTCGAGCGGGGCGGCGCCCGGCTGCGGCTCCTGGGCACCACGCCGGTGGGCGGGGACTTCCCGCGCCACCTCGCCTTCTCCCCCTCGCAGCGGCTGCTGTTCACCGCCAATCAGCGGTCCGGCTCGGTGAGCGTCTTCCGGGTCGACGCGCGGACGGGCGAACTGACCCTGGCCGGGGAGCCGTTCGCCGCGCCGGTCGCCGTGTGCGTGCTGCCGCTGTAGGTGCCGCAGTCCCGCGGGGCGGCGGTGTCCGCCACCCCGCGGGACGGCGAGAGCACCCCGGCTCCCGGGCCGCTCCCGGCGGGCGCGGCTCAGGGGGCGACGAAGCTGACGTCGTCCGCGCCGGGCACGATCTCGACCTCGTCGCCGAGCGCCCACTCGGCGACACGCGACACGGTCGCCGCGGGCACGGCGTCGCTGATGCCCTCGGCCGCCGGGATGTCGTACGTGCCGTGGGCGTCGTGGGGCATGACCACGCGGAACTCCAGGTCGAGCGCGGTGCGCGCGGTGGCGCTGACGCACATCTCCGACATCACGCCGCAGATGGCGAACGAGGAGACGTCCTCCTCGCGCAGCAGGTCCTCCAGTTCGGTGTCCTCGAAGCCGTCGTCGTACAGCTTGCGGATCACGACCTCGCCGCGGTCGGTGTCCACGGGGAAGTGGAGCCGCCAGCCGGGCGTGCCCGGCTCGTCGGAGGCGCCCTCGGGGCCGTCGTTCTGGAGCTGGACGATGAGGACGTCCGCCGCGCGGGCCTTGGCGATGAGCTGCCCGGTGCGCTGGAGCACACGTTCGGCGTGGGGGATGGCGTCGTGGCCGGAGACGAAGGCGGACTGCATGTCGACGACGATCAGGGCCTGGACCGGATCGTTGGGCAAGGACTTACTCTGCGCGCTCATGGCGCCCATCATGCCTGGGCCGCCTCCGTGACCGGCACCGACCCCGCCGTTGCGCCGCCGCGCCATCTCGCGCGCGGGGCGCGGCGGTTCAGGCCTCCGGCGGCGCCGGGCGCAGCGCGGGGCGGCGCAGCAGCCGGGCCTTGGTGAGCAGGGCGTGCATCCGCTCGGTCACCTGGCCGAGGTCCTCCACGGGGGCGTGGAAGGCCAGGCGTACGTCGGCCTGGCTGCTGACGCGCTCCAGGCGCAGCGTGAGGCCGTACCGGTCGATGGCGAGGGGTTTGACGGCGACGACGCCGCTCAGGCTCTCGGCCGCGATGAGCCGGGTGAGCTGTTCGACGGCGTCGGGGTGGGAGTCGGCGAGGTGCGTCAGGAGCCGTGACTCGGCGTGGGCGAGCGGGTCGTGGTCGGCCAGGGCGAACTCCTCGAGGTCGATGCCGGTACGCCCGTAGGTGTCGTGCAGCACGACGGCGACCGGCTCGAAGAGCAGCTCGTCGCGGGCGGCCGTGAGCGAGCCGGAGAGCCAGAGCCGGGCGCGCACCCGGTCCCGTACGGGCACCGGCGCGACGTCGGCGAACTCCACGAGCGTGGTGGGCTCCCCGCGTGGCGCGCAGATGAGGGCGGCGGCCAGGGCGCTGTCCGGCGGCGGGTCGAGGCGCACCGCGCCGCGCTCGGTGACGCTGTGGGCGCCGAGGAGCTCGTCCCTGCCGATCTCGGTGGTCACCGCGCAGGACCAGGCGGTGGCCAGCACGGAGCGGGCGCGGGCCGCCGCCGCGGGCATGGTCGTGCTGACGTGTCGGACACCCATCTCCAACCTCCATTAGGTAAGCCTTGCCTAACTTATCGGAGATCGGGGATGGCAGCCACCACTTCCTGGCGTGGGCGCCTTGAGCGGTGGAACGGGGTCGCGCCCCGGGGCCCGGCTACTGGTGGGGCTTTGCCCCTGGGCCCCGGGGCTCATATGGGGCTTCGCCCCTTTCCCCCTTTTTGGCGCTTCGCGCCTCGTCCTCAAGCGCCGGACGGGCCGGCACTCCCCCGCGCGACCCTCGGATGTGCGGGTCAGTGGCCGCGGGCGATCCACTCCTCCACGTGGCCGGCCTCGTCGCCGATCGTCGTGTTGTCGCCGTGGCCGGTGCGTACGACCGTCTCCGGCGGCAGCGTCAGGAGCCGCTCGCGGATCGACTCGATGATCGTCGGGAAGTCGCTGAAGGACCGGCCGGTGGCGCCCGGGCCGCCCGCGAACAGCGTGTCCCCGGTGAACACGGTGCCGAGCGCGGGGGCGTAAAGACTGACGGCGCCGCGGCAGTGGCCCGGGGTGTGCAGCACCTTCAACGTCGCCCCGGCGACGGCCAGTTCCTGCCCGTCGGCCAGGTCGCCGTCCGGCGCGCGGTCGGGGTGGGTCAGCTTCCACAGCTCCAGGTCGTCCGGGTGCAGCAGGACGGGCGCCCCGGTGCGGTCGGCGAGCGCGGGCGCGGCGTCCACGTGGTCGTCGTGGGCGTGGGTGCACACGATCGCGACGACCCGCCGGCCGCCCACGGCCGCCGCGATGGCGTCGGCGTCGTGCGCGGCGTCGACGACGAGGACCTCGCGGTCGTCGCCGACGATCCACACGTTGTTGTCGACGTCCCAGGTGCCGCCGTCGAGGGAGAACGTGCCGGAGGTGACGAGGTGCTCGACGCGGACCGGGCCCGCCGTCGCGGGGGCCATCAGAAGACCACCACCGAGCGCAGCACGTCGCCGTGGTGCATCCGCTCGAAGGCCTTCTCGACCTCGTCGAGCGCGATGGTCTCGGTCACGAACGCGTCCAGGTCCAGGCGGCCCTGCCGGTACAGGTCGATGAGCATCGGGAAGTCCCGCGACGGCAGGCAGTCCCCGTACCAGCTCGACTTGAGCGCGCCGCCGCGCCCGAAGACGTCGAGCAGCGGCAGGTCGATGCGCATGTCCGGGGTCGGCACGCCCACCAGGACGACCGTGCCCGCGAGATCACGGGCGTAGAAGGACTGCTCGTACGTCTCCGGGCGGCCGACGGCCTCGATGACGACGTCGGCGCCGAAGCCGCCGGTGGCCTCCCGGACGGCCTCGACCGGGTCGGTGGAGCGGGAGTTGACGGTGTGCGTGGCGCCGAGGCCGCGGGCGGTCTCCAGCTTCCGGTCGTCCACGTCGACCGCGATGATCTTCGCGGCGCCGGCGAGGCGCGCGCCCACGACGGCCGCGTTGCCCACGCCGCCGCAGCCGATGACGGCGACGGAGTCGCCGCGGCCGACGCCACCGGTGTTGATGGCGGCGCCGATGCCCGCCATCACGCCGCAGCCGAGCAGGCCCGCGGCGGCCGGGGACGCTGCCGGGTCGACCTTGGTGCACTGCCCGGCGGCGACCAGGGTCTTCTCCGCGAACGCGCCGATGCCGAGCGCGGGCGTCAGCTCGGTGCCGTCGGCGAGGGTCATCTTCTGCCGCGCGTTGTGCGTGTCGAAGCAGTACTGCGGGCGGCCGCGCAGGCAGGCCCGGCACTGGCCGCACACCGCGCGCCAGTTGAGGACGACGAAGTCACCGGGCGCGACCTCCGTGACGCCCTCCCCCACCGTCTCCACGACACCCGCGGCCTCGTGGCCGAGCAGGAAGGGGAAGTCGTCGTTGATACCGCCTTCGCGGTAGTGCAGATCGGTGTGGCAGACCCCGCAGGCCTGGACCTTCACCACGGCTTCGCCCGGCCCCGGGTCCGGCACGGTGACCGTCTCGATCCGTACCGGTTCGCCCTTCGCGCGTGCGATCACGCCGCGCACTTGCTGCGCCATGACTCCTCGCCCTTCTGTCGCTGCGTACGTCCGTCCCGCGCGCTCGCCCCGCCCAGGGCCGAACGCGCCGGTAGGAGGAGCGTACGGCCACCCCGCCTAGGGTGTGCGTGTGCCTGTCCTCGCTGCTCAGACCCTGCTGCCGGTCACCGCGACGCTCGGCGCCGCCCTGCTGGTCCTGCTCGTCGCCGCGGCCGCGACGACTGCCGTGTTCCGGCTCTCGCCGGACGGCTCCCGCGCCCGGGCCCGCGAGGTCGCGGTGGCCGGGGTCCGGGCGACGGCCCAGCTCGCCGCGGTCTCCCTGCTCATCGGCTGGGTGGTGCGGCACGTCCCGGCCCTGTTCGCCTTCCTGCTGCTGATGTTCGCCGTGGCGACCAGGACGGCGGGGCGCCGCATCACGCCGAACGGCACCTGGTGGTGGGCGGCGGTGCCCCTGGCCGCGCCCGTCGCGCCGGTCGTCGCCGCGCTCGCGCTCGCCGGGCTCGTACCGGTACGGGGCATCGCCATGATCCCCGTGACCGGCATCCTCATCGGCGGCGCGCTCACCGCCACCGTCCTCGCCGGGCGCCGGGCCCTGGACGAGCTGCGCACCCGGCACGGCGAGTTCGAGGCGGGCCTGGCCCTCGGCCTGCTCCCGCACGACGCCCGCCTGGAGCTCGTCCGCCCCGCCGCGTCCGACGCCCTGCTGCCCGGGCTCGACCAGACCCGCACCGTCGGGCTCGTCACGCTCCCCGGCGCGTTCGTGGGCATGCTGCTCGGCGGCGCCTCCCCGGTGCAGGCGGGTGCGGTGCAGCTCTTCGTCCTCGTCGCCCTGATGGCCGTGCAGGCCATCGCCACGGCCGTCACCGTGGAGCTGGTCGCCCACGGCAGACTGCACCGCGAGGAGCCGCCGGAGGCCACCGCACCCGGCTCCCCGCGCGCCGCGGCCGGGGCGTAGGCTCCGCGGCATGTCTGTCTACGACGCAGTAGAGATCGAGAGCCTCCAGGGCGGCCCGGCGAACCTGGCCCAGTACCGGGGCAAGGCCGTCCTGATCGTCAACGTCGCCTCCAAGTGCGGCCTCACCCCGCAGTACGCGGGCCTGGAGCGGCTCCAGGAGACCTACGGGCCGCGCGGCTTCACCGTCCTCGGGGTGCCGTGCAACCAGTTCATGGGGCAGGAGCCCGGCACGTCCGCGGAGATCGCCGAGTTCTGCTCCGCGACGTACGGCGTGACCTTCCCCATGACCGAGAAGGTCGACGTCAACGGCGACGGCCGCCACCCGCTGTACCAGCGCCTGGTGACCACCGCGGACGCCGAGGGCCACACCGGTGACATCCGGTGGAACTTCGAGAAGTTCCTGATCTCCGCCGACGGTACGGTCGCGGCCCGCTTCTCGCCGCAGACCGAGCCGGAGTCCCCCGAGGTGGTGGCCGCGATCGAGGCGGCGCTGCCCGCCTGAGGCGCCTGAGGCGGGAGAGAACCGACCTTCGGCGAATGGCGCCCTGTATGCCCTGAAATGCCATGGTGCAAACTCTTCCCCGGGGCGCGTCCGCCATATATGTGGCCCTGGATCACGGCGGTTGACCCCGCCGTGGCCCGGCCACCGGCCGCCGCGTTGTACAGGGTATGGAGACCGACGACGCAACCCCCCACGTACTCGCCCAGCTCGTCGGCGCGTACTGGCTCGACTCCCCCCACCTGCCCCAGCCGCACCGCTGCTGCGCCTCGCACGACACGCCCCTGAACTGCGAGAACGACGACCCCGGCCCGCCCCGTGGCCGCTCCCGGCCCGCCCGGAAGGCGTGCGCGGCCCGCCGTGCGCGGAGCGCCGTCCGACCCGGGGCCGAGGCACCGCCGACCATTCGATAGGTACTTCTCCCATGGCGTCGAGCAACCCGTTGACCGTGGACGTCGTCGATGTCCTCGACGCCGTGCTCATCAGGGCGAGCGGCGATCTGGACCTGGCCACCGTGGACCAGCTCGCCGACGCCCTCGCGCGGACGGAACACCGCGCCTGCGAACTCGACCTGGCCCAAGTGACGTTCGCCGACTCCACCGCGCTGAACCTGCTGCTCGCGCACCACCGCCGGGCCACGGCCAAGGGCGGCGTGCTACGCCTCATCGGCGTCTCCGAGCCGCTGCGGGTCATCCTCGACCTCACCGGGACCGCGCACCTCTTCCAGCCCGACTACGGCCCCGAGCCCGGCGCCGACTCCGGCCCGGACGCCTCCGGGTGACTCCGGCCCGGCCCCACCGGCCGGGCCGGGGCCCGCCGCGGGGCGCGGCCCGCACCGGCTAGTACCAGGCGCCGCACCAGACGTAGGCGCCGGCGCTGTTGACGGTGCAGGTCCTGACCTTCAGGTCCTTGATCTTCACGTTCGGGTCGGTGTGCAGGCTGGTGTGCACACCGGTGTCGCCGCTGTCCGCGACGGTGTTGAGGGTGCGCGTCACGGGCTTCCAGGTGCCGCCGCTCAGCCAGGAGTAACCGGCCTCCAGGCGGGCGTCGTTGCCGTCCTTCTTGAGGTCCCACATGTTCCCGTAGACCCCGCCCTTGTCCGCCTCCCAGTCCACGCGGACGAGGATCCGCGACCCCTGGGTGCCGTCGTGCGGGCTGAGGACGGTCCGGTTCCCGGCGTACTGGACCTCGCCGGCGACCCAGTGCTCGGGCGCGGCCGACGCGGGCGCGACCGCGGTCACCGTGGCGAGCGCGGCTCCGGCCAGCGGTACGAGGACACGCGTGGACACCTTGGTGAACTGCACAACTCCCCCTTCTGTGCCCGCGTCGCGGGGCGCGGCTCCGCCCCGGGCCACGGGCTCGGTGATCAGGCGGCCCACCCAAACACGCCGCCGCGGGGCTTGTCATCGGCTCCAGGGGGTGCCGCCCCTGCCGCGGGTGGCGTTCTCGCCATATAGGGGTCGGGGCGGGGTCCGGGGCACCGAGGCGGCTCCGGCGCCGCGCCCTACGACACCTCGTACGGCCGGTAGACGCACGCCGCCAGCGGGGCCCGGAGCGTCCAGCCCAGCGTCTCGTACAGGGCGCGCCCCTCGTCGGTCGCACCCAGGACGCCCCGGCGGGCACCGCGCGCCAGCGCGTCCTGCGCGAGGGCGCGCATCACGTAGCCGCCGAGGCCGCGGCGGCGGTGCGCCGGGTCGGTGACGACGCGGTCCACGACGGCCGCCTCGCCCAGGACGGCCATCTGCCCCTGGGCGGCGAGCGCACCCGCCCCGTCGCGCACGCGCAGGAAGGTGACGCCGTCGCGGGTCTCGGTCGCGGGCGTGTAGCCGTCCGGCAGCGCCGGGGCCGTCGGCCGGAAGTCCACGGCCATCAGGTAGCCGGACTCCTCCTTGTCGACCACCCACCCCTCCGGCAGCCACGGCTCGACACCCTCCGGTTCCGCGGGCACCTTCAGCCAGGTGTCCGGCACGCTCACCGAGGCGGCCGCCGCGCGCACGGCGGACTCGGTGGCGTGCGGCAGCACATGGCGCCCCACCTGGCCGGGGCCGCGCACGTCGAGGTACACCCCCCAGGGCCGTACCAGCGGTTGCGGCGTACGCCGCGACACGGCCCAGCCCGCCGCCCAGGTCCTGACAAGTTCCGCCACCATGCGGTCCTCCAGAGGTGTCGTCGTGTGCGCGCGTTCCGCGCTGCGCGGTCGCACCTTGCGCTGCGCTTGTGCAGTAAAACGCACACTAGACCAAAATATTGCTCGCGTGGAGGGGTTTTCCTACCGCCGGAGCGCAGGGAGAAGGGCCGCAATGGCCGTCCCAGCAGGCGCGGTTGCGGCATCGCCGCCCGGCGGAGGAGAGGCCCGCGGAGGTCGCGGCGGTATCGGCAGAGGTCGCGGCGGCGTCGGTGGGGGCAGCCGCCGGGGCGTCAGTACAGGGCCGGGGGCGTCAGTACAGGCTGGAGAAGAGCACGACGACCATCTGCGCGGGTTCGTCGCCGTCGTTGCGGAAGGTGTGCGGGTGACCGGCGGCCCACTGGAGGCAGTCCCCCGCACGCAGGACGTGGTCGATGCCGTGGTACCGGGCCACGAGCGTGCCCCGGGTGACCATGACCAGGTCGGTCCCCTCGTGCTGGAGGTCCTCGGTCAGACCGCTGTGCGGCGCGAAGTCCCCGGTGACGACCTGGTAGCCCAGCTCCGACGCCCGCAGCAGCCGGTAGACGACGCCGGGGGCGCGTTCGAAGGTCTCCTGCTCCTCCCTCGGGTACAGCGAGGGCGTCGCACGGCCGCGCGAGAAGCCGAGGAAGGAGCCGACGTCGTGGCCGAACACCTTGGCCAGGCGCCCGAGCCGCTCCAGGGCGATGTCGGTCTCACCGCGCTCCAGGGCGGCCAGGAAGGACACGGACAGGCCGCACTCGGCGGCCACTTGGCGCAGCGACATGCCCCGCTGCGTGCGCAGCCGGTGCAGCACCTCGCCGGGCGGCGGGAAGCCCAGCTCCGGATCCCTGGTGGTCGTGCGGGGCGAGGGGTCCGGAGCAGCCATGCCCGCATCCTATGGCCGTCGCGTCAGCGCGCGGGGCCCCGCCCGCCCTCGCCGGGCGGGGTGCCGCAGCTCGGGCCGCCGGGCCCGTCGAACTGCACCGAGCTGAAGAAGTCCTGGTAGGCGGGGAAGAAGTTGCCCTTGCCGGTCGGGCCGGAGGACGTGACGGCCGTACAGCCGGAGTACTGCGCCTCGGACCAGAGGTAGATGGTGGAGGCTGTGCGGTTCCAGTCGGACTTGGACCGGTCGTCCATGCCGAGTGCCGCGAGGTCGGGGGTGTTGCCCCGGAGCGTGACCATGTCGCCCGAGCCGTCGAGGCCCGAGAACATGCAGTAGTAGCCGTCGGGGCACCGGTCGTACCCGTCGGCCTCGGGTGCCGTGGCCGCCGTGGCGGAGCCCGCGGGGCCCGCGGTGGCCGGTACCAGGGTGGCGGCCGCGGCGGCCACCGCCGCGACCAGCACGGGAAGCCGCTTCCTCGATGCTCTTGCCTTGCGCATGCTGTTCCGCCTTCGCTGTCGGGGCCCACCAGGTCCGCGGGCTGCGGCCACCGGGTCGGCGGCGCGCGGGCCGGTACGTCGTCCCAGGCTGGTCGACCCGCCGGGCGCGCCGCGATCCCCCACAGGAGCGGCGCACGTCCGGCGCGCCCACGGCGCGCAGGGCGCGCGGGCGCGGTCCGGCAGCGTGCCCGGCGGCGTGTCCTGCGTGGTTCAGGGCCGCCGCTGGTGCGTGCCGGGGGTGTAGCCGAAGAAGCGCCGGAAGACGTCGATGAAGGCGCTCGTCGAGGACCAGCCGCAGCGGTGCGCCACCACGGTGACAGGGGTGTCCTCGGCGAGCATCCGCAGCGCGTGGTAGAGCCGCGACTGGGTGCGCCACTGCGGGAAGGTCATGCCGAGTTCGGCGCGGAACAGGCGGCTGAGCGTACGCTCCCCGACGCCGGTGGCGGCGCCGAGCTCGGCCAGGGTGCGCGGCTCGGCGGGGTGGTCGTGGACGAGCGCGCAGACCGCCGCGAGGCGCGGGTCCTCCGGCGTGGGCAGGCGCACGGGCTGCTGCGGGGAGGCGCGTAACTGGTCGCGCAGTACGGCCCGCAGGCGGCTCCGCTCCGGGCCTGCGTCCTTCGGCCCGCGGGCGTACTCGATGATCAGCTCGCGCAGCAGCGGGCTGACCGCGAGGACGGTCGGCTCGTCAAGGCCCAGCGGGTTGTCGTCGGCGGGCAGGCCGACGAAGTACATCTCCAGGTGCCCGTACGCCCGGTGCGAGTGGACGGTGCCCGCGGGCACCCAGATGGCGCGGGTGCCGGGCGCGCACCACGTACCGGCGTCCGTCGTGACCGCCACGACGCCGGACCCCGCGTAGGCGATCTGGTGGTCGTCGTGGCGGTGCGCGTCGATGCGGTCGCCGGGGCCGAGGACCCGGACGTGGGTGGGGGCGACGGGGGTGTGGCGGATGGGTTCCGGCATGCGTGCGCGGGGCTCACTGGACGGCGGCGGAAGCTGGCGGGTTTCCGTCAGACCTTGGCACTTTATCGGAAGCCCGACAGCCGCCGGGTGGCGACGATCGCATACGTGTCCATGCCTTCTTCGTCTGCTCCCTCTTCGTCTGCTCCCTCTTCGTCTACTTCGTCTACTTCGTCTTCGTCTTCTTCCTCTTCGTCTACTTCGTCTTCGTCGGCTCCCTCCCGCAACAGGCCCCTCACGCTGATGTCCCTGGGCCACACCTGCGTCGACGTCTACCAGGGCGCGGTGGCCGCGCTGGTGCCGTACTTCGTGTCCGAGCGCGCGTACGGCTACGCCGCCGCCTCCGGCATCGTGCTCGCCGCGTCGCTGCTGTCGTCGGTGGTGCAGCCGCTCTTCGGCGCGCTCACCGACCGGTGGGCGCTGCCCTGGCTGCTGCCGGTGAGCACGCTGGTCGGCGGCGCCGGTGTCGCGCTCAGCGGAGTGTTCGGCTCGTACGCCATGACCCTGGCGGTGGTCGCCGTCTCCGGGATCGGTGTCGCCGCCTACCACCCCGAGGCCGCCCGCGTGGCGCGCGTCGCCAGCCGGGGCAGCCACACCGCGATGGGCTGGTTCTCGCTGGGCGGCAACATCGGCTTCGCGACGGCGCCGTTGCTGGTCGCCGCCGTCGTCGCCACCGGGGGCCTGCGCGCGTCACCGCTGCTCGTCGTGCCCGCCCTGGCGGGTGCGGCGCTGTGCGCGGTGGCGCTGCGCGAGATCAGGGCGCCCCTCGCGGCGACGGCGGCGGCCGCCCGCGCGGCCAAGGCCGCCGGTGCCGACGACTGGCCGTCCTTCCTGCGGCTGTCCGGCGCCATCGTGTGCCGCTCGATCGTCTTCGTCGGGCTGAGCACCTTCATCTCCCTGTACGTGCCCGAGCGCTCCGGCGGCGGTGAAGTTGCGGGCACCGTGGCCCTGTTCGTGCTCTACCTGGGCGGGGCGGTGGGCACGGTCGCCGGCGGACAGCTCGCCGCCCGCCACAGCCGGGTCGCGGTGGTCCGCTGGTCGTACGCCCTGACCGTGCTGGCGGTCGCCGGGGTCGTCCTCGTCCCCGGCCCGTCGCTGTACCTGTTCGTGGCGCTCACCTCGGCCGGCCTGTACGTGCCCTTCTCCCTGCACGTGACACTCGGCCAGGACTACCTGCCGAGCCGGGTGGGCACCGCCAGTGGCGTCACCCTGGGCCTGACCGTCAGCGTCGGCGGGGTCGCCAGCCCGCTCATCGGCGCGCTCGCCGACGTCACGTCGCTGCGGACCGCTCTGGCGCCGCTGATCGCGCTGCCCGCGCTCGGCTGGCTCCTGCTCCGCACCCTGCGCGAACCGGCCCAGCCGGAGCCCGTCGCCGAACCGGCCCGGCCGGAGCCCGTCACGGAACCGGCCCGGCCGGAGCCTTCGGCCGCACCGGCCCGGCCGAAGGCTCCGGCACCCGTACCGCCCGCCGAGGCACCTTGTTACGATCACCCGGCGCGCACGGACTCCGCGCCCGCGCACGACTGCCGCTCCGACCAGGGAGGTTGATGAATATGGCCCGCCAGGCCCGTCATCGGCATGCCCAAGTCCGGGCCGCGCAAGGACAGTGAGCGGCCCGGTCGTCCTGACGACCAGGAGTGTCACGTGTCTTTTCCTTCTTCCCCGGTGCCTTCCGACGCCGAAGCGCCCTCCGACTCCGCCGCACGCTCGTCGGCCCCACCCTCGGCAGCCTCACCCGCCTCAGCCACCTCACCGTCCTTCACGGTGACAGGGACTGACCTCACCACCGGCCGGCTCCTGCTGCGCCCGTGGTCGTCCGCCGAGCTCGCCGCCGTCGGTGGCGGCGACCGGCTCGCGGACTGGGCCGAGGACTTCCCCGCCGAGGGCGACGGCGTCATCGCCGGGTTCCTCACCGAGCACCCCGAGGGCCTGCACCCGTACGGCCACCGTCTGATCGTGGAGCGCGACAGCGGCCTCGTGGTGGGCTCGATCGGCCTGTTCTGGCCGCCCCGGGACGGCGCCCTGGAGGTCGGCTACGGCGTGGTGCCGTCCCGCCGGGGCCGCGGCTACGCGCCGGAGGCCGTGCGGACGGTGGTGGCGTACGCCCTGACCGGCCCGGACGTGCACGCCGTGTACGCGACCGTGGAACGGTCGAACCCGGCCTCCGTCCGCGTCCTGGAGAAGGCCGGGCTGCGGCGCTGGAGCGGGGACGCGACCACCGTCCGCTTCCGGGCCGTGGCGGGCGACTGACCCGGCCGGGGCGGGCGGCCGGGCCCCGGTCGCCCGCCCCGGCGTCCGCCGCGCCCGGCGCGGGGGCGCCCGCGCCGGGCGTGCGGGGCCGTACGGCCCTTACTGGCCAGGCATTTGGCGATATCGCGTCAGAGCCGGTCATGGCATCGCGTGCCACCATGGCCGCTATGGGGAACTTCGGGGACATGGCCGGGAACCTCGGTCCGCCACCGGCCGCGCACGACGCCGCCCGGACGGACCACCGGCGGGCACCGGCGGTCACGGTCGGCGTCGAGGAGGAGTACCTCCTGGTCGACCCCGTCTCCCGGAAGCTGAGCCCCAGCGCCGACAAGGTCGTGGCGGGGGCCTGCGGCGAACTCGGGGACCGCGTCTCGACGGAGATCACGCGGTACCAGGTCGAGGGGCGGACCGACCCCCACACCGACCTGGCCGCCCTGGCCCGGCAGCTCCGGGCGACGCGCGGCAGCATCGCGCGGGCGGCCGGGCGCCTGGGGCTGCACATCGTCTCCAGCGGCACACCGGTCCTCGGACACCCGGTGCCCCCGCCCTTCACCGGCGGACCGCGCTACGCCGAGAGCCTCGCGCAGTTCCGCGCCCTCGACCACGAGCAGAGCACCTGCGCCTGCCACATCCACGTCGGCGTGCCCGATCTGCCGACCGCCCTGCGGGTGAGCAACCATGTGCGCCCCTGGCTCCCCGCACTGGTGACGCTGGCGGCGAACTCGCCCTTCTGGGGCGGTCAGGACACCGGGTACGCGAGCTGGCGCACCCTGGTCTGGGGGCGCTGGCCGGTCTCGGGGCCGCCGCCGTTCTTCGAGTCGCAGTCCCACTTCGAGGACCTCGTCGGCGACCTCATCGCCACCGGGACGACCCTGGACCGCGGCGGTGTGTACTGGGACATCAGGCCCTCGCACCACGTGCCCACGGTGGAGGTCCGGGTCGCGGACGCGGCGTCGACGGTCGACGACACCGTGCTGCTCGCGGGCGTCGTCCGCGCCCTGGCCGACACCGCGCTCCAGGAGACGGCCGCCGGGCGCACGCCGCCCCGCCCCGAGCCGGAGATCCTGCGGGCCGCCTGCTGGCGGGCCGCGCGCGACGGCCTCGGCGGTGCCGGCATCGACCTGGCCACGCGCAGACTGGTGCCCGCGGCCGCGCAGGTCGACCGCCTCCTCGACCGCACGAGGCCGGCCCTGGAACGCCACGGCGACCTGCCGCTCGTGAGCGCCGCCTGGGCCCGGCTGCGCGCCCACGGCACCGGCGCGGACCGCCAGCGGGCCGCCTTCCGGCGCCACGGCAACCCGGTCGACGTCGTCGACCACCTCATCGCGTCGACCGCGCGGGCCGAGGACACAGCGGTCTGACCCCGCGAGCCGCAGCACGGGGCCGGGGCCGGGCCCGCCGTGAGGGTCCGCGGGAGCGCCCCGTACCGCCCGAGTGGGGGAGCCGCGGGCACCGTACGGCCCCGGGCGGGCCACGCCGATCTGCGCGCCCCGGGACCCGCTCCTACGGTGGCTGAATGGCCATCAGACTCCTGCCGCCCCCGCTGCGCCGCGCCGTGGTCCGTACGACGGCCCTCACCACGGGGGCGCTGCTCTGCCTCACCGGCACGGCCGCGGGCGCCGAGCCGTCACCCCCCGAGCGGCGGCCCTCGTACTCCTCGACCCTGCTCGACCGGCCCGGCACCCAGGTGCGCCCCGGTGCCGGCGCCCCGGCGCTGCCCGGTGAGGTGTCCGCCCTGTCGTGGGTGGTGGCCGACGCCCGCACGGGCGAGGTCCTGGCCGCGCGCGACGCGCACCGCAAACTGCCGCCCGCCTCCACGCTCAAGGCCCTGTTCGCGCTCGCGGCGCTGCCCCGGCTGCACCCCGACACGCGGCACCGGGTCACGGAGGCCGAGCTGGCGCGCGTCGGCGGCGGCAGCAGCCTGGTGGGCGTGGCCCCCGGGCGCAGCTACCGCGTGGCCGACCTGTGGCGGGGGGTGTTCCTCAGCTCCGGCAACGACGCGGTGCACGTGCTCGCCGCGATGAACGGCGGCATGGACCGCACGCTCCGGCAGATGCGCGCCAAGGCCCGTGCCCTGGGCGCCCGCGACACCCGGGTGGTCTCCCCCGACGGCTACGACGCGCCGGGGCAGGTGTCGTCCGCGTACGACCTGGCGGTGTTCGGCCGGGCGGGGCTCGCGGACCCGCAGTTCGCCCGCTACTGCTCGACGGCGCTCGCCTCCTTCCCGGCGGGCGGCTGGTCGTACCCGATCCAGAACACCAACCGGCTGCTCACCGGCGCGGGCGGCGTGTCCCGCTACCCCGGCCTGATCGGCGTGAAGAACGGCTACACCAGCCGGGCCGGGAGCACCCTCATCGCCGCCGCGCACCGGGGCGCGCGGACCCTCGTGGTGACGGTCATGAACCCGCAGAACGGCGGGCAGGAGACCGTGTACGAGGAGGCCAGGCTGCTGCTCGACTGGGGGTTCGAGGCCGTGCACCGCGTACGGCCGGTGGGTTCGCTGCTCCCGGCGAAGCCGCGGACGGCGCCGGACCAGGCCCGGCCCGCGGGGACCGGCGCGCTGGTGCCGCCGCCCGGCTCCGGCGGCTCCGACTGGCTCGCCATCGTCCTGGGCGGCGCGGGCGCGGCGGCGCTGCTCGCCGGGTGCGCGGTGATCGCCCGGCGGCGCGCGGCCCC
>NZ_BNBT01000021.1 GCF_014656095.1 Streptomyces longispororuber
GGGCGGGCGGGCCGCCGCCCCCCGCAGGGCGGGCGGGCCGGGCGCCGCGCGGGGGACGCCGCGGACGGTGCCGTCGGGGCTCAGGAAGGCCGGGTCGCCGCCGGGGACCATGCCGAGCTCGCGGGCGCGGCGCTGCAGGGCGTCCGGCGCGGCGTACTCGTCGACCTCCCGCTGGAGCTGCTGCTCCTCGTCGGTGAGGTCCTGGGTCTGCCGCTTGACCTTGGTGAGCTGGAAGGAGCCCTCGTTCAGCGAGGAGTTGAGCATCAGGAGCGTGATCAGGCCGCCGCCGAGCAGCAGCACGACCAGGAGCATGAACGGGGTGCGGGCCGCGCGGTCGGGGCCCGTGGGCAGCAGCCGTGCGAGGCGCGCCGCCCTCCCTCGGAGCTGCGGTTTCCTGCTCACCCGGCCTCCTCGCGGACGCGGCTCACGGTGTCTCCCGCGGGGCGGGGGCGCGGCCGGTGGTGCCCGTCATACGGCGTCCTCACGGATGCGCTGCGCCCCGCGCAGCCGCGCCGGGGCGGCCCTGCGGTTCTCGGCGATCTCCGCCTCGGTGGGCAGCTCGGCGCCGCGCGTGAGCAGCTTGAGCCGCGGCTGGTACTGCTCGGGCACCACGGGCAGGCCGGGCGGGGCGGTGGTGGCGGCCCCGGCCGCGAAGACCTGCTTGACCAGGCGGTCCTCCAGGGAGTGGTACGACAGCACCGCGATGCGCCCGTCCACGGCGAGCGCCTTGACGGCCGCGGGAATGGCCCGCTCCAGGACGCTCAGCTCGCCGTTGACCTCGATGCGCAGGGCCTGGAAGGTGCGCTTGGCGGGGTTGCCGCCGGTGCGCTTGGCGGCCTGCGGCAGCGCGTCGCGGATCAGCTCGACCAGGCGTGCGCTGGTGCTGAACGGCTGCTTCGCGCGCTCGCGCACGACGGCCGACACGATGCGCTTGGCCTGCTTCTCCTCGCCGTACGCGCGCAGGATCCGCACCAGCTCGCCCGGCGGGTAGGTGTTGAGCACCTCGGCGGCGCTGATGCCGGTCGTCTGGTCCATGCGCATGTCGAGCGGCGCGTCCTGGGCGTACGCGAAGCCGCGGTCGGCCTCGTCGAGCTGCATGGAGGAGACGCCGAGGTCGAACAGGACGCCCTGGACGCGCGGCACGCCGAGCCGGTCGAGGACCTCGGGGAGTTCGTCGTAGACCGCGTGCACGAGGGTCGCCCGGTCGCCGTAGGGCGCGAGCCGCTCGCCGGACAGGCGCAGCGCCTCCTTGTCGCGGTCCAGGGCGACGAGGCGCGCCTCGGGGAAGGCCGAGAGCAGCGCCTCGCTGTGGCCGCCGAGGCCGAGGGTGCAGTCGACGACGACGGCTCCCGGCCGGGTGAGCGCCGGGGCCAACAGGTCCAGGCACCGCTGGAGCATCACCGGGACGTGTCGACTGTTGCCGGTCAAGGGGCCCTCTCAGGTCCGGCGGACGCCCTACGCACCGCCGGGTCCCCGCCCGCTCGGTGAAGGGGAACCGGACTGCCGGCGCCGGGGAGGCGGCGTCAGCCGACCGGGAGCGGGAGGAGGCCGAGCCGTACGTACGCGCCACGCACGTGGGGAATTCTGCGAATCTCCGGATTTACCAGCAGGGAGTAGGTCTCCTCTCCCGCTTCGCGTCACTTTAGTCCACGGTGTGCCGCGGTCAATCAACTGGCCTGCGCGGCGCGCGCCGGGGTGCCCGCAGGACCGTGGAGTCGGGCCCCGTCACCCGTTCGGACCTGCCCAAACCTACCTGTGGATTACCTCACAACAACAAGCAATGCGGTTCTTTGTCCGTCCTCACAGCAAGCCGGGGCGATCAATGGCTATTACCGTCGACGTCATGTCGACTTCTTCCCCGGGCCATACCTCCGCAGCGCCGACCGGCGGCATAGCCGCAGAAGGAACCGTCACGGACAGACTCGTCGAGGCGAACCGGCGCTACGCCTCCGTCTTCGCCGATCCGGGCATGGACGCCCGGCCCGTCCTGCGCGTCGCCGTCGTCGCCTGCATGGACGCGCGCCTGGACCTGCACGCCGCGCTGGGGCTCCAGCTCGGCGACTGTCACACGATCCGCAACGCCGGCGGCGTCGTCACCGACGACGTGATCCGCTCGCTGACCATCAGCCAGCGCGCGCTCGGCACCCGCAGCGTGGCGCTCATCCACCACACCGGCTGTGGCCTGGAGTCGCTGACCGAGGAGTTCCGGCACGACCTGGAGATGGAGGTCGGGCAGCGGCCCGCGTGGGCGGTGGAGTCGTTCCGCGACGTCGACCAGGACGTGCGGCAGTCCATGCAGAGGGTGCGCACCTCGCCGTTCCTGCTGCACACCGACGACGTGCGCGGCTTCGTCTTCGACGTGCAGACGGGCCTGCTGCGCGAGATCGACCCGGCGTGACCCGACCGGCACGGTGTGCCGCGGTGGTACCGGGTACCGGACAATGTTCGGTACGCGAAACACCACAAGGTCGGGCATAACGGCGCCAGTTGTCCACAGGCGAGTGACACGAACCGGTAAGCCCCACAAGAATGCGTGTGTGGCAGCGCGCTGAACTCTTCACGCGTGCTGCCCGTGTTTCGGGGTGGGCCGGTCCGCACATCGAGTTGTCGGCCCGGGGAACCATGGAAAGAGGTGTCCCTTGCTCTTTGCCGAGCGTGGGGAAGGGCCGAGGAGGGCCGGGTGACGACCTATGACGATCGAGCGAGCCTCACAGACCTGACCGCGACGGCGGAGCGTGTCCGCGGGTCGGTCGAGGGTGTGATCGAGGGCAAGCCGGAGGTCGTACGGCTTTCGCTGACGGTGCTCCTCGCGGAGGGACACCTGCTCATCGAGGATGTTCCGGGCGTGGGCAAGACCATGCTCGCCAAGGCGCTGGCGCGCTCCATCGACTGCTCGGTGCGGCGCATCCAGTTCACGCCGGACCTGCTGCCGTCGGACATCACGGGCGTGTCCATCTGGGACCAGCAGCGCCGGGACTTCGAGTTCAAGCCGGGGGCGATCTTCGCGCAGATCGTGATCGGGGACGAGATCAACCGCGCGTCGCCCAAGACGCAGTCCGCGCTCCTGGAGTCCATGGAGGAGCGCCAGGTCACCATCGACGGCCAGACGTACGAGCTGCCGAGCCCCTTCATGGTGGTGGCCACGCAGAACCCGGTCGAGATGGAGGGCACCTATCCGCTGCCCGAGGCGCAGCGGGACCGCTTCATGGCGCGCGTCTCCATCGGCTACCCGGCCCCGGAGGCCGAGCTGCAGATGCTGGACGTGCACGGCGGCGTCTCCCCGCTCGACGACCTCCAGCCGGTGGCGCACGCGCACGACATCGTGAAGCTCATCGACGCGGTCCGCACGGTCCACGTCGCCGAGTCCGTGCGGCGGTACGCGGTCGACCTGGTCGCCGCCACCCGCACCCACCCCGAGCTGAGACTCGGCGCATCGCCGCGCGCGACGCTGCACCTGCTGCGGGCCGCCAAGGCCTCCGCCGCGCTCAGCGGCCGTGACTTCGCGCTGCCGGACGACATACAGGCGCTGGCCGTCGCGGTCCTCGCGCACCGCCTGCTGCCCACGGCCCAGGCGCAGCTCAACCGGCGTACGGCCGAGTCGGTCGTGCTCGAGATCCTCCAGCGCACGCCGGTCCCGGGCGCCCAGCAGCCCGGTGGAGGGTTCTTCGGCCAGCAGCCGCCCGGCGCCCGGAGGCTGTGATGACCGCCGGGGGGAGGCCGCCGGCGCACCCCGGTGACGAGGGCGCCGACCGGGGCGACCGCAGCGGTCTTCGTACCGCGCTGTCCGGCCTGACCACCCGCGGCCGCTCCTTCTTCGCGGCGGGCGTCGCCGCCGCCGTCTGCGCCTACGTCCTCGGCCAGAGCGACCTGCTGCGGGTCGGGCTGCTGCTCGCGGTGCTTCCGCTGGTGTGCGCGGCCGTGCTGTACCGCACGCGCTACCGCGTCGCGGGCAGCCGCCGACTCGCCCCCGCGCGCGTGCCCGCGGGCTCGGAGGCGCGCGTGCACCTGCGGATGGAGAACGTCTCGCGGCTGCCCACGGGCCTGCTGATGCTCCAGGACCGGGTGCCGTACGTGCTCGGGCCGCGGCCGCGGTTCGTGCTCGACCGGGTGGAGGCGGGCGGGCGCCGCGAGGTGTCCTACCGCGTCCGCTCGGACCTGCGGGGCCGCTACCCGCTGGGCCCGCTCCAGTTGCGGCTGACCGACCCGTTCGGGATGTGCGAGCTGACCCGCTCCTTCTCCACGTTCGACACGCTGACGGTGGTCCCGCGCGTGGAGGCGCTGCCGCCGGTACGGCTGACCGGCGAGGCCAAGGGGTACGGCGACGGGCGGCACCGCTCGCTGGCCCTCGCCGGCGAGGACGACATCATCCCGCGCGGGTACCGCTACGGCGACGACCTGCGCCGCGTCCACTGGCGCTCCACCGCGCGCTACGGCGAGCTGATGGTGCGCCGGGAGGAGCAGCCGCAGCGCTCCCGCTGCACGGTGCTGCTCGACACCCGCGCGGTGGCCTACCAGGGCGCGGGCCCCGACTCGGCGTTCGAGTGGGCGGTGTCCGGCACCGCGTCCACGCTCGTGCACATGCTGGAGCGGGGTTTCTCCGTACGCCTGCTGACGGACACCGGGAGCTCGCTGCCCGGCGAGGGCGCCGAGGGGTTCGCGGGCGGGAGCCAGGAGTCCGCGGACTCCGCCGGGCTGATGATGGACACGCTCGCCGTGATCGACCACTCGGACGGCGCCGGGCTCTCCCGCGCCTACGACGTGCTGCGCGGCGGCAACGAGGGCCTGCTGGTGGCCTTCCTCGGCGACCTCGACGAGGAGCAGGCCGCGGTGCTCGCCAAGATGCGCCGCCGCAGCGGCGCGGCGGTCGCCTTCCTCCTGGACGGCCAGGCCTGGCTGCGCGGGGCCGGGGCGGCGCCGTCCGCGCCGGCCGCGGACCGGGTGCGGCTGCTGGCCGAGGCGGGCTGGACGGCGGTCGCCGTGCCGCTCGGGGTGCCGCTGGTGGAGCTGTGGCGCCGGGCGGACCACCTGCGCGCGGGCGCGGGACCACAGGCGGCGACCGCGGGGCCCGTGACGGGCGGGCCGGGCGGGCCGGGCGGCCCCCGCGGAACAGGGAGAACCGGTGGAACAGGGGGATGGACATGAGTGGGCGTACGCGGCTCGCGCTGTGCGCCGCCGCCGCGACGCTGCTGGCGTCCGGCGCGATGCTGCCGCTCGTCGAGACGTCGGGCTGGCTGGTGCAGGCGGCGGTCCTGCTCGCGCTGCAGAGCGGCGTGGGCGCGCTGGCCCGGCGGGTACCGCTCGCCAGACCGCTGACCGTGGCCGCCCAGGCCCTGGTCACGCTGCTGCTCCTGACGCTGGTCTTCGCGCGGGAGCAGGCGCTCGCCGGGGTGGTGCCCGGGCCGGAGGTCTTCCGGCACTTCGGCACGCTCCTGGAGGCGGGCAGCGACGACGTGGGGCGGTACGCGATCCCGGCGCCGCTCACCGACGGCATCCGGCTGATGCTGGTCGGCGGCGTCCTCGTGGTGGGCCTCGCGGTGGACGCGCTCGCGGTGACGTTCCGTACGGCGGCACCGGCGGGGCTGCCGCTGCTCGCGCTGTACTCGATCGCGGCCGGGCTCTCCGGGGACGGCGCGGGGTGGCTGTGGTTCCTGCTCGCGGCGTCCGGGTACCTGCTGCTGCTCCTCGCGGAGGGCCGGGACCGGCTCTCGCAGTGGGGGCGGGTCTTCGGCGGTCCTGCCCGGGCGCCGGCCTCCTCCTCCGGCCTCGACGGTGACGGCGGCGCGCTCGCGCCGGTGCGCACGGGCCGCCGCATCGGCGCGGTCGCCCTGGGCGTCGCGCTCGTGGTGCCGCTCGGCCTGCCGGCCCTCGACGGCGGCCTCCTCGACGACTCGGACGGCCCCGGGATCGGCGGCCGCGGCAAGGGCGGCACGATCTCCGCGGTGAACCCGCTGGTCGCGCTGCAGAACAGCCTGAACCAGCCGGAGGACCGCGAGGTCATCTCGTACCGTACGAACGCGAAGGACGTGCAGGATCTGTACCTGCGGATCGTGTCGCTCGACCAGTTCGACGGGACGACGTGGAAGACCACCGTCCGGGACGTCGAGGACGTGCCCGCGCGGCTGCCCGAGCCGCCGGGCCTGTCCCCCACCGTCCGCAGGACGGAGATCCAGACGAACCTGTCGGCCGCCGACGGCTACGCGCAGAACTGGCTGCCCATGCCGTACCCGGCGAGCCAGGTGCGCATCGAGGGCCGCTGGCGGTACGAGCCGGTGGGCCGCACCGTGGTCGGCGACCGCAAGCAGACCACGCGCGGCGCGCAGTACTCCGTGAACAGCTTGGTCCTGGAGCCCACGGCCGAGCAGCTCGCGGCGGCGCCCCCGCCGCCGACGGCGCTGGAGCGGGAGTTCACGAAGGTGCCGGACACGCTGCCCTCGATGGTGGCGGAGACGGCCCGCAAGGTCACCCGGGGCGCGGCGAACGACTACGAGCGGGCGGTGAAGCTCCAGGACTGGTTCGCCTCCGACGGCGGCTTCACGTACAACACGCAGGTCCGCGCGGGCAGCGGTCCCGCGGCCGTGGTGCGCTTCCTGGAGCAGAAGGAGGGCTTCTGCGTCCACTTCTCCTTCGCCATGGCCTCGATGGCGCGCACGCTGGGCATCCCGGCGCGGGTGGCCGTGGGCTTCACCCCGGGCTCGGCGCAGGCGAACGGCACGATGTCGGTGGGCCTGCGGGACGCGCACGCCTGGCCCGAGCTGTACTTCGAGGGCGTGGGCTGGACGCGCTTCGAGCCGACGCCGAACCGTGGCTCGGTGCCGGACTACACCCGTGACCAGAGCCCCACCGACGACGCCGACGACCCCGCGACGCCGGAGCCGTCCACGTCGGCGGCACAGTCCCCGCAGCCCTCGCAGTCCTCCGACTGCCCGCGCGACCGGCGCCGGCAGGACGGGTGCAGCAGCGCGTTGCCGCCGCTCGCGGTGGACTCCGACGACGGCGGGCCGCCGGTCGGGATGATCGTCGGCGGGTCGCTCGCGGCCCTGGTCGTCCTGGTGGTGCCCCTGTTGCCGATGCTCTGGCGCATCCGGGTGCGCGCGGTGCGGCTCGGCGTCGGCGGGCGCACGGAGGCGGACGCCGCCGCGCGGACCCTCGCGGCCTGGCTGGAGGTCACGGACACGGCCTGGGACCACGGGATCGCGCCGGAGGAGTCCCTGACGCCCCGGACGGCGGCGGCCCGGATCGTGCGCCTCGGTCAGTTGGACACGGCCGCGGCGGAGTCGGCGCACCGGGTGGCGGCGGCGGTCGAGCAGATCCTGTACGCGCCGCGGCCGCTGCTCGCGACAGGCCTCGCGGACGACGTCCGGCGGCTGCGGGAGGGGCTGCGCGCCTCCGCGAACCGCTCGACCCGGCTGCGAGCGACGCTCGCTCCGCGCTCCGCCGCGCGGGTGATGTGGGCGACGGCGGACCGCTGGACGGCCCTGCGCCTCGGGCTGCGGGAACGCCTGCCGAAGCGGTGGCCCACGCGTCCGGCGGCGCGGGGCGGGTGAGCGGGGCGGTTGCCGGGGCAGTAGCGCGGTGCGGTTGAGCGGCCGCCGCCGCGGTACGGCCATGAGGGGGCGAGCGCCTGTGGGTGCTCGCCCCTTCCGCTGTGTTCTGCCGTGTTCTGGCGCGGGTTTCGGCGGGTGGCGGTGGGTGGCCGCGGCTCCCGGGCGGGGGCCGGGTGCGGGCGCCGGGCGGGGGCTGGCGCGGGTGCCGGGCGGGGGCTGGCGCGGGTGCCGGGTACGGGTGGTGTGTGCGGATGCACAGGCGGGTGCACACGTCGGGGCGGCCCGGTGCGGGGCGGCTCGGGCCCTCGCGCGGGCGGAGGCACCGGGCTCGGCGCGCGGCTGCGCGGGCGGTGCGCGACGGCGGGCCGCACCCGGGCGGTACGCGGTGGCGTGGGCAGCATCCGGACGGTGGCGTCCGGGCAGAGCGAAGGCCCGGCGCGCGGGTGCGCGGCCGGGCCTTCGGGCAGGCGCAGAGGAGGAGGACGTCGGGCGGGTGGCCCCGGAGGGCCGACCTGGAGGCTACTGGCCGCCCTGTTGCTCGTCCCTGCGGCGCTGCCACCGCTGCTCGATCCGGTCCATCACGGACCGGCGCTGCCTGGGCTGATGCTGTCGCCGGACGCCCGGAGCGGCTCCGGCGACCGTGCCGGGGACCTGCTCGCCCGGCTTGGGCGCCTTGCGCCAACCGGTGACGGCGAGGACCGCGCACCCCAGCATGACGAGGAATCCGACCACGCTCACCCAGATGAGCTGGGCGACCATTCCGGCCATGAGGAGGGCGATGCCCACCAGGAAGCCCGCGACCGCTTGGTAGACCCGCTTCCGGGTGTACGTACGCAGCCCGCTTCCCTCAAGCGCTGTCGCGAACTTGGGATCTTCGGCGTACAGCGCTCGCTCCATTTGCTCGAGCATGCGCTGCTCGTGCTCCGAGAGCGGCACGGAGTCCTCCTCATCGTGCAGTCGCCGGGGCGACCGGGGGGTCCCCTTCAGGATAGGCAGGGAATCGCCCCCGTGAAACCCGCCCCTCTGCGCCAACTTCGCCAAACCGGACCGCCAGGTCGCCCCGGCTCACTGAAGCCTGCATTCCCCAGTGACCGGTCCGTCATGCCGGACGGTGTCCCTCGATCATACGGCGCCCGTCGCCCGTACGGGGGGCCTGTGGCGTACTCCATGTGCCGCTGCGGCGCTGATCAGCGGGGTGGTCCCAGGCGTCACAGGAGCCACGCGCACCGGGCGGCGCTCAGGCCCCCGCGGACCCGGGCGTCTCACCGAGCACATGGAGCTGGGTGGCCACGGAGTGGAAGGCGGACAGCTCGGCGGCGGCGGCCTCCAGCTTGAGGAGTGCCTCCAGGGCGCCGGGCTCGGTGTCGACGAGGACGCCGGGGACCAGGTCGGCGAAGACCCGCACGCCGTGTACGCCGGTGACGCGCAGGCCCGCGCCCTCGACCAGACCGGTGAGCTGCTCAGCGGTGAAGCGGCGCGGCACGGGGTCGCCCTCGCCCCAGCGCCCGGCCGGGTCCTCCAGGGCCCGGTGGGCCTCGGTGAAGTGACCGGCGAGCGCGCGGGCGACGACGGCGCCGCCGAGGCCCGCGGCGAGCAGGCTCAGGACGCCGTCGGGGCGCAGCGCGCCGACGGCGTTGCGCACGCCCTCGGCCGGGTCGTCCACGTACTCCAGGACGCCGTGGCAGAGCACGGCGTCGTAGCCGCCGCGCTCGACGACGTCGAAGAGGCCGTGCACGTCGCCCTGGACGCCGCGCACGCGGTCGGCCACCCCGGCCTCGGCGGCGCGGCGCTCCAGCGCGAACAGGGCGTTGGGGCTGGGGTCGACGACCGTGACGCGGTGCCCGAGGCGGGCGACGGGCACCGCGAAGTTGCCGCTGCCGCCGCCGGTGTCGAGGACCTCCAGGCCACCGGGGGCGGCGTCGCCCGCGACGGCCTTGACCCGGCGGTCGAGGGCGTCCTTGAGGACCTCCCAGACGACGGCGGTCCGCAGGGAGGCGCGCGGACGCGGGGGGTCGGAACGCAGCGACGCCGTGTGGGAGGGACGGTGGGAGGCGGGCGGCATCGGGTCCGACACGGCAGGTGACTCCTCGGCGTGCTCCGCCTGTGTCGGCGGGCTGTTCGGGTGCGGGCGGTCCCACCCTAATGGGAAGCGCACGGCCACCCCGCCGCCCCGTCCACCACCGCCCACCCCCGGCGGCCCGGCCCCGTCGGCCCGGCGCCGACCGCCTCGGCCTCACCGGCCCGGTGCCACCCGCCCCGTGCCGCCAGGCGGGCGGGTCACCCGGGGGACGGAAAGCGCACGGGCTGCGCCGCCCCGTCCACCGCCCACCCCCGGCCCCGTCGCCCCGGTGCCGACCGCCCCGCGCCGCCGGGCGGGCGGGTCACGGAGGAGGCGGGCGCGCCGCGGTTTCCGTGTGCCGAGGATCAGCGCGACCCGGTGTGCCGCGGTCAGCCCGCATCCGGTGACTCCTGACGCGCCTGGGGCAGCACGGGCTGGAGGACCAGCATCCGCTCGACCAGGCGCAGGAACATCGCCGCGTCCCGCAGCAGGTCGTCGGCGTCCCGGGCGCTGGCCGCCCCCTGTATGCCCGCCTCGGCGCGGGCCCTGCGGTCGGCCCCCGAGGCGAACAGCGCGCTCCACTCGGTCAGCTCGGGGGCTATCTCGGGCAGCACCTCCCAGGCGCTGCGGATCCGCTGCCGGCGCCGGGGCGCGAGCTCGGGGCGGCCGCGGGCGGCGAGGACCGCGGCCGCGGTGCGGAGGGCGGCGAGGTGGGCGGTGGCGTAGCGCTCGTTGGGCGGGTCGAGACGGGCCGCCTCGTCGAGTCCGGCGCGGGCCTGCGCGAGCAGTCCGAGGGCGGCGGGCGGGGCCGTGGCGCGGCGCAGGACGGGGTGCACGTCGCTCGCCGGGCCGGTCAGTGAGGGGGCAGGGCCTGCGGCGCGGCGCCGGCGAGCGGCGGCCGCTGCGTGCGAACGGGCCATGACGAACCTCCTGTCGTCGTGTGACGGCGCAGTGGCCGTATGTGCCCATCGTGGGGTATGCCACTGACAATCCGTCCTGACCTGGACTTTTGCCCCGATCGAAGGTTCGCACTACCTTTTGTACTGACTGGTCAGTTCAAAAACGCCCGGTCCACGCGTCCGGGAGTGGTGAGCAAGCGAGGAGGAACCCGTGGAGGCTCCGCACGGCGCCGCCGTCAGCGCGGTGGGCTTCGGGCTCGAAGGGCCGCGCGGCCCGGTGTTCCGCGACATCGGCTTCGCGGCGGAGCCCGGCGCGCTCATCGCCGTCGAGGGGCCGTCCGGCTCCGGCCGCACCTGTCTTCTGCTCGCCCTCACGGGACGTATGCGGGCGACCGAGGGGACGGCGTCGGTGGGCCGCCACCGGCTGCCGGACCAGCTCGCCGCCGTGCGCCGCGTCAGCGCCCTGGGGCCCGTGCCCGGCGTGACCGACCTGGAGCCCGCGCTGACCGTCGCCGAGCACCTGCGGGAGCGGGCGCTGCTCCAGCGGCGGTTCGAGGGCTCGCTGCGCTCGCTGCTGCGGCCGCGGGCCGAGCGGGCGGCCGTGTCCCGGCTGGTGATCGACACGGCCCTGCGGGCCGCCGGGCTCGACGTCGCCGCCCTGCCCAAGGGCGCGCGGACCGCCGTGCGCGATCTGGACCGGCTTGAGGTGCTGCGCCTTTCGGTGGCGCTCGCGCTCATCGGGCGCCCCCGGCTGCTGGGCGTCGACGACGTCGACCTCAAGCTCTCGGCCGCCGAACGGGCCGCAGCCTGGGACCTGCTCAGGGCCGTCGCCGCAGGCGGGACCACGGTCGTGGCCGTCTGCCGCGAGGCCCCCGAGGACGCGCTCGTCGTATCGACCGCCCCGCGCGCGTACGCCGACGACAGCGACGTACAGGACCCCACCGCACCACCCGGGGACGCCGGCGAGGACGACACGTACGACGAGCACGGCCCGTACGACGAGTACGACGGGCACGACGAGTACTACGAGAGCGACGGGCGCGACGAGAGCGCGGCGCACGACGGGCACGACGCCCAGGACGCGCACCACCAGGCCGCCCACCACGAGGCCGCGGACCACGAGGCCGCGGACCACGGCACCGTCCCGGCACGCGGCGGCGTGCGGGACGGCTCCGACGACGACGGGGAGGAGGCAGCGGATGCGTTCCCCGAAGCTCGCCGCGCTTGAGCTCAAGCGCTTCGGCAGGGGCCGGCTCCCGCGCGCGGCACTGGTCGCGCTCCTGCTGCTGCCGCTGCTGTACGGCGCGCTGTACCTGTGCTCGTTCTGGGACCCCTACGGCCACCTGGACCGCATCCCCGTGGCGCTCGTGAACGACGACAAGGGGGCCACGGTCGACGGTGAGAAGCTCCGGGCGGGCGACGGCATCGCCGACAGGCTCCGGGACAGTGGGACGTTCGACTGGCACGAGGTGAGCGCGGCACAGGCCCGTGAGGGCGTCGAGAGCGGCACCTACTACCTGTCGCTGACCATGCCGTCCGACTTCAGCGAGCGCGTCGCGTCGAGCTCCGGCGACTCCCCCGGGACCGGGGCCCTGCAGGTCCGTACGAACGACGCGAACAACTACATCGTGGGGCAGATCTCGCGCTCGGTCTTCTCCGAGGTGCGCCGGGCCGCGTCCACGAAGGCCTCGCGGAGCTTCTTCGACAAGATCTTCGTCTCGTTCTCCGACATCCACGGGAAGACCGAGCGGGCCGCCAAGGGCGCCGACCGGCTCGAAGGCGGCATCGGAAAGGCCGAGAAGGGCTCCAAGGACCTCGTCGACGGCCTGCGGCACGCCAAGGACGGCAGCGGCGACCTCGTCGGCGGCCTGAAGAAGCTGCACACGGGCGCGGGCGACCTGGAGGACGGATCACGCCGCGTCGCCGACGGCACCCGGAAGCTGGCCGACCGGGTCAACGGCGCCGCAGGGAAGGTACGGCCCTACCTGAAGGACAACGGCAAGGCCCTGGGTGACACCGCACGGCTCGTGGCGGACTCCTCCCGGGCCGTCCGCCACCACCTGGACACCCTGGTCGAGAAGGCCCCCAAGGCCGCCACCGACGCCAAGGAGGCCTCGGCCGCGCTGAACGGCGTCTACGAGGAGCAGTGCCGCCCCCTCCCCGGGCGCGAGGCCGAGCCCTGGTGCCCGAAGCTGAAGAAGGCCAAGCAGGCGGCGGCCGACGTCGCGGTGGTCGCGGCGGACCTCGACACGCTCGTCAAGGACCGCCGCGGCGACCTGAAGACGCTCGACACGAACCTCGCGAAGCTCCAGACCAAGGCCCGGGCCCTCGCCGACCGCGCCCCGCACCTGGACGAGGACCTGGAGAAGACCGTCCGGGACGTCAACGCGCTCAACAGGGGCGCGGGCGAGGTCGTCAAGGGCGCCAGGAAGCTGCGCACGGGCCTCGGCACCGCCAAGACCGGCGCCACCGACCTGGACACGGGCGTCGGCAGGCTCCGCACGGGCGCCTCGGACCTGGAGGGCGGCATGTTCAAGCTGGCCGACGGTTCGCGGAAGCTGGCGGGCGGGCTGCACGACGGCGTCAAGAAGATCCCCGACTACGACAAGAAGGACCGCGACCGGCGCACCGACGTGATGGCCGACCCGGTGCAGCTCGCCTCCCGGTCGCTGCACAAGGCGCCCAACTACGGCACCGGTTTCGCCCCGTACTTCATCCCGCTGTCCCTGTGGGTCGGCGCGATGGTGGCGTACATGCTGATCCCGCCGCTCAACCGGCGCGCGCTCGCCGCGGGCGCCTCCGCGTGGCGGATCGCGCTCGCCGGCTGGCTGCCGGTCGCGGCCCTCGGGGTGCTCCAGGTGGCGGCGCTGATGTCCGTGCTGCACTGGGGCCTCGGGCTGCGGATGACGCGGGCCGCGGGCACGATCGGCTTCCTGGTCCTGGTGACGGGCTGCTTCGCGGCCCTCGTGCAGTGGCTGAACGCGCGCTTCGGGGCGGCCGGGCGGATCCTCGTCCTGGCGCTCCTGATGCTTCAGCTCACGTCGGCGGGCGGCACCTACCCGGTGCAGACGAGCCCCGGCTTCTTCCGCGCGATCCACCCCTACCTGCCGATGAGTTACGTCGTCGACGCCCTCAGGAGGCTCATCACGGGCGGCGGCACGGGCCCGGTCTGGCAGGCGTGCGCGGTCCTCGCGGCCTTCACCGCGGGCGCCCTCGCGCTGACCGCCGTCTCCGCGCGCCGCAAGCAGGTGTGGACACTGGAGCGGCTGCATCCGGAGCTGAGCCTGTGAACGGGCCGGCACCTGTGAAAATCTCTCCCATGGAACGAAGCGCAAGCGGCGGGGGCAGTACACGGCGCGAGGCCACCCGGCAGAAGCTCTACGAGGCCGCCGTCACCCTCATCGCGGAACAGGGGTTCTCCGCCACGACAGTTGACGAGATCGCCGAACGGGCGGGGGTGGCGAAGGGCACGGTCTACTACAACTTCGCCAGCAAGTCCGTCCTCTTCGAGGAGCTGCTGCGGCACGGGGTCGGCCTGCTCACGGCCTCGTTGCGGGACGCCGCCGAGCGGGTCGCCCTGGAGGGCGGCAGCAAGGTCGACGCCCTGGACGCGATGATCCGCGCGGGCCTGGTCTTCATCGACCGCTACCCGGCCTTCACCCAGCTCTACGTCGCCGAGCTGTGGCGCACGAACCGCGCCTGGCAGTCCACCCTGATGGTGGTCCGGCAGCAGGCCGTGGCCGTCGTGGAGGACGTGCTGCGCGCGGGCGTGGCCAACGGCGAGCTGAGCGAGGAGATCGACATCCCGCTGACGGCCGCCGCGCTGGTCGGCATGGTCCTGGTCGCCGCGCTCGACTGGCAGTCCTTCCAGCCGGAACGCACGCTCGACGACGTCCACGCGGCGCTGTCCCGGCTGCTCCAGGGCCGGGTGAGCGGCACCCGCTGACCCGCGGGGTCCCCGGCCCGGCCGAGGGCGCCTCACCCGTTCGGGCGATTCCCGCGCCCTGAGCGCACGGGCATCCGTACGGCCGGAGCGTCGCGCGGCGCCGGTCCGGTGAGCCTGGCAGTCCAGGCCCCCCGGACCGGCGCCCGCGTGTCCCCCGCGCGACCCCCGTGGTCGTTCCCCCGGGTCACCCCCGTGCCCCCGCCCGCGGCGGGAGGAGCGGCCAAGGGCGCCGCCACCGTTCCGCCGCCCCGTGTCGGCGGTGCCGGTGCCGTGCCCTTCGTCGCGCCCTCACTCTCCCGTCCCCGCGGGCCGGACCCCATCCGCGCGGGTACTCATCTCCGTCCCTAGGTACGGATACTCACCCCCGGGCGCTCATCCGCGGGCCGGACCGCCGCCCGCTGGTTACGATCGCGCCGTGTCCGTACTTCCCCTGGTGTTCACCAGCGGCTGGGCCAGCGGGATCAACGCCTACGCGGTGGTCCTGCTCCTCGGTGTCTTCGGCGCCACGGGAGTGTCCGACGAGGTGCCCGAGGCGCTGCGGAGCCCCGGCGTCCTGATCGCGGCCGGGGTGCTCTTCGCCTGCGAGGCCGTCGCCGACAAGATCCCGTACGTGGACTCGGTGTGGGACACCGCGCACACGGTCGTCCGGCCGGTGTCAGGCGCCTGGGTGGCGGCGCTGCTGGCCGGGCAGAGCGGCTCCCTGCCGGAGGTGGCGGCGGGCGCCGTCGGCGGGACGACGGCGCTGGCCAGCCACGCCGTCAAGGCCGGGACGCGGATGGCCGTGAACACCTCGCCGGAGCCGTTCAGCAACGTCCTCGTGAGCACCGCGGAGGACCTCGGCGTCGGCGGTGTCGTCAGCTTCGCCATGTTCCACCCCCGGGCCGCCGCCGTGATCGCGGGCGTGCTGCTGCTCATCGGCCTGGTGCTGCTGCTGTTCCTCGCCTCCCGGATCCGCCGGTTCCGGCGCCGCCGGGCCCAGCGCCGCGAGGAACGCCGCCTGGCGGCGGGGCGACCACCGGGCTGAGCGGGGCGCCCCGGCGGGGCGGTCGGGCCGGGCGGCCGCGGCGCTGTCGGTTGCGGCGGATAAAGTCCCTGGCATGGCACGGATTGTGGTGATCGGCGCCGGGATGGGCGCGATGACGGCCGCCGCCCGGCTGGCCGTCGCGGGCCACCGGGTGGTGGTGCACGAGTGCGCGGAGACGTACGGCGGCGCGCTCGGCCGCGTGGAGCGCGACGGCTTCGCCTTCGACACGGGCCCGGCCCTGCTCCACCTCCCGGCGGTCTACCGCGACCTGTTCGTGAAGACCGGCAAGCAGCCCCTGGAGGACTGCGTCGAGCTGTCGCAGGTCGAGCCCGCGGTCCGGCACGTCTTCGCCGACGGCACGGCCGTGGACCTGCCGAACGCCTCGCGCGCGGGCGTCGCCGAGGCCCTGGACGCGGCGCTCGGCCCCGGTGCGGGCGCGCGCTGGTCGGCGTTCATGAACCGCGCGCGGGAGGCCTGGGACCGCACCCGCCGCCCCCTGCTCGAAGAGCCCCTGTGGCCGAACTGGCAGGTGCTGGCCGAGCGCGAGCCGTACCCCGCGGTGGCCGAGCGCCGCCTCTTCCGCCGCGAGCGGCGCGCGGCCACCCTCGCCGAGATCGGCGCCTACGAGCTGGGCGGCGAGCCCCGGCTGTGCGCGCTCCTGGAGCACTTCGCGCTGGCGCACGGCCTCGACCCGAGGACGGCCCCGGCGAGCGCCGCCGTCCTGCCGTACCTGGAGCAGACGTTCGGCACCTGGTCGGTGCGCGGCGGCCTGCGGGCGCTGGCGGCCGCGGTGTACGAGCGGTGCCTGGCCCGGCGGGTGGAGTTCGCCTTCGGCTCGGCGGTGACGCGGATCGCGGTGAAGGACGGCGGTGCCGCGGGCGTCGAGCTGGCCGACGGGACCGTCGTGGACGCGGACTTCGTGGTGGCGGGCGTGGCGCCGGGCGTCCTGGAGCGGCTGCTGCCGGGCGAGCGCGTGCGCGCCGAGGGTGAGGTGCCCGCACAGGGCGGCCCCGGCGGTCCCGGCCGCCCCAGCCGTCTCACGGTGCTGCTGGCCCTGCGCGGCGCGCGCCCCGAGGGCACACCCCACCGGACGGTGGTGCACGCCCCCGACCGGGACGCGGAGCTGAACCGCCTGTTCGACGCCCCGGGCGCCGGGACCGCGCCGCCCGCGGTGACCGTGCTCCGGCCCGACGACGCGACCGTGGTGCCCGACGCCGGGCACGAGGCGGTCACCCTGACCGCCACCGTGCCCGCGTACGCCGGTGGGCCGGACGGGGCGGCGCGGGACGCCTTCGCCGCACAGGCCGAGCAGATGATCGCCCGCGCCGAGCGTGCCGTGCCCGGGCTACGGGACCGCCTGCTGTGGCACGAGGTCCGCACGCCCGTCGACGTGGCGGAGGCCACCGGCGCCGACGGCGGGGCGGTCCCGGCACCCGCGCTGGCGGCGGCGGACGGCCGGCTGCTGCACCCGGCCAACAGCACGTCGCTGCGCGGTCTTTTCGCGGTGGGCGGCTGGGCGCACCCCGGCGGCGGCCTGCCGCACGCGGGCATGTCCGGCACGCTGGCCGCCGGGCTGATCGTGGAGGGACCGGAGTTCCGCGGCTCGCAGTGAGCCGGGGCCGCCCCTGCGGGAGGCGGCCCGTGCCGGGACCTCAGTAGCGGTACTGCTGTTCGCCGTTGTGCCCCGGCTCGTAGCCGAAGGCGTTGCCCTGCTCCTGTTCGCCCCCCGGCGCGGGGAACGGCGGGTAGGGCGGCTGGTCGGGCGGCAGTTCGGCGCCGTAGGAGGCGGCGGACGCGGCGTCAGTGGTGCGCTGGTGCGGCACCCACACGCCGCCGGGCGGGGTGTCCTGGTAGCCCGTGCCGTACGCGTCGCCGCCGTAGGGGGCGTACGCGGGCTGCGGGTCGGCGTAGGCGTCGTAGCCCGGCTGGGCGCCGTACTGCGGGCCGATGTACGGGTCGGAGTAGGCCGCGTAGCGCTGCTCGCCCGTGTCGCCGTACCCGAACGGCATCGGGTCCTGCGCGCCCTGCTGGTCGTAACCGGCGTAGGTGTCGAAGGCGTAGCCGTCACCGGCGGCGGGCGTCGGCTGGGGGGCGCCGTCGTGGCCGCCGTAGGGCCCGGCGTCGCCGGTCACCGGCCCGGGCGGGGGCCCGGCGGCCTGGATGTCCGTCACGTCCAGCATGGCCGTCGACTCCAGCGCGTCCTCCGCGGGCGCGGCCGGGCCGTCGCCGGGCTCGTACGCCACCTCGGTGACCTGCAGCGTCGGCTGCGCGGCCGCGGTGCCGGGGGCGCCCTTGCGGCGCTTGCTGCCACCGGGGCGGCGCTTGCTCGCGCCGGGCTTGCCGCCGAGCGCCCAGCCCTGGGCGAAGCCGCGGCGGAACGACAGCGTCACGTACGTCTGCCCGACGGCGAAGGCGACGGCGCCCGCCGCGATCACCGGCACCGACGGCAGCAGCACGCCGACGACCACGCCCAGGAAGCCCCCGAAGGCCAGCAGCCGCCAGCGCAGCCGCGCCTTGTACTGCAACAGCACCTCGCCCAGCAGCCACAGCGCGACCACGCCGAACGCGATGTAGAGGACCGTCCAGCCCATGTACGCCCCTCTCCCCTGCGGTCGCGCCGTGCGGGTACGACCGGTCAGGCCTGCTGGTGGTGCAGGCCCAGATTCTCGTAGATCTCCAGCGTCGCCGTGGAGTTGTTCAGCGTGATGAAGTGCAGCCCCGGGACGCCCTCGGCGAGGAGCCGCGCGCAGAACTCCGTCGCGAACTCGATCCCAATGGAGCGTACAGCGGCGGGATCGTGCTGCGCCGAGAGGATCCGCTCTTTGAGGGCGGGCGGGAAGTCCGCGTTGCTGAGCTGCGGCAGCCGCTCGAGCTGGCGGACGTTCGTCACCGGCATGATCTCGGGGATGATCGGCGTCTCGCAGCCCGCCGCCGCGACGCGGTCGCGCAGCCGCAGGTACTCCTCCGGGTGGAAGAACATCTGCGTGATCGCGTAGTCGGCGCCCGCGCGGCACTTGTCGACGAAGTGGCGGACGTCGGAGTCCCAGTCGGGCGAGCGCGGGTGCATCGCGGGGAAGGCCGCGACGCCCACGCAGAAGTCGCCGGACTCCTTGATGAGGCGGACCAGTTCGGCGGCGTAGGTGAGGCCTTCGGGGTGCTTGACCCACTCGCCCATCGGGTCGCCGGGCGGGTCGCCGCGCAGCGCCAGCATGTTGCGGATCCCGGCGTCCGCGTACTGCCCGATGATGTTGCGCAGCTCGGCCACCGAGTGGTCGACCGCGGTGAGGTGGGCGACCGGGGTGAGCGTCGAGTCGGCGACGATCTGCTGGGTCTCCTTGACCGTCCCCGCGCGCGTGGAGCCGCCGGCCCCGTACGTCACGGACACGAAGCTCGGCGCGACCGCCTCGACCCTGCGCAGCGAGTTCCACAGGTTCCGCTCGCCCCGGGGGGTCTTCGGCGCCGAGAACTCGAAGGAGTACGTGGTCTTGCCGGTCGCGAGCATGTCGCGCACGGTGCGTGCGCGGTCAGTCCTGGTGGAAGCAGTGCCTAGGGCCATACGGGCAGGTTAGCCAGGCCGCGCCGGTCGCCCAACCAAAGGCAGGTGATATGTCCATTTGGTCAGCTTGTTGTCCGCCCCTCGGACACTTTCCGGCGATTGATCAGACGGGTGTACGGAGCACGGATGCGGCCGGGGGGCGCATCCGGTGGGGCGGGGGCGTACGCCGGGGGCGCACAGCGGTGGCCCGGCAGCCAGCGGCCCGAGCCGTCGGCGGCCCGGGGGCCGGGCCCGGGGCCCGCCGTCGGTGGTGGGCCGTCTCAGGCCGTACGGAGCCGCTCGGCGAGGTCGGCCGCCGCCGCGCCGGGGTCGTCGGCCTCCGTGATCGCGCGCACCACGACCACGCGGCGGGCACCCGCTTCGAGGACCTGGTCGAGGTTGCCCGCGTCGATGCCGCCGATCGCGAACCAGGGGCGGTCGGTGGCAAGCCCGGCGGTGTACCGCACCAGGTCGAGGCCGGGGGCGTGCCGCCCCGGCTTCGTCGGCGTCGGCCAGCACGGGCCGGTGCAGAAGTAGTCCACGCCGTCCTGGACGGCCGCCGCGGCGGCCTCCCGCTCGGCGTGCGTGGAGCGGCCGATCAGGACGTCCCCGCCGAGGACGGCGCGGGCCGCGGGCACCGGCAGGTCGCCCTGGCCGAGGTGCAGCACGTCGGAGCCGATGGCGTGGGCGACGTCCGCGCGGTCGTTGACCGCGAGGAGCCTGCCGTGGCGGCGGCAGGCCTCGGCGAAGACCTGGAGGTGCTCCAGCTCCTCCGCCGCCTCCATGCCCTTGTCGCGGAGCTGCACGATGTCGACGCCGCCCGCGAGGACGGCGTCCAGGAACTCCGGGAGGTCCCCCTGGCGCTTGCGCGCGTCCACGCACAGGTAGAGCCGCGCGTCCGCGAGCCGGGCGCGCGCGGAGCCGCCCGCCGTGTCGGTGGCCATGGAAGGGTTCCCCCCGGGTGTCGGAGGCGTACGGGCCGGGCTGCGCGCCCCGCCCGTACGCCGGATGGTGGTCGGATCAGACGGCGAGCGCCTGCGCGCGGCGCTTCACCTCCGTGCCGCGATTCTCGCTCAGGGCCTGCGCGGGCGTGCCGGGCAGGGTCGGGTCGGGGGTGAAGAGCCACTCGAGCATCTCTTCGTCGGTGAAACCGTCGTCCCGCAGGAGCGTCAGCGTGCCGGACAGGCCCTTGACGACTTTGTCGCCGTCGATGAAGGCCGCCGGAACCTGAAGCGTCCTGTTCTCACCGCGGCGTACGGCGATGAGCTGGCCGTCCTTGACCAACTGCCGCACACGGGTCACCTCGACACCGAGCATCTCTGCGATGTCGGGGAGGTGCAGCCAGGCGGGGACGAGAGCATCGGTCTTTGCGTCAATCTCGGTCACGGATCAAGCGTGCCACCTCTGGCCGGGGGCCGGTAGCGGGGGGCCGTGGCTTCGCCCCTGGGGGCGTGTGCTGTGTGACGTGGGTGAGCGCGGATTCCCGGCCGTCCGTGCGCCGTGGGCCGGTGCCCTACGGGCGGACCGCCTTCTTCAGGGGGACGGCGGGGTCCGCCAGGAGGGTGGGGTCCATGGGGGTGGCCGTGGTGATCAGTTTGCGGGACTGGGCCAGGTCGCGGGGGCGGCCCACCGCCAGGAGGGCGACGAGGACGCCCTCGCGGAGCCAGCAGACGGTCCAGGACGGGGTCGACGGGTCGCCGCGCCACACCAGTTCGTCGGCGCCCCCGTGGTGGCCCGCGTACTGGACGAAGCGGCCGAACTGCTCGGACCAGAAGTACGGGACCGGGTCGTACGGTGCCGGGGTCTCGCCCGCGATGTCGGCGGCCACCGTGCGCGGGCCCTGGACGGCGTTGTCCCAGTGGTGCACCAGGAGGCGCTCGCCGTACCGGTCCGAGGGGAAGGACGCGCAGTCGCCGACCGCGTAGACGTCGGGGGCGGACGTGCGCAGCCGGGCGTCGGCCACGACCTCGCCGTGGGCACCGAGCTCGATGCCGGAGCCCACGAGCCAGCCCGTCGCGGGCCGGGCCCCGATGCCGACGACGACGGCGCCCGCGGGCAGCCTGGTGCCGTCGTCGAGGAGGACCTCGCCGGGCTCGACGCGGGCCACGCGCGTGCGGGTGCGCAGCTCGGCGCCCGCCTCGGCGTACCAGGCCGCCATCGGGGCGGCGACCTCGGCGGGCAGCGCGCCCGCCAGCGGGTGCTCGGCGGCCTCCACGACCGTCACCGCGCAGCCCGCGTCCCGCGCCGCCGTGGCGAACTCCGCCCCGATCCAGCCCGCGCCGACGACCACGACGTCGTGCTGCTCGGCCAGGACCGGCCGCAGCCGCTCCGCGTCGTCGAGGGTGCGCAGCAGGTGCACGCCGGGGACGCCCTCGGAGCCGGGCAGGCGCAGCGGTTCGGCGCCCGTGGCGAGGACCAGGGTGTCGTAGGCGACCGGGCCCGCCTCCGTGTCCAGCTCGTGGTCGGCGGGCCGGACGCCGGTCACCTCCACGCCGAGGCGCAGCTCGACGCCGAGGGTGTCGAAGTCGATGTCGAAGGCGGAGCCCTCCGCCTTGCCGAGCAGCACCGCCTTGGACAACGGCGGTCTGTCGTACGGCTGGTGGGGCTCCGCGCCGATCAGCGTGATCGTGCCGTCGAACCCCCGCTCGCGCAGCGCCACCGCCGTCTGCACCCCGGCCATGCCGGCGCCCGCCATGACGACGCGCCGTCCCGTCCCCGCGCTCTTCCGCTCATCGCTCACCCGATCAACTGTAGGGCGGTCCGTGGTGCCCGGACATGACGGAGGTCGACGCCCCGGCGGGGCGACGGGATAGGGTGGCCTGTGCAGAGCACTCGCGGGAGCCCGGACGACCGGGCTGAGAGGGAGGCTGGAACGGCCTCCGACCGTACGAACCTGATCCGGGTCATGCCGGCGAAGGGAGGGGCTGGACGCCCATGCGTTCCCGTACGGAGCCACCGGTCACGGAACCATCCGTTCCGTCCGTTTCATCCACGTCATCCGCGTCATCCGCGTCATCCGCGTCATCCGCAGCGTGCACATCTTCCGCCGCACCCATGTCATCCGCCGCACCCATGTCATCCGATGCAGCCGTTCCCTCCACCGCGGCCGATGCGGCCGTGGCGGCAGATGCCCGTGAGGTGCCCTCCGCGCCCGCCTCCCGCGCGCCGTCGTCGGCCGAGCGTGCGTCCGGGCGCCCGGCCGCGCGTCCGGCCGGGCGTACGTGCGACGTGGTCGTCGTCGGCGGCGGGATCATCGGCCTGGTCACGGCCTGGCGGGCCGCCGGCCGCGGGCTCTCCGTCACCGTCGTCGACCCCGAGCCGGGCGGCGGTGCCGCGCAGGTCGCCGCGGGCATGCTGGCCGCCGTCACCGAGCTGTACCACGGCGAGCAGACGCTGCTCGGCCTGAACCTGGCCTCCGCGCGCCGCTACCCGGACTTCGTCGCCGAGCTCGCGGAGGCCTCCGGCGCGGACGTCGGCTACCGCGCGTGCGGCACGCTCGCCGTCGCGCTCGACGCCGACGACCGCGCCCACCTGCGCGAACTGCACCTGTTGCAGCGGCAGTCGGGCCTGGAGTCGGAGTGGCTGACCGGCCGCGAGTGCCGCCGTCTGGAGCCGATGCTCGCCCCCGGGGTGCGCGGCGGGCTGCGCGTCGACGGCGACCACCAGGTCGACCCGCGCCGACTCACGGCGGCCCTCCTCGTGGCGTGCGAGCGGGCCGGGGTGGCCTTCGCGCGCGCGTGGGCCGAGCGGCTGACCGTCGCACGGGAGCGGGCCGCCGGTGTCGTCCTCGGCGACGGCACGGCGCTCGGCGCCGGTCTGACGGTCCTCGCAGCGGGCAGCCTCAGCGGCCGCCTCGCCGGGGTCCCCGACGACCTGCTGCCGCCCGTGCGCCCGGTGAAGGGCCAGGTCCTGCGGCTCACCGTGCCGCCGCGGTACGCGCCGTTCCTGAGCCGCACCGTGCGCGCCGTCGTCCGCGGCGGCCACGTCTACCTGGTGCCCCGCCTCAGCGGCGAGCTCGTCGTCGGCGCGACCAGCGAGGAGCAGGGCTGGGACACCACGGTCACCGCGGGCGGGGTGTACGAGCTGCTGCGCGACGCCCACGAGCTGGTGCCCGGCATCACGGAGCTGCCGCTCGTCGAGACCCGCGCCGGGCTGCGGCCCGGCTCGCCCGACAACGCGCCGCTGCTCGGCCCCACCGCGCTGCCCGGCCTCCACCTGGCCACCGGCCACCACCGCAACGGCGTGCTGCTCACCCCGGTCACGGGCGACGTCATGGCGCACGCCCTGACCACCGGCGAACTGCCGGACGAGGCCCGGCCGTTCACGCCGCTGCGGTTCGCCGCGACCGCCGCGCCGCCGTCCGGCACGACGCCGCCCACCCCGCCGACCCAGCACCTCTCGGAGCTTCCCGTATGACCACGCCCTCCACCGTCCACGCCATATCGGTCAACGGCGAGGCGCGCGACGTCGCCGCGGGCACCACGCTCGACGCCGTCGTCGCCGAGCTGACCGCCGCGCCGTCCGGCGTCGCCGCCGCGCTCAACGAGACCGTCGTCCCGCGCGCGCAGTGGGCCGCCACCGCGCTGCGCGACGGCGACCGCGTCGAAGTCCTCACCGCCGTCCAAGGAGGCTGACGACCATGGCGGACGACCCCCTCGTCATCGGCGGCCTCACGCTGTCGTCCCGGCTGATCATGGGCACCGGCGGCGCGCCGAGCCTCGACGTCCTGGAGCGGTCCCTGGTGGCCTCCGGGACGGAGCTGACCACCGTGGCGATGCGCCGCGTCGACCCGGGCACGCACGGCTCCGTCCTGTCCGTCCTGGAGCGGCTCGGCATCGGCGTCCTGCCCAACACCGCGGGCTGCTTCACCGCGGGCGAGGCCGTGCTCACCGCGCGCCTGGCGCGCGAGGCGCTCTCCACGGACCTGGTGAAGCTTGAGGTCATCGCCGACGAGCGCACGCTGCTGCCCGACCCCGTGGAACTCCTCGACGCCGCGGAGACCCTCGTCGACGACGGCTTCACCGTGCTGCCGTACACCAACGACGACCCCGTGCTCGCCCGGAAGCTGGAGGACGTCGGCTGCGCGGCCGTGATGCCGCTCGGCTCCCCCATCGGCTCCGGGCTCGGCATCCGCAACCCGCACAACTTCCAGCTCATCGTCGAGCACGCGCGCGTGCCGGTGATCCTGGACGCGGGCGCCGGGACGGCCTCCGACGTGGCGCTCGCGATGGAGCTGGGGTGCGCCGGGGTGATGCTCGCGTCCGCCGTGACGCGGGCGCGGGAGCCGGTGCTCATGGCGGAGGCCATGAGCCGCGCGGTCGTCGCCGGACGGCTGGCCCGGCGGGCCGGGCGGATCCCCCGGCGCCACTTCGCCGAGGCCTCCTCGCCCGCGGACGGCCTGGCCGCGCTGGACCCGGAGCGGCCCGCCTTCTGAGCGGGCCCCTGGACGGGAGCGACGGGCGCAGGGCCCTCCCGGTCGGCCGGGCCGGGTCACAGGTCCGCTGCAGTCCGGGGCCACGGGGCCCCGGGGAGGCCGGGGTGTCCGTGGTGACTCGTAGACTCCCTGCGTGGACACGACCCTTAAGGACCCCCTCGTCGGGCAGGTGCTCGACGGGCGGTACCGCGTGGACGGGCGGATCGCGGTCGGCGGGATGGCCACGGTCTACCGGGCCGTGGACACCCGCCTCGACCGCGTGCTCGCGCTCAAGGTGATGCATCCGACGCTGGCGGCGGACGCCTCGTTCGTGGAGCGGTTCATCCGCGAGGCCAAGTCGGTGGCCCGGCTCGCCCACCCGAACGTGGTCGGCGTCTTCGACCAGGGCACCGACGGCCCGTACGTGTACCTGGCGATGGAGTACATCGCGGGCTGCACCCTGCGCGACGTGCTCCGCGAGCGCGGCGCGCTGCGGCCCCGGGCGGCCCTGGACATCCTGGAGCCGGTGCTCGCCGCGCTCGGCGCGGCCCACCGCGCCGGGTTCGTGCACCGCGACATGAAGCCCGAGAACGTCCTCATAGGGGACGACGGCCGCGTCAAGGTCGCCGACTTCGGGCTCGTCCGGGCCGTGGACTCGGTCACCAACACGACGGGCACCGTCCTCGGCACGGTGTCGTACCTGGCCCCCGAGCAGATCGAGCAGGGCACGGCGGACACCCGCGTGGACGTGTACGCGTCCGGGGTCGTGCTGTACGAGATGCTGACCGGGGCCAAGCCGCACTCCGGCGACTCCCCCGCGCAGGTCCTGTTCCAGCACCTGAACGAGGACGTCCCGCCGCCGTCCGCCGCCGTGCCGGGCCTCGCCTACGAGCTGGACGACGTGGTCGCCACGGCCACCGCCCGCAACCCTGACCTGCGCCCGTACGACGCGGTGGCCCTGCTCGCGCGGCTCCGCGAGGCGCGCCTGGCGCTCACCGACGAGCAGTTGGACGCGGTGCCGCCGCTGGCCCGGGCGTCGGAGCACGACGCCCACGACAACTCCGAGGACCGTACGAGCGTCATCCCGCGCGCGGCGCGGTCGGTGCAGGTGCCGCTGCCCACGGCGCAGCGGGACGGCGGCCCGGACCACGACGGACCGCACGGGCAGCACGGGCAGCACGCACCGCACGGGCAGGCGGGGGACGGCGCGCGGGACGGGCTCAACCGGACCAGCGTGCTGCGCACCCCGCCGGCCCCGGCCGGGGCCCCGGCCGCCCGCCCCGCCACCCTCACGGAGCGCCTCCGGGACCGGCTGTCGGCCCGGCGCGGGATGACCGCCGCGGTGGCCGCCGTGCTGCTCCTCCTCGGCGTCGGCGCGGGCGTCTGGTACATCAACTCCGGCCAGTTCACGACGGTCCCCGCGGTGCTCGCCAAGACCGAGAAGGAGGCCCGGGACCGGCTCGACGACGCCGGCCTCGGCGTCCGCAAGGTCAAGAGCGCGTACAGCGACACCGACAAGCGCGGCACGGTCGTGGCCACCGACCCCGGCGTCGGCGACCGCATCCGGCACAACGGCAAGGTCACGCTGACCGTGTCGCTGGGCCCGCGGACCGCAAAGGTCCCGGACCTGAAGGGCACGCCGTTGGCCGAGGCCAGGGAGAAGCTGGAGGACGTGGGGCTCGGCGCCGGGATGGTGACCAAGGCGTTCAGCCAGGACGTCCCCAAGGGCTCCGTGGTGCGCTCCGACCCGAAGGCCGGCACGGTCCGCCGCGCGGGCTCGGCCGTCGCCCTCGTCGTGAGCAAGGGCAGCCCGGTCGAGGTGCCGGACCTCACCGGGGAGTCCGAGGGCGACGCGCGCGAGGAGCTGGACGAGCTGGGGCTGAAGGTGCGGATCGCGCCGGAGCGGGTGCACTCCGAGGAGGACAAGGGCACCGTCGTCGAGCAGTCGGTCGAGGAGGGCAAGGTCCTCGCCAAGGGCGACACGGTGACGCTGACGCTGTCCAAGGGCCCGGAGATGATCGAGGTCCCCGACGTCGAGGGGATGAAGGTCGGCGAGGCGAAGGACGAGCTGGAGAGCGCCGGGTTCGACGTGCACGAGGACCGCGGGCTGCTCGGCATCTTCGGCGACACGGTGAAGGACCAGTCCGTGGACCCGGGCGACAAGGCACCCAAGGGCTCCACCATCTCCATCACGATCCGCTGAGACCGGGCGGGCCCCGGCGCCCCCGCTGAGCCGGGCCCCCGGCGTCCGCCGCGGAGGCCCGGCCTCCGGTACCTGCCGCAGCGGCCCGGTCCCCGGTACCTGCCCGCTGAGCCGGGTCCTCCGGCTCCCACCACCGAGCCGGGCCCCCCGGTACCTGCCCTGGAGGCCCGACCCCCAGCGCCTGCTCGCTGAGCCGGGGCCTCCGGTTCCGGGTCACCGGCCCGGGCATGTCACCCTTGAGCAGGTGAGCAGCAACGAGCCTCCCCGCACCCCCGCACCCCGCACCGCCCTCCGCAACCCCGTCGGCAGCCACGTCCCCGTCGCCGGCGGCCTGGCCACCGTGGGCCTGTCGTACGCCCGCGACCTCGGCGCCGAGACCGTCCAGGTCTTCGTCGCGAACCCGCGCGGCTGGGCGACGCCCCCGGGGAACCCCAAGCAGGACGAGGCCTTCCGTACGGCCTGCGCCGATGAGGGCGTCCCTGCGTACGTGCACGCGCCGTACCTCATCAACTTCGGCTCACACACCGAGGCGACCGTCGAGAAGTCCGTGGAGTCGCTGCGGCACTCGCTGCGCCGGGGCCGCGAGATCGGCGCGCTCGGGGTCGTCGTGCACACCGGTTCGGCGACGGGCGGGCGCACCCGCGAGGTGGCGCTGCGCCAGGTGCGCGAGCGCCTGCTGCCGCTGCTCGACGAGCTGACGCACGACGACGACCCGTTCCTGCTGCTCGAGTCCACGGCGGGCCAGGGCGCCTCGCTGTGCTCCCGCACCTGGGACTTCGGCCCGTACTTCGAGGCCCTGGACGCCCACCCGAAGCTCGGGGTGTGCCTGGACACCTGCCACATCTTCGCCGCCGGGCACGACCTGGCCGGCCCCGGTGGCGTGAAGCAGACGCTCGACCTGCTGGTCGACACCGTGGGCGCGGGCCGGCTGAAGCTGGTGCACGCCAACGACTCCAAGGACGTCGTCGGCGCCCACAAGGACCGGCACGAGAACATCGGCACCGGCCACATCGGCGCCGAGGCGTTCCGCGAGCTGATGAGCCACCCCGCCACGGACGGCGTACCGCTGGTCATCGAGACGCCCGGCGGCAAGGAGGGCCACGCGGCCGACGTGGCCCGCCTCAAGGAGCTGCGGGACTAGGGCGGAGCACGGACACGACCCCTGCGGGTGGCCTCGCCCGGACGGCTCGCTCGACAACTCCAGATCTTGAGGAATACCCCCCAGGGGTATACGGTTCCTGTCATCGGCAGGAACCGCTCTCGACGTCGGGGGACCTCATGCAGCACGACGCGCACGCCGGGCACCACCACGACCACGCCCAGCACACGCACGGCGCCCACGCCCACCACGGCACGCACGGCGGCGGCAGCGGCAAGGTGAGCTGGGCCGTGGCCGCGCGGGCCACGCTGCACTGCCTCACGGGGTGCGCCATCGGCGAGGTGCTCGGCATGGTGATCGGCACCGCGCTCGGCTGGGGCAACGTGCCGACCATGGCGCTCGCGATCGCCCTCGCGTTCCTCTTCGGCTACTCGCTGACGCTGCGCGGCGTCCTCAAGGCCGGCGTCGACCTGCGGGCGGCGATCCGGGTCGCGCTGGCCGCCGACACGCTGTCCATCGCCGTCATGGAGCTCATCGACAACGGCGTGATCGCGCTGTGGCCGGGCGGTATGGACGCACACCTGTCGGACGCGATGTTCTGGTGGGTGCTCGCGCTCGCGCTCGCCGCCGCCTTCGTGATCACGACGCCGGTCAACAAGTGGATGATCGGCCGCGGCAAGGGCCACGCGGTGGTGCACCGGTACCACCACTGACCGCCGCGCGCGGTGCGCCAGGACTCAGAGCTCGGGGCCGTCCCCGGGCTCTTCCTGGTACGAGTAGCGCTGCTCCCGCCAGGGGTCGCCGATGTTGTGGTAGCCGCGCTCCTCCCAGAAGCCGCGGCGGTCGGCGGTCATGTACTCGATGCCCCGGACCCACTTCGGGCCCTTCCAGGCGTACAGGTGGGGCACCACGAGCCGCAGCGGGAAGCCGTGCTCGGCGGTGAGGAGCTCACCGCCCTTGTGCGTGGCGAAGATCGTGCGCTCGGAGAGGAAGTCGTCCATCCGCAGGTTGGAGCTGAAGCCGTACTCGGCCCAGACCATCACGTGCGTGGCGTTCGGCGCGGGCGGCGCCAGGGCGAGGACGTCCCGCGCGAGGACCCCGCCCCACTCGGCGCCGAGCATGCTGAACTTCGTGACGCAGTGCAGATCGGCCACCACCGTCGTGTACGGCAGCGCCGAGAACTCCTCGTGCGTCCAGGAGTGCTTCTCGCCGTCCGCGGTGGCGCCGAAGACCCTGAAGTCCCAGCGCTCGGGGCGGAACTTGGGCACCGGGCCGTAGTGCGTGACCGGCCAGCCGCGCTGGAGTCGCTGCCCCGGCGGAAGGTCCGGCTCCATGACGTCTCGAGATGTGCGACCCACCGGCTGACCCATACCCTCCATCCTGACAGACCGGGAGTGGTGGACGTGACCAGGTATACGCGGATTCGGGCAACTCCTACTAAGCCTGCACTTACTGGACGCCCCTCGGACGCCAGTGCAAGGATGCCCGGACCTGCCAGTTCCCCCGCTTGGAAGGAGCCTCTGCGATGCAGGGCGACCCCGAGGTCATCGAATTCCTCAACGAGCAGCTCACCGCCGAGCTCACCGCGATCAACCAGTACTTCCTGCACGCGAAGATGCAGGAGAACAACGGCTGGACGAAGCTCGCGAAGTACACCCGGGCCGAGTCGTTCGACGAGATGAAGCACGCGGAGGTGCTGACCGACCGGATCCTGTTCCTCGACGGGCTGCCCAACTACCAGCGGCTCTTCCACGTCCGCATCGGCCAGACCGTCACCGAGATGTTCCAGGCGGACCGGCAGATCGAGGTGGAGGCGATCGACCGCCTCCGGCGCGGCATCGAGGTGATGCGGGCCAAGGGCGACGTCACGTCCGCGAACATCTTCGAGGACATCCTCAAGGACGAGGAGCACCACATCGACTACCTCGACACCCAGCTCGAACTGGTCGAGAAGCTCGGTGAGCCGCTGTACATCGCCCAGGTCATCGAGCAGCCGGACAGCTAGACCGGCCCCACCGGGCCGGGCGGCTTTCGGTCAGGCCGCTTCCGGGAGCTCCGCCTCGGCGGCCAGGGCCGCCGCGGGCTCGCCCTGGTCGAGCAGCTCCCGCCGCGGGCACGCGCCCCGGCCGAGCAGCGCCTGGATGCGGCGGACGCACGAGCCGCAGTCGGTGCCCGCCTTGCAGGCGGACGCTATCTGCCGGGGGGTGCAGGCGCCGTCCTCCGCGTGCCGCTTGACCTGCGCCTCGGTAATGCCGAAGCAGTTGCAGACGTACACGCGGGTCACCTCCCGATCAGGGTCCATGGCGGGGTCCATAGGTAAAGGCCGTACCGATTGATCGGTGAGGCTAACCTAACCTTACCCGCGAGCCCGGACCCACAAAAGCCCGGGTACGCCGGTGGGGCGCGGATCACAAGGATCCGCGCCCCACGCGCGTGTCGGACGGAGCCGTACGGGCGCAGCCTTACGGCGCGCCCGCCGGCCGGTGCCTACTGGTCCCGGTACATCTCCGCGACCAGGAACGCCAGGTCCAGCGACTGGCTGCGGTTGAGCCGCGGGTCGCAGGCCGTCTCGTAGCGCTGGTGCAGGTCGTCGACGAAGATCTCGTCGCCGCCGCCCACGCACTCCGTGACGTCGTCGCCGGTGAGCTCCACGTGGATGCCGCCCGGGTGGGTGCCGAGGCCCTTGTGCACCTCGAAGAAGCCCTTGACCTCGTCGAGCACGTCGTCGAAGCGGCGGGTCTTGTGGCCGGAGGCCGCCTCGAAGGTGTTGCCGTGCATCGGGTCGGTCACCCAGGCGACCGTCGCGCCGGACGCGGTGACCTTCTCGACCAGCTCCGGGAGCTTGTCGCGGATCTTGTCCGCGCCCATGCGGACGATGAAGGTCAGCCGGCCGGGCTCGCGGTCCGGGTCGAGGCGCTCGATGTACTGGAGCGCCTCCTCCGCGGTCGTGGTCGGGCCGAGCTTGATGCCGATCGGGTTGCGGATGCGGGAGGCGAACTCGATGTGCGCGCCGTCGAGCTGGCGGGTGCGCTCACCGATCCACACCATGTGGCCGGACACGTCGTAGAGCTGGCCGGTGCGGGAGTCGACGCGGGTCAGCGCCGACTCGTAGTCGAGCAGCAGCGCCTCGTGCGAGGAGAAGAACTCGACCGTCTTGAACTCCTCCGGGTCCGTGCCGCAGGCCCGCATGAAGTGCAGCGCGTTGTCGATCTCCCGCGCGAGCTGCTCGTAGCGCTGGCCGGACGGGGACGACTTCACGAAGTCCTGGTTCCAGGCGTGCACCTGACGCAGGTCGGCGTAGCCACCGGTGGTGAAGGCGCGCACCAGGTTGAGCGTCGACGCGGAGGCGTTGTACATCCGCTTGAGGCGCTCGGGGTCCGGGACGCGGGCCTCCTCGGTGAAGTCGAAGCCGTTGACGGAGTCGCCGCGGTAGGTCGGCAGCGTCACGCCGTCACGGGTCTCGGTCGGCTTGGAGCGCGGCTTCGAGTACTGCCCCGCGATGCGGCCCACCTTGACCACGGGCACCGAGGCGGCGTACGTGAGCACGGCGCCCATCTGGAGCAGGGTCTTCAGCTTGGCCCGGATGTGCTCGGCGCTCACGGCGTCGAACGACTCCGCGCAGTCGCCGCCCTGGAGGAGGAACGCCTCACCCCGGGCGACGGCTCCCATACGGGCGCGCAGCGCGTCACACTCGCCCGCGAAGACCAGCGGGGGATACGACTCGAGGTCCGCGATCACATCGCGCAGAGCCTCGGCATCGGGGTACTCGGGCTGCTGCGCCGCGGGCAGGTCTCGCCAGGTCGCCTTGGCGGCGACGGCGTGGGAATCAGCGTTCACGGTCACGCGTCAACCCTACGGGGTCGCGCGGGGCGTCCAGCCACGCGCTCACAAAGTGAGACGGCTCCGCCAGGGCGCGCGCGGCGCCGCGAGCGCCAGGCGCCGGTGCGTGCGCCGCAGCATCAGGCGGGCCATCGGCGGGTGGAAGAACCGCACCAGAGCCCAGTAGAGCCGCCCCCGGGCGGTGTCGGCGCGCACGGCGGTGCACAGCCACACGTGCCGCTCGTCGACCAGCAGCGAGGCCCGTGCGGTCAGGCCCGCCACGTCCACGTCGAGGAGGAGCTCGCCGCCCTCGCGGGCGAGGACCGGGAAGGCGTCGCGCAGCACGCCGGTCCAGGCCCCCGGGTCGCGCGGCAGGCCGGGGAGCAGGGGCATGCGGTAGGCGTCGCGGTACCCGGGGCCGTCGACGGCGTCGCGGATCAGCCGGGCCTCGGCGGGCCAGTCCGCGGCCTCGGGGCGGGGCCAGCCGAGCCGGTTGAGCAGCCGTACGCGGGGCGTCCAGGCGACGGGACAGGCGCACTCGCCGGTGGCGGCGCGCTCGAAGTTGTCCAGGACCTCCTCGACCATCGTCTCGTGCACGGGCCGTATCACCGTCGGCCACAGCACCCGCTCCAGGCCCCTCGGCTCGATCTCCAGGACGTGCCGCACCCGGCAGCGCCGCTCCCCCAGCGGCTCGACCCGGATCTCGTGCCAGCCGTTCTCCGGGTCGGTGAAGTCGAAGCGGACGCGGCGCCCGGGCTCGTAGGCCGTCACGCGGTAGCGCACCGGGCCGTGGCCTCCGGCGGCGCCCACGGCGAGCGGGCCGTCGAAGGTCATCGCGGGCCAGGCGGGGGTGGGGAAGACCGGGTCGTCCGGCGCGGACAGGCGGTCGAGCAGGGCCCCCACCACCTCGGCCGGGGCCGCGACGACCCGCTCGTGCTCATTGCGTACGACACCCACGGCGCACCTCCATACGCTGGCGCATGGTCACCGTACGGTACCGTATGGTCATGGCGCAACGGCAGCGGGGGCGGACCCCGGCGAAGGCCCGGCTCACCGCACAGGACTGGGCGGACGCCGCCCTCGTGGCGATCGGCGAGGGCGGGCTCGCGGCCGTCGCGGTGGAGCCCCTCGCGGTCCGCCTCGGCACCACCAAGGGCAGCTTCTACTGGCACTTCGCCAACCGGGACGCGCTCATCGAGGCGGCCCTGGACCGCTGGGCGGAGGTCAACACCGAGGGGATCATCAGCGAGGTCGAGCGGGAGCCGGACGTCCGCCGGCGCATCCGGCTGCTGTTCGCCGAGGCCGTCAGCTCGGCCTCCGCCGACCCCCTGGAGGTCACGCTGCTCGCGACCGCCTCGCACCCGCGGGTGGCCGCGGCGCTGCGGCGCGTGACCGAGCGCCGGGTGGAGTACGTCGCCGGGCTGTTCGCCACGCTCGGCTTCCCCGCCCCGGAGGCCCGCCGCCGGGGCCTGCTCGCGTACACGGTCTACCTGGGCCACGCCCAGCTCGGGCACGCGGCGCCGTCCGTGCTGCCCGGCGAGGAGGAGTTCGGCCCCTATCTGGACGAGGCGCTGGACGTGCTGATGGCGCGCTGACGATGCGCTAGGGTGCGGGGCATGTTCACGCAGTCGACCCGTTCCTGGTGGTGGCCCGCTCCTTCGGCGGCCCACTGACTGCGCGTACCCCGCAGACATCACGAAGGCCGCCCGAGGGGCGGCCTTCCGTGTTTTCCGGCTTTTCCGGGTCTTCCAAACACTCCGGACCGGCCGTCCCTCTCCCGGGCTTCCCGAGCTTCCCCGCTTTCCCGCTCCCGACGAGAAGGACAGGACCAGGACCGTGCACCTGACCGACCTGCTGACCGACGACCGCCCCTTCGCCCTGCTGCGGCGCCGGACGCCCGGCCGCGACCACGACACGGTGGAGGTCCTGCGCGGCCCCGTCACCGCGTACGACCGGCTCGCCGACCTCCCCGACGGGCTGGCGCTCGTGCCGTTCCGGCAGATCCGCGAGCGCGGCTTCGACGCCGTGGACGACGGCACGCCGCTCGCCGTCCTCACGCCCGAGGAGACGTACGAACTCCCCCTGGCGCAGGCCCTCGCGGAGCTGCCCGCGCACGAGGTGCGGGTGGAGGGCCGGGGCTTCGACGTCGGCGACGACGCGTACGCCGAGACCGTCGGCCGGGTGCTGCGCGAGGAGATCGGGCGCGGCGAGGGCGCGAACTTCGTGATCCGGCGGACGTACGAGGGGGAGATCCCCGGGTTCGGGCGGGCCGACGCGCTGGCGCTGTTCCGGCGGCTGCTCGCGCAGGAGCGGGGCGCCTACTGGACGTACGTCGTGCACACCGGCGACCGGCAGGGGCCCGGCGGCGGGCGCACCCTCGTCGGCGCGAGCCCCGAGGTCCACGTGCGAATGTCCGGCGGCACGGTGGTGATGAACCCGATCAGCGGCACCTACCGCTACCCCGCCGAGGGGCCCACCGTCGACGGCCTGCTGCGCTTCCTGGCCGACGCCAAGGAGACCGAGGAGCTGTCGATGGTCGTCGACGAGGAGCTCAAGATGATGTGCACGGTCGGCGACAGGGGCGGCGTGGTGGTCGGGCCGCGCCTGAAGGAGATGGCCCACCTGGCGCACACCGAGTACGAACTGCGCGGCCGCTCCTCGCTGGACGCGCGGGAGGTGCTGCGGGAGACGATGTTCGCGGCGACGGTCACCGGCTCGCCGGTGCAGAACGCCTGCCGGGTCATCGCCCGCCACGAGCCCCTCGGGCGGGACGGTGCCGGGCGCGGCTACTACGCCGGGGCCCTGGCGCTCCTCGGCCGGGACGCGGGCGGGCAGACCCTGGACTCGCCGATCCTGATCCGCACCGCCGACATCGACGCGGACGGCCGTCTGCGGGTGCCGGTCGGCGCGACGCTGGTACGCGGCTCGGACCCGGCCGGCGAGGTGGCGGAGACCCACGCGAAGGCGGCGGCCGTGCTCGCCGCGCTGGGGGTGCGGCCGGGGCGGCCGCGCGGTGAGGACACCCGGCCCGCGCTGGCCGAGGACCCGCGGGTGCGGGCGGCGCTGGACGCGCGGCGGGCGGGGCTGGCGCCGTTCTGGCTGCGGATGCAGGAGGCGGCGCGTGAGCTGTCCGGGCACGCCCTGGTCGTCGACGGCGAGGACACGTTCACCGCGATGCTGGCGCACGTGCTGCGCTCGGCGGGGCTCGGCGTGACCGTGCGCCGGTACGACGACGCGGGGCTGGCCGACGCCCTGGCCCGCCACGAGGGCCCGGTGGTGCTCGGCCCCGGCCCCGGCGACCCGTCGGACGCGGCCGACCCGAAGATGCGGCTGCTGCGCGGACTCGCCGCCGGGCTCGTCCGCGAGCGGCGGCTGCCGGTGCTCGGCGTGTGCCTGGGCCACGAGCTGATCGCGGCCGAGCTGGGCCTGGAGATCGTCCGCAAGAGCGTGCCGTACCAGGGCGCGCAGACGGTGATCGACCTGTTCGGGCGGCCGGAGACCGTCGGCTTCTACAACAGCTTCGTGGCCCGCTGCGACGACGAGGCGGAGCGGGAGCTGGCCGCGCACGGCGTCGACGTCAGCCGCGACCGGGCCACGGGCGAGGTGCACGCCCTGCGCGGGCCGGGCTTCGCCGCGGTGCAGTTCCACCCGGAGTCGGTGCTGTCGCTGCGCGGGGCGGCAGTGGTGCGCGAGCTGCTCGGTCAGCTCACCGGGGCCGCGGGCACCAGCACGTTCTCGGAGCGGCGGCCCGCCAGGTAGTCCAGGACGTTGTGCAGGGTGGTGTCGACGATCTGGGTGACGGCGTCCTCGGTGTAGTACGCCTGGTGCGAGGTGACCACCACGTTCGGGAAGGTGACGAGGCGGGCCAGGGTGTCGTCCTCGACGGCGTGCAGCGACTTGTCGAGGAAGAACAGCCCGGCCTCGGCCTCGTACACGTCGAGGCCGACGCCGGTGAAGCGGCCCTTGCGCAGCTCGGCGACGAGGGCCTCGGTGTCGACGAGGCCGCCGCGGCTGGAGTTCACCAGGATCGCGTCGTCCTTCATGGCGCGCAGCGCGGCGGCGTCGATCAGGTGCCGGGTCGCGGGAAGCAGCGGCACGTGCAGGCTGACCAGGTCGGACTCGGCGAGGAGGCGCTCCTTGTCGACGTACTCCATGCCGAGCTCGACGCAGGCGGGGTTCTCGGCGACGTCCCAGCCGAGCAGGCGCATCCCGAAGCCGTGCCCGATCCGGGTGAAGGCCTCACCGATCTTGCCGGTGCCGAGGACGCCGACGGTGCGGCCGCGCAGGTCCCGGCCCATCAGGCCGTCGAGGCGGAAGTCGAAGTCGCGGGTGCGGTTGCCGGCCCGGACGATGCGGCGGTTCACGGCCATGGCCAGGGTCCAGGCGAACTCCGCGACGGAGTACGGCGAGTAGGACGAGACGCGGGCGACGGTGAGGCCGAGGCGCTCGGCGACCTCCAGGTCGATGTTGTTGAAGCCCGTCGAGCGCTGGGCGATCATCCGCGTGCCGCCGGCGGCGAGGATCCGCAGCACGCCGGCGTCGAGACTGGCGTTGACACTGGTGGAGATCGCCTCGTGGCCGGCGGCGATGGGGGCGGTGTCCTCGGTGAGGAAGACGTCCACGCAGCGGATGTCGTGGTGCGGGGCGAAGGCCCGCTCGATGAGCGGGCGCTCGTCGGCCTGGACGCCGAAGGCCAGGATCTCCACGGTGTCACTCCCGTTCGGGGTACGCATGGTCCCGTACAGGGGCGAATATACGTACAACGGACCGCCGGTGCGCGGCGGGGGGTACCCGCGCCCGCCCCTCCACAGCGGGCAGCGGGGAGGCGGGCGGTCAGCCGAAGAAGACGCCCACCTCGCGGTAGAGGGCGGGGTCCACCGTCTTCAGCTTGGCGGTGGCGTCCGCGAGGGGTACCCGGACGATGTCCGTGCCGCGCAGCGCGACCATCGTGCCGAAGTCGCCGTCCCGGACGGCGTCGATGGCGTGCAGGCCGAACCGCGTGGCCAGCCACCGGTCGAACGCGCTGGGCGTGCCCCCGCGCTGCACGTGGCCGAGGACCGTCGTGCGGGCCTCCTTGCCCGTGCGCTTCTCGATCTCCTTGGCCAGCCACTCCCCCACGCCCGACAGGCGCACGTGCCCGAAGGAGTCCAAGGACCCGTCCTTGAGGACCACGTCGCCGTCCTTGGGCATGGCACCCTCCGCCACCACCACGATCGGCGCGTACGAGGCCTTGAACCGCGAGGTCACCCAGGCGCAGACCTGGTCGAGGTCGAAGCGCTGCTCCGGGATGAGGATGACGTTGGCGCCCCCGGCGAGGCCGGAGTGCAGCGCGATCCAGCCCGCGTGCCGGCCCATGACCTCCACGACGAGGACGCGCATGTGCGACTCGGCGGTGGTGTGCAGCCGGTCGATGGCCTCGGTGGCGATGGAGACCGCGGTGTCGAAGCCGAAGGTGTAGTCGGTCGCCGAGAGGTCGTTGTCGATGGTCTTGGGCACCCCGACGACGGGCACGCCGTACTCGTCGGTCAGGCGCGCGGCGACGCCGAGGGTGTCCTCGCCGCCGATGGCGATGAGCGCCTCGACCTCGTGCTTGGCGAGGTTCTCCTTGATGCGGCGGATGCCGTTCTCGGCCTTGAGGGGGTTGGTGCGCGAGGAGCCGAGGATGGTGCCGCCCCGGGGCAGGATGCCGCGCACGGCGGCGATGTCGAGCCGGACGCTGTCGCCTTCGAGCGGCCCGCGCCAGCCGTCGCGGAAGCCGGTGAAGTCGTAGCCGTACTCCTGTACGCCCTTGCGGACGACGGCCCGGATGACGGCATTGAGCCCGGGGCAGTCGCCGCCTCCGGTCAGAACTCCGACCCGCATGGAAATGTCCCTTCGCCGCGGTTGCGCTGACGCGGGCCACGCTAATGGTGATGCGCGTCACTCCGGGATGGGGCGAACGGTGAATTCCCGTACGTGGTACGGGAGTTGCGGGTGAGGCGGCCGGCGCGGTTCACCCGAAGGGGGACAACGCCGGGGCGCCCGCGGGACGGGGGGCGGGGGCGCTCCCGACGGCGGGGGCGCTCCCGGCGGCGGGGGCTCTTCCGGCGGCAGGGGCCGGGGAGCCTCAGGGGCGGTCGCCCTCGTCGGTGTCGAGGCCGCGCTCGATGGCGTACCGGACGAGCTCCACCCGGTTGTGGAGCTGGAGCTTGCCGAGGGTGTTCTGGACGTGGTTCTGGACCGTGCGGTGGGAGATGACGAGGCGCTCGGCGATCTGCTTGTAGCTCAGGCCCTTGGCGACCAGGCGCAGCACCTCCGTCTCGCGGTCGGTCAGGCGCGGGGCGCCGGGCTCGTCGGCCGTCGCGGGCGCGGGCTCGGAGGCCAGGCGGCGGTACTCGCCGAGGACCAGGCCCGCGAGGCCCGGGGTGAACACGGCGTCGCCGACGGCCGTGCGGCGCACCGCGTCGATCAGCTCGGCGGTGGAGGCGGACTTCAGCAGATAGCCGGTGGCGCCGGACTTGACGGCCTCCAGGACGTCGGCGTGCTCCCCGCTCGCGGACAGCACGAGGACGCGCAGCGCCGGGTCGGCGCCGACGAGCTCCTTGCACACCTGGACGCCGGGCTTCAGCGGCAGGTTCAGGTCCAGGACGAGGACGTCGGGCGTGGCGGCCCGTGCCCGGCGCACCGCCTGCTCGCCGTCGCCCGCGGTCGCCACGACCGCGAAGCCGGCCTCGGCGAGGTCCCGGGCGACGGCGTCGCGCCACATCGGGTGGTCGTCGACGACCATCACCGTGACCCGCTCCGCGGTGGTCTGCTCGTGCTGTGCGCTCATCGCTGTGCCGTCCTCCCCCGCGCGTCCCTCGGGACGCGTAGTTCCACTTCCGTTCCCTGGCCCGGTACCGAGATCAGCTCGGCCGTGCCGCCGATGTCCCGCAGCCGGCCGCGGATCGACAGGGCGACGCCGAGCCGCCCCTCCCCCTCGGCCTGCGCCAGCCGCCCCTCCGGGATGCCGGGCCCGTCGTCCCGGACCGTGACGACCACGGCGTCCGGCTCGTCCTCGACCAGGATCCAGGCGCGGGCCCCGGGCCCCGCGTGCCTGCGGACATTGTCCAGGGCGGCGCCCACGGCCGCCGCGAGTTCCCGGGCCGCGCGCGGGGCGAGCGGCACCGGGGCGCCGGGCTCGGACAGGGTGACCTGGGCACCGGCGTACGGCGTGAGGAGCGTCCGCAGGTCGCGGGGCGCGGCGGCCTCGTCCGCGAGGTCGTCGGGCTCCTCCACGACGCGGACGAGGGCGCCCCGCGCGGTGTCCTCCGAGACCCGCGAGGCGGGCGCCAGGCCCCCGGCGACCAGGGAGCGCAGCGCGACCTCCTGCTCACCCGCCAGCTTGCCGAGCTCCGCCGCCTCGCCGCCGAGGGCGGTGCCGCGGCGCTGCACCATCGCGAGGACCTGCAGGACGCTGTCGTGGATGTCGCGGGCGAGGCGCTCGCGCTCGCGGGTCGCCGCCTCGATCTCCAGGGCGCGGGCGAGGGTGCGCTCGGAGGCGCGGGCCACTTCGACGACGTAGCCGATGGCGATGGAGGCGATGCACACGAGCAGGACGTTGTGCACGGTGTCCCGGCTGAAGGCCCCGCGCTGCACGACGTTCGCGACGCCGACGAGCAGCGAGGCGAAGGCGGCCCAGCGCCAGCCGCCCTTGATCGCGAAGGCGAGGACGGCCCCGGCGGTCCATATGGAGGGCAGCGTCGGGCCGCCGTCGGAGATCCGCTCGGCGGCGTCGGCGGCCCGGGTGAGCAGGATGCCGGTCAGGGCGACCGCGAGGTCGACGGCGAGGAAGCGCTTGGTGCAGCTCGCGGCGCCCGCGACCTTCGGCAGCGTGGCGAGGGTCCAGACGGCGAGCACCGAGAAGTAGCCGACGGCGACCCACGGCCGGGCGAAGTCGTCGTGCGCGGCCACGAACAGGGCGACGGCGTACAGCATCGTCAGGACGCGGTACGCGGTCAGCGCGCGCCACAGCGGCTGCTCGACCGACATCCTCATGACTCTCTCGCGCTCGACCATGCCCCCCACCCCACGGGACGCCCCACGCGTCCCTTACGCACGACGCGGCTAGGAGCCGGACCGTTCCCGCCGCGGCCGTTCGCCCTGCGCGCGGGCGAGGTCCTTGGCCGCTTCCTTCGCGGCCCCCTTGGCCGCCTCCTTCGCGGCTTCCTTCGCGGCTTCCTTCTCCGCCTTGGCCGCCTCCTGGAGCTGTCGCTTGGCGGCGGTCGCGTAGATGTCCACGTACTCCTGGCCGGAGAGCTTCATGATCTCGTACATGACCTCGTCGGTCACCGCGCGCAGCACGAAGCGGTCGTGCTCCATGCCCTGGTAGCGGGTGAAGTCCAGGGGCTCGCCGATGCGGATGCCGGGCCGCATGAGCTTCGGCATCACCTTGCCGGGCGGCTGGATCTTCTCCGTGTCGATCATCGCCACCGGGATCACGGGCGCGCCGGTGGCGAGCGCCACCCGGGCCAGGCCGCCGGGCTTGCCGCGGTAGAGGCGCCCGTCGGGCGAGCGGGTGCCCTCGGGGTAGATGCCGAACAGCTCGCCGCGCTCCAGGACCTCGATGCCGCTCTTGATCGCGGCCTCGCCCGCGCCGCGCGCGCCGGAGCGGTCCACCGGGAGCTGGCCCACGCCCTTGAAGAAGGCGGCGGTCAGGCGGCCCTTGACGCCGGGCGTGGTGAAGTACTCGGCCTTCGCGATGAACGTGACCTTGCGGTCCAGGACCGCGGGCAGGAAGAAGGAGTCCGAGAACGACAGGTGGTTGCTGGCCAGGATGGCGGGGCCCTCGGCGGGAATGTTCTCGAGGCCTTCCACCCAGGGCCTGAAGGCGAGCTTCAGGGGCCCTCCGATGGAAAACTTCATTGCGCCGTAGATCAAACCGAGTGCCTCCTGTGTCTGTGGATCAGACCATAACCCGAGCACGGCCCCGGCTCCCTCCGGAGCGTGGCCGTGCCGCAGGCCCGGGCGCTGCCGCCGGACCCCGGCCGTACGTCCGAGCAGCCCCGGCGGACCTGGTCGGTGTCAGCGCGGTCGCGTACGGTGAGGTACCCCCGCACGCGCGGTACCGGCGCGCGGTTCCGTCCCGAGTCCCCCTTTCCGCTGTTCCTGCTGTTCCTGCTGTTCCTGCTGTTCCTGCTGTTCCTGCTGTTCCCGCTGTTCCTGCTGTTTCCGTAGCTTCCGCAGTTCCCGCTGTTCCCGCAGTTCCTTCAGTTCCCCGGAATCCCCTGAGTCCCACGCTTCTCACCTCACGAAGGAGACCGAAGGTGCCGGTCCTCCCCGGAGCCGAGCCGTACCGCCACGAGGGCGGCGAGGTCGGCGTCCTCCTGTGTCACGGCTTCACCGGATCCCCGCAGTCGCTGCGCCCCTGGGCGGAGTACCTGGCGGCGCGCGGCCTGACCGTCTCGCTTCCGCTGCTGCCCGGCCACGGCACGCGCTGGCAGGACATGCAGGTCACCGGCTGGCAGGACTGGTACGCGGAAGTCGACCGCGAGCTGCGCCTGCTCAGGGAGCGCTGCGCGGAGGTGTTCGTCTTCGGGCTCTCCATGGGCGGCGCGCTGGCGCTGCGGCTCGCCGCCAAGCACGGCGACGCGGTGCGCGGCCTGGTCCTCGTCAACCCGGCGAACAAGGTGCACGGCCTGGCGGCGCACGCCCTGCCCGTCGCCCGCTTCCTGCTGCCCACCACCAAGGGCATCACCAGCGACATCGCCAAGGACGGCCCCGTCGAGATCGGGTACGACCGGGTGCCGCTGCACGCCGCCCACTCCATGCGGCGCTTCTTCCGTCTCGTCGACGCCGAGCTGCCCCAGGTCACCCAGCCGCTGCTGCTCCTGCACAGCCCGCACGACCACGTGGTGCCGCCCGCCGACTCCGCGCGCGTGCTCAGCCGCGTCTCGTCCACGGACGTCACGGAGATCCTGCTGGAACAGAGCTACCACGTCGCGACGTTGGACCACGACGCGGACCGGATCTTCGAGGAGAGCTACGGATTCATCGGCCGGCTCGCCCCCAGCGCAGGCAAGGAAGGGACGACGACCGGTGGCTGAGCAGCAGGACCGCGACGAGAGCCGCGAGCCCGAGGAGCGGGCCGCGCCCCCGGGCGAGGAGCGCGGGGTGCCCCTCGACGAGGACGCCGCCTGGCGCGCCATCGTCGCCGGGTACGGCGAGGAGCCCGCGGACCCGCCCGGCGCGAAGCCCTTCAAGTCCGTGGAGGACCTGGCGCTCCTGGAGGCGGAGGCCAACGGGGCGCCCGACGACGCCCCGCGCCCCGACCTGTCCAAGGACCCCGGCGACAAGGCGGGCGACGGCGACGCGGTCCGGCCGCTCGGCAGCTCCGTCTCCTTCGCCCCCGGCGTGGGCGGCGCGGGTCCGCGGGACCACACCGTGCCCGAGCCGTCGGAGGACGACTTCGACGAGGACGACGACGGCCACTTCGTGCCACCCGAGCCGCCGCCGCTGCCGGAGGCGGACGTCACCGCCAAGTTCGCCTGGCTCGCGGTGATCGGCGGGCCCGTGCTGCTGCTGCTCGCCGTGCTCCTCGGCTGGCAGATGACGTGGTGGCTGACGGCACTGGGCATCGGGGGGTTCCTGGGCGGGTTCACGACGCTGGTCGTGCGCATGAAGGGGGACGAGGAGGAGGACGACGACCCTGGGCGGGGGGCCGTCGTCTAGCTTTGCCTGGCCCCTGGGCCTTCAGCAGGGTTTCGCGCTTGGCCTGGCCCCTGGGCCTTGAGCGAGGTTTCGCGCTTGGCCTGGCCCCTGGGCCTTGAGCGGGGTTTCGCGCTTGGCCTGGCCCCTGGGCCTTGAGCAGGGTTTCGCGCTGCGCGCTCGTCCTCAAACGCCGGACGGGCTGGATTCGTCCCGCCGAGCGCTCGTACCTGTCTGCGGACCGGCTGTGTTTCATCGCGCTGGCGCGCTCGTCCTCAAACGCCGGACGGGCTGGGAACGCTGTTCGTTGCGGGTACGCGGAGGGCTGCCAGGACGGGGAGGTGGTCTGTGGCTGTTTTGAGGTCCTGTTCGGTTACTCCGGGGTGGCCGAGGGGGACGCCGCAGCCGAGGATCTGGACGCCGGGGGTGGCGAAGAGGGCGTCGATGCGCTGGTGCGGGTTCGTGGGGGTCGAGGTGTGCTCGCCGCCCCAGGGGGCGGTGGCCCAGCAGTCCTGGAGGTTCTCCGCGAGCCTGCGGAACGTGCGCCCGTCGGGCCGGTCGTTGAGGTCGCCGCCCGCGACCGCGTGCCGTACGCCCATGCCGGCGAGCCGGTCGAGCAGCATGCCGCCCTGGGCGTAGCGCTCCTCGCTCTGCAGGCTCAGGTGGCAGCTCAGGACGCCGAGCCGGGCGCCACCGAAGCGGACGACGGCCGTCGCGAAGCCGCGCCGGTGCAGGCCGGGGGTGAGCGGCAGCAGGACGTCCTCGGTGCGCTCCACGGTGGCCCGCAGCGAGCAGAGCAGCGCGGGCCCGGCCGCGGTGCCGCCGCCGGAGAGGATCACCAGGTCACTGGCGCGCGCGAGCCGCGCGAGCTTCTTGCGCCAGCGGAAGAACCGGGGCGCCTCCTGTACGAGGACGAGGTCGGGCTCGCACGCGGCGATGACCCGGGCGAGCGCGTCCGTGTCGTCGCGCATCGAACGGATGTTGTAGCTGAGCACCCGGATGACGGCCGAACCGTCCGCCTCGGTCCGGGAGTTGGGCAGCGTACGCGTCGGGCTGGTGGACATGGCGATCAAGATACGGGAAAGGCCGGGCAGGCTGGTCGTGTCCAGCCCGCCCGGCGGAGTTCCGGCCCGTCCGGCGTTCGAGGACGGGCGCGCGACGCGATCCGCGGCGACCTCGGCTCCCCTCGGCGGGGAGCCGGGGCGTCACATCACCGGGTCGGGCTCCCTGGCGAGGTCCGCGGCGCCGACGAGGCCCGCCTTGTTGCCGAGCTGCGCGGCGATCACCTTGGCCTCGGGGCGCCACTGCGCGCCGACGAGCCAGCGCTTGAAGGACTTGCGGATCGGGGCCAGCACCAGCTCGCCCTCGTCCGAGAGGCCGCCGCCGATGATGAAGGCCGAGGGGTCGAAGAGCGAGGCGAGGTCGGCGAGGCCCGCGCCGACCCAGCGGGCCAGCTCGCGGTAGGAGTCCACGGCGACCGGGTCGCCCTGGCGGGCGGCCATGGAGATGTGCTTGCCCTCGATGCCCTCGGGGGTGCCGTCGCCGAGGGAGAGCAGGAACTCCGCGTTCTCGGGGGTGGCGTTGGCGCGCTGCCTGGCGTACCGCACGAGGGCGCGGCCGGAGGCGTACTGCTCCCAGCAGCCCTGGCTGCCGCAGCCGCACAGCAGGCCGTCCGGCACCATGCGGATGTGGCCGAACTCGGCGGCGACGCCGAAGTGGCCGCGGCGCAGCTTGTTGCCGATGATGATGCCGCCGCCCAGGCCGGTGCCCAGGGTGATGCAGATGACGTTGCGGTGGCCCTTGCCGCCGCCGAACCTGTACTCGCCCCAGGCGGCCGCGTTGGCGTCGTTCTCGACGACCACGGGCAGGCCGACGCGCTCCTCGACCTCGTCCTTGAGCGGCTCCTGCCGCCAGTCGATGTTCGGCGCGAAGTAGACCGTGGAGCGCTCGCGGTTGACGTAGCCCGCGGCGCCGATGCCGACGCCGACGATGTCGTGCCCTGCCCGCGCGCCCTCCACGGCCGAGGCGATCGCGTCCACGATGGCCTCGGAGGTGCCGGGGGTGGGCACCTTGAACGTCGACAGGATGTGGCCGTCCTCGTCGACCACTCCGGCCGCGATCTTCGTGCCGCCGATGTCGACGCCGATGGTGAGTCCCATGTATCCCTCAGTTCGATCGAGCCCCGCTACGGCCCACCGTACCGGAGGGGGGTCAGTCCAGATCGATGTGTTCCCCCGGTCCGGGCCCCTCGTCCCGGCGCCCGGGGCCGCCGGGGGCGGCGGGGCCGTCTCCCGGCTCGCGGGTCCAGCGGCTCTCCTGGCCGGTCACGGCGCTGCGGTAGGCGGCGAGGAGCTCGGCGCCCGCGGCGGCGAGGTGGTCGAAGACGTCGGGGTTGCGTTCGATGACGGGTTCGACCGCGGCCTTGGCCTGCCGGACGACCTGCTGCACCGTCTCCTGCACGGCGCCCTGGGCGACCGCGCCGAACAGCGGCGACTGGAGGCCGGAGAGCTTCTCCGAGACGGCGTCGACGAGCTTGCGCAGCTCCTCGGCGGCGGAGCCGGGCGGCGCTCCGTACCGGGCGCGGCGGCGGGCCTTCTCCGCGGCGAGGTCCTCGGCGCAGGCCGTCGCCCAGGCGTCGGCGTCGGGTGCGGCGGTGTCGGCGCCGTCCGCGGTGCCCTGCTCGGGGCGGCCGGGGGCGGCCCCGGCCCCGGGACGCTCCGGCTCGGACGCGTCGCGCGCGTCGCGCTCGGTGGGATCGCTCATGGTCGGCTGGCTCCTGCGCAGAGGCGGCGAATGCGTACTCTCGACGTTACCCGAACGGAGGCACGGCGTTCACCGGGTCCGGGGCCACAGGTCCGGGTCCGGCGTGAAGCGGAGGTGCAGGACGCCGTCGCGCAGGCCCGCGCCGCTGACGGTGCAGCGGCGCAGCGCGGAGGGCAGCGGGACGATCCGGCGGAACGGGCCCGCGGTGATGACGAGTTCGTCGCCGCGCCGCACCAGGCCCAGCTCGTCGCGGACGGCGCCGGGCAGCGGGACGGCCCAGTACAGCAGGGACTCCTCGGCGCGGGCGTCGGTGACGGGCCAGTCGACGGGGGCCGGGGCCGGGCCCGGCGCCGGCGGGGCGAGGGCGGCCAGGTCGTCCAGGCCGCGCGGCTCCGCCCCGAGGTGGACGACGGGGTGCGTGGGGTGGGTGGCCTCCCACTCCTGGAGCGTCTTGTGCTGCTGGGCGCGGAGCGCGGCGAGCCACGGCCCGTCGCCCCCGGGGCCGTCCGCGGCGGGCAGGACGCGGTTGGCGACGACGGCGTCCAGGCGCAGGCCGTGCAGGGCGAGGCCGAGGGCGGCGGTGGCGACGGCGTCCGCGGCGGCGGGGCCCGGTTCGGCGACGAGCCGGACGCTGGTGTCCGGCCCCTCGATCAGGGCCTGCGCGGCGGCGAGCCGGGCGTCCCAGCGGGCCGCGGTCTCGTACAGCGTGGCGGCGGGCATGGGGACGCCGGCGAGCCGGCCGAGGACCGGGCGCAGCGCGCGGGCCGCCTGCCGCTCCGGAGGGAGCAGGCGGCGCAGGTAGCGGCGGAGCTGCGCGGGCAGGGCGAGCAGCGCGAGGGCGCGGGGCGTGGCGGGCAGGTCGACGACGAGGGTGTCGTACGTGCCGTGGGCGCCGTCGGCGGCCTCGCGCAGGGCGCCGAGCAGCGTCAGCTCCGCGGCTCCGGGGAGCGGGGTGAGCTCCTCGCCGTCGAGGCGGTCGGCGCCGAGCAGGTCGAGGGCCGGGCGGGCGTGGTCCTGGAGGGCGAGCAGGCCGTCGCGGAAGGCGTCGTCCGGGGCGGGGCGCAGCGCCGTCACGTGCCGCGTGACGGCGGTGGGGCGGGGGCCGGTGGGGGTGCCGAGGGCGGCGCCCAGCGTGTCGGCGGGGTCCGCGGAGACGACCAGGGTCCGGGCGCCCGCGCGGGCGGCGGTGACGGCGGTGGCGGCGGCCAGGGTGGTCCGCCCGGCTCCGCCGGGGCCGGTGACGAGGAGGGTGCGCATGCTCTGTACGGGGCCTAACTGTCCGGTTGCTCGGGCACCTGGAGCGGTGCCCGCCCTGCCCCGGGCTCCCGGCCTCGCCGACGGAACGGCGGTCCCCGGCGGGGAGCGGCGGAGTGCGGGCCGCGGCGCTGGCGGCGGGTGGTGCGCCCCCGCGGGGCTACTTGCTCTCGACGCGCTGCTTCAGGCCCGCCAGGGCGCGGTCGATGATGACCTTCTCCGCCTTGCGCTTGATCATGCCCAGCATGGGGATCTTGACGTCGACGGTGAGGCGGTAGGTGACCTCGGTGCCGGTGCCGGCGGGCGTGAGGAGGTAGGAGCCGTCCAGGGAGCGGAGCATCTGGGACTTGACGAGGGTCCAGGACACCTCGTGCTCGCCGTTCCAGGTGTAGGCGAGCGTCTGGTCGTCCTTGATCGCACCCGCGTCCATGACGAGGCGGACCTGCTCGGCGCGTCCGGCGTCGTCCGTCGCGAGGACCTGGGCCTCCTTGACCTCGCCGGTCCACTCCGGGTAGCGCGCGAAGTCGGCGATCACGCCCATGACGTCGGCCGGTGCCGCCTCGATCGTGATGCTCGAGCTGGTGTGTTCCGCCATCGCCGTGGCTCCTCCAGATGCGGTCCGGTACGGGGTGCTGTGTCTGCCGCGTGAAGGCTACCTCGGGCGGCGCGGGCGCAGGTCACCACTCCAGGGCCCAGGGGCGGCCGGTGCTCGCGAAGTGTCCGACGTTCACACACTCCGTCGGCCCGATCCGCATCCTGCGGGCCAGCGGCTGGTGGACGTGCCCGAAGAGGGAGTACCGGGGGCGGGTCCTGCGGATGGCGTCGAGCAGGGCGCGGCTGCCGCGCTCGAAGCGGCGGGCCACGGTGTCGTACACCAGCTCGGGCACCTCGGGCGGGATGTGCGTGCAGAGCACGTCCACCTCGCCGACGGCCTCGATCTTGGCGGCGTACTCCTCGTCGTCGATCTCGTACGGCGTGCGCATCGGGGTGCGCAGCCCGCCGCCGACGAAGCCGAAGACGCGGCCGCCGATCTCGACGCGCTCGCCGTCGAGGACGGTGGTGCCGGGACCGGCGTATTCCGGCCAGAGACGAGGGATGTCGACGTTGCCGTACGTGGCGTACGTAGGGGCGGGGAAGGCCGCGAAGAGTTCGGCGTACTGCTTGCGGACCGCGCGCTCCACCGCCGGGCCGCGGTCGATGCCCGCCCACAGGGAGGCGCCGAACGCGCGGGCCTCCTCGAAGCGGCGCGCGGTGCGCAGCTCGACGATGCGGGTGGCGTTCTCCTTGCCGAAGAGGTCCGGGAAGATGCCGCGCGCGTGGTCGGCGTAGTCGAGGAAGAGGACCAGGTCGCCGAGGCAGACGACGGCGTCGGCGCCGTCGCCCGCGCGGGCCAGGTCCTTGGCGTTGCCGTGCACGTCGCTGACCACATGGACCCGGAAACCTCGCATGCCGGTCACCCTAAGCCGCCCGCTCGCGACCGGGACAGGGCGGGGGTTCGGGGGCCGGGTGCGGTGGCGGGACCTGCGGTTACTTCCGAGTCAGGAAGTGCGTGGCGTACTGTGCGGTTCAGACCACAACGTCGTGTGACGCACGGAACATCTGGCCCGGCCCCCCTACCGAATGAGCCATACCGGTGGGTAACGTCCGGGCAGTCCAGTAGTGCTCAGCCCCACGCCCCTCGACGCATTCCCCGGAAGTCGGCTGAGTGCCTGCCCGACCTTGGACCGCACCGTCGCATCGCACAACGTCGTGGCGCCGGCGCCCTATGTAGGAGCAGCAGTCTTGCGCGAGTTCAGCCTTCCGGCCCTGTACGAGGTCCCCGCGGACGGCAACCTGACCGACATCGTCCGCCGCAACGCCGCGCAGCACCCGGACGTCGCCGTCATCGGCCGCAAGGTGAACGGACGCTGGGAGGACGTCACCGCGACGGCCTTCCTCGCCGAGGTGCGCGCCGCCGCGAAGGGGCTGATCGCCGCGGGCGTCCGGCCCGGCGACCGGGTCGGCCTGCTGTCCCGTACGCGCTACGAGTGGACGCTGTTCGACTTCGCGATCTGGAGCGCGGGCGCGGTCACCGTCCCGGTGTACGAGACCAGCTCGGCGGAGCAGATCCAGTGGATCCTCGGCGACTCCGGCGCCGTGGCCTGCGTCGTGGAGACCGAGGCGCACGCGGCGGCCGTCGAGTCCGTGCGCGACCGGCTGCCCGCCCTCACCCACGTGTGGCAGCTCGACCAGGACGCCGTCGGGGAGCTGACCCGGGCGGGCGCGGAGGTCTCCGACGAGACCCTGGAGGAGCGCGGCGCGTCCGCGGGCGCCGACGACCCGGCGACCATCGTCTACACCTCGGGCACCACGGGCCGCCCCAAGGGCTGCGTGCTGACCCACCGCAGCTTCTTCGCGGAGTGCGGCAACGTGGTGGAGCGGCTCAACCCGCTGTTCCGCACCGGCGAGTGCTCCGTCCTCCTCTTCCTGCCCGTCGCGCACGTCTTCGGCCGCCTGGTGGAGGTGGCCGCGCTCATGGCGCCCATCAAGCTGGGCCACGCCCCCGACATCAAGCACCTCACCGACGAGCTCGCCGCGTTCCGGCCGACGCTGATCCTCGGGGTGCCGCGCGTCTTTGAGAAGGTCTACAACGGGGCGCGGGCCAAGGCGCAGGCCGACGGCAAGCTCAAGATCTTCGACAAGGCGGCGGACACCGCGATCGCCTACAGCCGGGCCCTCGACACCCCGGGCGGCCCCTCGTTCGGCCTCAGGCTCAAGCACAAGGTCTTCGACAAGCTCGTCTTCAGCAAGCTGCGGGCCGTCCTCGGCGGGCGCGGCGAGCACGCCATCTCCGGCGGCGCCCCGCTCGGCGAGCGCCTCGGCCACTTCTTCCGCGGCATCGGCTTCACCGTCCTGGAGGGCTACGGCCTCACCGAGTCCTGCGCGGCCACCGCGTTCAACCCCTGGGACCGGCAGAAGATCGGGACGGTCGGGCAGCCGCTGCCCGGCTCCGTCGTGCGCATCGCCGACGACGGCGAGGTGCTGCTCCACGGCGAGCACCTCTTCTCCCACTACTGGAACAACGAGGCCGCCACCAAGGAGGCCCTCGCGGACGGCTGGTTCCACACCGGGGACATCGGCACGCTGGACGAGGACGGGTACCTGCGGATCACCGGCCGCAAGAAGGAGATCATCGTGACGGCGGGCGGCAAGAACGTCGCGCCCGCCGTCATCGAGGACCGCATCCGCGCGCACGCGCTGGTCGCGGAGTGCATGGTCGTCGGCGACGGGCGGCCGTTCGTGGCCGCGCTCGTCACCATCGACGAGGAGTTCCTGGGGCGGTGGGCCCAGGAGAACGGCAAGCCCGCCGGGGCGACGGCCGCCTCCCTGCGGGAGGACCCCGAGCTGCTCGCGGCGGTGCAACGGGCCGTGGACGACGGGAACGCGGCGGTCTCCAAGGCGGAGTCCGTGCGCAAGTTCCGCATCCTGTCCGCGCAGTTCACTGAGGACTCGGGGCATCTGACGCCGTCGCTGAAGCTGAAGCGGAACGTTGTCGCGAAGGATTACGCGGACGAGATCGAGGCGCTGTACCGGGGGTAGCCCTCGCGGGGGCCCCGCTGTGCCCATCAGCGCGCTCCGCGCGCGGGCGCCCCTTTCCCGTAACCAGGGGGCTCCGCCCCCTGGACCCCCGAGATCGCGCTGACGCGCTCGTCCTCAAACGCCGGACGGGCTGTCCCCAGCCCGTCCGGCGCCCCCGCGAAGCCAGGCCTACAGCAGGTCCCGCAGCCGCTCCGCCAGGAGGTCCCAGCGCCAGCGCTCCTCCACCCAGGCGCGGCCGCGTTCGCCCATGCGGGCGCGGAGCTCCGCGTCGCCGAGCAGGGTGACGATCCGGTCGGCGGCGTCCTCGGGGGAGCCGCCCGGGACGACCCAGCCGGTCTCCCCGTCCAGGACGGCGTCCGGCGCCCCGCCGGAGTCCCCCGCGACGACGGGCAGGCCCGTGGCGGAGGCCTCCAGGTAGACGATGCCGAGGCCCTCGACGTCGAGGCCGCCGCGCCGGGTGCGGCACGGCATGGCGAAGACGTCACCGGCGCCGTAGTGCGCGGGCAGCTCGGCCCACGGCACCGCCCCGGTGAACACCACCGAGTCCGCGACCCGCGTCTCCGCGGCGAGCCTGCGCAGCTCCTTCTCGTACGGCCCGCCGCCCACGACCAGCAGCACCGCGTCCGGCTCGGTGGCCAGGATCCGCGGCATGGCGAGGATCAGGGTGTCCTGGCCCTTGCGGGGGACGAGCCGGGAGACGCAGACCACGACCGGGCGGTCGGTGAGGCCGAGGCGCGCCCGCACCGCGTCGCCGCCGGAGCCGGGGTGGAAGGTCTTCTCGTCCACGCCGGGCGGCAGTTGCACCATGCGCCCGGCCGCGGCGGGCGTCAGCGCGGCGGCGATCCGCGAGCGCGTGTACTCGCCCAGGTAGGTGAGGGTGTCCGTGGACTCGCCGATACGGCGCAGGAGTTGCCGGGACGCGGGCAACTGCGCCCAGCCCGCCTCGTGCCCGTGCGTCGTCGCCACCAGGCGCCGCGCCCCGGCCGCGCGCAGCGCCGGCGCCATCAGGCCGAGCGGCGCCGCCGCGCCGAACCACACCGACGTACAGCCGTGTTCGCGCAGCAGCGACACCGCGCGGCGCGTCGCACGGGGGGTGGGCAGGAGCATGGTCGTCCGGTCGCGGACCACCGGGAAGGGCTGCTCGGCGTCGAAGGCGGCGGTCGCCTCGGTGCCCTCGCGGCCGCGCTTCCAGGTGGAGGCGTAGACGACGATCTCGGCCGGGTCCAGGCGCAGCGCCATGTTGTGCAGGAACGCCTGGATGCCACCGGGCCTGGGCGGGAAGTCGTTCGTGACGATGAGGGTCTTGTGCATCGCCGCCGACAGTACCGGGCCCGCGGCCGCGCTTCCTCCTCCGCCCGGCCCGTCGCCCCGGCCCCGCCTCACGGCCCCCCGCCGCCCGCCGGGGCATCATGACTCACCACATACCCATGAAGTACCGGAAACCGGGCGAGGTGCGCATGGCGGGCGCGGGTGGGCTGCGGATCCTGGCCGTCTGGACCCTGACCAGGGCGCTGCTCCTGCTGTGCGTCCTCCGCGTGATCGTCACCCCGGGCCCCGACGTGACGAGCGACGTCACGTACATCTACCAGGGCTGGTACGAGGTGCTGCGGACCGGCACCTTCCCGCTCGACGACGTCACCTGGCAGTACCCGCCCGCCGCCGCGCTCGCCGTCCTCGCCCCCGGCGCGCTGCCGTTCCTCGGCTACCCCGCCGCGTTCTACCTGCTGACGTGCGTGGCCGACGCGGCGGTGACGAGCCTGCTGCTGTACGCGGGCGAGCGGCCGGGGCGCACCCCGCGCGGGGCGTGGGTGTGGACGGCGGGCGTGGCGCTGCTCGGCCCGACCGCGTACGCCCGCTACGACCTGATGGTGACGGCCCTCGCCGTCGCGGCCCTGCTCGCGGGCGCCCGCCGGGCCCGCGCGGCGGGGGTGCTCGCCGGGTTCGGGGCCCTGGTGAAGGTGTGGCCGGCGCTGCTGCTCGTTGGCGCCGAGCACGGCGGCCCGGCCCGGCGTCCCCGGCACGCGGCGGCGGCCTCGGCGGGCGCGGGCGCGGTGGTCCTCGCGGCGGCGATGCCGGGGGCCTTCGCGTTCCTGGCCTTCCAGCGGGACCGGGGCACCGAGGTGGAGTCGCTGGGCGCGCTGGTCTTCCACGTGGCGCGGCACCTGGGCTGGCCGGGCTCCGTCCGGCTGAACTACGGCTCGGTGGAGTTCCTCGGCCCGTACGTGGCGGTGGTGAGCGCGGCGGCGCAGGCGCTGACGGCGGCGGCCTTCGGCTGGCTGCTGCTGTGGCGGCTGCGGGCCCGTACCTGGACGGTGACCACGCCCGCCGACGCGGCGTTCGCCGCGGTGCTGCTCTTCACGGCGACGAGCCGGGTGATCAGCCCGCAGTACATGCTGTGGCTGGTCGGCCTCGCGGCGGTGTGCCTGGCGTACCGGGAGTCGCGGATGGCGGTGCCCGCCCGTCTCGTGCTGGCCGCGACCTTCGTGACGTTCCTGGAGTTCCCCGTGTGGTTCTCGCACGTGGTGGCGAGCGACGCGCTCGGCCTGACGCTGCTCGCCGTCCGCAACGGCCTGCTGGTGGCGGCGGCCGTCCTGGCCTGCCGGACGCTGTGGCGGCGGACGGTGCCGCGGCCCGGCGCGGAGCTCAGCCCAGCTCCCGCCGCAGATACGCTCGCCAGCGCGCGGTGAACTCCTCCTGGTCCGTGTCCAGGACGTCCCGCAGCGCGTCCGCGACCGCTCCCGGGCGCTCGTCGTGGGCGCCGACGGCCGCGTAGAAGTCCGTGAGCTTCCGCGCGCCCCACTCGTCGGCGATCATCCGGCAGGCCAGCCACGCCCCCTCGTAGGCGCGGGCGAGGCGGCGGGCGTCGCCGCCGAAGCCGAAGTCGTCGTCCTCGGGCAGCGCGGCGGGCGGCGCGCCCTCCGCGACCGCGCGCCGCAGCGCCGGCGCGGCCTGCGCGGGCGGGCGGCCCGTGCCGCGGTAGCCGACCCAGTCCGCGAAGCCCTCGGAGAGCCACAGCGGGGTGGCCCGCGAGGTGTGCGCGCGGGTCGCGACGTGCGTGGTCTCGTGCGTGAGGACGACCTGCTTGCCGAGGTCGCCGAGGACCCCGTAGGCGTCGGGGTTGACGATGATCCGGTCGGCGGGCGCCGTCCCCGGGCCCCCGGTCTCGCCCGTGGTCACCGCCGCGATGCCCTGGTAGCCGGCGGCGGGCGCCCCGAGCAGGTCGGCCATGCCGTCCAGGGACCTGGGGACGAGCACCAGGACCCGGCCCGCCCACGGCCGCGGCCAGGCGGCGCGCACGGCGGGCACCGCGCCGTCGGCCAGCTCCGCGTACCGGCGCAGGTCCCGCGGCGCCCGGCCGACGCCGAGCACGAGGCTGCGGGTGCCGCGCACGGCATCCACCCGGCCCTGGTCCCAGAGCTGCCGGGCGGCCCTGCGCGCGGGCCGCTCGCCGGTGACGTGCCACCGCCCGTCGCGCCGCTGGAGCGTCAGCGCGCGGTCGGCGGTGAGCGGCGCGCGGTCGTGGCCCGCGACGCGGTAGCGCAGTTCGGCGGTGACGGTGGCGCGGGCCCCGTCCCGGTCGAAGTCCCGCACGCGGTACGCCCAGGACGCCAGCGGCACCTCGCGGAGGTTGTCGTAGGCGGTGACCGGTCCGCCCGTGGCCCGGTAGGCCCGCTCGTCGCGGTCGAGCACCGCGGCCGCCCGGCGGTCGAGCAGCCGGCGCACGTCGTCGGGCGCGGTGTCCCGCGCGGAGCCGCCGCAGCCCGCGAGCACGGCGGGAGCGAGCACCGCGAGACACAGCCCCACCGCCCCCGCACCGCGCCCACGCCGTCGACCAGCCACGTCATCGATCGTACGGGGACGGGCCGGGCACCCACCGGGCGGCGGCCGGTCACCTGCGGCGCGCGGGCCTCAGACCCGCGTCACGGTCGCCCCGGGCATCATGTTGACCGGGTCGTAGCGCACCGTGGCGCCCGGGTAGGGGGCGTGCACGACCTGGCCGTTGCCCACGTACATGCCGACGTGGCTGGCGTCCCCGCGGTAGGTGACGAGGTCGCCGGGCTGGGCCTGGGAGAGCGGCACCTGCCGCCCGGCGTGGCGCTGCGCCTGCGAGGTGCGCGGCAGCCCGACGCCGGCCTGCGCGTACGACCACTGGGTGAGGCCCGAACAGTCGAAGCCGGAGGGGCCGTTGGCGCCCCACACATAGGGCTTGCCGACCGCCGAGCGGGCCGCGGCGATGGCCGCCGCCGCCCGCGAGGACGCCGGGGCCCCGGCCCCTGCCCCGGCGTCGGAGGGGTCGGGGCGTGGTGCCTCCCGCCCGCCCCCGCCGGAGCGCGAGGCCCTGTCGTACTCCTCGCGCTGGGCTGCGGTGAGGGTGTTGAGCAGGCGGCGGGCCTTGGCCAGCTTGTCCTCGACCACGCGCTTGTGGCGGGCGACGGTCTTGCGGCTCTTCTCCAGCTCGGCGAGGGTGCGCCCGGCCTCGGCGCGCTCCTGGGCGAGCGCGCGCTGGGCCCGCTGGAGCTCCGTGAGGTGGCTGCTCTGCCGGGAGCTGATGCGGTCGAGCGCGGAGGCCTTGTCCAGGTAGGCGTCCGGGTCGGAGGAGAGCATCAGGGCGAGCGAGGGGTCGATGCCGCCGGAGCGGTACTGGGCCTCGGCGAGCGTGCCGATCTCGCCGCGCATCTCGTTGATGCGCTCCTGGCCGCGGGCCACCTTGTCCTGGGCCCGCTCGACCTGCCGGCGCAGCGTGCCCGCGCGCTCGTCGGCCTTGTTGTACGCCTCCGTCGCCTGCTCTGCCTGCTCGTAGAGCCGGTCCACCTTGGCCTTGGTGGCGGCCGGTGTGTCCTTGGGCGCGGCGCTCGCGGGAACCGCGAAGGCCGCTGCCGCGGTGGCGGCGGACAGCACGGTGACGGTGGCGGTGCGCGCGCTCCGGTCGAGGCCGGTGGCTGCGGGACGGCGATGGGACCCCACGGGTAGCCGTTCTCCCTTCCGCTGGACGGACCCCCGCGGACACGGGGGCGCACCCCGGGTGCCGGGGAACGGCGCGACAGTAGCCGCGCGGTCACACTCCGGCCAAAGACCCTCGGCGCCTACGCACGGTGACGCCCCGCCGGAGACGCAGGTCACCGACGGGGCGCGGGGTCACTGGAAGGTGGCGGAATTCGCCCGATCGGGCGTGCCGCCGACGTCGTCCGGGGGCCGTCAGATACGGACGCCGAACTGGTACGGCATGTTGTTGATCGACTCGTAGCGGACCACGGCGCCGGTGCGCGGGGCGTGCAGCACCTGGCCGTTGCCCGCGTAGAAGCCGACGTGGTGCAGGTCGCCGTAGAAGATGACCAGGTCGCCGACCTTGAGGTCGCTCTGCGAGTAGATGCGCGTACCGGCGTTGGCCTGCGCCTGCGAGGTGCGGGGGATGGAGACGCCGGCCTGGGCGTAGGCCCAGGAGGTGAGGCCGGAGCAGTCGAAGGAGCTGGGGCCGGAGGCGCCGTAGACGTACGGCGAGCCGATCTTGCTCTGCGCCGCGGCGTACGCCGACATGGTGCGGCCCGAGCCCTTGGCGCCGCCCTTGGGCGCCTCGCCCTTGGAGGCCCCGGAGGCGTCGGACGCGTCGGCGGCCTTGCGCTCGGCGGCGCGGCTCGCGCGGTCCTCCTTGGCCTTGAGCGCGGCGCGCTCCTGGGCGGAGAGCGTGTTGAGCAGGCGCTGCGCCTCGCCGAGCTTCCCCTGGACCTCGCGCTTCTTCTTGCCGAGCTCCTCGCGGGTGGTGGCGAGGTCGGCGAGCTTGCCGGAGGCCTCCTTGCGCTGCTGCGCGAGGGTGCGCTGCTTGGCCTGGATCTTCTTGAGGGCCTCGGCCTGCTTGGTGCTGAGCTGGTCGAGCGCGGAGGCCTTGTCCAGGTAGCTGTCGGGGTCGGAGGAGAGGAAGAGCTGCACCGAGGGGTCGATGCCGCCGGAGCGGTACTGCGCGCTGGCGAGCGAACCGAGGCCGCTGCGCAGGTCGTTGAGGTCGTCCTGGCCGCGGGCGACCTTGTCCTGGAGGCGGTCGACCTGCTTCTCCAGCTTCTGCTGCTTCTCCTTGGCGCCGTTGAACTTCTCGGTCGCCTTCTCGGCCTCTTCGTAGAGCTTGTCGACCTTCGACTTCACCTCGTCCTTGCTCGGCTTCTCGCTCGGGGCGGCGTTGGCGGCCTGCGAGGTGAGGGCCACGGCAGCGGCGGCGGTCGCGGTGAGCACGGTCACGCGGGCGCGGTTCGGCTGCTTGGGTCGACGGTGGGAAGCCACGAAGGCGGCTCCTTCGATGAGTGATCAACAGAGGGAGGTCTGGGCGCGACCCTAGTGACCTCATTGTGATCAGATCAAATCCTCATCGGGAAAAAGACGGTCGCCGAGCGTTTTCTTTACGATTGATGGACGGACAGTAATGCTCAATTGACGTTCCGTCGCATGCAATGGTGGGCCAATTCGGGCATTGGGCACGGTAGTTGCCGTTACCCGTCAACGGTGTTCAAGTCGTGACGGCCGCGCCCAAGGCGCGCTAGCCGCGCGTAAGCCGCTTCAGGAGCACCGCGGACGCCACCGGCCGGGCGCCGGCCTTGGCGATCCCGTCGGCCACCTCGCGGTCGGTGGAGACGACGATCACCGGCCGCCCCGGCGGCTCGGCGCGCACGAGCTGGCGGATCAGCTCGTCCGCGGTGACGCCCGGCTTCGAGAAGAGCACGCGGACACCGCGCGGCGGCGCGAGCAGCACCGGCGCGGCCAGCTCGGCGCCGTCGAAGACGCAGGTCACCTCGGCCCCGGTCTGCAGCGCGAGCTGCGAGAGCGAGCCGAGCAGGCGCAGCCGCTGCTTCTCCAGCGGCATCGTGGGATAGCCGGTCTTGGTCACGTTGTAGCCGTCGACGACCAGGTGCGCCTGCGGCAGGGCGAGGAGCTGGTCCAGGATCGCCGGGTCGTTCTCGGACAGCGCGCGGGCCGCGATGTCCTTGGGCGTCATCCGGCCGGGCTCCACGGCGTCCACGGTCTCGGCGGGGCGCACCGACACGGGCGGCAGGGCCAGTTCGCGGCGCAGCCCCTGGGCCGCGTCGAGCACCGTGTCGAGCAGCAGCCGCACCCGCATGTCCTCGACGCTGCGGCCCTCGCGCGCGGCCCGGCGCGCCGCCTCCAGGGCCGCCTCGGCCTCGCCGAGCCGCGCCTTCAGGCGCCGGGCCTCGCTCTCGGCGGCGGAGAGCTGGGCCTGCCCCTCGGCGCGGGCGGCCTCGGCGTCGGCGGTGGCCTTGCGCAGGGCCGCCTCGCCGCGCTTGACGTCGCTGAGCGCGCCGCGCAGCTTGCGGTGCATCGATTCGGCTTCCCTCTTCGCCGCGTCCAGCTCCGCGCGCAGCCGCTCGGTCTCGGCCTTGGTGTGGGCGCGGGCGGCGGCCAGCTCCGTACGCAGCCGCTCCAGCTCGGCCCTGGCCTCCTCGTCGGCGCGCTCGGCGTCCGCCCGCTGGGCCTCCTCGCCGGCCGCGGTCACGAGCTTGACCCAGCCGGTGGGGCGCAGCACGTAGGCGGCGGCCGCGACGTCCAGCGGGTCGGCGGCGGGCGGCGGGGTGCCCGCGTCGAGGGCGGCGGTCAGCTCGGGCTGGGCCTCGCGCAGGCGCTCGCCGATGCGCTGCCGGAAGACGGGGTCGCTCTCCAGCGCGACGGCCATGGCGTTGCCCGCGAACTTCACGCGCCGGGTGGGCGTGAAGCGCGCGTACTGACGCAGTTGCGGCGGCAGTTCGGCCACCGTCAGGCCGCCGAAGCCGTCCGACACGATCTGCACGACCGCCCGCCGCACGCCGTCGGGCAGCGGACGGTCGAGCACCTCAGCGGCGCCGTCCTCCGGCGTTCCGCCCGCGCTCTCCACCATCGGTCACCCCACTAGCTGTGCGGGGCCCGCTCCCGTCAGGAGCCGGCCCCGGGCCTGTCCACGAGTTCCACCTGGTCCACCGCGTTGCACCAGCGGCAGCGGACCGACTCGATGGTCTCACTGACCACCTCGCGTTCCTCGACCTTCGGCGCCCCGGCCAGGTCGAGGTGCACGTATTCGACGACCTTCGACGAGCGGGTCACGTCGAACCGCGTGAGGTTGCCGCAGAGCGTGCAGCGCCACCGTGTGGTGTCGGTCGGCAGGGGAACCGTCATCGTGACGTTCGCTTTCCGTCGGGGGACCGTGATGCGTGGTTCCCGTAACCCTAAGGCCTGTGTAAGGACCGCCGTGCGCACGTATGCGAGGCGGCCGCATCACGCGGGGGACCGCCCGGGCGAGGCGGTCCGTCCGGACCCGCCCCTTACGTCATGCTCTGTGCATGCTCATCACATGGGGCGCGGCGGCGGGCCGCGCGCTCCGGCACCCGGCCGCCCCGGTGACGTACGCCCTGATCGCCGCCTGCTGCGCGGTCTTCCTGCTGTCCCCGCTGTCCGGCTTCAACCCGGCGTACGGCACCGGCGACCGGCTCATCGCCGCCCAGCAGGCCTACTTCGAACGCTGGGGGGTGGTACCCGTCGAACTCCTCAGCGGCAAGCCGCGGTCCGCCCTCACACCTCTGACGGCGCTGTTCGTGCACGGGAGCTGGCTCCACCTCCTGGGCAACATGCTCTTCCTGTACGTGTTCGGGGTGATGGTCGAGGAACGCATGGGCCACCTCCAGTACGGGCTCTTCGCGGTGGGCTGCGGCTGTCTCGCCCTCTTCGCCTACGCCGTCGCGCACGCCGGGTCCGCGCAGACGCTGGTCGGCGCCTCCGGGGCGATCTCGGCGGTACTCGGCGCCTTCCTCTATCTCTTCCCGAGAGCGCGCGTCACCAGCCTCTTCCCGTTCCTGTTCTTCCTGCCGCTGCGGTTCCCCGCCTGGGTGGTGCTGCCGTTCTGGGTGGCGCTCCAGTGGATCGCGGCGGGCCAGCGGCAGCACGGCCCCGGGGTCGCCTACCTGGCCCACCTGGTGGGCTTTTCGCTGGGGTTTGTCTACTCCTGGGTGCGGTACGGGCGGACGGCTAGAGTGAAGGGCCAGGACCCGGCCACCGAGGGAGACAGCCAGCCGTGATCACCGCGATCGTGCTCATCAAGACCAGCGTGGACCGGATTCCGGAGATCGCCGAGTCGATCGCCGCCCTCGACAGCGTCAGCGAGGTCTTCTCGGTGACCGGCACCTACGACCTGATCGCCATGGTCCGCGTGGCCCGCCACGACGACCTGGCCGACGTCATCCCGGGCCGGATCAGCAAGATCCCGGGCGTGGAGGGCACCGACACGCACGTCGCGTTCCGCACGTACTCCCAGCACGACCTGGAGGCGGCGTTCGCGATCGGCCTCGACTCCTGAGCCCTGACCGGCGGGCGCCCAGCGGGGCCTGACCGACGGCCCCGGATGAGGATTTCCTCATCTCGGGCTCATCCGGCCGGCACGGTACGTCCCGCACGCTCGCTGCCATGGTCTTCTCCCACCGCATGGCGGCCCTGGCGGCCGTCGTGGCCGTCCCCCTCGGCATCGCCGTGACGAGCTACGCCCTGACGGACAGCCCCGCCGAGCCGAAGGTCCCGCCCAAGGTGGAGCTGGAGAGCGGCTCCCCGTCGGGCACGCCCGCCGGGCCCGAGCCCACCCCGAGCGACCAGGTCGTCGACCGGCCCCCGGTCAGCGACAGCTCCGGGGAGAGCGGGACCGGCACGGGCCGGACGGCCGGTAAGGCCGATACGGGTGGCACGGGTGGGGCGGGCACAGCGGGCGGCACGGGGGACGCGCATGACGATGACGGCGACCGGGGGCGGGGGCCCGGATCCGGCACCCCCGAGGGGTCCGGCGGGCCCGGCGGGTTCGGCCAGTCCAACGGGGACGGCGGGACCGGTGGGACCGGTGGGTCCGGCGGGAGCGGCGGTTCCGGCGGGAGCGGTTCCGGCGGGAGCGGCGGGAGCGGCGGGTCCGACGACGATGACGGCGACGACGGGCCGGGCGACGACTGACCGGGCGACGACGGACCGGGCGACGACGGACCCGGCGACGACGGGTTCGATGACGACGGGTTCGATGACGACGGGTTCGATGACGACGGGTTCGATGACGACGGGCCCGGCGACGACGGGTTCGATGGCGAAGGGTTCGGCGACGACGGGTTCGGCGACGACGGACCCGGTGACGACGGCTGACCCGCGCGGCTTGCGGGGCGCGGCGCGCCGCCGCGTCTCGGCGCGCTTCCGCATCCTGCTGTGGCTGCTCGTGGTGATGGCGGTCGCCCTCGCCGCGGTGACCGCGACGACCCGTTCGATCCTGCTGCGCGACGTGGACCACCGGGTGAACCGGCTGCTCACGCAGGAGGCCGGCGAGTTCACCCACTTCGTGGAGCGGGGTGTCGACCCGGCGACCGGCCGGCCCTTCACCGACCCGCGCCGCCTCCTGGAGGTCTTCCTGGAGCGGCAGTACGCCGACCCGGACGAGGAGCTCATCGGGCTCGTCCACCGCTCCGGCCAGGACCCGGCCCAGCTCACCCAGGCCCGTGAGGTCTCCGTCGGGCACCCGGTGCACCGCGACCCCGCGGCCCGCCGCCAGATCTTCGCGGCGGAGGGCTCCACCGGCACCCTCGACCGGCCCGGCGGCGAACTGCGCTGGGCCAAGGTCGAGGTGGCCCCGCACGGCGGCGAGCCGGAGGCGGCGTTCGTCGTCGCCTTCCACCCGGGCGGCGAACAGGCCAAGGCCGACGACGTGTTCCGCATCCTGCTCGCCATCTCCGGGGTGGCGCTGCTGCTCACCACCGGCATCGGCTGGGTGGTCGCCGGACGCATCCTCAAGCCGGTCCGCCTGGTGCGCACCGCCGCCGCGCACCTCACCGAGCAGGACCTGACCCGGCGCATCCCGGTGCGCGGGCACGACGACGTCGCCGCGCTCGCCGAGACGTTCAACGGCATGCTGGACCGCCTGGAGCGGGCGTTCGCCGCGCAGCGCGAGTTCGTCGACGACGCCGGGCACGAGCTGCGCACCCCCATCACCATCGTCCGCGGCCACCTGGAGCTCATGGGCGACGACCCGGCCGAGCGCGAGGAGACGATCCGCCTGGTCACCGACGAGCTGGACCGGATGAGCCGCATCGTCGAGGACCTGCTGCTGCTCGCCAAGGCCGAGCGCCCGGACTTCGTCACGCCCGGGCCGGTGCAGCTCGCCGAGCTGACCGCGGACGTCTTCGTCAAGGCCCGGGCGCTCGGCGAGCGACGCTGGGAGCTGGCCGAGGTCGCCGACCGCGAGGCCGTCCTCGACCCGCAGCGCATCACCCAGGCCATGGTCCAGCTCGCGCAGAACGCGGTGCAGCACACCACGCGCGGCGAGCGCATCCGCGTCGGCTCCCGCGCCACCGGCTCCCGGATCGAGCTGTACGTGGCCGACAGCGGACCCGGCGTCCAGGAGCAGGACGCGGACGTGGTCTTCGAGCGCTTCCGGCGCGGCACGTCCCGGCGCGGCGCCCGCACCAACGGCGCCGGCCTCGGCCTGTCCATCGTCCGCGCCATCGCGGAGGCCCATGGCGGCCGGGTGTCCCTGCGCCCCACCGAGGGCGGCGGCGCCACCTTCGTCCTCACCCTGGAAGGGGCCCACCCGTGAACCGCATCCTCATCGTCGAGGACGAGGAGCGCATCGCCTCCTTCGTCGAGAAGGGCCTGCGCGCCAACGGCTTCACCACCACCGTGGTCGGCGACGGCGACGCCGCCTTCGAGTACGCCCTCACCGGCGGCTTCGACCTGGTCGTCCTGGACATCGGGCTGCCCGGCCGGGACGGCTTCACGGTCCTGCGCGGGCTCCGCGAGGCCCGCGTGACCGTACCGGTGATCGTGCTGACGGCCCGGGACTCCGTACGGGATACCGTGGCGGGCCTGGAGGGCGGCGCCGACGACTGGATGACCAAGCCGTTCCGGTTCGAGGAGCTGCTCGCGCGGGTGCGGCTGCGGCTGCGGACCGCGGCGCGGGTGCCCGAGGTGACCGTGCTGCGCTCCGGTCCGCTCTCCCTGGACCTGCGCACCCGGCGGGCCCGCGCCGGGGACCGGACCGTGGACCTGACGGCACGTGAGTTCGTGCTCCTTGAGCTGTTCCTGCGCCACCCGGGGCAGGTCCTGTCCCGGGAGCAGATCCTGTCCCACGTATGGGGGTACGACTTCGACCCCGGGTCGAACATCGTCGACGTGTACGTGCGCGCGCTGCGCAAGAAGCTGGGTGCGGAGCGGCTGGAGACGGTGCGCGGCATGGGATACCGCCTGCCCGCGTGAAACCAGGGCCTGCTGCCCCTGGACCCCGCTTTGTCGGCGCTCCGCGCCTCGTCCTCAATCGCCGGACGGGCTATCCCTAGCCCGTCCGGCGATTGAGGACGAGCGCGCCAGCGCGATTTCGGGGGTCCAGGGGGCGGAGCCCCTTGGTTTCGGGAAAGGGGCGGGTCTGGGGCGCCCCCCGCGAGGGTCAGGGCTGAGGGTGTGCGTGAAGTTTCCCTCATGTGCGGCTCATTGGGGGCTCACCGCCCCCGCGGACGCTGGAGCGCGTGACAGCGACCCCGCGCCACCTGCTCCTGCTGTGCCTGGCCCTGAGCCTGTGCGCACCCCTCGCCGTCCCCGGCACCTTCCCCGGCCTCGGCGGCGACGCCCGCCTCACCCTCGGCGTGTTCGCGTTCGCCACCTGCGCCTGGATCGGCACGTCGATCGACGACACCTACATCGCGCTCGGCGCGGGCCTCGCCCTCACCGCCACCGGCGTCATCAGCAGCGACACCCTCTTCGGCACCCTGGGCGACGCGACGGTGTGGCTGCTGATCTGCGCGTTCGTGCTCGCCGCCGCGGTGGCGCGCAGCGGGCTCGCCGGGCGCGCCGCGGCGTTCCTGGTCAGCGGGGCGCGTACCGTACGGCAGTTGACGCACCTGACGACGGCCGCGCTCGTGGTGACGGCGTTCGCGGTGCCCGCCACGTCGGGCAGGGCCGCGCTGGCACTGCCCGTCTTCCTCGCCCTCGCCAAGGCGCTTGCCGACCGCGGGCGGCTGGTCGTGATGCTCGCGCTGCTCTTCCCGACCGTCATCCTGCTGTCCGCGGTGGCGACCCTGATCGGCGCGGGAGCGCATCTGATCACGGTGTCCGTCCTGTGGGAGAGCACCGGGGACGAGGTCGGCTTCGCGCGGTGGCTGCTGCTCGGCCTGCCGCTGGCCGTCGTGTCGTCCCACCTCGCGGCCGAGGCCGTGCTCCTGACGACGACGCGCCGTGCCGACCGCCGGGGGCCGGTGGCCCTCACGGTGGAGCGGATACAGGAGCACAGCGCGCAGCCGGTGACCGGCCCCTGGGGGCCCGCGGAGGCGCGCTGCGCGCTGCTGCTCGCCACGGTCGTCGCCCTGTGGTGCAGCGAGCCGCTGCACCACGTGCCGCCCGCCGTGGTCGCGCTGATCGGCGCGGTCGTCGCCGCGTCCCCCGCGCTCGGCACCGTCCGCCTCAAGGACGCCCTGACCACCGTGCCGTGGTCGCTGCTGCTGTTCATGGCGGCGACGATGGCGATGGGGGTGGCGCTCGCGGAGTCCGGCGCGGCCGCGTGGCTCGTGTCGGGACTGCCCGCCGGCCTGTCGCCGTGGCTCTTCCTCGCCGTCGTCGTGGCGGTCAGCACGGCGGCCCACCTGGTGCTCCAGTCCCGTTCGGCCCGCTCCTCCGTCCTCGTGCCGCTGGTGGTGGCCGCCGCCCTGGGCGCGGGCGTCAACCCCGTCGCCGCGGCCCTGGCGTCCACGGCCGCCGCCGGGTTCTGCCACACCCTGCCCGCCTCCGCGAAGCCGGTGACGCTCTACGCCGAGGTGCCCGGGGTGCCCACCTACACCGCCCGCGACCTGCTGCGGCTCTCGGCCGTCCTGGCCCCGCTGACGGCCGCGCTCGTCCTGCTGTTCGCCCTGGCCGTCTGGCCCCTGCTCGGCGTGCCGGTCACCCGCTGACCGCGCCCCGCCGCCCCACCGTTTCGAGGAGTACGTCCATGCCGTCGCTGTCCCGTGTCGCCATCGCCCCGAGCGGCTTCAAGGAGTCGCTGTCCGCCCAGTCCGCCGCCGAGGCCATCGCCCGCGGCGTCCACCGCGTCCTGCCCGACGCCACGACCGACCTGATCCCGCTCGTGGACGGCGGCGAGGGCACCGCGCAGGCCCTCGCCGCGGCGAGCGGCGGGCGGCTCGTGGCGCTGCCCGCGACCGGCCCGCTCGGCGAGCGCATCGGCACCCACTTCGCGCTCCTCGGCCGGGGCACCGCCGTGGTGGACCTGGCGGCCGCCGCCGGCCTGCGCCTGGTGCCGCGCGACCTGCGCGACCCGGGGGCCACCACGACGTACGGCGTGGGCGAGCTGATCCGCGCCGCGCTCGACGCGGGCGCGCGCCGCGTCCTGGTCGGCTGCGGCGACTCGGGGACGTCCGACGGCGGCGCGGGCGCGCTCCAGGCCCTGGGCGTCCGGCTCCTGGACGCCGACGGCTGGGAACTGCCGCGCGGCGGCCGGGAGCTGCCGCGCCTGCACCGCGTCGACGCCACCGGCCTCGACCCGCGCCTGGCCCGCACCGAGCTGGTCGTGGCCTGCAACCCGCACAACGTGCTGTGCGGCGAGCGCGGCGTGGCCCGGGTGTTCGGCCCCCAGAAGGGCGCGACCCCCGCCCAGGTGGAGGAGCTGGCCGCGGGCCTGGAGCGCTGGGCCTACGTCGTCACCCGCGACCTCGGCGTCACCGCCGACCTCCGCCTCGGGCCCGGCACCGGCGCCTCCGGCGGCCTCGGCGCGGGCCTCGCCGCGGTCGGCGCCCGGCTGCTGCCCCGCTTCGACGTGCTGCTCGACCACGTCGACCTGGACGCCCGGCTTGCCCGCGCCGACCTGGTCGTCACCGCCGAGGGCGCCCTGGACCACCAGACGCCGCGCGGCAAGGTCCCGGCCGAGGTGGCCCGCCGCGCCAAGCGGTCCGGGCGGCCCGTACTGGCGCTCGCGGGCACCATCGGCGAGGGCGCGCACCTGGTGCGGGCCGCGGGCGTGGACGCCTACAGCGCGATCCTGCCCGCCCCGGTGACGCTCACCGAGGCGCTGGGCCGGGGCGCCGAGTTCCTCACCGACGCCACCGAGCGGGCCCTGCGGATGATCGTGCTCGGCTCGCGCCTGCCGGATCAGGCGGCGGTGGCCGCCGCGGTGTCGGCACCAGTCGCCGGGGAGGTGCCGGCTCCGGTGGCCGTGGAAGTGTCGGCACCGGTGGCCGCGGAGGTGTCCGCGCCGGTGTCGGGCACGCAGCGCCCGTCCACGGTGCGGTAGCTCCACCGCGCGCCGTCGCGGACCAGCTCCCTGACGGCGCGGACGAACCGCTCGACGTGCTCGTCGGGGGTGCCCGCGCCGAAGCTCACCCGGATCGCGTTCAGCGACCGCTCGCCGGGCGCGGCCTCCGGGGCGCCGCACTCGCCGGGCTCGTCGGGCGCGCCGCCGAGGAGCGTCCGCACCAGGGGGTGGGCGCAGAACAGGCCGTCGCGGACGCCGATGCCGTACTCGGCGGAGAGCGCGGCGGCGAAGTGCGAGCTGTTCCAGCCGTCCACCACGAACGAGAGCACCCCCACCCGGGGCGCGTCGTCCCCGAACAGCGAGAGCACCCGCACCTCGGGCACCTCCGCGAGCCCCGCGCGCACCTTCTCGATCAGGTGCCGCTCACGCGCGACCAGCGACTCGAAGCCCGCCTCGGTCAGCGCCTTGCAGGCGGAGGCGACGGCGTAGGCCCCGATGACGTTCGGCGAACCGGCCTCGTGCCGCGCGGCGGTCTCGTGCCACTCCACGTCCACTCCCCCGTCGGCGCGGCGCGCCACCGCCCGCGAGGCGCCGCCACCGGCCAGGTAGGGCTCGGCGGCCCGCAGCCAGTCGGCCCGCCCGGCGAGCACCCCGGAGCCGAAGGGCGCGTACAGCTTGTGCCCGGAGAAGGCGACCCAGTCGACGTCCGACGCGGCGATGTCCACGGGGTGGTGGGGCGCGAGCTGCGCGGCGTCGAGGACGATGCGGGCGCCGTGCGCATGCGCGGCGGCGGCGAGTTCGCGCACCGGCCACAGCTCGCCGGTGACGTTCGAGGCGCCGGTCACGCAGACCAGGGCGGGCCCGTGGGGGTCGCGGGCGGCGAGGGCCCGCTCCAGGTTCCGCACGGCCTCGTCGGGCGTGCGCGGCGCGTCCAGGTAGGTGACGCGCGCGTCGCGCCACGGCAGCAGCGAGGCGTGGTGCTCGGTCTCGAAGACGAAGACCTGGCAGTCGGCGGGGAGGGCCGCTGCCAGCAGGTTCAGCGAGTCCGTGGTGGACCGCGTGAAGACCACCTGGTCGTCCTCGCGGCAGCCGAGGAACGCGGCCACGGCGGCGCGGGAGTTCTCGAACAGGTCGGTGGAGAGCTGCGACAGGTACCCGGCCCCGCGGTGCACGCTGCCGTAGTACGGCGCGTACGCGGCCACGTCGTCCCAGACCCGCTGGAGCGCGGGCGCGCTGGCCGCGTAGTCGAGCGCGGCGTACGTCACCTCGCCGCCGGTGACGAGGGGGACGGTGACGTCCCGGCCGAGCACCGGCAGCGGGGCGGCGCAGCAGGGGTCGGCGGTGGCGGTCGTGGCGGCGGCGGTGGCGGCAGGGCGTGCGGACATGGCGAACTCCCGTACGAGGCAGGCGAGTTCACTGCGCGGGCGGGCGGCGTCGGCCGCCGGCGCGGCGCAGTGACGAAGGGGGAAAAGGGTGCGCGGAAGAGGGGCGACGAGGCCCTAGCGCATTCGCTTGCTCACGAGACTGCTCCCTTGAGGACCAGGACCCCAGGGTTGCGAGGGGTCCGCGCTTGCGGTGGACCTTGCTGTCCACCGCCTGGTCTTCACCCGGGGCACCCCGCCACGGACGGAGGGTTGCCGGACAGCGGGCCGGGGCCGTAGTCGCTGTCACTCATGACCTGCGCAGCATCTTGCCACACGATCATGCGGGCGCAACACCCGTCCACGATCCGGACCGGCGAGCCGCGTCAGCCCGTAAGGGGCGCGGGGAACTGCGCGACCAGCCCCCGCACAGCCGCAGACGCGTCTGCCGAGATCTCAGCAGACGCGTCTGCGGCATGTCGCGCGCTGAGCGCACAGTTCCCCGCGCCCCTTACGGGCGGGGCTCAGGCGTTGCTGGCGGCTGCCCAGCGCGCCAGCGCCGCCTTGGCCGCGCCGGAGTCGATGGACTCGGCCGCCTTCGCCATGCCCGCGCGGAGCTGCTCCGCGAGCGGGCCCTCGCCCGGCTCCAGGGCGACGAGCGCCGCCGCGGCGTTCAGCAGGACCGCGTCCCGCACGGGGCCGGTCTCGCCGTCCAGGAGCCGCCGGGCGACCTCCGCGTTGTACGAGGCGTCGGCGCCCCGCAGCGCCTCGACGGGCACCAGGTCGATGCCGACGTCGCGCGGGTCGAAGGCCTCCTCGCGGACCTGCCCGTCCCGCACCACCCAGACCCGGGAGGTGGCGGTCGTGGTGAGCTCGTCCAGGCCGTCGTCGCCGCGGAAGACGAGCGCCGACGAGCCGCGCTCGGCGAGGACGCCGGCGAGGATCGGCGCCATCCGCGCGTCGGCGACGCCGGTGGCCTGGGCGCGCACCTTGGCCGGGTTGGTCAGCGGGCCCAGGAAGTTGAAGGTCGTGCGGATGCCCAGCTCGCGCCGGGCGGGCGCCACATGGCGCAGCGCCGGGTGGAACTTGACGGCGAAGCAGAAGGTGATGCCGGCCTCGTCCGCGACCTCCCGCACCCGCTCCGGGGTCAGCTCCAGGTTGACGCCGAGCTTCTCCAGGACGTCGGAGGCGCCGGACGCGCTGGACGCCGCGCGGTTGCCGTGCTTGACGACCTTGGCGCCGGTCCCGGCGACGACGATCGCGGACATGGTCGAGATGTTGACGGTCTTGGCGCCGTCGCCGCCGGTGCCGACGATGTCGACGCTCGGCCCCGGCACGTCGATGACGTGGGCGTGCTCGTACATCGCGCGCACCAGGCCGGAGATCTCCGCGACCGTCTCGCCCTTGGCGCGCAGCGCGACGGCGAAGCCCGCGATCTGCGCGTCGGTCGCCTCGCCGCGCATGATGCGGTCCATCGCCCAGGCCGTGTCGTCGGCGCTCTGGTCGCGGCCGTCAAGGAGGCCGTTCAGTACGTCGGGCCAGGAACGGCCCGCCGCGGTGTCGCCTCCAGCGGGGGTCACAGCGCTCATAGCCGCTCCTGAGTTCGTCCGTACGGGAGAAGGGCCCCACCGGTGGGGCGCGGTCCCACCCTATCCAGCCCGGGGACGGCGAAGAGCCCCGTCCGATGCGTGGACGGGGCTCTCGCTGTGGCGACCTCTACGGGTCTGGGTGCCGGTGGTTCCGGCGATCAGTGGTGGCCGTGGCCGCTCGTGATCTCCTTGTACTCCTCGGCGGTGGGCTTCGGGATCTGGCTGTCCTCGCCGTACATGTTCTTGGACAGCTTCGCCCGCAGCTTCTGCGAACCCTTCACCTTGCGCTGGACGCCGTTCTCGTCGACCGACGGACCGATCTCCAGCGGCTTGTACTGCTCGTGCGCCGTGAGGGTGTGGAGCTGCTCCTGGTCGAGCGGCTCGTGCACCTCGACGAACTCACCGTGCGGCAGGCGCTTGATGATGCCCGACTCGCGGCCGTGCAGCACCTTGTCGCGGTCGCGGCGCTGGAGGCCCAGGCAGATCCGCTTGGTGACGATGAACGCGATGACCGGTCCGACGAAGAAGAAGATCCGGACGAACCAGGTGATGGCGTTGATCGACAGGTGGAAGTGCGTGGCCCACAGGTCGTTGCCACCACCCACCAGCATGATCATGTACGCGGTCACCCAGGCGACACCGAAGGCGGTGCGGGTCGGGGCGTTGCGCGGGCGGTCCAGGATGTGGTGCTCGCGCTTGTCGCCGGTGACCCAGGACTCGATGAACGGGTAGACGGCGATGGCCGCGAGGACCAGCGGGAAGATCACCAGCGGGATGAAGACGCCCAGGACGAGCGTGTGGCCCCAGAGGTTGATCTCCCAGCCCGGCATGACACGGATCAGGCCCTCGGCGAAGCCCATGTACCAGTCGGGCTGGGCGCCGGTGGACACCTGGTCCGGGCGGTACGGACCGAGCGCCCAGATCGGGTTGATCGAGGCGACCGCCGCGATGGCCGCGATGACACCGAAGACCAGGAAGAAGAAGCCTCCGGCCTTGGCCATGTAGACCGGGAGCAGCGGCATGCCGACGACGTTCTTGTTGGTCTTGCCGGGGCCCGCGAACTGCGTGTGCTTGTGGTAGAAGACCAGGATCAGGTGCGCCACCACGAGGCCGAGCATGATGCCCGGCAGCAGCAGGATGTGGACCGAGTAGAACCGGGCCACGAAGTCGCCGCCGGGGAACTCGCCGCCGAACAGGAACATCGACAGGTACGTGCCGACGATCGGCACGGACAGGATCGCGCCCTGCATGAAGCGGACACCGGTGCCGGAGAGCAGGTCGTCGGGGAGCGAGTAACCGGTGAAGCCGGTGAACATGCCGAGGACGAACAGCAGGAAGCCGAACAGCCAGTTGACCTCACGCGGCTTGCGGAACGCACCGGTGAAGAACACGCGCATCATGTGCACGAACATGCCGGCGAGGAAGATCAGCGCCGCCCAGTGGTGGATCTGCCGGATCAGCAGACCACCGCGCACATCGAAGGAGATGTGCATGGTCGAGTTGAACGCCTCGGACATGAGCTGTCCCTGCAGCGGGACGTAGCTGCCGTGGTACTCCACCTCGTTCATCGACGGGTGGAAGAACAGCGTCAGGTACACACCCGTGAGGATGATGATGATGAAGCTGTAGAGGCAGATCTCACCCAGCATGAAGGACCAGTGGTCCGGGAAGATCTTGCGCATGTTGGCCTTGGCCAGGGAGTAGATCCCGAGGCGGCCGTCGGCCCAGTCGGCGACCCGCTCACCGGCGGGCGCTTTCTTGCGGTGGTCGGCAGCCGTGGTGGCTGACGTCGTTTCGGTGCTCATCCGCGCTCCCAGAAGGCAGGACCGACGGGCTCTTCGAAGTCGCCGAGCGCCTCGAGGTAGCCCTCGTCGTTCACGCCGATGCGTAGCTGCGGCAGGGCGTGACCGGCCGGGCCGAAGATCACTCGGGCACCGTCGGAGAGGTCGAAGGTGGACTGGTGGCACGGGCAGAGGACGTGGTGCGTCTGCTGCTCGTACAGGGAGATCGGGCAGCCCACGTGGGTGCAGATCTTGGAGTACGCGACGATGCCCTCGTGCGACCACGCCAGCTCGCGCTTGTCCTTGATGTCGTCGGGCTGGAGCCGGACGATCATCAGGGCGGCCTTGGCGATCTGGGTCTGGAAGTCGTGGTCGTGCTCCTCCAGGCCCTCGGGCTTGGCGAAGGTGAGCGAACCGACGGCGACGTCCGAGGGACGCAGCGGCTCGTTCGTGTTCATGTTCACGAGCAGCTTGCCCTTGGCCCACAGCGTGTGCCGCAGCTTGTCCTCGGGCAGCGGACCGAGGTCACGCAGCAGGACGACGCCGGAGAGCGGGACCAGGGACAGCGCGCCGAACATCGTGTTGCGGATCAGCTTGCGCCGGCCGAGCTGGGACTCCTTCGCGCCCTGCGCGAAGTCCGCGAGCACCTTGGCCTTGACCTCGGGCTCGGCCTCGATCGGGTGCCGCTCGTCGGCGACCTCGACGTCGGACATCAGGGTGCGGGCCCAGTGGACCGCGCCCGCGCCGATGCAGAACAGGGCGAGGCCGAGGGTCATGCCGAGCGCGAAGTTCAGCGCGCTGATGTGCCCGATGGGCCACAGGTAGACGCTCTTGTCGACCGGGAACGCCACGAACGAGGCGATGAAGCCGATCGTCGACAGCATCGACACCGTGAACAGCAGGGCGACCGTGCGCTCGGAGCGCCGGGCGGCCTTCTCGTCGATGTCCTGGACGCGGTGCTCGTGCGGCGGCAGGCCCGGGTCCGCGAACGGGTCGGCGTGCTCCCCGGTCTTGGCCACGGCTACCGCGCCGTGCGCGGACTCCTGCTCGCTGGGCAGGTTCTCTTCTGGGGTTTCTTGGCTACTCATGACTTCTTGGCCTTTGCGGTCCGGGCGGCGACCCACACGGCGACCGCGATCAGCGCGCCGAGGCCGAAGATCCAGGCGAAGAGGCCCTCACTGACCGGTCCGAGACCGCCCAGCTTGAGACCACCGGGGCTCTCGGTCTTCTCGCTGTTGACCGCGTCGAGGTACGCGATGATGTCCTTCTTGTTCTTCTCCGGCATCGTCGTGTCGGGGAAGGACGGCATGTTCTGCGGGCCGGTCTGCATGGCCTCGTAGATGTGCTTCTTGCTGACGCCTTCCAGGCTCGGCGCGTACTTGCCGTGGGTCAGCGCGCCACCCTCACCGGTGAAGTTGTGGCACTGGGCACAGTTGGTGCGGAAGAGCTCGCCGCCCTTGGCGATGTCGGCGCCCTTCGGGTCGACCTGCTTGTCGGTCGGCACGGAGGGACCGGCGCCGAGCGAGGCCACGTAGGCCGCGAGCTGGTCGATCTGCGCCTGGGTGTAGATGACCTTCTTCTTCGGCGCCTGGGCGCCCTGCTGCTGCAGCGGCATCCGGCCGGTGCCGACCTGGAAGTCGACAGCGGCGGCGCCCACACCCACCAGGCTCGGGCCGTCGGACGTGCCCTGACCGCCGGTTCCGTGGCAGCTTGAGCAGCCCACGGCATAGAGCTTCTTGCCCTCGTCGATGGCGAGGGACTGAGCGGTTTCGTCGGCCTGCGCCTTGTCCGCCGGCGCGAACGCGGCGTACAGCCCCCCGGTGGCCGCCAGCGCGAGGAGTAGGACGACGACCGCCGCCAGCGGATGGCGTCGTCGTGCGGAGAGCTTTTTCACGGATTACCCCGGTGTCAGGATCTTCTGCGTCGATGCTTCTGGACTGTGTCGATACGTCGGGTGCGCCCGGCGGCCCGGAGGCGCCGCGCCCCGGCGCCGACTTACTTGATCATGTAGATCGTGGCGAAGAGGCCGATCCAGACGACATCGACGAAGTGCCAGTAGTAGGACACGACGATGGCGGCGGTCGCCTGCTCGTGGGTGAACCTTCTGGCCGCGTACGTACGGCCGAGGACCAGCAGGAAGGCGATGAGGCCACCCGTCACATGCAGTCCGTGGAAGCCGGTGGTCAGGTAGAAGACCGAGCCGTACGGGTCGGACGAGAGCGAAAGGCCCTCGTGCTTGACCAGCTCGGTGTACTCGAAGACCTGGCCGCCGATGAAGATCGCACCCATGATGAAGGTGACGATGAACCACATCCGGAGCTTCTTCACGTCACCGCGCTCGGCCGCGAACACGCCGAGCTGGCAGGTGAGGGAGGAAAGCACCAGGATCGTGGTGTTGGTCGCCGAGAACGGGAAGTTCAGGCTGTCCGCCATTTCCTTCCAGTGGTCGGGACCCGTCACCGATCGCAGGGTGAAGTACATCGCGAAGAGGGCCGCGAAGAACATCAGCTCGGAACTCAACCAGATGATGGTTCCGACGCTGGTGAGGTTCGGTCGATTGACCGGCGGGTGCGCGTGCCCGGTGTCTACTGTCGTTGCTGTCGCCACGACCGACATTATGTCGGTCGCTTATCCCGCCCTCACCCCGGGGGGTGCCGTTCGGAGTGTCTGGTGCGTGTGTCCTGCCCGTATGGCCCATCGCGGCGCTGTCCCAACCGGTGTTGACGAGGTGTCGGGAGGAGTAGCATCCGCGCGAGATCCCTCGACGATGCGGAGGAACCATGCAGCCGACCGCCACGGTGTTGATCTACAGCGATGACGCCGACACCCGCGAACAGGTCCGGTTGGCGGCCGGGCGCAGGCCCGCTGCTGATGTTCCGCCCGTCGAGTTCGTCGAGTGCGCCACGCTCCCCGCGGTCCTGAAGGAGCTGCGGCAGGGCGGCATCGACGTCTGCGTGCTCGACGGGGAGGCCGCGCCCGCCGGGGGCATGGGCGTGTGCCGGCAGATCAAGGACGAGGTCTTCCAGGCCCCGCCCGTGCTGCTGCTCATCGGCCGGCCGCAGGACGCCTGGCTGGCCACCTGGAGCCGCGCCGAGGCGGCCGTGACGCTGCCGCTGGAGCCGGTGGAGTTCGCCTCCGCCCTGGCCTCCCTGCTGCGCGGGAAGGCCGCCCTGAGCGCCTGAGAGCCCGGCCGGGCCCCTGGCCGAGCGGGCCCCGGCCACGCGGCCCCCGGCTACGCGGGCCGGGGGCGCAGGCGGGCCGGGTCGGGGGCGTCGCGGCCCGTCCTCGGGTCCGCGAGCAGGGCGCTGCCCTTGCGCCAGGCCGCCCAGGGGACGTTCCAGTCGCCGTAGCCGTTGCCGAAGTGGTCCATGCCGGCGCCGGCGCTGTTGACGACCTGGACGAGGTCGCCCGGGCGGACGGTCTGGAAGAACCAGGCGGCGTTGCCGGTGCTCATGCCGGTGCAGCCGTGGCTGGTGTTGGCGACGCCGTGGGAGCCCGCCGACCAGGGGGCGGCGTGCACGTACTCCCCGCTGTCGGTGACGCGCGTGGCGTAGTACACCATCTTGTCGTAGAAGTCCGCGGCGCCGATGCTGCGGCTGGTCATGCGGACGACGTGCTCCTTGCCCAGGACCACCTTGATGCCGTTCCTGGTGGCGTAGCCGGGCCTGCCGGTGGTGACCGGCATGGAGTGGATCTCCTTGTCGTTGCGGTAGACCTTCATCCAGTGCGCGGCGGCGTCCGTGACGGCCACGATCTTGTCGCCCGTGGTGAACCGGAGCGGGGCGACCGCGGCGCCCCGCAGCCGGTCGGCGACCTTGACGCCCTCCAGCGTGCTGTGCACGTGGACGGTGGCGTTGGCGGGCCAGTACTCCTTCGGGCGGTAGTGCAGCGTCGTGTCGTCCACCCAGTGCCAGGAGCCCTGCGTCGCGGGCTCGGAGCGGACCTTGAGCGCCCGCTCGACGACGGCCCTGGCCTTCTTGTCCTTGACGGGCGCGCCGAGCTTCGCGGTGACGGGCTGGCCGACGCCGTACTTGCCCGCGGCCGGGCCCAGGGTGACCTTCAGGAGCTCCTTCGCACTGGGCGCCGCGGTGTCGAACGTCAGGACCTTGCGGCCGGGCGAGCCCTTGCCGTCCTCCGTGCTCACCCGGACCGTGTAGCGGGCCCCGGCCGCCAGCGGGGCCGTGCTGCGCCAGCGGGTGCCGTCGGCGGAGAGTTCGCCCGCCACGTAGCGGCCCGTGGCGTCGGTGGCCGTGACGTCCGTGATGCGCCCGTCGCGGCCGCGCGCGGTGACCTCCAGCGGCTTGTCCGGATCGGCCTTCCGGTCGCTGCCCCCGGGACCGTTGAAGGCCACCTGGGACGCCGCGTCGTACGGCGCCACCGAGAGCGGATCGCCGCCGCCGTCCCCGCAGGCCGTCGTGCCCGCGCCGAGGGCGACCACCAGGAGGGTGCAGCTCAGCACCGTGCGGATTCGCGGAGAGTGGCTCATGAACACACGGTATGAAGGTTCGACACGCCGTGCGCGGCGGGTGACCCGTCCGAGGGTTCACCCGTAAGGCGGAACCGGAGCGGCTCCCGGGCGCCCTCCGGACGGCGGCCGGGGGCTCGCGGGCCCCGGCAACGGCCAGGGGCCCGGACGCTCCTGACGGAGTGTCCGGGCCCCTGGGGGTGCGACGGGACGCCCTACTGGTTCTGGTTCTCGCCGCGGTAGTACTCGAAGACCCAGCCCCACAGGCCGATCAGGATGATCGGGGCCGAGAAGTACAGCAGCCACCAGCCGAAGACGACGCCCATGAAAGCGAGCGCGCCACCGACGGCCAGGGACAGCGGCTGCCAGCTATGCGGGCTGAAGAAGCCCACCTCGCCGGCCTCGTCCGCGACGTCGGCCTCCTTGTTGTCCTGTGCCGAGGCGTCGACCCGCCGGGCCGTGAAGGCCAGGTAGTAGCCGATCATGATGCACAGGCCGAAGGCCAGGAAGAGCGCGGTGGTTCCGGCGGGCTCCTTCGACCACCAGCCATACACGATGGCCATGATCAGTACGAAGACGCTCAGCCAGATGAACATCTTGCCCTGGATCTTCACTTGCCGGCCTCCTTGCCGCCGGCGAGAGCGGCCTTCTCGCCCTCACCGGTGTTCTCGAGCTGGTCGAGCGCGGCGATCTCAGGGTGGTGCAGGTCGAACGCCGGGGATTCGGAGCGGATCCGCGGCAGGGTGATGAAGTTGTGCCGCGGCGGCGGGCAGGACGTGGCCCACTCCAGGGAGCGGCCGTAGCCCCACGGGTCGTCGACCTCGATCTTCTTGCCGTACTTGGCGGTCTTCCACACGTTGTAGAAGAACGGCAGGATCGACAGACCGAGCAGGAACGAGGCGATCGTCGAGATCGTGTTCAGGGCGGTGAAGCCGTCGGCGTCCAGGTAGTCCGCGTACCGGCGCGGCATGCCCTCGGCGCCCAGCCAGTGCTGGACCAGGAACGTGCCGTGGAAGCCCACGAACAGCGTCCAGAAGGTGATCTTGCCGAGCCGCTCGTCCAGCATCTTGCCGGTGAACTTCGGCCACCAGAAGTGGAAGCCGGAGAACATCGCGAACACCACGGTGCCGAAGATGACGTAGTGGAAGTGCGCGACCACGAAGTACGAGTCGGAGACGTGGAAGTCCATCGGCGGCGAGGCCAGGATGACGCCGGTCAGACCACCGAAGGTGAAGGTGATCAGGAAGCCGATCGCCCAGAGCATCGGAGTTTCGAAACTCAGCGAGCCCTTCCACATCGTGCCGATCCAGTTGAAGAACTTCACACCGGTCGGCACCGCGATGAGGAACGTCATGAAGGAGAAGAACGGCAGGAGCACGCCGCCGGTGACGTACATGTGGTGCGCCCACACCGTCACGGAAAGACCGGCGATGGCGATGGTCGCGCCCACCAGGCCCATGTAGCCGAACATCGGCTTACGGGAGAAGACCGGGATGACTTCGGAAATGATTCCGAAGAATGGCAGGGCGATGATGTACACCTCTGGATGGCCGAAGAACCAGAAGAGGTGTTGCCAGAGCAGGGCGCCGCCGTTGGCCGCGTCGAAGATGTGGGCACCGAACTTGCGGTCCGCCTCCAGGGCGAACAGCGCGGCGGCCAGGACCGGGAAGGCGAGCAGGACCAGCACACCGGTCAGCAGCACGTTCCAGGTGAAGATCGGCATGCGGAACATCGTCATGCCGGGGGCGCGCATGCAGATGATCGTGGTGATGAAGTTGACCGAGCCGAGGATCGTGCCGAAGCCGGAGAAGGCCAGACCCATGATCCACATGTCGGCGCCGATGCCCGGCGACCGGACGGCGTCCGAGAGCGGCGAGTACGCGAACCAGCCGAAGTCCGCGGCGCCGTTCGGGGTGAGGAAGCCGCCGACCGCGATGAGCGAGCCGAACAGGTACAGCCAGTAGGCGAACATGTTCAGCCGCGGGAAGGCGACGTCCGGGGCGCCGATCTGGAGCGGCATGATCCAGTTCGCGAAGCCCGCGAACAGCGGCGTCGCGAACATCAGCAGCATGATCGTGCCGTGCATCGTGAACGCCTGGTTGAACTGCTCGTTCGACATGATCTGCGTGCCGGGACGGGCGAGCTCGGCGCGCATGAAGAGCGCCATGACGCCGCCGATGCAGAAGAACGCGAACGACGTGACCAGATACAGCGTGCCGATCGTCTTGTGGTCCGTGGTGGTCAGCCACTTGACGACGACGTTTCCGGGCTGCTTGCGCCTGACCGGCAGTTCGTTCTCGTACGAGTCTTCCGCTGCCGCGGCACCCTGAGGTTCGTTGAGGATGCTCACAGTTGGTTCGTCTCCCGGTTCTTCTCGCGGTCCGTCTGCTCGATGCCGGCCGGGATGTAACCGGTCTGGTTCTTCTTCGCGAGGTCTTCGAGGTGCTTCTGGTAGCGCTCGGGAGAGACGACCTTGACGTTGAAGAGCATCCGGGAGTGGTCGACGCCGCACAGCTCGGCGCACTTGCCCATGAAGGTGCCCTCCTTGTTGGGAGTCACCTCGAACGCGTTGGTGTGGCCCGGAATGACGTCCTGCTTCATCAGGAACGGCACCACCCAGAAGGAGTGGATGACGTCACGCGAAGTCAGGACGAAGCGGACCTTCTCGCCCTTGGGGAGCCAGAGGGTGGGGCCGGGGTTGCCGTTCTGCGGGTTCCGCTCGCCCGGCGTGCCGACCTCGTAGACGCCGCCCGCGTTGTCCGGGAAGTCCTTCCGGAAGCGGTCCGGAATGGCGTCGAGGTCCTTGGACGTCTTGGCGTCGCCCTTGTCGGAGCCCGGCACGTCCTCGATGTAGTTGAAGCCCCAGCTCCACTGGTAGCCGACCACGTTGATGGTGTGCTTCGGCTTGTCGTCGAGCGCGAGGAGCTTCGACTCGTCACGGGCGGTGAAGTAGAACAGCACCGAGACGATGATCAGGGGGACGACCGTGTACAGCGCCTCGATGGGCATGTTGTAACGGGTCTGTGCCGGTACCTCCACCTTGGTGCGGCTGCGCCGGTGGAAGATGACGCTCCACAGGATCAGGCCCCAGACCAGCACGCCCGTGGCGAGCGCAGCCGCCCACGAGCCCTGCCAGAGGGAGAGGATCCGCGGAGCCTCCTCCGTGACCGGGGTCGGCATACCCAGGCGGGGAAAGTCCTTGTATGTGCAACCGGTGGCGGTTACCAGGACCAGGCCCGCAGTCAGTGCCTGCAGCAGCTTCCGCCGCATCGGGCGCCGCGGCGAGCGGTCGGAGCCGTTGGGACTCACGTAGCGCCTTCCCGAGAGTCTCGCCCGCGCGGTTGGCTGCGGCCTTCTCGCTGGTCGGTCGCCGCCCTGCGTCGGGCAGGGGTTTGGATGTTTATGCGGACCAAACCCTACTGGACGCTATTTGGGGTCGCGCGGGGAGGGTGCCTAACGCGCCGCGGGTCACTCCGAAGGGGGGCGGTCGCCCCTCGCGGGGCTTGTCCTGACGGGGGATCGGGGCGCCCACCGGCTCCGGAAGCCCCCGTGTTCGGCGGGTGCGGGCGCGCTCCTATTGATCGCGCAGTTCCCCGCGCCCCTTCGGGGCACTTAGCGTTTGGGGGTGGCCTACTTCGATGTTGCTTCCTCCGCTCCTCTTCATCCCGTTGCCCGGCAGGCGCTGCAGGCCTCCCTGGAGGAGGGGTGGGCCGATCCCTCGCGGTTGTACCGGGAGGGGCGGCGGGCGCGGATGCTGCTCGACGCCGCGCGGGAGGCCGCCGCCGAGGCGGTGGGGTGCCGGCCGGACGAGCTGGTGTTCACCACCTCCGGCACCCGGGCCCTGTACGACGGGATCGCCGGGGCGCTCGCCGGGCGGCGGCGGGTGGGGCGGCACCTGGTGGTGTCCGCGGTGGAGCACTCCGCGGTACTCCATTCGGCGGCGGCGCACGAGCGGGCCGGTGGAACGGTGACCGAGGTGGGCGTGGACCGGGCCGGGGCGGTGGACGCCGCGGCGTACGCGGCCGCGCTGGGCGACGACACCGCGCTGGCCTGCCTGCAGTCCGCCAACCACGAGGTCGGCACCCGCCAGCCGGTGGCCGAGGTGGCGGCGGCGTGCCGGGCGGCCGGGGTACCGCTGCTCGTGGACGCGGCGCAGTCGCTGGCGTGGGGGCCGGTGGAGGGGGACTGGTCCCTGCTCACGGCGAGCGCCCACAAGTGGGGCGGACCTGCCGGTGTCGGGTTCCTGGTGGTGCGCAAGGGGGTGCGGTTCGCGCCCCAAGGCCCGGTCGACGAGCGGGAGTCGGGCCGGTCGGCCGGGTTCGAGAACATCCCGGCGGTCGTGGCGGCCGCGGCGGCGCTGCGGGCCGTGCGGGCCGAGGCGGCCGGGGAGGAGGCCCGGCTGCGGGAGTTGACGGAGCGCATCCGGGCGCGGGTGCCCGCGCTGGTGCCGGACGTGGAGGTGGTGGGCGACCCGGCGCGGCGGCTGCCGCACCTGGTGACCTTCTCCTGTCTCTACGTCGACGGGGAGACGCTGCTGCACGAGCTGGACCGGGCCGGGTTCTCCGTGTCCTCCGGCTCCTCCTGCACCAGCAGCACGCTCACGCCGAGCCATGTGCTCAAGGCGATGGGCGTGGTCAGCGAGGGCAACGTCCGGGTGTCGCTGCCGTGGGGCACCGACGCGGCGGAGGTGGAGCGGTTCCTCCAGGTGCTGCCCGGCGCGGTGGCCTCCGTACGGCGGAAGCTGGGCGCGCCGGAGGCGGGCGCAGCGGAGGGTGCGGGCGGGACGGCCGGCGCGGTGACCGTCGACGCCCTGGGCGAGCGCTGCCCGCAGCCGGTCATCGAGCTCGCCAAGGCCATCGGCCGGGTGCGGGTCGGCGGGACCGTGACGGTCCTGTCGGACGACGAGGTGGCGGCCGTGGACATCCCCGCCTGGTGCTGGACGCGGGGGCAGGAGTACGTCGGCGCGGAGGAGCGCGAGCGGGGCGCGGCCTACGTCGTACGCCGCCGCGCCTGAGCCCGCGCCCGTACGCGGGGCGAGTACGCGGGGGCGCGCGCCCCGGGCCCACACCCCGGCCGCACGCCCCAGCCGCGCACCCCGGCCCCGCGCCCCCGG
>NZ_BNBT01000022.1:0-23855 GCF_014656095.1 Streptomyces longispororuber
AGGGGCCCCGCACACGGACGGTGTGCGGGGCCCCTCCCCTCCTGCGCGGGGCGCGTCAGCGGCGCTGGGCGGCCAGTTCCTTGGCGGCCTCGGTGAGGTCCTTCGCGGTGTCGATGGCGCGCCAGTACGCGCCCTGCGGCAGCGGGAAGCCCGCCAGGCGCTTCTCGCGGGCCAGGCGCGGGAACGTGGTGCGCTCGTGGTCGCCGCGGTCGGGCAGCAGGCCGGTGAAGTCGGCGGAGAAGACGTACACGCCCGCGTTGATCAGGTACGGCGACGGCGGGGCCTCGATGAAGTCCGTGATCTGCCCGAACCGGTTGGTCTCCACGGCGCCCCAGGGGATGCGCGGGCGGGCCAGGGCGAGCGTGGCCGTGGCGTCGCGCTCGGCGTGGAAGGCGGCCATGTCGCGCAGCGAGAAGCGGGTCCAGATGTCGCCGTTCGTCGCGTACCAGGGCTGGTCGGTCTTGGGCAGGTGCGCGGCCGCGTACTTGAGTCCGCCGCCGCGGCCCAGCGGCTCCGTCTCGACGACGGTGGTGACCTTCAGCGGCAGGTCGGCCTGGTCGAGCCAGTCCTTGAGCACGTCGGCCAGGTGGCCGCAGGAGACGACCGCGTCCGTCACGCCCTCGGCCGCGAGCCAGGCCAACTGGTGGCCGATGATCGGCGTACCCGTGCCGGGGATCTCGACCATGGGCTTGGGGCGATCATCGGTGTACGGGCGCAGCCGGGAGCCCTGGCCGCCGGCCAGGACGACGGCCTGCGTGGGCTTTGCGGGGTGGGTGTCACCGGTGGTCATGACGGAACCCTACGCGTTGGGGCGCGCAGGGTTCCGACGTGACCGGCGGCGTCAGGGGGTGCTAGGGGTGGGGCCGGGGGCGGCCCGGTGCCGTTCAGTCGTTGTGGTGGGCGGCGACGCCCGCGGCGAAGGACGTGTCGCACACCGGGCGGGCGTACGACTGCGCCCGGCTCGGGCCGTACGCGCGGACGGCCGCGCGGCCGAGGGCGCGGGCCAGGGACGCGCAATGCTTGGCGAGCGAGGGGTGCCGGTCGACCTCCTCCTGGAGGTGGGTCAGGGCCACCCCGGGGTTCTTCTCCTGGAGCTCCAGGAGCAGCCGGTCGCGCAGGACGTCCTGCGGGGCGCGGGACCTGGCCGGGGCGGAGAGGTCGCCCGCGGACGCGGTGAGGACCGAGTCCGAGGAGCTGCCGGTCCAGTCGACCCGGGTGACCGCGAGCGTGCCGGACAGCACCAGGACGACGGGCAGGACGAGGGCGAGCGTGCGCCCGATGCGGCGGCCGGGGCCGCGGTGGCCTCGGCGCGGCTTCTGGGTGTGGTTGGCGGAGTGCGTCACGCGAGTGAGGGTAGCGCTAGGTGATGATTTGGCGACATTTAGTCACCCGGTCGGGGGACGGGCAAAGTGGTTTGGCGTCGTGGGTGTTGACGAACCCGGGGTGAAATGACCGATGTGCCGGGGTATTTGTCGACAACGGGCGGAGATGTCCGGGAGCGGCCGGGGGGCCCTGCGGGCGGCTTGACGGGGTTCGCTCCTGCCTGCCTGGCCAGGGCGTGGTGGCCCGCGGGCCTGCCGGCCTGGCCGGGGCGTGGTGGCCTGCGGGCCTGCCGGCCTGGCCGGGGCGTGGTGGCCTGCGGGCCTGCCGGCCTGGCCGGGGTGCGGTGGCCCGTGGGCCTGCCGGCCAGAGCGGGGCGTGGTGGCCCGTGGGCCTGCCTCCCGCCCGGGAGTCGACTTGCCTCGCGGTCCTGGCGCCTGCCCGGCGCCGGGTGCGGCGGTGCGCGTGGGTGCTGCTGTCGCGGCCGGCTTTCGCGGGGCTGCGCCGGGTGCCGCCGGGGTGCTCCCACCCACCCGCCCGCGCCCTGCGGGGACGGGGGCCCTGCGACCCGCTCCGGCGGTGGGCCCTGCATCCGGGCGGCACGTCTCCGGAAGGGCGGCCGGGCCCATCGGCGGTGAGCCACTCCTGGGCGCGGAGTGCCCGGCTCCGCTGACGGCCATCCACCCGGACCCGGGCGGGGACGCTCTCGACAGCCTCCTCTGCGGCGCGGCTGTCCGTCACCGGCAGGTTGGTCCCACCCACCCGCCCCTGCCGTCGGTGGTGGCGGGTGGGGAAGGCCTCTTGCGGGGTCGGCCGGGTTGCTGCTGCCTGCTGGGTGGTGGCCGCAGGGACACACCTGAGGGGGCGTGAGAGGTGGCGCTTCGCGTGAGGGGCGGGCGGGCGGCGTTCGGTGAGGCGGCTGCCGGCCGGGAGGCTGCGTGGCGAGCTGGGTGTTCCTGGGCTTGGGCGGGGTGCAGTGAGCGGCGCTGCGCGGCCGGGTTGGGCGGGCGGCGCCGGGGGCGTGGGGCGGGAGGGCCGCTGCGCTTTGCGGCCTGGGTGGGGGTGCCATGGGCGGGCGCTGCGCGTCTGGACTGGGCGGGCCGGGTGGCGCGACGTGGTGGGGCGCCACCGACAGCGCTCCACGTCCGGGCCGGACGGGCGGGGCTGAACCGCACGGCTGAGTGGGGCACCACGGGGCCATGCCCCGCATAGAAGCTGGGCCGCACGGGTGGGAGGGGCGCCGCGGCAGCGGCGGCTGGATGGGGCGCGATGAACAGCGCTGCGCGACGGGGTCGGGCGGGTGGTGCCGGGCCGCACGGGTGGGAGGGGTGCCGCGGTGGCGGTGGTGTATGGGGTGCCAGGGGCGGTGCTGTGCGTCGGGGCTGGCCGGGTGGAGCCGGGTCGCACGGGTGGTAGGGGTGCCGCGATGGCGGCGGTGTATGGGCTGCCACGGGCGGTGCTGTGCGTCGGGGCCGGCGGGGCGGAGCCGGGCTGCACGGGTGGGTGGGAGGGAGGAGCGCCGCGGTAGCGGCGGATGGGCTCGCCACGGGCGGTGCTCCGCCGTCGGGGCTGGCCGGGCAGAGCAGGGCTGCACGGGTGGGTGGGAGGGAGGATCGCCACGGTAGCGGCGGCTGGACGGGGGGCGACGAACAGCGCTGTGCGATGGGGCCGACCGGGCGGAGCTGGGCCGCACGGGAGAAGGGGCGCCGCGATGGCGGCGGTGGGTGGGGGGCGCCACGGGTGGCGCTCCGCGTTGGGGCTGGCTGGGCGGAGCGGGGCTGCACGGGTGGGTGGGAGGGGGATCGCCGCGGTAGCGGCGGCTGGATGGGGCGCGATGAACAGCGCTGTGCGATGGGGTCGGGCGGGTGGTGCCGGGCCGCACGGGAGAAGGGGCGCCGCGACGGCGGCGGTGGATGGGCGCGCCACGGGCGGCGCTCCGCGTCGGGCTGGCCGGGCGGAGCCGGGCTGTACGGGTGGGTGGGAGGGAGGACCGCCGCGGTAGCGGCAGGCGGGGGCGCCACGGACGGCGCTCCGCGTCGGGGCCAGCCGGGTGGAGCGGGGCCGCACGGGTGGGTGGGAGGGAAGGGCGCCGTGGTGGCGGTGGTGGGAGGGAGCGGCGTCGCGGTAGCGGTGGTGGGTGGGAGGGCGCCGCGGAGGGTGATGGGCGTCGGGGGCGGGCGGGCGTTGCCGGGCCGCGTGCACGGGTGCGTGGGGGTGGCGCCGCAGGGGTGGGCCGGTGAGGTGGGAGGGGGCGTTGAACGGGTGGGCCACGCCCCCTCCGGGGGCGTCAGTCGCTGAGGCGTTCGCCCGTGGACGTCGAGAACACGTGGGTCTCGCCCGGCCGGGGCACGACGTGGAGCTGGGAGCCCTTCTCCGGCACCTGGCGCCCGTTCACCCGGACCACGAGGTCCTTCTGCTCGCCACCGACCTCCGCGGTCCCGTACACGTACCCGTCGGCGCCGAGCTCCTCGACGACGTTCACGGACACGGCGAGGCCGGCCGGGGCGTCCTCGGTCTCCTTCGACAGGGACTTCGCGGCGGCGCCGTTCTGCTCGACCACGTCGAAGTGCTCCGGGCGGACGCCGACGGTCACCGTACGGTCGCCCTTGTCGGCCGCGGCGGCCAGCGCCTCGCGGTTGACCGGGACCACCGAGTTGCCGAACTTCACGCCGCCGTCGGTGATCGGCACCTCGACGAGGTTCATCGCCGGGGAGCCGATGAAGCCCGCGACGAAGAGGTTGGCGGGGCGGTCGTACATGTTGCGCGGCGAGTCGACCTGCTGGAGCAGGCCGTCCTTGAGGACCGCCACGCGGTCGCCCATGGTCATGGCCTCGACCTGGTCGTGGGTGACGTACACGGTGGTGATGCCGAGGCGGCGCTGGAGGCTGGCGATCTGCGTACGCGTCGACACGCGGAGCTTGGCGTCGAGGTTCGACAGCGGCTCGTCCATGAGGAAGACCTGCGGCTCGCGGACGATGGCGCGGCCCATCGCGACGCGCTGGCGCTGACCGCCGGACAGGGCCTTGGGCTTGCGGTCCAGGTACTCGGTGAGGTCGAGGATCTTCGCCGCCTCCTCGACCTTCTGCCGGATGGTGGCCTTGTCGACGCCCGCGATCTTCAGGGCGAAGCCCATGTTGGCGGCGACGGTCATGTGCGGGTACAGCGCGTAGTTCTGGAACACCATGGCGATGTCCCGGTCCTTCGGCGGCAGGTGCGTGACGTCGCGCTCGCCGATGCGGATGGCGCCGGCGTTCACGTCCTCCAGGCCCGCGAGCATGCGCAGGGAGGTGGACTTGCCGCAGCCGGACGGGCCGACCAGGACGAGGAACTCGCCGTCCTCGATCGCGATGTCGAGGCCGTCCACGGCGGGCTTGTCGGAGCCCGGGTAGACGCGGGTCGCCTTGTCGAACGTAACAGTGGCCATGGTGAGGGGCCCCCTTCACCGGCAGGAACGTGCCGGACGATCCGAGTAAAGGATGGGTCTAGTCCAGTCGTCTGAACTTCCGGTGACGCTACCCCGCTGGTCACCGGTCTGTCAGTAGTCCGGAGCCGATGACCTTCGAGGAGATTTTCGACTGTGGCGGGGGGTGGGTTGGTTACACTGCACGGGCACGGCCGCGCGCCGGCCCGTGCAGGCCTCCTTAGCTCAGTTGGTCAGAGCGCCGCTCTTGTAAAGCGAAGGTCGTCGGTTCGAATCCGACAGGGGGCTCCCTTCCGAGCAGGGTTTTGGCCCCGGTTTCCCCAGGTGAGGCGGGGGCCGGGGCCTTTCCGTCGGCCGCCGGGAGCGTCGCTGCCGCGCTCGTCGTGCCGCCCGTCGTCGCCCGTCGTCGGCTGTCCTCGTCCGCTGCCGCTCACCGGCGCCTCGTCCGCTGCGGGCGTGGCTCGTACCGGGCCACAGCTCTCCTGGCTTCGCGGAGGTCGTGGCGCAGGTAGACGGCGCCGCGGCACCGCTCCTTGGTGGTCCAGCCCAGGGCGCAGCGGGGGCAGGTGCGCAGGTGCTCCAGGTAGATCAGGTACGCGGCTTCGGCCCGCCTCTCCAGCGGGGACAGGTCACGGGCGATCACGTCCTCGCCCCCTCCGTGGTGGTCTGCGGGGCGTACCGGGACCGTGCCGTCCGCGCGGGGACGGGGACCTCGACGTGGGTCAGGGTGTGCAGCACGGGCGCGAGGTCGCCGCGGTCCCGCTCGGCGAGGGCTCCGCGGACATCGGCGCCCGCTTCCGTGAGCCAGGTGACAGCGCCCGCGGCCACCGTCGTCTCGGCCATGTCGACTCCATCCGGTCGGCCACGCCCCGGGGTCGTTCGCGCGGTCGCCGGGGCCCTTGCTGTGTCTCTCGACGCTAGGGACGCGCGGTGTGTCACGGCCAGCGATGTGCACCGATGTACACGGCAATGTGAGCACTCCCCCCGCCAGGAAGGCCCCCTTGACCGGCCAACTCGGCTGAGTGACAGTGCTGTTCATCCGTGCACACCAACGGCAGCGGAGGCGGCCATGGCGCTACGGTTCATCGGGATCGACCCCAACACGGGCGACGGCGAGAGCCCTACCGTGTGGGCGGACCCAGAAGCACAGGAGCTTGTCTTCCAGGGATGGAGGCCCAGCCCCGAGCTCGAAGCGCAATGCGCGGCCACGGAAGTCCCGGGCCATGCCAAGGGGATTCCGGAGGGCGAGGGCGTGGTCCGAATCCCTGCCAGGATGATCAGCATCATCAGGGAGGCATGCGATGCACTCGAACGTCCCGGCGTGGGATGAACTCCTCGGCTCGGCACGGGAGTCGGCAGTCCACCTGGAGATGCGCGACTCCTACGCGGTCGACTACGAGAAGGGCCCGTTCGCCGACTGGCGCGGCGGCTTCCGGCACCATCCGAACGACCGGGACTCCTGGTGGCGTCCCTGGCTCGACCTGATCGCGCGGACCGTAGCCCGAGGCGTCCGGGTGCGCCGCGCCCGCATCGTGTCTGAACCGGTGAGCGAGTACACCCGTTTCCTCTACGACAACACGTTCACCAACATCGCGGCCGGAGAGGAGGTTCGGTGGCTGCCCCGTCGGCAGGCCTCCGCTCTCGCGCTGCCCGGCAACGACTTCTGGCTCATCGACGGGCGCCTGGTGCGGTGGAATCACTTCACGGGGGACGGTGGCTCGGCCGGAGGAGAAATCAGCGAGGACCCTGACGCGGCGAAGCTGTGCGCGCAGGCCTTCGAAGCGGTGTGGGATCGGGCCGTCCCGCACGAGTCCTACGAGATCCGCTAGCTCGCGGCAGGCTCATGCCCATCTCCCCGTCGTCAGCGGCGCAAGCGGCACGCGAGAGCGTCGCACAACGCCTGCGTGAGCTGCGCGCCGACGCGGGAATCAGCGGGTCCGAGCTGGCCTCGCGCTGCGGCTGGTCCCACCCCAAGACCTACCGCATCGAGAACGCGCGGACGCCGCCTTCGACGGACGACATCCGCCGCTGGTGCGCGGCGTGCGGCGTGCCCGAGCAAGCCGTCGACATCATCGCCCAGTCCCACAACGCCGAGTCGATGTACGTGGAATGGCGCCGCAAGGTCCGCGCCGGTCTGAAGCAGCTCCAGAACAGCTATCTGCCCCTGTTCAGGTCGACCCGGCAGTTCCGCGTCTACTCCGCGACCCTGATACCCGGGCTCCTCCAGACCGAGGGGTACGCGCTGGGGCTGCTGTCCTCCATCACCGAATTCCGGGAGATCCCGGACGACGTCGTCGACGCCGTGGCCGCCCGTCTGGAGCGCTCACGCATCCTGCACGAACCCGGCCGCCGGTTCGTGCTGCTCGTCGAGGAAGCAGCGCTGCGGCACCAGGTGTGTGACGCGGACTCCATGGCCGCGCAGCTAGGACACCTGCTGACTGCGGGCACCTTCTCCTCCGTGGCGCTCGGCGTCATCCCGATGTCGTCGCCCGAGCGGGCCGTCTGGCCCATGGAGACGTTCCACATGTACGACGACACCCTGGTGTCGATCGAGCTCCTGTCGGCCCGCGTGACCGTGACGCAGCCCAGCGAGATCGCCCTCTACGAGAAGGCGTTCGACCAGCTCCGCTCCATCGCCGTGTACGGCGCCGACGCCCGGGCGCTGATCGTCAAGGCCATCGGCGCCCTGCGCTGACCAGGGGCGACGGAGCGGGCCCGCCGGGTGTGCGCCCGGGTCCGTGGGTGGGCGTGTGGTTGCGTGTGATCGTCTTGGCGGGGTGGGATGCGGGTATGACCTCTCCGACTCTGTACTTGTTCGGCTCGGCCGCGCCGCCTCTGTTCGATGTGGCGGGAGTGATCGAGGCGGCGCAGGCGGATGGCTGGGACGTGTGCCTCGGGCTGACGCCTACGGCGGCCCGGTGGCTCGACGTGAGCATCGACGGGCTGGCCGCGCTGACGGGGCACCCGGTGCGCAGCGACTACGCGCTGCCCGGTGAGCCCGAAGTCTGGCCCGAGGCGGACGTCGTCCTCTTCGCCCCCGCGACGTTCCACACCATCAACTCCTGGGCCCTCGGGCTGACGGGGAACTTCGTGGTGGGCGTCGTCGCCGAGGGCATCGGCAGGAACGTACCGACGGTGGCGGTGCCGTGCGTGAGCGCCGCGTACGCCCGGCACCGGCAATTCGACCGCAGCGTGGAGGAGTTGCGCGAGCAGGGCGTCACCGTGCTGTACGGCGAGGGCGGGTTCGTCCCCGGGCCGCCGGGGGCGGGGGCGCCGGTGGACTACCCGTGGGACGCCGCGCTGGCCGCGGTGAAGCACCGGGCCGGGAGGGTGTGACGCCTCCGGCCCGGCGGGCACGGGTCAGTCGGCCGCCGTCCAGGTGCGGAGCTTCTCGGGGTTGCGCACCGCCCAGAGGCGGCTGATCCGGTCGTCCGTGACGTCGAAGGCCAGGACCGAGACCGTGACGCCGTCCTGCTGGACGACCAGGCCGGGCTGGCCGTTGACCGTGCGCTCCAGAAGGGTCTGGCCCGCGAGCCGCTCGGCGAGGTCCACCAGGTAGCGCGCGACGACCTCGCCGCCCGCCAGCGGGTGGAGCGCGGCGGCGGCCAGGCCGCCGCCGTCCGCGAGGCCCGTCGCCTCGGGGTGCAGCAGGCCGACCAGGGCCTCGATGTCCTTGGCCTCCCACGCCTCCTTGAAGTCCCTGACGAGGGCGGCGCGCCGGGCCGTCGGGGCCGCGGGCGCGGCCGAGGCGCGCATGCGGCGGCGGGCCGACGAGGCGAGCTGCCGGCACGCCGCCGGGGTCCGGCCGACGATCTCGGCGACTTCGGCGAAGGAGTAGCGGAAGACGTCGTGCAGGATGAACGCGACGCGCTCGGCCGGGGTCATCGCGTCGAGCACGACGAGGAACGCCATGTTCACCGACTCGTCCAGCGTGACCCGGTCGGCCGGGTCGGCGGGCTCGTCGGACCGGCCGCCGGGCAGCCCCGCGGCCCACTCCGTACGGTCGGGCAGCGGCTCGGGGATCCACTCGCCGACGTAGCGCTCGCGCCGGGCCCTGGCCGAGCGGAGCTGGTCCAGGCAGACGCGGCTGGTCACCCGCGCCAGCCAGGCGCCGGGGACCTCGATGGCGGCCTGCTCCCGCGGCGTCATGGCGTACCAGCGCAGATAGGCCTCCTGTACGACGTCCTCGGCGTCGGCGAGGGAGCCGAGGAGGCGGTACGCGAGGTTGATCAGGCGGCTCCGCTCGGCCTGGACCGCACTCAGGACCGGGTCGGGCCCGTCCTCCGGCCACCCGGGACCGTCCTCCTCACTGGAACGAACGTTCTTTACAGCGAAGAGGTGGTCCGGCCGCCCGGGCGGGTTCGTGTGGGTCATGGTGGTGGAACTCCCTCCGCCGATCCTGCGGATCGTCTCTGCCGACATGCGTATGACGGGACAGCCCCGCGGAATGTGAGGTCGCGGCGGTGCGCCTCACATTCCGCGGGGCTGTCCCGTCGAAGTGCCGGGACGCGAACGGCCCGGTGAACGGCCGCCGCTCCCCGCAACCGGCCCCCGTCCCACAGGAGTGATCCGCCATGTCCACCGTTCTCAGGCCCGACGAACTCACCGGCGACTACGTCTTCGACACCGCCCGCACCCGCGTGGCGTTCGTCGCCCGGCACACGATGTCCACCAGGGTGCGCGGCCACTTCGCGGCGTTCGCGGGCGGGGCCCGGCTGGACGCGGACGACCCGGCGCGGTCCCGGGCCTGGCTCACCGTCGAGGCGCGGAGCATCCACACCGGCAACCGGCAGCGGGACGACCTGGTGTGGGGCAAGTTCCTGGACGGGGACCGGCACCCGGCCCTCTCCTTCACCTCCACCGGGGTGACCCGCCACGACGAGACCCGGTACACGGTCGCCGGTGACCTCGCCGTCCGGGACGTGGTCCGCCAGGTCGCCCTCGACCTCGCCCTGACCGGCGGCGGGACCGACGCGGACGGCGGCTTCCACGTCGCCTTCAAGGGCGGCGCCACCATCGACCGCAAGGGCTGGGGCGTGAACTGGAACGCCCTCACCTCGCTCATGGTCGCCCCGCGGGTGGTCCTGGAGCTCGACGTCGTCGCCGTACGGAAGCCCCGCTGACCCGCGCCGCGTGCGGCCCGGACCGCACCGGGGCCGGAAGGCCTCGGGGAGGGGTCGGATAGATTTCCGGTACTTCGAGTGCCCTCAGCGGTACCTGACGCTTACTGGAGGACGTGTTTCATGGCCGTACGCAAGGCCGGGCGCGTGGCCGCCTCGGTGGCCGCCGTCGCGCTGTTCGGTGCCATGGTCACCGCGTGTGACGACTCGGACGACAGTGGCAGCAGCCCGTTCGACAAGGTGCGGGAGTCCCCTTCCCCGTCGGCCTCCGCGTCCACGTCCAGCCCGCCGCCCCCCTCGTCCGCCGGGGCCTCCGGGGAGACCACCGGGTCCCCCGAGGACGTCCCGGAGGCGAAGGTCCCGCCCGCCTCCGTGAACGACCTGGAGAAGGTGGCCACGAAGGTCGAGGGCGGCGTCATCACCGTGGGCAAGCCGTCGGCCGGGGTCACGGTCACGGTGTACGAGGACCCGCGCTGCCCCTTCTGCAAGAAGTTCGAGGAGGGCGGCGCGCAGGCGCTGGTGCCGGGGCTCGCCGCCGGGAAGGTGAAGGTCGAGTACACGATCGCCTCGTTCCTCGACAACAACCTCGGCGGCAACGGCTCCAAGAACGCCGCCAACGCGCTGCGGGCCGCCGTGGAGACGGGCAGGTTCCCGCAGTTCCACTCCGCGCTCTTCACCAACCAGCCCGAGGAGAGCGAGGACGGCTTCACGCCCGCCTTCCTGCTGAAGATCGGCGAGGCGGCGGGGATCGAGGACGCCGCGTTCAAGGACGCGGTGAACCGGAACACGTACAAGGACTGGGTCGGCACGGCCATGCGCGCCTTCGAGAAGGACGGCGTCACCGGGACGCCGACCGTCGAGGTCGACGGCGAGAAGGCCCCCTCCGACTCGCTGTACAGCAAGGACGCCTTCGCCAAGGTCCTGAGGAAGGCCGGGGTCTGAGCCCCGGGGCGTCCCAACGCCCGCGCCGCCCCGGGAAATTCGGTGGGGCGGCGGGGCGTCGCCGCGTAGGGTCGCCCGCGTGATCGATATCCACGTACCGGACGCACTGGTCAAGTCGCAGCATCTGTACGGGGGCGAGGCGGGGCGCGCGTTCATCGCCGCGCTGCCCGCGCGGGCGGTGGAGTTCCTTCAGCGGTGGGAGCTGACGCCGACGGGGGACTCGATGTACGGCATGGCCTCGCTGGTGCTGCCGGTGGAGCGGCGGGACGGCAGCGCGGCCGTGGTGAAGTTCCAGGCGCTGGACGAGGAGACCGAGGGCGAGCCGGTCGCGCTGCGCGTGTGGGACGGCGACGGCGCGGTCCGGCTGCTCGACCACGACGCCGCGACCGGCACCATGCTCCTGGAACGGGCCCGCGCGGGCGGCGAGCTGACGCGGTTCGCGGAGGCCGGGAAGGACGAGACCCGCAAGGGCGTCGTGGTCCTCGCCGAACTGCTCGCCCGGCTCACCGCCGGGCCCGCCCCCGCGGGCATGCGCACCCTGGAGGACATCGCGCGGCAGATGCTCGCCGACACCCCGGCCGCCCTGGAGGCGATCGGCGACCCCGCCGACCGGGCGCTCGTGGCGCGCTGCGCGGACGCGGTCCGCGAGGTCGTGGACGAGGCGGGCGACCGCCTGCTGCACTGGGACCTGCACTTCGACAACGTCCTGGCCGCCGACCGCGAGCCGTGGCTGGCCATCGACCCCAAGCCCCTCGCGGGCGACCCCGGCTTCGACCTGTGGCCCGGCCTGAACAACCTCTTCGACCCGGACGACGTGCGCTGGCGCTTCGACGCGATGACCGAGGTCCTCGGCCTCGACCGGGAGCGGGCGCTGGCGTGGACGCTGGGCCGGGTGCTGCAGAACGCGCTGTGGGAGGTCGAGGACGGCCGGCCGCTGCCGGAGGAGGACCTGGTGCTCGCGCGGCGGCTGCTCGGCGACGACTGAGGCGACCGCGCCCCCACGGGCCGAGGCCACCCCGCGGCGGCCGGGGAGCTCACGGCCGCGTACACGCCCTGCGGTACGCGCCCGTCGGCGGCTCGTCCTTGACGAGGCCGTCGAACCCGTGCCGCCGGTGCCGGGCGCAGGCCTTCGCCGGGTCGGGCACCGAGCCCCGGTAGTCCACGGCGAACACCGCCTTGCCCGCCTCCACGAAGGGCCGCAGCTCGCCGCACTCGTCGTACTCCACGCACTCCTCGGGCAGCGCCCAGTCGAAGTGGTCCACGAGCCGGGCCGCCGCGCCGGGTTCGTCGTGCCCGTTCTTCAGGCCGACGGACAGGCCGCGGGCGTGCGCCTGCTTCGCCACCTCGCGGTACCAGGAGAGCTGGTCGGCCAGGGGGACGGGGAAGCCCGGGTCGTTGCCGCGCGGGTTGTTCTGGTCGGGCTCCACGCCGTCGCAGCCCATGCGCGCGGCCAGGTCGAGGCGGGCCCACACGATGTCGGCGAAGGCGTCACGGGAGTCCTCGCGCAGGTCGAGCCAGCGCTCGCCCTCCCAGCCGGTGTCCCAGCCGATCACCGAGCCGTCGGCGGGCGCGTCGGGGCGGTTGGGCAGGTCGCGCAGGCGCGCGCGGTGGCCGGGGAAGCGGGCCGCGTCGGGCCGGTAGTGCTCGTACGCGCCCGTGTCGAGGTAGCAGATCACGACCGGGCGCGGGGAGCGGGCGTGCAGTTCGTCGATCTTCCCGGCGAGCGGGCCCGCCGGTACATCGACGGTCCCGCCGTCGGCGTAGCGGAGTTCGGAGCCCGCGGGGGCCAGGTCGAAGAGGTCGAGGTCGTACATCTGGTGCCGCCCGGGCAGGGGCGAGAGGTCGTACGGCTCGCTGATCTGCCAGTCCCAGGCGGTGACTTCGCCGGGGGCCGGGGACCACCAGGCGGGGTCCGCCGGGCGGTCGGCCGCCTCGCCGCAGCCGGTGAGGAGGGCGGCGAGGACGGCCAGGGCGGCCAGTACCGCCGGGCCTTCGCTGTTGACCCGCCGACGGCGGCTGTGGCTTGCTGCGTTCATGATTCGTACCGCCGCACCGGCCGACGTCCCCCTGATCCACACCATGATCCGTGAGCTCGCGGAGTACGAGAAGGCACTCCACGAGGCGCGGGCCACCCAGGAGCAGCTCCACGAGGCGCTGTTCGGCGAACGGCCCGCCGCGTACGCCCACATCGCCGAGGACGACGCGACGGGGGAGCCGGTCGGTTTCGCCCTGTGGTTCCTGAACTTCTCCACCTGGCGCGGGGTGCACGGCATCTACCTGGAGGACCTGTACGTGCGCCCCGCCGCGCGCGGGGGCGGCCACGGCAAGGCGCTGCTGCGGGAGCTCGCGCGGATCTGCGTCGAGCGCGGCTACGAGCGCCTGGAGTGGTCCGTCCTGAACTGGAACGCCCCGTCGATCGCCTTCTACGAGTCGCTCGGCGCGAAGCCGCAGGACGAGTGGAGCGTGTACCGGCTGACCGACGGGGCGCTGGCGGCGCTCGGCACCCCGGCCGGCGAGGCCGTCCCGGTGCCGGGCGCCGCCCGCTGAGCGGTCAGAACTCGTCGACGGTGTGCGGCAGCAGCTCGGTCCTGAGCGCCGCGTCCAGGGCCGCGGCCGCGCCCGGGGTGTGCTCGGTGGCGACCCCGGCCCGTACGAAGGAGACGACCGGCACGCCGCCGAGGTAGGCCGAGGCCAGGTCCCGCACGTCGAGGGCGAGGTCGGCGGGGGCCTCGGTGGGGTCGTACGCGGCCTCGTACGCCGCCCCGGTGCCGGTACCGGAGGTGATCCGCAGGCGGAAGCGGCCGTCGTTGGCCGGGACACGGGCGTCGCGGACCTCCAGGACCAGGTCGACGGGGGCCGCCCAGGAGCGGCCGAGGAGCGCCGCGCGGACGTCGACGAGCCGTACCCGCAGCGCCGGGTACTGTCCTGTCACCCGGACCTGGTCGCGGTCGGCGGCGAAGTGCAGCAGCGGGTCGTCCAGCGGGCGGCCCCAGGCGCGGACCAGGCCCGTCAGGTCGATCGAGGCCAGGTAGCGCCAGAGCGCGGCCGCGCCCTGCGGGGTGTCGGCCTCCAGCTCGTCCAGGCGGATCATGCCGGGGGCGTCGTCGCGGGTCTTGGTGCGGTAGATCGCGTACCCGGCGACGGCCCGGGGGTCCTCGCGGGTGCCGAGGACGACCACGCGCGGCGGCGAGAGGTCGTCGTCGTCCTCGTCCTCGGTGACCATCCACTCCTCGCTCCACCAGGCGTCGGTGCGGTGGATGCGGCCCGCGCGTGCGGTGCGCGTGCGGTCGTAGTACGCCGCCAGGAGCTCCGGGGCGGCGGCCGGGTCCACCAGGCGCAGGGGGCCGTCGGCCGGGGTGACGCGCAGCGCCAGCGGGCGCTCGGAGTTGATCTCGACGGTGGCGCCGTACGTGGCCGGGCCGAAGCCGAAGCGGCCGTAGATGGCGTCCTCCGACGCCCACAGCGCCGCCAGCGGGCGGCCCTGCGCGCCGCACCGGCCGAACAGCTCCGCGATCATGCCGGAGAGCACGCCGCGGCGGCGGTGCGTGGGGGCCACGGAGACGAAGGAGACGCCCGGGCAGGGCAGCTCGCCGCCGGGCACGGACAGGGTGAAGCGGAAGGTGGCGAGCAGGCCGACGAGCGTCTCCCCGTCGTACGCGCCGACGCGGTCGCAGGTGCGGAGCAGGTCGTGGTGGTGCTTGCGCTTCTCGTCCTCCGGGGTCTCGTGGAAGACCAGGTAGAGGAGGTCGAGGGCGCGGTCCAGGTCGGTGTCCGGGAGGTCGCGGAAGGTGATCGTGGACGGGGCGGGGCTCAGGGGTGCGGAGTCCATGAAACGGACGGTAGTTCGGGTGGGCGGTGACGGGCATCCGATTTTCACCGGGACGGCCGTCACCCTCCGTCACGGAATCAGTACGACCTTGCCCGTCGTGGCGCGGGTCTCCAGGGCGCGGTGGGCCGCGGCCGCCCGGGCGAGGGGGTAGGTCTGGACGGCGGGGGTGAAGTAACCGCCCGCGTACGCGTGCAGGGCGGCCAGCTCCAGGGTGCGGATGGGGTTCTCGCCGCCCGCCTTCTCCGTCATGGCGGCGCCCAGCGGGTTGATCTGGGTGATGGAGCGCGCGGCCAGCTCCTCGTTCGTCAGGGACACCGGGCCCTTCTTCTCCGACCAGCCGAAGGAGAGGTGCGTACCGCCCGGGCCGAGCAGGTCCACGGCGGCGCGCCCGGTGTCGCCGCCCACGCCGTCGAAGACCACGGTCGCGGTGCGGCCGCCGTCGCCGAGGCCCTTCAGGTAGGTGCGCACCTCGTCGGACCAGGCCGGGTCGGTGTAGTCCACGGCCAGGTCGGCGCCGTTCGCGGTGACGCGGGCGACCTTGGCGGGGCCGCCCGCGAGGCCGACGACCGTGGCGCCGGCGTGCTTGGCGTACTGCACGAGCAGCGTGCCGATGCCGCCGGCCGCGGCCGGGACGACGACGACCGAGTCGCCGTCGAGCTCGGTGAACTGGAGGATGCCCATCGTCGTGCGCCCGGTGCCGATGAGCGCCACCGCCTCGGGGAAGCCGAGCGTGTCGGGCAGTTCGTGCAGGCGGGCCGCCTCGGTGACGGTCAGCTCGGCGTAGCCGCCGGGGACGAAGCCGATGTGGGCGACGACGCGCTTGCCGAGCCAGGCGGGGTCCACGTCCGGGCCGACGGACTCGACGGTGCCGGCGACCTCGCGGCCCGGGATCGTCGGCAGCTCGGGCAGCGCGGGCGCCGGGCCCTTGTCGCCGCCTCTGAGGGTGGTGTCGACCAGGTGCACCCCGGCGGCGGCCACGGCGACGCGCACCTGGCCCGGGCCCGGTACGGGGTCCTCGACCGTCTCGTAGGTGAGGTTCTCGGCGGGGCCGAAGGCGTGCAGGCGGACGGCGTGCATGAGGGGGCTCCTTTCGCTGGTGGGTTCACTGTTCAACCTCAAGTCCGGTTCAGGTCAAGTGCCTTCCTGCGCACGCCTTCCGTCGGGTGCCCTCCGTCACGCCGTCTCCAGGTCGACCCAGGGCGTGTCCGCGCCGAGGCGGCCGGTGCCGGTCAGGGCGAGCGACACCGCCTCGATCGCGCTGTTGAAGGAGACCTCGCTGAGCAGCCCCGGCGCCGCCACCTGGTCGCCCGCCAGGAACACGCCGTCGCCCCGGTCCACCGCGGGCCGGTCGCGCCAGGTCGTACCGGGCCGGTCGACGGCGCCGGTGCGGCCGTTCGCCACCGCGGAGCGGCGCCAGGTCACGCGCTCGCGCCAGTCGCGGAAGCCGAGGTCGAGCAGTTCCTCGGCGCGGGCCACGCCGTCGGCCGCCGACTCGTGCGGGGCGAGCGGCACCTGGCCCTGGAGGAGCTGTTCGCCCTCGGGGGCGAGGGTGCGGTCCTGCGCGGTGAAGCGCTCGATCCAGCCGGTGCCGTCCAGGTCCGACAGCGCGAACAGATCGCCGCGGCGGGAGCGCAGCGCCAGGTCGATCAGGGCGGTGCGCCCGCTCTCCCAGGTCAGGGTGTCGTCCTTGAGCAGCCGCCGGGCGGCGTCGAGCGAGGTGGCGACGATGACGGGGCCGCGGCGGGCGTGCTCGTCGAGGTCGTGCACCCGGGACAGGGTCTCCACGCGGACGCCCAGGTTCCAGGCGCGGGCGGCCATCCGGTCGACGACCGCGCCCCAGCCGCCGACCGGGTAGTGCGCCTCCGGCGGCAGCTTGGTGGCGCGGCGCAGCCGGGTGTGCACGAAGCGGGCGGACAGCGAGCCCGGGTCGTGGTGGAACAGGGCCACGGCGGTGTAGTGCGCGGCGGCCCGCGCCCCCTCCTCGCCGACCTGGCGGCTCGCCCAGGTGTGGAAGTCCTCGTCGACGGGGGCCTGTTCGGGGGAGCGGCGCAGCAGCCGCAGCATGGCCAGGGGCGGGGTGCGGCGCAGCGAGCCGTGGTGGCGCAGCCGCAGCCGGGTGCCTTCGAGGGGTGGCAGCGGGGCGAGCGGGCCGAGCAGGTCCCGCTGCTTGAGCCAGGCCCAGTGGGGGCCGCCGTTGTAGAGGGCGTGCGGTCCTTCGTTCGTACGGTACGTGCCGTCCGCCGTACGGGCGCGGCCGCCGAGCGTGTGGTGCGCCTCGTGCACGGTGACCCGGGCGCCGCCCTCGGCCGCGGCGATGGCGGCGGCGAGCCCGGCGAAGCCGCCGCCGACGACGGTGACGGTGGCGGGGGCGGCGGGCGGGTGCTGACGGATACGGGGGCTGGTGGCGCGGGCCATGGGCGGAGTCCGTTTCTGTCGTGGGTCCTCGTGGATCCTCGTGGTGCGTCGCGCGGCGCTCGGCGATCGGCGCTGCGCTGCTCGGTGCGTGGTTTTCTCTCGTGAGGTACGACGGGCCGGGTGGCCGGGAATGTGACATGGCGGGGCGGCCCGGAGCCCAGGGGGCACGGCCGGGCGGCTCCCCGGGTGGCTCTCCGGGTGGCGTGGTCGGGCGGGGTGGCCGGGGTCCGGCGGGCACGGCCGGGTGGGCGGGTGGCGCATGACACCATCGACCCGTGCTCGACATCGGCTACGCCCTCTCCCGCCGCTTCCCCGACCCCCCGCAGACGGACTACCGCACGGCGGACGTCCGCGCGCTGCGGCACGACCTGTTCTGCGGGGACGTGTACCTGGCCGACACCGAGGCCGACCGGGAACTGTCCACAGCCTGGGGATGGGTGCCGGTGCTCGACTTCGCGTGGGCGCTGTGCGACATCGTGGAGCTGCTCGACCAGGACCCGCTGGGCAGCAGGGCGGCGCGCCCCCGCCACGCCGAGCTCGACTTCACCGAGTCCACCGACCGCATGCTCTTCGAGCGGCGCTTCGGCTGGGTCGACATCGACGCCGACTGGCTGGACCCGGGCGAGCCGCCGCTCACGTTCTCCCACGCCGAGCTGCGCCGCGAGGCGCGGGACTTCCTGCACGACGTGGTGGCCGACCTGACCGATCTGCACGAGACCCTGGGCGAGAACCCGGCGGTGTGGACCCTGCTGGCCCGCTACCCCCGCGTGCCCTAGCCGTACGGGGGCCGTCCGGCGGGCCGCCGGTCACGGCAGCAGGCGCTGCTCCTTGGCCACCGCCACCGCTCCGGCCCGCGTCTCCACGCCGAGCTTGTCGTAGATGCGGCCGAGGTGGGTCTTCACCGTGGCCTCGCTGATGAACAGGGCCCGGGCGATGTCGCGGTTGCCGAGGCCCTGGGCGAGCTGGCCCAGGATGTCGCGCTCGCGGGGGGTGAGGCCGGGGCGGGGCGCGCGCATACGGGCCATCACGCGGGAGGCGACCGGCGGCGACAGGGCCGTACGCCCCTGGGCGGCGGCGTGGATCGCGGCGAACAGCTCCTCGGGCCGCTCGGCCTTGAGCAGGTAGCCGGTCGCGCCCGCCTCGACGGCGCGGGTGACGTCGGCGTCGGTGTCGTACGTGGTGAGCACCAGGACGTGCGGCGGGCCCCCGGCGGCCGCGGCCGCGATCCGGCGGGTGGCCTCCACGCCGTCCATGCCGGGGCCCAGTTGCAGGTCCATGAGCACCACGTCCGGCCGCAGCTTGGCGGCGAGCGCCACCGCCTCCTCGCCGGAACCCGCCTCGCCGCACACCTCGACGCCGGGGGCGCTGCCGAGCAGGGCGAGCAGCCCGGCGCGGACGACGGCGTGGTCGTCACAGACGAGAAGCCGCACCGGGGCACCCGGGCCCTCCGGGGTGCCCCGGTGCGCGGGACCGGTGCCGCCGGGCCCCGACGCCGGCGTACGGCCGTCGGCTGTGCTGCTCATCGTGGCTCCTGCCCGGGGGTTTGGTGCGGGTGTTCGTGGTGCGGATGTTCTTGGGGCGGCGGGGGCGCGGGGTTGTGGTGCCGGTGGTCGGGTGCGGCTGGGGTGTCGTGGTGCCGGTGGTCGGGTGGGGCTGGGGTGTTGTGGTGCCGGTGGTCGGGTGGGGCTGGGGTGTCGTGGTGCCGGTGGTCGGGCGTGCCTGCGCCGTCGTGGTGTCCGTCGTCCGGCGGCCCCGCGTCCTCGTCGTGTGCCGCTCGTGGTCCTGGCGCCGGTCCGGGTTCTGGTCCCGGTCTTGGTGCCGGTTCCGCTGCCGCTCCGGGTCCTGGTCCTGGTCCTGGCCCCAGCCCCGGTCCCGATCCGGTTCCGGGCCCCGGGCCGGGTCCTGGTCCCGGGCTTGCTCCTGGTCCGGGTTCTGGTCCCGCTCCGGGGCCCGGTCCCGCTCCGGAGGCGGGGCCGGGCCCCGTCCAGGGGATGGCCACCGACAGCACCGTGCCCTCGCCCGGCGTCGACTCCACCGTCAGCGTGCCGCCCAGTTGTGCCGCCCGGGCCCGGATCGCGGGCAGGCCGTGCCCGCGCGCACCCCGTGCGGCCCCGGCCGGGCCCGGCCCGGCCGCCCCGCCCGACGCCCCCGGCGAGAACCCCCGCCCGTCGTCCGCGACGTCGAGGACCACCTGGTCGTCCAGGTACGTGAGCGTCACGGCGGCCGTCCGCGCCCCCGCGTGCTCGCGTACGTTGGCGAGCGCGCCCTGGGCGATGCGCAGGAGGGCCGCACGGGCCCGGTCGGGAAGGGCCGCCGGGGCGCCCTCGGCGTGGAACCGTACCGTCAGGCCCGCTCCCGACTCCCGCCGCGCCAGCGCCCGCAGCGCCGTGGGCAGGGCCCGCGCCGGGTCCGGGCCGGCCTCCGCGAGGTCCACGGGCGCCAGGTCCCGCACCAGGCGGCGGGCCTCGGCCAGGCCCCGGTCGGCGATGGACTCGGCGGTGCGGACGTGGGCGCGGGCCGCCGCCGCGTCGGTGTCCCATACCCGGTCCGCCGCCTGGAGCAGCATCCGCTGGCTGGACAAGCCCTGGGCCAGCGTGTCGTGGATCTCCATGGACAGGCGTTGGCGCTCGGCGAGCGTGCCCTCGCGCCGCTCGGTGGCGGCGAGCTCGCGCCGGGTGCGCAGGAGGTCGTCGATGAGGGCGCGCTGCCGCGCCGACTGCCGCTGCATGTGGACGAAGACCGCCGTCGCGACCGCGGCCACGGCGGGCGGCGCGAGGGCGAGGTTCGGGTCGAAGCCGTCCGCGAGGCGGAGCTGGGCCGCGACCACGAGGGCGGTGAGGACGGCGACGAGGGCGAGGGCCGCGCGGGTGGGCAGCGTCCTGAGGCCCGTGTAGAACAGGGGCACCGCGCACCACGCGTAGCTGGGCGCGAGGACCACCAGGACGACCCAGACCCCGACGACCGCGCCCAGCCACAGCAGCCGGGGCGGGTCAGGGGTGGCGCCGAGCGCGGGTCCGAGGACGTACAGCAGGGCGAGGACGGCCGACAGGGCGATGATCCAGGGCGTACGGGGTTCGCCGGGGTGGCGCAGCAGGAAGCGCGTGAGGGACGCGGTGAGCAGGAGGAAGAACGCGGCGTGCATGACAGCCGCGAGCCACCGCCCGTCACCACCGCCCCCACCCTTCCCACCCTCCCCATCGCCCCCACCTGACCCGCCCCTGCCTGACCTGTCCCTGCCTGGCCCGCCCCCACCCTGCCCGTCGACGCCCTCACCTGGCCCGTCGACGCCACCGCCTGGCCCGGCGGCACCGCCACCCCGCACCGTCACACCGGACACCCGCACCGCCTCCACCTCCCTCGCACGCGCGTGAACTGGGCAAACACCCCCATTGTGGCCCGCCGGACCCATCCCGGGGTCAACCGATCGGCTGACCCGGGGGTCGGCCGGACCGCGCGCGGCTGCCAGCCGGTACGCCGACGGGGCGGGCCGTTCCCCGGCCGCAGGATCGAAGCACGGGGCCGGTCCGGCGCCCTCGCCGCCCACCGGTCTCCGCCCCGTCCCGCGTAGTCGTACGCACTCGTATCCAAGGAGCCCCGCCATGCAGAAGCTCTCGCCGCGCGCCCGCGTCCTGACCGCCGCCGCCGTCCTCGCCACCGTCGGCGCCGGGACGTTCGGCGCGGTGTCCGCCACCGCGGGCACCCCGGACGCCGCCGCCAAGGCCGCCGTCACCGCCGACGCGGGGAACCGGAACCTGACGCAGAGCACGCACCTCAGCACGGCCGCCGCCACGCGGGCCGCGCAGGCGGCGCTGGACGCCGCGAAGAAGGAGAACCAGCGCGTCACGGTCGCGGTCGTCGACCGCAACGGCAACACGATCGTCACCCTGCGCGGCGACGGCGCGGGCCCGCAGTCGCCCGAGTCCGCCGAGCGCAAGGCCTTCACCGCCGTGTCCTGGAACGCACCCACCTCCGAGCTGGCCAAGCGCCTGGCACAGGCGCCGAACCTGAAGGACATCCCCGGCACGCTCTTCCTCGCGGGCGGCGCCCCGGTCACCGCGAAGGGCGCCCCGGTCGCGGGCATCGGCGTGGCGGGCACGCCGAGCGGGGACCTGGACGAGAAGTTCGCCAAGGCGGGCGTGGCGGCGCTGAACCGCTGACCCGGCGCCGAACCGCCGCCCCGGCACGGCACACCACCCGGCCAGAGGGACCGGTGGCCATAGGATCACCGAGGTGAACTACCGAGCCACCGCCCCCCTGACCAAGGGGCCCCGTCGCACCCACCTCGCGCTGCTCTGCGCCGCCGCCCTCGCCACCGCGCTCACCGCGTGCACGGGCGGCGGCGTGCAGGGCACACCCGGTGCCGCGGGCGTCCGCGACCCGTACTTCCCGAAGCTCGGCAACGGCGGCTACGACGTCCGGCACTACGGCCTGAAGCTCGGTTACGACCCCGGCTCCCGCCACCTCACCGGCACCGCGGAGATCACCGCGCGCGCCGCCAAGAACCTCAGCGCCTTCAACCTCGACCTCAAGGGCCTGGACGTGCGGTCCGTGACCGTCGAGGGCCGCAAGGCCCGCTTCCAGCGCGCGGGCGACGAGCTGACCGTGCGCCCCCACGAGGACCTCGACCGCGGCGAGACGTTCCGCGTGACCGTGCGCTACTCCGGTACCCCGCGGACGATCACGGACGCCGACGGCTCCAAGGAGGGCTGGCTGCCGGCGGACGACAGCGCGCTCGCCACCGGCCAGCCCACGGGCTCGATGGCGTGGTTCCCCGGCAACCACCACCCCAGCGACAAGGCCTCGTACGACATCGAGGTCACCGTCCCCAAGGGCCTCAAGGCGCTCTCCAACGGCGAGCTGACGCGGCAGACCACCTCCGGCGGCCGCACCACCTTCGCCTGGCGCAACGCCGAGCCGATGGCCTCCTACCTGGCGACCGTGGTCGTCGGCGACTACGACCTCAAGGCGTCGACCACGCCCGGCAAGCACGGCGTACCCGTCCTCACGGCGATCGACCCGACGCTGCCGGAGAAGCAGTACGAGCGGACCGAGAAGGTCCTCGCCGACATCCCCGACATCATGGAGTGGGCGGAGACCAACTTCGGCGCCTACCCCTTCTCCTCCACCGGCGCCGTCGTCGAGGGCCGCTCGGACCTCGGCTACGCCCTGGAGACCCAGACCAAGCCGCTGTTCCCCGTCGGGCAGGCCGACACCACCACGCTCGTCCACGAGTTGGCCCACCAGTGGTTCGGCAACTCCGTCACGCCGAAGACGTGGCGGGACATGTGGCTCAACGAGGGCTTCGCGACGTTCGCCCAGTGGCTGTACGAGGAGGACAACGGCGGCGACACGGTCGAGGAGACCGTCGACGCGCTCTACGACGGCGACCTCTACGAACGCGAGGAGGACAACGAGGCGCCCTGGGCCTTCCCGCCCGCCAAGCAGCCCGACGCCGCGAGCATCTCCGATGACCCCGTCTACGAACGCGGCGCCATGGTCATCCAGAAGGTCCGTGAGACCGTCGGCGACGACGCGTTCTACGAGATCGTGCAGGGCTGGACGGAGACGTACCGGCACCGCACCGCGGACACCGAGGACTTCACCGCGTACGTGGAGGAGCACGCGGGCGACGACGAGACGCGCGCGGAGCTGCGGCGGGTGTGGTCGGACTGGCTGTACGGCGAGGGCAAGCCGGACGAACGGTGACGTCAGCCGGGCGCCGGGGCTCGCGTCACAGAGCCTTGCGGAGCACCGCGCAGGGGCGGTCGTGGCGCAGGTCCCGGCGCCGGTCGAGGAGTTCGTAGCCGAGCGAGGTCCAGAAGGCCTGGCCCTGGGAGTTGTTCTCCAGGACGGCGAGGCGCAGGCCCGTCCGGCCCGCGGCGCGGAAGCGCTCCTCGACGGCCGCCGCCACCCGGCGCCCCCATCCGGCCCGGTGGACCCGCGCGTCCACGAGGAGCAGCCCGATCCACGGGTCGGGGTCGTCGGCCCGGGCGGGGTGGCGGTCGAGCGTCACGGCGACGGCGACGAGCCGCCCCTCGGACCGGGCGAGCAGGACCCGCGCGCCGGGGGTGGCGAGTTCGTCGGCGAGCGCGGCGGCGACCTGCTCGGTGCGGATGTCGCCCGGGTCGGGGAAGTCGCCGCTGAGCGCGAAGAAGGCGTGGTTCGAGGCGTAGAGCGCGGTCAGCTCGGTGAGCAGCGGGCCGGGCAGGTCACCGTCGTCGGCCGGAACGAGGGGCTCGAGGAACATGGGCCGAGGCTAGCCGGGACGCCCGGTTCCCTCCGGCTGCCGGAGCGGGGGCGGTCGCGGGTGTCGGGCCGTACGGGGGCGGCTCGCGTCCGGGTGGGGCGGGGCCGGTCGTGCTTTGGCGGGCGGGTCCGGTTCAGCCGTGGCGGGTGGGTCCGGCGGAGCGTGTGCGGTTGCGCCCGGCGCGAGCGGCGGGGTCTGCCCGTCCGGGCCGGGAGGCGGGGCGTGACCACGCCCCGCCGGGGCGGAGTCAGCCCGCGTCGGGCCGGGCCGGTCCGCTCGCGTCCGGACGGTCGGCACCGGGTCCGCTCGTGTCCGCGCCACCGTGCTCGCTCACACTCGTACGGTCGGCTCCGGGATCGGCGGGGTCCGGGGCGCCGGGCCCACCAGGGCCCTCGGACCCGCTGGAGTCCGACTCAGGCCCGCCCCGGTCGGGCTCACCAGGGCCCGGGGCGCCGGGTTCGCCAGGCCCCTCCCGGCCCGGAGCGCCAGGCCCCTCCCGGCCCGGAGGGCCAGGCCCCTCCCGGCCCGGAGGGCCAGGCCCCTCCCGGCCCGGAGGGCCAG
>NZ_BNBT01000022.1:23955-76645 GCF_014656095.1 Streptomyces longispororuber
CGGAGGGCCAGGCCCCTCCCGGCCCGGAGGGCCAGGCCCCTCCCGGCCCGGAGGGCCAGGCCCCTCCCGGCCCGGAGCGCCAAGCCCCTCCCGGCCCGGGGCGCCGGGCCCGACCGGACCCCTGCCGCGGCTCGCGCGCCACTCGCCGACCGCCGACCAGACCAGGCTGCCCGCCGCGCCGAGGTACGCCGCGAGCCAGAAGTCGACGGACCCGCCCGAGGCCACCACCTCGTCCACGAACAGCACGGTGACCACGGCGAGCAGCAGCAGCGAGCCGTACGCCTTGCGACGGGCCGCGCGCTGCTTCCCGCGGGGGCCGTCGGAGAGCCGGAGGGCGTAGACCTCCACGTCGCCGAAGACGTCGGCCGCGTGGTCCCCGGGCGGCCCGGCGGCCAGGTGCTGGCGGGCCTCGCGCACATGGCCGCGCGCCTCCGCCGCCGTCATGCCGTGCCGCCCGCGCAGCAGCCCGTCGAGGCGGGCGAACCACGCGTCGTCACCGCCCGCCGGCGGGCGCGCCGCGAACCACCGGTCGACCACGCGCTCCGGCACGGCGAAGGCCCCCACGACCCACGCCACGCACCCGGCCAGCAGGACCGGCACCGGCACGGCGCCCAGCCGCCCCTCGGGCACGGCCGCACCCACCCCGGCACCGGCCGCGACGACGACGGGCACCCCTGCGACGAAGGCGTACGCCCCCTTGAGCCGCCCGGCGGACCGCGCCGCGACGGCCACGGCGACGAGGCCGACGGCGGCGACGACGGTGGCGTAGAACGCGACGGCGGGCGGGCTCACGTCGACCCACAGCCCGTCGTCCACCCAGGTCAGGACGGACAGCACGGCGCCGACCACCCCGAGCGTGCCGAACGCGGCGCGCAGCCGCCCGCCCGGCGTCAGGCCGTGGGTGTCGGTCCGGGCCCGGTACTCCTCGCCGATCCGCTCCTCGGCGACGGCCCGCGCGTACGCCTCCGGCGCGCCGAAGAGGTCCCGGGCGGGGCGCCCCTCCTCGCGCACCAGCTCGTGCACCTCGGCGAGGACGTCGTCGGCGAGCCCGGCGGGCGCGTCGTGGTCGAACGCGAGGTGCGCCTCCACGGTCGCCGCCCAGTCGGTGTCCTCCTCGCGGTCCCAACGGAGCCCGCGCTTCCGGGATGCCCGCTGCGCTGTGGTCACGGCTGCTCCTCACCCCCCGCACCGCCGGCCAGGACGGCGACCGTGGCGGTGAAGGCCTGCCACGCGGCCCGCTCCGCCCGCAGCCGCTGCCGCCCGGCCTCGGTGATCCGGTAGTACTTGCGCCCGGGCCCCCCTTCCCCCGCGCCCCACTCGATCGCGACGGCGCCCTCCTCTTCGAGGCGGCTCAGGGCGGGGTAGAGGGCGGCTGGCCTCACGCCGGTGAGCCCCGCGTCGGCGAGGCGGCTGAGCAGGGCGTACCCGTAGCTCTTGGCCTCGCTGTCGAGGAGCCCGAGGAGGCAGAGCGGCAGGGCCGCCCGGGTCCAGGCCGGCGCCCCGTGGGCCGCCGCGTAGGGGGCCGGGTGTGATGCCACCGCGTCGCTCCTCCGCTTCACCGTCTATTACGGAAACCAGAATAGTAGGGAACGACGACACCAGGGGCCCGGGGATCGGGGACCGGGGACCCATGACCCCGGGTGGCAGCCGGGAAACCGCAAAGCGCGCCTCCCCCCGCGCCACCAGGGACGCGGGAGAAGGCGCGCTACGGACGCGAGGGACGGCGCGCTACGGACGCAGGCACAGGCGCAGGCTTGCTACGGGACCGCAGGCTCAAGCGCGCTACAGACGCCGGGAGACCAGCCTCAAGGCCAAGCCTTAGAGTCCGCGCTCAGAGGCCAAGCTCAGAGGCCGAACTCCTGCGGCGACACGCCGAGCGCCGCGCACGCCTCCCGCAGGACCTGCTCCTCGGTCGGGGCCACGTACCCGTCCGCCCCGGCGACGACGAAGCCGGTCTGCACGACCGCCCGGGCCTCGGCGGGCTTCTTCGCGGCCTTGGCGATCTCCTGCATCGCCTCCGCCTTGCCCTGCTGGAAGTTGACGGCCAGCACGTCGACGTGCTTGTTGAACCGCTGCCGGAGCTGGTCCGGCGGGAAGTTCTGCAGGACGTCGTTCTGCAGGATCAGGGACTCCACGTGCTGGCGCTCGGCCGGGTCGACCGTGCCGTCGGCCGCCGCCACCAGGGCGCACATCGCCATGCTCGCGTCGCGGTAGGCGCCGCTCTTCAGCTCCGACTTCAACGACGTGAGCTGGGACTTGAGCAGGCCGACGAGCTGGGCCTTCGACCCCTTGGACCCGCCGCCCGGCGCGCCGTGCCCGCCACCGGGCGCGCCGTGCCCGCCGGAGCTCCGCCCGCCCTGCGCCTGCTGGAGGTTCTTGGCCTGGTCTTTGATCCGGTCCCACATAGCCATCCGTGCCACCTCGGCTTCTGCCTGTGTCGTCGTCCGTCGGCCGTGCGCGTGCGCACGTCGTGCGCGTTCGCACGTCGTGCTGGCAACGCCGCCCGGCCCCGCGGAAGTTCCCCGGCCGCGCCCTCGCCCCCGTACGGACGTACGCGCGTACGCGAAGGCCCCGGCCGGTGGCGCACCGGCCGGGGCCCACCGGGCTACCGCCCGGCGCCGTCTCAGACGTTGACGCCGAAGTCCTGGGCGATGCCGACCAGGCCCGAGGCGTAACCCTGGCCGACGGCGCGGAACTTCCACTCCGCGCCGTTGCGGTACAGCTCGCCGAAGACCATGGCGGTCTCCGTGGCGGCGTCCTCGGAGAGGTCGTAGCGGGCGATCTCGGCGCCGCCGGCCTGGTTCACGATGCGGATGAACGCGTTGCGGACCTGGCCGAAGTTCTGCGAGCGGTTCTCCGCGTCGTAGATCGAGACCGGGAAGACGATCTTCTCGATCTCGGCGGGCAGACCGGCGAGGTTGACGTTGATCTGCTCGTCGTCGCCCTCGCCCTGGCCGGTGACGTTGTCACCGGTGTGCACGATGGTCTGGTCCGGCGTGGCCTTGTTGTTGAAGAAGACGAAGTGCTGGTCGGAGTAGACCTTGCCCTGGCCGTTCACCGCGATCGCGGAGGCGTCCAGGTCGAAGTCGGTACCCGTGGTGGTGCGGACGTCCCAGCCGAGGCCGACCGTGACGGCGGTCAGGCCCGGTGCCTCCTTGGTGAGGGAGACGTTGCCGCCCTTGGACAGGCTTACAGCCATTGTGGGGAGTCCCTTCCCTAGTCGCCTTGCATTCCGGCTCCGCTCTGGGGGCGAAGCTACCGGCACCCTTATGAACGCCGACGGGGGTACCGAAGGTTCCACATGCGGTCCGCGTTCTTTACGTTCTTTACCGTGATGTGTCGAGGGTGGTGTCGGCGGTGGCGGAAAACCGGTGTCGCCCGCCGCGCGGGCGCGGGATCATAGGACCCATGTCCGGTCGCGAACACGTCATCCGCGGCTCGGTCTCCCTGCCGGAGGCCGAGCTCATGTGGCGTTTCTCGCGGTCCTCCGGGCCCGGCGGGCAGCACGTCAACACCAGCGACTCGCAGGTCGAGCTCCGCTTCGACCTGGCGCGAACGGACGCCCTGCCCGAGGTGTGGAAGCAGCGGGCCCTGGAGCGGCTCGCGTCCCGGCTCGTCGACGGCGTGCTCACCGTCCGGGCGAGCGAGCACCGCTCCCAGTGGCGCAACCGCGAGGCGGCGGCCGTCCGGCTCGCCGCGCTGCTCGCGGAGGCCACGGCGCCGCCGCCCAAGCCGCGGCGGCCCACGCGCGTCCCGCGCGGGATCAACGAGCGGCGGCTGCGGGAGAAGAAGCGCCGCGCGGAGACCAAGCAGGGCCGCGGCCGCAAGGACTGGCAGTAGCGCACCCGTAGCGCACGCACCCCTCGCCCTGCCACGGTCCCGCACCCGGGCGGCGCACCCAACCGCCACACGCCGCCCGCCCGGCCAGGACCCCGCCCTACCCGAGCTGCCGGTACCGCCCCCGGAAGTACAGCAGCGGCCCGCCCTCGGCGCTCGGCAGCGCGGCCGCCAGGACGCGGCCGATCACCAGCGTGTGGTCGCCCGCCGCCACCGTCTGCTCCGTACGGCACTCCAGGGTGGCCAGCGCGCCGCCCACCAGCGGCGCGCCGGACTCCCGGCCGCGCGCGTACGGGATGTCCGCGAAGAGCAGCCGGTCGCTGACGCGGCCCTTCATGGCGAAGCGGCCCGCGATGTGGCGCTGGCTCTCGGCGAGGACCGACACCGCCCACAGGGGCTGCTCGGCGAGCAGGTCGTCCATGCGCGAGCCCGTGCGCAGGCTCACCATGACCAGGGGCGGGTCCAGGGAGACCGACAGGAACGCGGTGGCCGTCATGCCCACGTCCTCGCCGGCCGGCGCCGCGGGGTCGTCCGGATCCAGCGGGGGCTCGTGCGCCGTCACCAGGACCACGCCCGCGGCCAGGCGGGACATGGCGGCGCGGAACTCGTCGTTGCTCACCCCCACAGGATGAGGGGTGGACGAGACCGGCGGGGTCTGTGTGCTCAGGGACGGATCGGCAACCACACGACTGACGCTAGCCGCGGAGCAACACCCTCCACATCGGCCCCGGGGCCGAGACGGGACCTAGGGCGGGGACCTAGGACCTCCGCGCGCCCCCGGCATCCGCTCCCGGACGCCCCATTAGCTCAATGGACCCTCAAATTCCGGACTCAAACAGGCCTTCTCACCTGTGACTTGAGTCACAGGACCCATATTTTGTTGACCCTGTGTACCGAGTGGGCAGCTCGCTGTGATTCAGTGACCGTGGCCATCAGACAGTCGCTGAGGGCACGGAAGTACAGCACCGTACGGAGAAGTACAAAGAGGTACGAGCCGTACGAAGCGGGAAGAGTCACGAAGAGTCAGCGATCAACGGACACTGAGGACGCTGCGGATCCTGGAGTTGCTGTCGAGGTCTCGGGGAGAGCGAGCATGGAGACCGAGTCGGAGCCGTACGTCCGTCTTGCGACCCTGCGGCAGCTCCATCAGGTGGTGGCGGACCTCAACACGGCCCGCAGCCTCGCGGACACGCTGCAGACCGTCGCCGACGGCGTGGTGAACGGCCTTGGCTATGAGCTGGCGTGCGTCAACCTCGTACGCCCGGACGGCGACCTGGTCGTCGCCGCCTTCGCGGGCAACCCCGCCGCCGAGGCCCTCATCACCGGCCGGGTCGGCTCCCGCGAGTCCTGGGACCGCCGGCTGAGCATGGGCGAGGCCTGGGGCGCCCTGCGCTTCATCCCGCACACCGAGGGCTGGGTCCTCGACGACGACGACGTGCCGCAGTGGTACACCGAGGGCCCCGAGCCGCGCTTCGAGGACGAGTGGCACCCCTCCGACCGGCTCTTCGCGCCCATGTACGCCACCGGCGCCTCCGGCGGCGAACTGATCGGCGTGATCTCCGTGGACCGGCCGCGCAACGGCCGCAGGCCCGGCGCCTGGGGCCGCGAGGCCCTGCAGATGTACGCCTTCCAGGCCGCCATCGCCATCAGCAACGCCCGGCTGCGGGCCAACATGCAGCGGGCCCTGGTGCGCCTGGAGCGCGAGCAGCAGGCGCTGCGGGCCAGCGAGGAGTCCTTCCGGCAGGCCTTCGAGTACGCGCCGAGCGGTATGGCCATCGCCGAGATGGGCGGCGACCAGCACGGCCGCATCCTGCGCACCAACGACGCGCTCTGCCGCCTCCTCGGCCGCCCGGCCTCCCAGATGCGGCGCTACTCCTTCTCCGACCTGGTCCACCCCGAGGACATCGGCACCCTGCTGCGGACCTCCGCCGAGGGCGGCCGGGCCGAGCTGCGCTTCGGCCGCCGCGACGGCACGTACGTCTGGGTCTCGCTGCGCAACTCCGTCGTCGCGGACGCCGCGGACGGGCCCCGGTTCCTGCTCACGCACGTCGAGGACATCGAGGAGCGCAAGCGGCGCGAGCTCCAGCTCGCCCACCGCGCCTCGCACGACTCGCTCACCGGCCTGCCCAACTCCGCGGAGCTGCGCGCCCGCCTCAGCGCCCGTCTCTGTCGCCGGCCGCACGCGGGCCAGCCGTCCCCGGTGGACTCGCTCGACGCGGCCTACGACCACAGCGGGCTGTACGCCGCCGGTCACGCGACCGGCCACGTGAACGGCCACGGGCACGTCCCGGCGCCAGGACCCCACGGGGACTACGACCACCACGTGCACACCGTCGCCCCGCCCGACGACCACGAGGCCGACGACGGCACGAAGGGACTCGCCGTCCTCTTCTGCGACCTCGACGGCTTCAAGTCCATCAACGACCGCTTCGGGCACCACACGGGCGACGCCGTCCTCATCGAGGTCGCCCGGCGGCTGACCAGCGGCGTTCGGGACGGCGACACCGTGGCACGGCTCGGCGGCGACGAGTTCGTGGTCCTCGCCGACGGACTCGGCCGGGCCGACGCGCAGGACCTCGCGGTACGGCTGCGGAACGCGATCATCCCGCCGATCCGGGTCGAGGGCCGCGCGGTGCGCGTGGGCGCCAGCTTCGGCATCGGCTGGGCCCACTGCGGCATGTCGGCGGACGAGGTGTTGCACTCCGCCGACCAGCGGATGTACGTCGAGAAACGTTCCCGTGCCAAGCAGCACCGACGGGCCGGGTGACCCCCGGCCGGGGAACTGCCAGACGGCGACAGCACCTTGGGCGGCCCTCCGGAACGGGTAGGCTCGCCCGCATCCGCGATGCGAGGGAGTGACCTGCGAATGACGCCCGGCAACAACGGCGAGCAGACGCCGAGCGCGCCACAGGGCGACGACGACCCCTTCGGCTACCTGTACGCCGACGGCCAGGCGTCCGGTGCGACGCCGCCCTCCGGCGGCGGCTACGGCTACCCCGGACCCCGGTCCTCGTACCACCAGGTGCGCGCGGTGGGCGAGCGGCAGTACGGGCAGCAGGCGCAGCGGCCGCAGTCGGGCTACGGCTACCCGCCGCAGGCCCCCGCGGCCCCGTCCGGCTACGGCTACCCCCCGCAGCAGCAGGGCCACGGCGTGCCCAGCGCGCACTACGCCGCCCCCGAGGCGCAGCCGGGCGTCACCGCCCCCATCCGCCAGGTGCCGCCCGCGCCCCCGGCGGGCCGCGGCCGCGGCCCCAACACCAAGGGCCTGCTGATCGGCGCCGTCGCGGTCGTCGCCGTGGTGGCGCTCGGCATCGGCGCGGCCATGCTGACCGGCCCGGACGACGACGGCGAGGACAACAAGGCGGGGCCCGCCACGCGCCAGAGCGAGTCCGCGGAGCCGACGCCCGGCCCGTCCAAGAAGAAGGACAAGCCCGACAAGAAGGTCGAGCTGCCCGAGACCGACGCCAAGGCCCTCAAGCTGGAGGGCGGCACCACGACGGCCTCCGACGTCGAGGGCGCCGAGTCCTCCGGCGGGGTGTACGTCGCCGGGTTCGACAAGGTCGGGGCCCGGGTGACGTGGACCGTCCACGGGGTGCCCAAGAGCGGCACGTACAAGCTGTGGGTGACGTACGGGGTGCCCGGCGAGGACGCGGACGCCACCGTCGTCGTCAACGGCACCAAGGAGTCGCGCCCGCTGCGGATGGACAACTTCGCCCGCGCCGGGAAGGGCGACTGGGCGAAGGGCTGGACGTCGACGTGGGCGTTGGTGCGGCTCAACAAGGGCACCAATACGCTCGCGCTGGCGTGCGAGGAGGGCAACCACTGCGGCGCCAACCTCGACCAGTTCCGCCTGGCCAAGGGCTGACCGGGGGCTCGGCCCCCTGCTCCCCCGGGAGAATCGCGCTGACGCGCTCGTCCTCAAACGCCGGACGGGCTGAAGTGCTCCGCGCCGGACGTTTTCCCACCCGCCCGCCCTTTCATCGGCCTGGCGGCCTCGTCCGCAAACGCCGGACGGGCTGAGACTGTCCGCCGCGCGAGGAGATTCCAGCCCGTCCGGCGTTTGAGGACGAGGCGCGGAGCGCCGATGCGGGGGAGAGGGGCGGAGCCCCAGACGAACAGGGCGGGGGCCCGGGGGCGGCCAGCCACCGGTTTCGGGAAGGGGCGGGTCTGGGGCGCCCCGCGTGGGTCAGGACGGGGTGAGGGTGACCTTGGGGAGGGTGTCCGCGTACGCGCGGGGGTCGTATTCGCCCGCCGTGCGGGCGGCGACCGTCGCGGCCGAGAGGGCGACCGCCCGGGCCAGCCGGTCCGGCCAGGACAACCCCTCGACGAGCCCGGAGAGCAGCCCGGCCACGGCCGAGTCCCCCGCCCCGGTCGGATTGCCGCGCACCACCCCCGGCGGCACGGCCCGCCACGTCCCCTCGGGCGTGACGGCCAGCAGTCCCTCCGCGCCGAGGGAGGCGACCACGGCGTGCGCGCCCCGCCGCCGGGCGTCCCGCGTGGCCCGGGACGGCTCGTGGGCACCGGTCAGCTCGGCCAGCTCCTCGGCGTTGGGCTTCACGACGTCGGGCCGCGCGGCCACCCCCCGCCGCAGCGGCTCCCCGCTGGTGTCGAGCAGGACGGGCACGCCCGCGGCCCGCGCCGCCCGCACGAGGAGGGCGTAGGCGCCCACCGGCACCCCGGGCGGCAGGCTGCCGCACAGGGCGACCGCCGCCACCCCCGCGCCCCGCACCAGCGCGTCGTACGCGTCGAGGAAGGCGGCCCACTCGTCGGGCGTGACGGTCGGGCCCGGCTCGTTGAGCTGGGTGGTGTCGCCGGTGCGGGCGTCCACGACGGCGAGGGTGCGGCGGGTCGCGCCCGCGACGGCGCACAGCGCGTCGGTGACGCCGGGGGTGCGCGCGAGGTGGTCGCGGAGGGTGCCGCCGGTGGCGCCGCCCGCGAAGCCGGTCACCGTCACCGCGTGGCCGAGCGCGGCGAGCACCCGGGCCACGTTCACGCCCTTGCCGCCCGGCCGTTCGGCCACCTCGGTGACGCGGTGGGTGGCGTGGGGCGTGAGGGACGGGACCGTGTACGTGAGGTCCAGGGCGGCGTTGAGCGTGACCGTGATGATCACTGGTTCACCCCCGAGAACGCAGATCCGGGACGCACGATCCGCCTCTTGTGTATGTCGTTCGGGGCCTGATCATGCCAAAAAGAAGGCGGTTGGCCCAGACCTCGGGGGCCAACCGCCTCGGTGGACGACAGGATCGCGCCGGACCGCGCCGGATCGCGCCGGAGTGCACCGGACCGGCGGCCGGACCGTGCCGGAGCGCGTGCCTCAGGTCGGGTCGACGACCCACTCGCCCTTGCGGAGCACGCCCTTGAGGGCGAAGTCCGCGTCCAGGACGACGACGTCGGCGTCCTTGCCGGGCTCCAGGGAGCCCACGGTGTCGTAGATCCCGAGCCGCTTCGCCGGGGTCACGGAGATCGCGGTGACGACGTCCTCGACGGACAGCCCGTCGACCGTCACGGCGCGCTGGAACGCGCGGTCCAGGGTGAGCGTGGAGCCCGCGATCGAGCCGCCCTCGGCGAGCCGCGCGACGCCGTCCGACACCACGACCTCCAGCGGGCCCAGGCGGTACGTGCCGTCGCCGAAGCCCGCCGCGTCCATCGCGTCCGTGATGAGCGCGACCCGGTCGGCACCGGCGTGGTGGAAGGCGAACTGGAAGGAGGCGGGGTGCAGATGCGTGCCGTCGTCGATCAGCTCGACGGTGACCCGCTCGTCCTCCAGGAGCGCGGCGATGGGCCCGGGCACCCGGTGGCCGAGGCCCGGCATCGCGTTGTACAGGTGCGTGGCCACCGTGGCGCCCGCGTCGATGGCCTCCACCGTCTGCTCGTACGTGGCGTCGGTGTGGCCGATCGCGGCGATCACGCCGTGCTCGGCGAGCAGGCGTACGGAGTCGATGCCGCCGGGGAGTTCGGTGGCGAGGGTGACCATCTTCGCCCGGCCGCGGGCCGCGTCGAGCAGCTTGCGGACCTCCGCCGGGTCCGGGTGGCGCAGCAGCGCCTCGCTGTGCGCGCCCTTGCGGCACGGCGAGATGAACGGGCCCTCGAAGTGGATGCCCGCGATGTCGCCCTGCTCGGCCAGCTCCGAGAGCAGGCCCGCGCGCTGCGCGAGCGCGTCCATCTCGCCGGTGACGGTGGAGGAGACGAGGGTGGTGGTGCCGTGCAGGCGGTGCGTGCGGACGCCGTGCAGGACGTCCTCGACGGTGCCGTTGGTGAAGGACGCGCCCCCGCCGCCGTGGTTGTGCATGTCGACGAAGCCGGGGACCAGCCAGTGGCCCGTCAGGTCGACCGTCTCGGCGTCCGCGGGGGCGCTGCCCGCGATGCGCGTGCCGTCGACGACGACCCGGCCCCGGTGGACGGTCCCGGTGGGCAGTACCACCTGGGCACCGGCGAGAACCTTGCTAGTGGCCATCAGGTGGTTACCTCCGTGGGGTCGTCGAGCCGTCGGCGGCCGACGGCGTGTCGATGGGCGTGCTGGATGTATCGGTACGGGCGCCCTCCGGCGTGAGCAGGTCCCAGGCGAGCAGGCCCGCGCCCAGGCAGCCCGCCGCGTCGCCGAGCGCGGCGGGGACGATCGCGGGCAGCGTCTGGAACCGCACCACGCGGTCCGCGACGGCCGCGCGCAGCGGCGTGAACAGCGTGTCCCCGGCCTCCGCGAGCCCGCCGCCGATGATCAGCGTGTCGGGGTCCAGGAGGGTCAGGGCGGTCAGCAGGCCGTCGGCGAGCGCGTCCACCGCGTGCTGCCACACCTCGGTGGCGCGCGGGTCGCCGGAGCGCACCGCCTTCGCGCAGTCGGCGGCGTCCGCGGCCGGGTCCCCACTGGCCTCGGCCCACGCCGCGGTCACCGCGGAGGCGGAGGCGAGCCGCTCCAGGCAGCCGCGCTGGCCGCAGCCGCAGGGCGGGCCGCCGGGGCGGACGACGATGTGGCCGATTTCGCCGGCCGAGCCGTGCGCGCCGGGCTCGATGACGCCGTCGATGCCGATGGCGCCCGCGATGCCCGTGCCGAGCGGCACGAACAGGAACCGCCGCGAGTCCTTGCCCGCGCCGACGCGGCCCTCGGCGAGGCCGCCGGTGCGCACGTCGTGGCCGAGCGCCACCGGGACGCCGCCGAGGCGGGCGCCGAGCAGGTCGCGCAGCGGTACGTCGGTCCAGCCGAGGTTCGCCGCGTACACCGCCACGCCGCGCTCGGCGTCGACGATGCCGGGCACCGCGACGCCCGCCGCGGCGGCGGGCTCCCCGAAGTGGGCCTCGCCGTGCGCCCGCAGGTCCGCGGCGAAGTCCACGATCGACTGGACCACGGCCGCCGCGCCGCGCTCCCGCCCGGTCGGGCGACGGGCCTCGTGCAGCAGCGCCCCGTCCGCCCCGACCAGGGCGGCCTTCATTCCGGTGCCGCCCACGTCCAGGGCGATGACATGTCTCACGGGGAACAGTGTCGCGTGTGACCGGCAAGAGGTCTAGTCCAGTGCGCGCGGGAGCGGTGCGGGGAAGAGGGGCCCCGGCGACAGGGGCCGCCGTTGCGGAAGTGATACTCGGGTGGTGTGGACCTCGCCTGTTGACGCGGGGGAGACTCGCGGTTTCAGTACGTCGAGCAAGGGTGGGAAGACAGCGGTGCAGCGGCGCGTGACAGGGCTGACAGCGGCGGTGACCGCACTGGGCATGGCGGCGCTGCTCGCCGGGTGCGGCGGATCGGGCGGGTCGGACGAGGTGACCCTCAAGCTCGTGGCGGCGGACTACGGCGACTCGGCGGCCAACACCTCCAAGAAGTACTGGGGCGAGCTGGTCGAGAAGTTCGAGGCCGAGCACCCCGACATCAAGGTCGACGTGGACGTCCTGCCCTGGACGGACGTCGACCGCAAGGTCAAGGAGATGGTCGCGGCCGACGAGGCGCCCGACCTCGCGCAGATCGGCGCGTACGCCGACTACGCGGCGCAGGACAAGCTGTACAGCGCCGACGACGTGCTCTCCATCCCCACCCAGGCCGACTTCCTCGCGCCGCTGGCGAAGGCGGGCCTGGTCCAGCGCGTCCAGTACGGCATGCCGTTCGCCGCGTCGACGCGGCTGCTCTTCTACAACGAGAAGCTCTTCAAGAGCGCCGGCATCACCCCGCCGGAGAACTGGAACGAGCTCCAGGCCGCCGCGAAGAAGCTCAAGGCGCGCGGCGTGAAGTACCCGTACGCGCTGCCGCTCGGCAAGGAGGAGGCCCAGGCCGAGACCTACCAGTGGATGCTCAGCGGGGGCGGCGGCTACACCGACAACGTCGGCTCGTACGACATCGACTCCAAGCAGAACGTGCAGACGTTCACCTGGCTGAAGGACGAGCTGGTCGGCAAGGGCCTGACCGGGCCGACGCCGCCCGGCAAGCTCAACCGCGCCGAGGCGTTCGCGGCGTTCGCGCGCGGCGAGGTCGGCATGCTCAACGGCCACCCCACGCTGATGAAGATGGCCGCCAAGAAGGACCTGAAGTACGGCATGGTCCCCATGCCCGGCGTCAACGGCAAGACGCAGGCCACCATGGGCGTCGCCGACTGGATGATGGCCTTCAAGCAGAACGGCCACCGCAAGGAGATCGGCACGTTCCTCGACTTCGTCTACTCGAAGGAGAACGTGCTCGCCTTCTCCCGCGAGTACGACCTGCTGCCGGTGACGACCTCGGCGTCCCAGGACATGGCCGCCGACAAGAAGGACGCGAAGCGGCTGGGCGGCTTCCTGGAGGAGCTGCCGACCTCGCAGCTCTACCCCGTGGGCAAGACCTCGTGGGCGCAGGTGTCCGTGCAGATCAAGGAGTACATCGGCAAGACCGTGGATCCCAACGGGGATCCTCAGGCCATTCTGTCGCAGATCGAGACGAAGGCGGCGGCGGAGGAGGCAGCGCAGTAGCCCTGCCGGGCGGGGGCGGGGGCTTTCCCTCCCTCCCGCCCACCCGTGGCTCCCCGGCTTTCGCCCGCCGGGCCCCGGCGCGGAGCGCTGCGGCTGGGTGCCCGCCGTGCCCGCCGCTACCGCGGCGGGTTTCTCCCACCCACCCACCCGTGCCTGCTCCGGCTTTCGGCTGCCGGGGTCCGGCGCGGGGCGCTGCGGGTGGCGCCCTCGGTGCCCGCCGCTGTCGCGGCGGGTTTCTCCCACCCGCCCACCCGTGCCTGCCCCGGCTTTCTCCTGCCGGGGTGCGGCGCGGGGCGCTGCGCCGTGCGTTGTCGGGTTTCTCGTTGGCAGCGGTCGGACAGACAGGTGGGAGGCCGGGGCCGAGGGAGCGGGTCAGGGCAGGCGGGTCGTCAGGGTGGTGAGGAGGGAGACCACTCCGGCGGGGCCGGGGACCACCAGGTCGGCTCGGGACGTGAGCTCCGCGACCTCCGCGCTGCCGCTGCACACCAGGAGCCCGGGCACCCCGCCGTCCGCCCGCAGCTTCTCCACCGCCGCGAAGGCGGGCAGGTCCCCGAGGTCGTCCCCGGCGTACAGCACCGCCTCCGCCCCCACCTCCCGTACGTACTCGGTGAGGGCCACCCCCTTGTCCACGCCCGGCGGGCGCAGCTCCAGCACCATGCGGCCCGGCTCCACGATGAGCCCATGGCGTCGGGCCAGTCCGGCCAGTGGCTCGCTCAGGGCGTCGAAGGCCGCTTGCGGGTCCTCAGCGCGGCGCGTGTGCACGGCGAGGGCCCGCCCCTTCTCCTCGATCCACGTACCCCGCCACGCCCCGATCCCGTCGAGGAATCCCGGCAGTTCGGCCCGTACGGCGGCGACACCGGGGTGCGGTTCGGCCGCCTGCACCGTGCCGGTGACCGCGTCCCAGCGCTCGGCGCCGTAGTGCCCGAGTACGACGAGGTGGTCGAGGCCGGGCACGCCCGCGAACCCGCCGTGGCGGACGGCCACGCCCGCCGGGCGGCCGGTGACCACCGCGACGGAACGCACCTTCGGCGCGAGCGCGGCGAGCGCGGGCACGGCCTCGGGGTGCGCGCGGGCCTGTTCGGGGTCCGCCACGATGGGGGCGAGCGTGCCGTCGAAGTCGAGGGCGATCACGGCTCGTTCGGGCCGGGCCAGGATCGCGGCGAGGCCGTCGCGCCCCGCGGCGCTGGTCGGCTCGGGCAGGGAATGCGTCAGGTCGTCACCCATGGTCCCGACCCTAACGTCAGCGCTCGGCGCGGCGCGCCTCGCGGACGCGGCGGAGCCGGTTCACGGTGACGGGGTCGTGGGCGAGGGCGCGCGCGTCGTCGAGCAGGGCGTTGAGGAGCTGGTAGTAGCGGACCGGGGCCAGGCCGAGCTCCTCGCGTATGGCCCGCTCCTTGGCCCCGGGCCCGCTCCAGTTCCGCCGCTCCAGCGCGAGCACGGCCCGCGCCCGCGCGGACAACCCACTCCCCGACACGGACCCCTCGCTCATACCCCCCACACTAACCGCGCCCTCCGACACCCGCCCACGACCGTCCTTCCGAGCACGCGCCCACGGCCACGCGGCCCGCCCCGCACCGACGGGCACGCAGCGGCACCGCTCCGCGTCGGGGCCGGGCAGGCGAAAGCCGGGGCAGGCACGGGTGGGCGGGTGGGAGAAACCCGCCGCGGCAGCGGCGGGCACGGCGGGCACCCAGCCGCAGCGCTCCGCGCCGGGGCCGGGCGGGCGAAAGCCGGGGTGGCACGGGTGGGTGGGCGGGAGAGCCCCGGGTCGGCGAGACCCTCAGGCCCGCCCCTCCCCGAGGGCGGTGAGCTGGTCCAGGAACCACCGCGCCGGAGGCAACGCCGTAGCCGCAGCAGCCAGCCGCTTGCTCCGCTCCGCCCTCTCCCCGGAGGGGAGCGACAGGGCCTGGTGGAGGGCCCGAGCCGTGCCCACGGTGTCGTACGGGTTCACCCCGATCGCGTCCTCGCAGAGCTCCTCGTACGCCCCGGCCTCCCGCGACAGCACCAGCGCACACCCCTCGTCGGAGACGACCGGCACCTCCTTGGCGACGAGGTTCATCCCGTCCCGGATGGGGTTGACCAGCGCCACGTCGGCGAGCCGGTACGCGGCGAGGGACCGCGCGAAGTCGTCCTTGACGTGCAGGACCACCGGCGTCCACCCGGCCGTGCCGAAGCGCTCGTTGATGCGCTCCGCGACCCGCGAGACCTCGGCCGTGTAGTCGCGGTACACCGCGAGGTCCTGCCGCGACGGGTAGGCGAACGCCACGTGCACCACCCGCTCACGCCACTCCGGCCGCTCCTCGAGCAGCAGCTCGTACGCGCGCAGCCCCCGGACGATGTTCTTGGACAGCTCGGTGCGGTCCACACGGACGATGACCTTCCGGTCCGGCCCGATCTGCTCGCGCAGGGTGGCGAGGCGTTCCTCCACGTCGTCCCGGCGCGACCGCTCCCGCAGGAAGTCCGCGTCGGCCCCGAGCCCGTGCACCCCCACGCGCGTGCCCGTCGTACCGCCGACGAGGCGTACGCAGCAGTCCGTGAACGCGTCCGCCCACCGGCCGGTGAGGAAGCCGAGCCGGTCCGCGCCGAGCATGCCGCGCAGGATCTGCTCGGCGACGTCGTCGGGCAGCATGCGGAAGTAGTCGGCGGGCGCCCACGGCGTGTGCGAGAAGTGCCCGATGCGCAGGTCGTCGCGGAGCTCGCGGAGCATGCCGGGCACGAGGGTCAGGTGGTAGTCCTGTACGAGCACCGCGGCGCCGGGCGCCGCGCTCTCCGCGAGGGCCCGCGCGAAGGCCTGGTTGTACCGCTCGTAGGCGGCCCACTGCTCCCGGAACTCCGGTCCGAACTCCGGCTCCAGGGGCGTCTGGTAGAGCATGTGGTGCACGAACCACAGCACCGAGTTGGCGATGCCGTTGTACGCGGCCGCGTGCGTCTCGGCGTCGATGTCCAGCATGCGGACACCGGGCTCACCGACCCCGCGCCGCACCGCCTCGCGGTCGCCGTCGCCGAGCGCGGAGCACACCCAGAGCGCGTTGGCCTCGTCGCCGATGGCGCTGAGGCCGGAGACGAGGCCGCCGCCGCCCCGTTTGGCGGTCAGCTCGCCGTCCTCCCCAACGGCGTACGAGACGGGGCCGCGATTGGACGCGACGAGAACTTGGGCGGCGTCGGCGTGTGCGGAAACCATGGAATCGAACCTAGCCGGTACCGGTCGTCCGTAAACGCGCAGGCGTACGACCGGCTGCGCCACCCGGAACAGTGACCGGTTCCCACCACCGCCGTGGGGCGGGGGGTACGGGCCGCCACGGACGGGACCTGCGGGACCTACGGGCGGCCGACGGGGCACCGGGGATGCCAGGGACGCCGGAGGCGGCGGAGGGCGGGGCCCCAGGCCCCGCGGGCATCTGGGCGAAGGCCCCGGTCAGGCCGCGTGGCGGGTCACGTACTCCTCGATCCCCGCCATCGGCGGCCGCTCCTCCGTGTCCACCGCGTACGTCCGCGGCTCGAACCCGGACGCCCCCCGGACGAACTGCGTCAGCTCGGGCCGTACCAGGTGGCCGCGGGCGAGCCGGAGCTGGGCCGTGCGGTAGATCGCCGCGGCCATGCGGCCCAGCGCCTGCCCGTCCTGGTGCCGGTGCCGGCGCACCCCGACGTCGACCTGGGCGAGCGCGTCCAGGCCCACGGTGTGCAGCGCGTCCACGAGCAGCCCCAGCTCCACGCCGTACCCGACCGGGAACGGCAGCCGCTCCAGGAGCGACCTGCGGGCCGCGTACTCGCCGCCGAGGGGCTGGACGAAGCCCGCGAGCTGCGGCCAGTGCATGTTCAGCAGCGGGCGCGCCATCAGCTCGGTGACCCGGCCGCCCTGGCCCGCCGTCGCGCCCGAGGCCTCGTCGCCGGGGGTCTCGGAGCCGTCGGAGACCGTCAGCGGACGGTCGTACATCGCCTTCACGAACTGCACGTCGGGCTCGGTGAGCAGCGGGCCGACGATGCCGGTCACGAAGTCGGCCGAGAACTCCTTCAGGTCGGCGTCGACGAACGCCACCACGTCGCCGCTCGTCACGAGGAGTGACCGCCACAGGACCTCGCCCTTGCCGGGCACGGCGGGCAGGCGCGGAAGGACGTCGTCCCGGCGCACGACCCGGGCGCCCGCGGCGCGCGCCACCTCCGCCGTGCGGTCCCGCGAGCCGGAGTCCACCACCACGAGCTCGTCCACGAGCGGTGTCCGCTCGACCAGCTCGCGGCGGATCTCGGCGACGATCTCACCGACCGTCCGCTCCTCGTCGAGCGCGGGCAGCACGACGCTCACCGTGGTGCCCGCCGCCAGCTTCGCGGCGGCGAGGCGGTCCAGGGGGCGGTCGGCGACCGCCCAGGAACGCCTGCTCAGCCAGCGCTCGACCTCTTCCAGCACGCGCCACTCCTCCTCTTGGCCGTCCGGTGTGACCCATCTCGCGGTTCGGACGACTATCTCAACGGTCCAGGGCTTCGGTTACAGTCTTGAACAACGCCGGTGACCATCGCATGTCGGGGTCCCCGGCCGTCCCGGGCGTTCCTGACGCCCGGCACCACAACCACATACCGCTCATCCAGAGGGGCAGAGGGACACGGCCCGTTGAAGCCCCGGCAACCCTCCAGTCGGTCTCGTACGACGCCATCGGCGCACCGCGAGGCTCCCGGCTAGGGAAGGTGCCAATTCCGTCTCACGGCGAGATGCGTCGTGAGGAAGATGAGGAGAAAGGGCCTCGCCTCCATGGCTGTGCAGACCGTCGCCACCCCTTCCACGCCTGCCGACACGTCCTCCGAGGGTTCCACCGGGTCCACGGGCTCCACGGGTACCGCGCCGTCCGCCGGTACGGACGCCGCCGTCGACCTCGGTCCCGCGTCCGGCCTCACCTGCCGCGAGTGCGGCACGCTCTTCCCGCTCGGCCCGATCTTCGCCTGCGCCGAGTGTTTCGGCCCGCTCGAAGTCGCGTACGACCTGCCGGAGGGCGACCCCGAGGCGCTGCGCAGGACCATCGAGTCCGGCCCCGCGAACATCTGGCGGTACGCGCCGCTGCTGCCCGTCCCCGCCGACGTCGCCGACAAGCCGAACCTCAACCCGGGCTGGACCAAGCTCGTCCAGGCCGACAACCTGGCCCGCGAACTCGGCGTCGAGCAGGGCAAGTTGTTCGTCAAGGACGACTCCGGCAACCCCACGCACTCCTTCAAGGACCGCGTCGTCGCGCAGGCCCTGGAGGCGGCGCGCGCGTTCGGCTTCACCACCCTGTCCTGCTCCTCCACCGGCAACCTCGCGGGCGCCGTCGGCGCCGCCGCGGCCCGCGCGGGCTTCCGCTCCTGCGTGTTCATCCCGCACGACCTGGAGCAGGGCAAGGTCGTCATGGCCGCGGTCTACGGCGGCGACCTCGTCGGCATCGAGGGCACGTACGACGACGTGAACCGCTTCTGCTCCGAGCTCATCGGCGACCCGCTCGGCGAGGGCTGGGGCTTCGTCAACGTGAACCTGCGGCCGTACTACGGCGAGGGCTCCAAGACCCTCGCCTACGAGATCTGCGAGCAGCTCGGCTGGCAACTGCCGGACCAGCTCGTCGTCCCGATCGCCTCAGGCTCGCAGCTCACGAAGATCGACAAGGGCCTGAAGGAGCTGATCAAGCTCGGTCTCGTCGAGGACAAGCCGTACAAGATCTTCGGCGCCCAGGCGACGGGCTGTTCCCCGGTCGCCGCGGCGTACAAGGCGGGCCACGACGTGGTGCGCCCGCAGAAGCCGGACACCATCGCCAAGTCCCTCGCCATCGGCAACCCGGCCGACGGCCCCTACGTCCTGGACATCGCCCGCCGCACCGGCGGCGCCGTCGAGGACGTCGACGACGCCCAGATCGTCGACGCCATCAAGCTGCTCGCCCGGACGGAGGGCATCTTCGCCGAGACCGCGGGCGGCGTGACGGTCGGCGTCACGAGGAAGCTGATCGAGGCGGGCCTCCTCGACCCCTCCCTCACCACGGTCGTCCTCAACACCGGCGACGGCCTGAAGACCCTGGACGCGGTCGCCCCGACGTCGCAGGCGACGACGACGATCCGGCCGAGCCTGGACGCGTTCCGCGCGGCGGGGCTCGCGGGTTAGTCCCGCGGGGCCCGGCGCAGTGCGGGTGCCCGCGTACGGCGGGGGCGTTGGTGTCCGGTGTCTGGTGCCTGGTGCTCGGTGTCCGTGGCGTCTCGGTGTCCGCGGTGTGGTGGCGGCCGGTCTGTCGGTGCCCGCGGCCTGTGGGTGCCTGTGGTGTGTTGGTGCCCGCGGTCCGGTGGCGTTCGGTCCGGCGGTGGTCGGTCGCCGTCGGCCGGTCGGCCGGTGGGCGGTCCTTCGGCGGTTGCTTCGCGTCGGCCGGTTCGCCGTCGGTCGCTGTCACGCGGCGTGTGGTCGCCCGGCTCGCCGTCGCCCTGCGCCGTGGGGCTCGCCGTCGCCGGGTCCTCCGTCGGGCGTCTCGCCGGGTGCCTGGCCGGGTGTTCCCACGGGTGTCCGTACGGGGGTCCGTACGGCTCGCGGCCCGGTGCGGTGGCGGTCGCCGGTCGCCGGTTGTCGGTCGCCGGTGGGCGGTCCTTCGTCGGGCGGTGCCGTTCGGCTCGCCGCTTGTTGTCCCCCGCGGGCCGGTCGTGGCCGGCCGCGTAGTTCCCCGCGCCCCGTCCGGGGCGCTCCGTCCTCCCCCGAGGTGAAGAGTATGAGCGTCAACGTCCGCATCCCCACCATCCTGCGCACCTACACCGATGGCCGGGCCGAGGTCACCGCCGAGGGCGCGACCCTCGCCGAGGTCATCGCCGACCTGGAGAAGAACCACGCCGGCATCGCCGCCCGCGTCCTCGACGACCAGGGCAAGCTGCGCCGCTTCGTGAACGTGTACGTCAACGACGACGACGTCCGTTTCGAGCAGGGCCTGGAAACGGCGACGCCCGACGGCGCGGGCGTCTCGATCATTCCGGCGGTGGCGGGCGGCTGAGCCGTTCCCGGGAGTCCGCCGCGGAGCCGTTTCGTAGCCGTTTCGTATACGAAACCGCCCGCCGTCACGACGAGTTACCGCGATTGCCCCCTCCGCGAGAGAAGCGGAGGGGGCAATTCTGCATGGTTGATCGCGGTACAGTTGGGAATGAAGCTTCGTTTCTGGCGCCGGGCGGTACCCGGCGCGTGCGGGAAGTCGGCCGCGGAGCCGACAAGAAGTAGCCAAAGTGCCCTGCCTATTTGAGCCCTACGCGGCTTTTGCCCGGCCCGACTTGCCCTGAACTCCGTTGAGTTATCCGGATATCGGCGATCGGCCGTGCCCAGAATTCTCGTCCGATTGACCTGTTGCAGACGGCAGTTGGACAGATACATTCAGCCGCGGTCGACGCGTTCCGGCGCACACCCCCAACCCATGGGGGGTGAGGTCTGACCCGGGTCCGCGAAGTGCGGTCCTGTGCAAGGGCCAGTAATAGGGGAGTTAGGCATGGCTCAGGGCACCGTCAAGTGGTTCAACGCGGAGAAGGGATACGGCTTCATCGCGGTCGACGGTGGTGCGGATGTTTTCGTCCACTACAGCGCGATCCAGATGGACGGCTACCGCACCCTGGAGGAAGGTCAGCGAGTCGAGTTCGAGATCTCGCAGGGCCAGAAGGGTCCGCAGGCGGACATGGTCAAGGTCACCGTCTGAGCGGCTTGACGCGATCGGCCACCGCGCGACTTGGGCCCGCCCCCCGGCTGGGGGCGGGCCCCTCTCCGTCCCCGGGACCCGGCCGCCCCCGGCCCTGCGGCCCGGCGCCCTTGCCTCCCACCCGCCCACCCGTGCTGCCCCGGCTGTGCCTGCCCGGCCCCGACGCGGAGCGCTGCGGGTGGGTGCCTGCGGGGCTTTCCCACCCGCCCGCCCGTGCTGCCCCGGCTGTGCCCGCCGGGCCCCGACGCTGCGCGCTGCGGATGGTTGCCCATCGTGCTTTCCCACCCGCCCACCCGTGCGGCCCGGCTGTGACCGCCGGGCTCCGACGCTGCGCGCTGTGGGTGGGTGCCCGGCACGGGTGACGGGATGCGGGATGACGGGGTGGCGGGGTGCGGTGCGGGGCCCGTGGTGCTGCTCCGTCCGCCCGTGCGTGTGGGGACGCCTGGCGGTTCGGTGCTGATGTGGTGCGTGTGGGTGTGGTGTGGAGGGCCACGCTGCTGCGCGCCCGGCCATGTGGAACCGCATCCGGAGGGGTGGGGAACCGCTTACGGGAAGGCGGGGAACCGCATCCGGGAAGGCGGAGGACCGCTTACGGACAGGCGGGGGCGGCTCCGGTGTGGACGTCGTGGGGTGGTCGGGCGCCGGAGTGGAGAGAAGCATTACGGTCGCACGGTGACTGAAGAGCAGACCTTCCGTGTGACCCGTGAGTCCTACGACGCCGTCGCCGTCACCTACGCGCGACTGTTCAGCGACTCCCTGCGCGACCGCCCCCTGGAGCGGGCCCTCCTGAGTGCCTTCGCCGAGTTGGTACGGGCCGACGGTGACGCCGAGGTGGCCGACCTCGGCTGCGGGCCGGGGTACGTCACCGCGCACCTGCACGGGCTCGGCCTGAGCGCCTTCGGCGTCGACGGCTCCCCGGCGATGGTCGAGCTGGCCCGCGAGGCGCACCCCGGGCTGCGGTTCGAGGTCGGCTCATTGGCCGCGCTGGACATCGAGGACGGCGTACTGGGCGGGGTGCTCTCGCGGTGGTCCGTCATCCACACCCCGCCCGGGGAACTGCCCGCCGTCCTGGCGGAGATGGCCCGGGTCCTGGCACCGGGCGGGCACCTGCTGATTTCCTTCCCCGCCACCGAGGGCCCGGAGTACGAGACCCAGGCGTACGACCACGCGGTGACCACGGCCTACCGCTGGTGCCCCGACCGCTTCGCCGCGCTGCTGCGCGACCACGGGCTGGCCCAGACGTCCCGCACGGTGATCGAACCCGCCCCCACCGACCAGCGCCAGTTCCAGGAGATCCAACTCCTCGCCCACAAGGTGTGAACCATGGACGGTGGTCGGCTGCGGATCGATCCGTGGTCGACCCCCGGTCGAACCGGCTCGGCCCGTACACTTCCCGCCGCCTCCTCGCTCCGCAACACGAAGCGACGACCCGAGCGGTTCCCTCGGCCGGCGCCCCGCGCGTAACGCCCCCAGCACCGGAACGCTGACCCACACGGCCCACCGCCCCGGACGGACGGGATAGGCCCAGCAGGGTCGACCGGCCACCGCCCGGGACGAGCGCGCGCGGCTGGGAAGCCCCTGCAAGGCACCGACCCGCAGCCGCGAAGCGCCTCCTAGCGCGGGCCACCGCCCCGGGCGGACGGGACGGCCCCGCAGGGCACGGACTCGCAGCGCGGAAGCGTCGACCCGCGCGGGTCACCGCCCCGGACGGGCGGGCGGGTGGGAAAGCCCCGCAGGGCACCGACCCGCAGCGCGAAGCGTCGCCCCGCGCAGGGTCACCGCCCCGGACGGGTGGGCGGGTGGGAAAGCCCCGTAGGGCACCGACCCGCAGCGCGAAGCGTCGCCCCGCGCAGGGTCACCGCCCCGGGCGGGCGGGCGGGTGGGAAAGCCCCCGCAGGGCAGCGACCCGCGCGGGACACGCCCCGGGCAAGGCGCGCGGCAGAGCCAGGACACGCCCACCCCCACCGCGCCGGGCGCGCAAGCCCCCGCCGGGCGCCCCCGAGGGCAGCACCCCCGAGCGAAGTAGCCCCCGGACCCCGGGGGCGACCTTGCACTCGCGGGGGCCGAGTGCTAATCATTGGCGTTAGCACTCTACGAGTGAGAGTGACAGAAGGACCGGGTGGGTGAGGCCCGCAGGCCGGGTGGGGCAAGGAACCACAAGGCAGGCAGGCCGTCCGTCGCGGGCGCCGGCGCGGTCCGAGTTTTTCCACCCCTGTCCGGGAGGACCACTTCACATGGCCAAGATCATCGCGTTCGACGAGGAGGCACGGCGCGGCCTCGAGCGCGGCATGAACCAGCTCGCCGACGCCGTCAAGGTGACCCTGGGCCCCAAGGGTCGCAACGTCGTCCTCGAGAAGAAGTGGGGCGCCCCCACGATCACCAACGATGGTGTGTCCATCGCCAAGGAGATCGAGCTCGAGGACCCGTACGAGAAGATCGGCGCCGAGCTGGTCAAGGAGGTCGCGAAGAAGACGGACGACGTCGCCGGTGACGGCACGACGACCGCGACCGTCCTGGCCCAGGCGCTGGTCCGCGAGGGCCTGCGCAACGTGGCCGCGGGTGCCAACCCGATGGCCCTGAAGCGCGGCATCGAGAAGGCCGTCGAGGCCGTCTCGGGCGCCCTGCTCGACCAGGCCAAGGAGGTCGAGACCAAGGAGCAGATCGCCTCCACGGCCTCCATCTCCGCCGCCGACACCCAGATCGGCGAGCTGATCGCCGAGGCCATGGACAAGGTCGGCAAGGAAGGCGTCATCACCGTCGAGGAGTCCCAGACCTTCGGTCTGGAGCTGGAGCTCACCGAGGGTATGCGCTTCGACAAGGGCTACATCTCGGCGTACTTCGCGACCGACATGGAGCGCATGGAGGCGTCGCTCGAGGACCCGTACATCCTCATCGTCAACTCCAAGATCTCCAACGTGAAGGACCTCCTTCCGCTCCTGGAGAAGGTCATGCAGTCGGGCAAGCCGCTGCTGATCATCGCCGAGGACGTCGAGGGCGAGGCCCTGTCCACGCTGGTCGTGAACAAGATCCGCGGCACGTTCAAGTCCGTCGCCGTCAAGGCCCCGGGCTTCGGCGACCGCCGCAAGGCCATGCTCGGCGACATCGCCATCCTCACGGGTGGCACGGTCATCTCCGAGGAGGTCGGCCTCAAGCTGGAGAACGCCGGTCTCGACCTGCTCGGCCGCGCCCGCAAGGTCGTCATCACCAAGGACGAGACCACGATCGTCGACGGTGCCGGTGACTCCGAGGCCGTCCAGGGCCGCGTGAACCAGATCCGCGCCGAGATCGAGAACAGCGACTCGGACTACGACCGCGAGAAGCTCCAGGAGCGCCTGGCGAAGCTCGCGGGCGGCGTGGCCGTCATCAAGGCCGGTGCCGCGACCGAGGTCGAGCTCAAGGAGCGCAAGCACCGCATCGAGGACGCCGTGCGCAACGCCAAGGCGGCCGTCGAGGAGGGCATCGTCGCCGGTGGTGGCGTGGCCCTGCTGCAGGCCTCCTCGGTCTTCGAGAAGCTGGAGCTGGACGGCGACGAGGCCACCGGTGCCGCCGCCGTGAAGCTGGCCCTCGAGGCTCCGCTGAAGCAGATCTCCGTGAACGCCGGCCTCGAGGGTGGCGTCATCGTGGAGAAGGTCCGCAACCTCACCCCGGGTCACGGCCTCAACGCCGCGACCGGTGAGTACGTGGACATGATCGGCGAGGGCATCATCGACCCGGCGAAGGTCACGCGTTCCGCGCTGCAGAACGCCGCGTCCATCGCCGCGCTGTTCCTCACCACCGAGGCCGTCATCGCCGACAAGCCGGAGAAGGCCGCCCCGGCGGGCGCTCCGGGCGGCATGCCCGGCGGTGACATGGACTTCTGAGCCGGCTGACGGTTCGGGCTCGTCCTCCCGGAGGGCGGCACCCCTCGCCACGCGCGAGGGGTGCCGCCCTCCGGCGTTTCCCCGTACGGGAATCAGCGCATCAGCACAGGCTCCGGTACGCGGCGTCCGGTACGTACGTACGCCACTCCGCGCGCGTGAGGTCGCGGCCCGCCTTGCGGCAGACCGTGGCGGCCAGGCGGCCCGGGGTGAGCTCGACGGCCTGCGTGCGGTTGCCGCTGAGGGCGCGCAGCACGCCGCCGGGGTCGAAGGCGAGGTCGTCGATCTTCCGGCCCATGAGTTCCAGCGGCTCGCCGAGCGCGAGGCGGGAGTCCAGGTCCCAGAGCTGGAGGGCGTTGTCGTCGACGACGGCCGCGAGCAGCGACCCGTCGGGCGAGACAGCCGGGGAGCGCATCTCCTTGCCGCCGTGCGAGGCACCGCGCACCGTGCTGCTGGGCATCCGCGCCCGCCGCCCGGTGACCGCGCCGTCCCACAGCTCGACCCAGCCGGTGTCCTGGACGACGGCTAAGGTCTTGCCGTCGCGGGAGAAGACCAGGTCCGTGGAGTTGTCGGCCCCGAAGTCGGCCCGCCGCGAGGTGCCCTTCGCCAGGTCCAGGACGTCACCCCGGGTGGTGACCAGCCGGCGGCCGTCCGGGCTGAACCGCCCGTGGATGTCGGCCTTGGCGTACGTGTGGACGCGTTTGCGGGTACGGGCGTCCCAGACCTCGTAGGTGCCGGGCGCGGCGTCTGGCTCCCCGGCGTTCTCGTGGGCGTACGCGAGGTGGCGGCCGTCGGGTGAGACGGCGATGCGGGAGACCGTACGGCCGTGGGGCACGGGTGCGCGGAACAGCTCCTTGTGGGTGCGGGTGTTCCACAGGCTGATGGAGAGCTTGTAGTCGTCGCCCCGGGTCACGAAGTCGGTGAAGGCGAGGAAGCGGCCGTCGGCGGACAGCCCGCTCACCCGGTTCAGCGCCGCCTCACCCGGACCCGGCCGCTGCGGTACGGGAGCGGCGGCCTCCCTCTCCGTCCGTAGGTTCATCAGGTGCTGTACGGGCCGTTCCTCGCCGCCCGTGCGGAACACGCCGACGCGCCCGTCGGCGGACACGGCGGCGGCCTGCACGTCCCGGCCCAGCGGCCCGGCGGACAAGGCGGAGCGCACGTCGAGCCGGTGCACCTGGTGAGGGACCTGCGTGGCGTAGACGAGGGTCTGCGTCCAGGGGTCGAACGCGCTCCGGCGGCGCTCGTAGTCCTGGCCCTGGCGGGGGGTGAAGCGGAAGAGGGGGACTTCGGCGTCGTCGCGGCCCCAGATCTCGATGGTGCCGTCCTTCGTGGTGCCCACGACGTGGTGACCGTCGGCGCTCAGCGACGGGCTGTCCAGTTTCTCGGAAGGTGCTTCCCCCGCCTCTTCGCCGGTGGCGGTCCTCAGGACGGTCGTCCCTTCCAAGGGGGCGTGCGCGGCCACCAGGCGGCCGTCGGCGCTGAAGCTGATGCCCCGGCCGCACTGTGGGCTGTCAGCGGAGTCCTCACCGCCGAACACCCGCTTGCGGCCTTTCGCCCCGAGCGCCCACACCTCCACGGACGCCAGGACCTCGTCCTCCCCGGTGCACGTGGCGTAGTGCGTGCCCGACGGGGAGAGCACCACTTCGCCCTCGCGGGACGTCCAGGCCGTGACCAGCTTGCCCGAAGGGCCGACAAGCCGGTATCTCGTGGCCGGGCCAGGCGTCTGGTCGGTGAACGCCTCTTCGTAGAGGACCTGGCCGTGGTTCGTCAGTGCGACGGGCGCGTAGGAGGACTGGCGCGGCAACGGCTCGCCCATGGGCTTGCCGTCGCGGACGGACACGACCCGGTACGAGGGGTTCTCGCCCATGTCCTGGACGAGGAGGAGACGCCCGTCCAGGCTGGTGAGCGGTTCGGTCAGTTCGTCGGCGTTTGCGTTGCCCGACACCGTGGCGTAGGGCTTCCCAGCGCCCCTCGGGCCTTTGGTCAGGTCCCACAAGGTGACCTCGCCGGGCGCGTACATCATCATCGTGCGCCCGCCCGGCAGCAACCACGTGCCGCTCTCGGACGTCGACTTGACCGCGGGCAGCCCGATCACCGCCGTCTCCCGTAGCGTCGCCGCCGAGTTCAGCGCCGCGCGGGACTCCGGGGTCTCGGCGATGCGCCACGCCGCGAGGCTCAGCAGCATCGCCGTGTCGGGCTGGTCGCCGCGCAGGCTGTCGGCGGCCTGGGCGACCGAGCGGGCGGTGGCCTGGGCGCGGCGGCGGTCGGCCTCGGCGGCGTTGCGGCGGCTCTCGCGGGTCTGGAACCAGGCGACGGTACCGGCCAGCAGCGCGAGCGCCGCCAACACCGCGACCCCGGCGAGGAGTTGCCGCCTGCGGCGGCCCGCCCGCGCCGCCTCGTCCCGCGACGCGGTCAGGAACCGCAGCTCCAGCGGGCTCGGCCGCAGCGCGAACGGCGCCGCCGCCAGCCAGTCCACGCCCGTCGCCAGCGCCGTGCCGCGCAGCAGGTCGTCGGGGCGCTCCCCGCCCGCCTGCCACGCCAGCGCGGCCCGGCCGAGCCGCCGGTGGGTCACGAGCCCGGCCCGTTCGGCGGCCACCCACTCCCGCAACCGCCGCCACGCGGGGATCAGGGCCGCGCTCACCGGCCGTACGGAACCGTCGTCCTCTCCCACGACCAGCGCCCCCGCCGCGGCCAGCGCGGTCACCGCCGCCTCCGTCGCCCTGCGCTCGCTCTCCGGCCGGTCCGCGTACAGCTCCGCGCGGCCCGCCGTGCGCACGGAGTCCTGGCCGCCGTCGGCCGCGTCACCCGGTACCACCAGGCGCAGCAGGACCTGCTGCGCCACGAGCTGGGTCGCCGCCGGGAGCGCCGCGTACGCCTCCTCGGCGCGGTCGCCGAGCGGCGGTACGACCTCCGTGGTCGACCCCTCGGGCCGGTCGGCCCCCTCCGGCGCGGCGGCGCGCTCCGCCCCCGCCGACAGCAGCGCGTTGCGCGGGTCCGCCGACTTCGGCAGGTCCCCGACCAGGCCGAGCAGCAACTCCCGCGCCGTCGGCCGCAGTTCCGGCTGCTTCGCCAGCGCCGCCGCGACCAGGGGCCGTATCCGGCTCGGCAGCGCCGACAGGTCCGGGTCCAGGGTCGTCGCCCGGTGCACCACCTCGCCGATGTTCGCGCCCCGGAACGGCTCGGTGCCGCTCGCCGCGAACACCACCACCGCCGCCCACGCGAACACGTCCGACGCCTCCGTGGCCCGCCGCCCCGCCAGCACCTCCGGCGCCATGTAGCCGAACGTCCCCATGATCCTGTTCGTCGCCGTCAGCGACGCGTCCGGAGCGCGGGCTATCCCGAAGTCGATGATGCGCGGGCCGTCCGGCCCGAGCAGCACGTTCCCCGGCTTCAGGTCCCGGTGCACCACCCCAGCGCCGTGGATCGCCACCAGCGCCGTCGCCGCGCCCACCGCCATCCGCAGCAGCGCGTCCTCCGCCAACGGACCGTGCCGGCGCACCTCCTCCGCCAGCGTCGGCCCCGGCACGTACTCGCTGACGATGTACGGGGTCTCGCCGTCCGCCGAGGCGTCGAGCACCCGGGCCGTGCAGAACGACGCCACCCTGCGGGCGGCGTCGGCCTCCCGCCCGAACCTCTCCCGCACGGGCGGCTGCGCGCCGCGGTGCAGGGCCTTCACCGCCACGCGGGCGCCGCGCGCGTCGTACGCCTCGTAGACGACGCCCTGCCCGCCCGCGCCGAGCCGGGCGGCCAGCCAGTAGCCCCCGAGGCGCTCGGGGTCCTCCTCCAGCAGTGCGGTGGGCACGCCCGGCTCCCTGGGTGTAGGTGGTCGCTACTCCTTCAGGTTGCCGATGAAAGCGGCCCAGGCGTGGGAAGGGAAGAGGAGGTTGGGGCCTTCGGAGTTCTTGGAGTCGCGGACGGGGACGACGTCCGGGTGGCCGTCACCTACTTCGAGGCAGTTGCCGCCCTCCCCGCCGCTGTACGTGGACTTGCGCCAGCGGGCTATCTCCAGGCAGTTGCCGCCACTACCGTCGCTGTAGCTGGATTTGTGCCATGTGGCTGCGCTCAAGTCGTACTCAGGGCTGATCGTCATGCGCGTAATCCTCTGCCACTGATTCGATCAGGGCCAGGGACTCTTGGGGTGACAACGCGCTGGCCCCCAACAAATCGTAAGCGAGTTCGTAGCGGACGACAGTGGCTGGATCGTCTTCCAGCCGACCCGTGCCGGAGCCTTCGAAGTAGACGAGCGGAGGGGCATCGTCGAAGGCCATCAGCTTGAGGGAGCCGCCCATCGAAGTGTGAGCACCCGCCGTGAACGGCATGACCTGCGCGATGATCCGGCACTTCCGGGCCAGCGCTGCGATGTGTCGCAGTGCCTCGGCCATGCACTGGCGACCGCCGACCACCCTGCGCAGCACTGCCTCGTCAAGGACCGCCCACAACAACGGGCTTGTTGGATCAGCGAGGATGTGGGCTCGCTCCAGCCGAGCCGTCACCAACTCGTCGATGACGCTGTCCGGGGCCGTGGGCTGGTAGGCGCGGAAAACAGCCCGCGCGTACCCCGGCGTCTGCAACAACCCCGGAATCAGCAGCGGCGCGTACTCCCGGATGGCAGTAGCGATCGCTTCGGACTCCGCTGCCTCCGCGAAGTGGTCCGGGTACTTGGACTTCGCCAGGGCGCCGCAGTTGCGGGTGAAGAACGTGTCCGTGCCGAGGGTTTCGTCGAAGTGGCGGGCGTACTCCAGGTGCATGCGGCGCGTACCGGCCTCCAACTGGCCGATGAAGGAGCCGCTGACGAACAGCGGGGCGCCGAGGGCCTCTTGGCTGAGGCCCGCCCGTTCACGGGCGTGGCGAAGCTCCGCGCCCAGTAAAGCGCGGGGGTTGGAGGAGGGGTCGAGGTCCTTGGGTCGGGTCATGGTGGGGGCTCCTCGGACAGCGGAGGTTGTTGGGAGACCTGCGCTTTTCAGGGTAGGCGGGAGCGAACACCCTGGGTGAGGAACGGTCAACACTCAGTAGAAAGGCGTAGCTATGGCGATGACGCCGGAAGAGCGAGGGCGGGCGGCCGAGGACACGGTGGCGGCGCTGCGGGCGGAGCTGGCCCGCGTCGGCGTGACCCTGCCGTCGCTGCGGGTGGACCCGCTGACCATGGCGGCGCGGGCCCCGTACCCGCTGGTGGAGCTGGGCCGGTGCAACCTGGACACCGCGATGCGCCTCGTGGCGGTGTTGCGCGAGGCGGGGCGGTGAGCACCGCGGGCCCCGCGGAGTACGTGGTCGACGTACGGGACGGCAGGGTGGGTCAGGTGATGGGCCGCGAGGGCGGCTATGTGCAACTGCGGCCGGTGGGCGGCGGGCGGGAGTGGGACTGCCCGCCGCACGCCACGGCCCCGGCCCCGGTGGCGGAGGTGCTGCGGGAGCGGGTCCGCCGGGTGAACCGGGAGGGCAGGCTGCCGTGACGGGGTCCCGGTCCCGGTCGCCTCGTCGTGGGACGCTGGGGGAGAGTGGACACGGGCCGTGGACTCGTCGGTCCACGCTCACGCGCCGCAGGCTTCTAGGGAAGGGACCCGCGATGACCGCCGTACCGGTCGGACACGACACGGCTCCGGACCGCCGGTCGTGGGACTACCTGCTCCGGACCTGGTGTGAGCTGGACGTGCCGGAGGGGTGGCACGCCGAGATCGACGAAGGGCAGATCGTCTTGGTACCGCCGCCGCACAGGCACCACAACGAGATCGCGGACGTGCTCCAGAGGTCTCTCTACCGGACGCTCCCGGACGAACTGGGGGTGTACCAGACCCTCGGCATCCACATCGCGGCCTGGGGGAAGCTGTACGTGCCCGACCTGGTGGTGGCCCCTCGGGACACCGTCGTCGACGTCGACCCCGACAGCACCGATCCCCTGGACGCCGCGGAGGCCCTGCTCGTCGTCGAGATCACCTCGCGGAGCAACGCCAAGGACGACCGGGTCAAGAAGGTGTGGGCCTATGCCCACGCCCCTGTACCGGTCTACCTGCTCGTGGACCGCTTCGACGAGCACGGGCCCACCGTCACGGTGTTCAGCGAGCCGCAGAACGGGGCGTACAAGCACGCCGAGCGGGTGCCGTTCGGGGAGCGGTTCGTGTGTCCGGAGCCGCTCGGAGCGACGGTGGACACGGCGGCGTTCCCGGGCTGACCCGGGTCAGGCGCCGTTCGCCGCTGTCAGGGCCGCGCGGAGGTGGCCGTTCGACTGGGTGAGGAGGCGCGCCGCCGTGGGGGCGTCGACGTCGCCGAGGATCGTGAGGATCGCGTTCTTCACCTCGCCGTCCGTGGCGGCGAGGGCGCGCTCGATCTCGGCGTCGGGGGCGCCCGTCGCCAGGGCGACGATGTGGCGGGAGCGGGCCCGCAGCTTCTCGTTGGAGGCGCGGACGTCGACCATGAGGTTCCCGTACGTCTTGCCCAGGCGGATCATCGTGATCGTCGAGATCATGTTGAGGACGAGCTTCTGCGCCGTGCCCGCCTTCAGGCGGGTGGACCCGGTGAGGAGTTCGGGGCCGACGACGACCTCGATGCCGTGCTCGGCCGCCGCCGCGAGCGCGCTGCCCGCGTTGCAGGACAGGCCGATGGTCAGGGCCAGGCGGGCGCGGGCGTACTCGACGGCGCCGATCGCGTACGGGGTGCGGCCCGAGGCCGAGACGCCCACCACCGTGTCGTCGGGGGTGAGGGCCAGCGCCTCCAGGTCCTCGGCGGCGAGCGCCCCGCTGTCCTCGGCGCCCTCCACGGCGGTGACCAGGGCCGGGGGGCCGCCCGCGATCAGGCCGATCACGTCCGCGGGGCTGGTGTTGAACGTGGGCGGGCACTCGGACGCGTCCAGCACGCCGAGCCGCCCGGCCGTGCCCGCGCCCGCGTAGATCAGGCGGCCGCCCCGGGCCATGCGCTCGGCGGTGGCGTCGATGGCGGCGGCGATGCGGGGGAGCTGCGCGGCGACGGCGGTGGGCACGGAGGCGTCCTCGCCGTTCATGATCCGTGCGATCTCCAGGGTGGGCAGCCGGTCGATCTCGGCCAGCTCGGGCCGGAAGGCCTCGGTGGTGAGGGCGGCGAGCTGCGCCCGCAGGTCGTGGTGGCCGTCGGAGGTGGAGGTCATGGGAACAGCGGCTCTCTCGGAGAGGGGGTGGATGGGGTGTGCCGGTCCGCCCGGTGTCCGCGGGCGGGCGCGGGGCGTGGCGGGGCGGTGTGCCCCGGCGGGCTCAGCCGTTGCGGTGCCGGTGCGCCAGAGCCTCGTACGACGCGGCGAGGGCGGGCGCGGCCGTCTCGTACGTGCGCTGCGCCACCCCGACGAAGAGGCAGTCCACGACGAGCAGTTGGCTCGTACGGGACGACATCGCGGCGGGGCGCAGCTCGCTCTCGCGGGCGGTGGACGTGGTCAGTATGTGGTCGGCGTAGGCGGAGACCAGGCCGTCGGGGCGGCCGGTCACGGCGATCGTCGTCGCGCCGTGCTCGAAGGCCACCCGCAGCGGCTCGATCACGTCGCCGGTCGAACCGGAGTGGGTGATCGCGATCGCCACGTCCTTGGCCCGCAGCGTCACGGCATTGGTGACCGCCAGGTGCGGGTCGGAGTGCGCGTGCGCGACATGGCCGATGCGTAGCAGCTTCTGCGCCAGGTCCTGGGCGACCAGGCCGGAGGCGGCCACGCCGTAGATCTCCGTGCGGCGCGCGGCGGCCAGCGCGGCGACGGCCGCCCCGAGCTGCACGGTGTCGAGCCCGGCGGCCGTGTCGGCGAGGGTCTGCTGCTCGTCGTACGCGAGCTTGGCGACCACGTCCGCGATCGGGTCGTCCACGGCGATGTCCGCCGTCACGGCGGGCGCCCGGCCCGACTGCTGGTGGGCGGCCAGGCCCGCGAGGGCGAGCCTGAGGTCGCGGTAGCCCGGGTAGCCGAGCAGGCGGGCCGTGCGCACGACCGTCGCCTCGCTGGTGCCGGTGAGCTCGGCCAGGCCGGTGACCGTGAGGGCGGCGCAGCCCGCCGGGTCGCCCGCGACCGCCTCGGCGACGCGCTGCATGGACCGCGTCATCGACGGCGCCAGCGTGCGTACCTTGGCCGCGAGGGCGGCGGGGGCGGGCGGGGCGCCTCCCGCGAAAATTTCCTTCACGTCAGAGGTCACCTCTGGAAGGTATTTTCAGGCCGGGGGCGGGGTCAAGGGTGGTGCGGGGGTCTGTGCGGGGGTCTGCGCGGGGGTCTGCGCGGGGGGCTGCGCCCGCCGCCGCGGGTGCTCTCCGGCGGCCGGTCCGTGACGTACGGGGCGACAATGGCTGCATGGACACGATTGACCCTCTGGAGCAGGCGTTGCACGCGGCCCGCGCCCTCGTCCTCGCCGACCTCGCCGCGCGCGAGGTCGCGCAGGCCGACGTCGTCTCCTTCGTCGAGGAGTCCGTGGCGCACCGCCGCTGGTGGGTCGAGCAGTGGCCCGAGGGCGCCGCGTACGTCGCCGGGCTCGTCGCACAGGACGTCCAGGACAAGATCCTGGAACGGTACGGGCGGTGGCCGCTGTGCCCGGTGTGCGGGTCGGGCGAGCCGCACGCCCTGGACGTGGAGCCCGAGCTGGGGCCCGACCCGCACTGGGTGTGCGGCAAGGCCGGCGTCGTGGTCGCGCCGGTGGGCAGCCTGACGTGACGCTCTACATCGACCCGCCCACCTGGCCGGGGCACGGGCGGCTCTGGTCCCACCTGGTCAGCGACGTCTCGTACGAGGAGCTGCACGCCTTCGCTGCGCGCATCGGGGCGCCTCGGCGGGCCTTCGACCGGGACCACTACGACGTGCCGGCGGAGCGGTACGCGGATGCGGTGGGGGCGGGGGCTGTGGAGGTGGGGTCGCGGGAGTTGGTGCGGAGGCTTACGGGGGCGGGGTTGCGGCGGCGGAAGGGGCGGGGGTAGGCCCTGCCGGGAGCTCCCCAAGCCCGCCCCTTCCCCGCCCCCAGAGGCTGCCGCCCCTGGCCCCCGCCCGTCTCACCTGGGGCTCCGCCCCTTTCCCCCGTCATCGGCGCTCCGCGCCTCGTCCTCAATCGCCGGACGGGCTGGAATTCCTGGAGCCTCGCCGTTTCCGCCTGGGGCTCCGCCCCTTTCCCCGTCATTGGCGCTCCGCGCCTCGTCCTCAAACGCCGGACGGGCTGAAAGTGCTCTCGACTCGCCGTCGTCGGCTGGACGGGCCGGGGTGTCCTCGACTCGCCGTTGCCGGGTGTCCGTCAGCCGACGACGGTGCCCGGCGGACGCTTCCAGCCCGTCCGGCGATTGAGGACGAGGCCGCCAGGCCGATCACGCCCGCAGGTGTCGGCGGTGGGACGCGGGACGCATCCAGCCCGTCCGGCGTTTGAGGACGAGGCCGTCAGGCCGGTTGGGGGTGGGGGGTGGGGGTGGGTTCAGGGTGTGCGTTCGTAGGTGTGCAGGGTGTCGCGGTTGGCTGTGCGGGTGTAGCCCGACCTGGTGAGGACCGCCTCCGAGGCGGTGTTGCCCTCGTTGACCACCGCGCGCAGGCCCCTGACGCCGGGGAGGGTGAGGGCCCAGGCCGAGAGGGTGCGCAGGGCCTCGGTGGCGTAGCCCTCGCCGCGGGCCGCCGGGACCAGGTCGTAGCCGACCTCCGCCCAGCCCTCCTCGTCGGGGGCGCCGTGGAAGCCCATGGCGCCGATCGCCCGCTGGTCGGAGCGGCGCACCAGCGCGTACGAACCCCACTCCGGGCGGTGCGTGCCCGCCTCGTACGCCTTCACGACGTGGCCGGCGCCCACCCGCGTACCGTCGCAGGGACCGCCCTCGATCCAGTCGAAGCCGCCGGTGCCGCCCGCCGCCAGGTCCGCCGCCGCGGGCGGCGCGATCTCCAGGAGCTCGACGCGCTCCGCGGGCAGGTGGACCTGGTTGTGCCAGCGCCACCGCTCCAGGCGGGCCCGGCCCGGCAGCGTGCCCCGGCCGGTCGCCCACAGCAGCGTCTCCCAGTGCGAGGCGCCGTCCCGCGCGGGCGGCACGTGCGGGAACTGCCAGGCCAGCAGGGACTCGCAGAGCCGCGCCGGCGGCTCGTACGGCACGCCGAAGGCCCGCAGCACGTCGTACGTGTGCAGCAGCAGCTCCACGATGCCCATGGCCGCGAAGCCGCGCGCGTCCGCGCTGCCGTGCGGGAACGGGTGGTAGCCCCGCGCCCCGCGCGGCACGGTCCGCACCACCGCCGCCAGCAGGCCGCCCGACGCCTCGACGGCGTGCACCGCCTCCAGCGGGCCCGTGCCCTCGTCCAGGCGGATGTCGATCGGGACGTACGCGTCCTTCGCCCGGCCCGTGAGCTGCGCCGCGTACGCGGTGAAGTCGCTGACGACGTGCTCCGCCGTCGCGAGGCAGCTCCACTCCAGGCCGCCCGCCGGGACCGTCCAGTCGTACTCCGCCGTCGCCACCGCGCGCAGCGCCCGCCCCGCGTGCGCCACCGCCTCGTCGATCTCGTCCCCACCCATGCTCAGCATGCGGCGAGGCTACGTCAGCAAGGTCAGTTCGGCCGACAGGTTTTCCCTGGCCGGGGCCTCCCAGTGCGCGGTGCCGTGCGGCGTGCGGAACAGGCGGGGCAGGGCGAGGAGTTGGCGCAGCACGTCGGCGCGGCCGGGGCGGAAGACGTCGTCGGGGACGAAGGCGTACTCCTCGCGGACCGCCGCGGCGTAGGCCGCGTACGCGTCCGGGGGCGCGGCGAGGATCGCCAGGTCGGCGTCGCACAGGACCTCGCCGTTGCGGTCCCCCTCGGCGGGGTCGTGGGTGACGGTGAGGCGGACCAGGCGGGCCACTTCCGCCGTGGCCTCGGGGGGCAGGCCCGCCTCGGGGAGGGCGCGCTCGGCCAGGCGGGCGCTGCGCTCCTCGTTCTCGGAGCGGTCCGGGGCGTAGACGGCGTCGTGGAACCAGGCTGCCAGCCGCACCAAGTGCGGGGTGTCCGCGTGCTGTTCGAGGGTGTCGATGTGGTCGAGGACGGTGGTGAGGTGGGTGAGGGTGTGGTAGCGGCGGTGGGGTTCTGACCAGCGGGTGAGGAGGTTGTCGGCGTAGGGGGTGGGGTCGGGGGTGTTGCTTTCGCTGTCGCTTTCGCTTTGGCCTTCGCGGCGGGCGGCTTGGAGGGTGGTGGTCCAGCGGGTGCGGAGCTGGTCGTGGGGCTGGGGCATGGGCCGACCCTACGCGGGGCCCACGCGGGGCGCCCCAGACCCACCCCTTCCCGAACCGGTGGCTGCCGCCCCCGGCCCCCCGCCCTTTCGTCTGGGGCTCCGCCCCTCTCCCCCACAACGGCGCTCCGCGCCTCGTCCTCAATCGCCGGACGGGCTGAACTGTCTCGACTCGCCGTCGTCGGGTGCCCGTCCGTCCGCCGACGACGGCGCCCGGCGGAGGCGTTCAGCCCGTCCGGCGTTTGAGGACGAGGCCGTCAGGCCGATCACGTCCGCAGGTGACGGCGGCGGGACGCGGGACGGATCCAGCCCGTCCGGCGTTTGAGGACGAGGCCGGAGGCCGGTTGAGGGTGGGTGGGTGGGGGAGGGGTTGTGCTGCGGGCGTTGCCATCCGCGGGGGTGGGGCGGTTGGGTGGCGGGCATGACGAGTGATGCTGCGACGCCCGGCAGGGCGTACGACCCCGCGCGGCCCGGCCGGCTCCTCCGTACCGAACGGGACACCCTCATCCCCCTCCTCCGCACCGCGGACGACACCGCCTTCGCGGCAGCAACCTGCTGCCCCGGATGGACGGTCCGCGACGTCCTCGCCCACTGCTCCGCCGCGCTGACGCGCGTGATCGAGAACCGGTTCGATGAAGGCGCGTTCACGGCGGCGGGCAACGACCGGGACATCGCCGAACGGGCCGACTGGCCCGTCTCCCGCATCGTGGACGAGCTGGAGCGCGGCATGACCGACGCGGGCGCCGCGATCACCGCCGCCGAGGGGCTGTTCGACGGTGTGGCGCTCGGTGAGTGGGTGCACGCCGGTGACGTACGGGACGCGTGGGGGCTGCCCGGCGCGTACGGCGGCGAGGGTCTTGCGGACGCGCTGCCGCTGCTGGCGGAGTTCAGCAGGCAGTGTGCCGCGCTGCCCCTGCACGCCGACGTCGACGGCCTGGACGAGCCGCTGATCCTCGGCGTCGGGGACGGCAGCCGCCCGCCCGCGCGGTACATCGGGGACGCCCCGACCCTGGTCAGGCTGTACGCGGGCCGCCCGCTGGGGGACGCGGACTTCGAGCTCGCGGGCGCGGCGGAGGGGGAGCTGAACCTCTTCGGCTGAGCGCGGGCCAGGCACGCGGGCCCGGGGGTCAGTGTGCGTGGCCACCCGTTCCGGTGTGGTCGCCGGAGGCGGGGTGCCCGGCCCCGTCCGCCCGTACGGTGAACGCCGCCGTGCGGACCTCGCCGCCGTGGCGGAAGTCCAGGAACAGCCGGTACGTGCCCGCGCTCGGCGCCGTCGCCGTGAAGCGCACCTCGGGGCCGGGCTCCGTCTCGCCGTCGCCGGGCTCGCCGGACGGGTGGACGTGGAGGTAGGCGAGGTCACCGGCGCGCAGGGCGACCAGGTGGCCGTACGCGCCCAGGTACGGCTGGAGGTCGGTGACGGGCCTGCCGTCGCGCGTCACGCGCAGCCGCAGCTCGCCCGGGGCCCCGGGCGTCAGCGCGCCGTCGAGGCGCACCTCGTAGCCGTCCGGGAGCTTCGCCGTGGCCGCGGGCCGGGCCGCGGGCGCGGGGGCGTACTCCCCGGTGACCGCCAGGTCCGCGCCCAGCGTCACCTTCTCCTTCGCCCGCTCGGGGCGGAAGTCCGCGAAGACGCGGTAGTCCCCGGCCTTCGGCAGCGTCGCCGGGACCGACCAGGTGCCGTCGGCGGCACGGGTGGGGTGCAGATGGCGGTACGTCGTCAGGTCGCGTGAGGCGACGATCAGGTGCAGGTCCTTGCCGTGGTCCCGGGTGTACGCCGTGACGGCGCGGCCCGTGCCGGACTTCACGATGCGGAAGCGCAGGGCGGTGCGGTCGCCCGCGGTGGCGCGCGGGGTCCGCAGGTCCAGCTCGTAGCCGCCGGACGCGATCTGGAGGCCGCCGGGGGCGTGGTCCTGCGGGTCTCCCTCGCCCTTCTTCGGGGAGTTCTCCCTCTTGCCGCCGGTGTGGTCCGTGCCGCTGTGCGCCGACGGGGTGTCCACGGTGTCGACGCTCGCGCCGACCGCGTACGCGGTGCCGAACGTCGCCGCGACGGCCGCGGCGAAGGCGGTGATCTTCAGTCCGGTGTTCATGGCGTCGGTCTTCCTCCGGGGCGTGGCGCGGGACGGGTGGGCGCGCGATCCGCCGATCGGATCCCGCTGGTGTCGAAGATACCCCCCTGGGGTATTTAGTCAAGGGTGATCTTCGCATGGCGTCCGCGCTTGCTCCTGATACCCCCTGGGGGTATAAAGGATCGTGTGAACGGCACGCCATCGCGAGGAGCGGAAGACATGTCCACCATCACCGAGGTCGAACTCTCCATCGGCGGCATGACCTGCGCCTCGTGTGCGGCGCGCATCGAGAAGAAGCTGAACCGCATGGACGGCGTCGAGGCGACCGTCAACTACGCCACCGAGAAGGCGAAGGTGAGCTTCGACGGGGACGGCGTCGCCGTCGCCGACCTGATCGCCACCGTGGAGGCCACCGGGTACACCGCGCGGGAACCCGCTCCACCCCGTACCGGACCCGACGATCCGGGGGCCGCGGACGGGGGTGGCGACGGGGACGGTGACGGTGACGAGCTGCGGCCGCTGCGGCAGCGGCTGGTCACCGCCGTGCTGCTGTCCGTGCCCGTCATCGCCATGGCGATGGTCCCGGCGCTCCAGTTCACGTACTGGCAGTGGCTGTCGCTGACCCTGGCCGCGCCCGTGGTGACGTACGCCGCCTGGCCGTTCCACAAGGCGGCCGTCACCAACGCGCGGCACGGCGCGGCCACCATGGACACGCTGATCTCCGTCGGCACGTCGGCGGCGTTCCTGTGGTCGCTGTGGGCGCTGTTCTTCGGCTCGGCGGGCGAGCCGGGCATGACGCACGCCTTCGAGCTGACCATCGAGCGCACCGACGGCGCCGGGAACATCTACCTGGAGGCCGCGGCCGGGGTCACCGCCTTCATCCTCGCCGGGCGGTACTTCGAGGCCCGGTCGAAGCGGAAGGCCGGGGCCGCGCTGCGGGCGCTGCTCGAACTGGGCGCCAAGGACGTCACCGTCCTGCGTGACGGTGTGGAGAAGAACGTGCTCGTCGGTGAGCTGGCCGTGGGCGATCGCTTCCTCGTCCGGCCCGGCGAGAAGATCGCCACCGACGGGCGCGTGGTCGAGGGCGCCTCCGCGGTCGACGCCTCCATGCTCACCGGCGAGTCCGTGCCCGTGGAGGTCCGCGAGGGCGACACCGTCACCGGCGCGACCCTCAACGTCGGCGGGCGGCTCGTCGTCGAGGCCACCCGCGTCGGCGCCGACACCCAGCTCGCCCGCATGGCCAGGCTCGTCGAGGACGCCCAGAACGGCAAGGCCGCCGCCCAGCGCCTCGCCGACCGCGTCTCCGGGATCTTCGTACCCGTCGTCATCGCGCTCGCCGTCGCCACGCTCGGCTTCTGGCTCGGCAACGGCGCGGGCCTCACCGCCGCGTTCACCGCCGCCGTCGCCGTACTGATCATCGCCTGCCCCTGCGCCCTCGGCCTCGCCACGCCGACCGCCCTCATGGTCGGCACCGGGCGCGGCGCCCAGCTCGGCATCCTCATCAAGGGCCCGGAAGTCCTGGAGTCCACCCACCGCGTCGACACCATCGTCCTGGACAAGACCGGCACCGTGACCACCGGCAGGATGACCCTGCTGGCCACGCACACCGCCGAGGGCACGGACAAGGCCGACGTCCTGCGGCTCGCGGGCGCCCTGGAGCACGCCTCCGAGCACCCCATCGCCCAGGCCGTCGCCTCCGGGGCCGCCGCCGAGGTGGGCCCGCTGCCCACGCCGGAGGACTTCGCGAACGTCGCCGGGCTCGGCGTCCAGGGCGTCGTCGAGGGGCACGCGGTGCTCGTCGGCCGCGAGCGCCTGCTCGCCGACTGGGCCATCGAGCTCCCCGCCGGGCTCAAGCGGGCCAAGGAGGACGCCGAGGCGGCGGGCCGCACCGCCATCGCCGTCGCCTGGGACGGCGAGGCGCGGGCCGTCCTGGAGGTCGCCGACGCCGTGAAGGACACCAGCGCCGAGGCCGTCCGCCGGCTGCGCGCCCTCGGCCTCACGCCGATGCTGCTGACCGGCGACAACCGCGCCGTCGCCGAGTCCGTCGCCGCGGAGGTCGGCATCGCGCCCGAGCACGTCGTCGCCGAGGTCCTGCCGCAGGACAAGGTCGACGCCGTCAAGCGGCTCCAGGCCGAGGGCCGCTCGGTGGCCATGGTCGGCGACGGCGTCAACGACGCGGCCGCCCTCGCCCAGGCCGACCTGGGGCTCGCGATGGGCACGGGCACCGACGCCGCCATCGAGGCCGGCGACCTCACGCTGGTCCGCGGCGACCTGCGCGCCGCCGCCGACGCGATCCGCCTCTCCCGCAAGACCCTCGGCACCATCAAGTCCAACCTGTTCTGGGCCTTCGCCTACAACGTGGCCGCGCTGCCGCTCGCCGCCGCCGGACTGCTGAACCCGATGATCGCGGGCGCCGCCATGGCCTTCTCCTCGGTGTTCGTGGTCGGCAACAGCCTTCGCCTGCGCGGTTTCCAGCCACTGAGCTGACGCATCCGGGCCCGGGTGACCTGATCACCCCGCCTCGCACCTGGCCTGATCACCCCGGTACGCGTCCCGTCGGCGGACGCGTGCCGGGGTGATCTGCGCGTACTCTGGTAATTGGACTAGACCTGTGTTTCTGTGGTCGCCGCCGAGGTGAACGACGCCGTCGGTACGCCCCCACAGGCCCGAAGGAAGGCACCCATGAGCAAGCGCGCACTCCTGGAGGTGATCGCCCTCGACGCCGAGGACGCCGTCGCGGCCCAGGCCGGAGGGGCGGACCGCCTCGAACTGGTCACCGACATGGCCGCCGACGGCCTCACGCCGTCCCGCGCGGACTTCGCCGCGATCCGCGCCGCCGTGGACATCCCGCTGCGCGTGATGCTGCGCCTCGCCGACGGCTTCGCCGCGGGCGACGTCGCCGCGCTGGTGCGCCGGGCGCGGGAGCTGCGGGCCGAGGGCGCCGACGAGTTCGTGCTCGGCTTCCTCGACGAGACCGGCGGGGCCGACCTGGGGGCCGTCGAGGCCGTCGTCGACGCGCTCGACGGGTGTCGCTGGACGTTCCACCGGGCCATCGACCGGGCCGCCGACCGCGACGCCCTGCGCAAGCAGCTCGCGGACCTGCCGGGCCTCGACACGTACCTGACGGCGGGGGCCGCGGGTGGGGTCGACGAGGGGCTGCCGACGCTGGTCGCCGAGGCCGCGCGGGGTGGGGAGCCGGGGTACGGGCCCACCCTCCTGGTGGGTGGGGGGCTGCGGCTCGAACACCTGCCGCGGCTGCGGGGGGCGGGGCTTGCGGCCTTCCACATCGGCGGTGCCGCTCGGCCCCATGGCTGGGGCGCGCCGCTCTCGGCCGAAGCGGTGGCCGCGTGGCGCAGCGCCCTGGACGCCCGCTAGGGCCTGGCCGGGCTTGCCCGTTGCTGCCCCTTGCCGGGGCGGGGCTTTGGGCTTCGCCGGGTGGGGTGGGGGGCTTTTCGCCGGGCGGAGGGAGGGGTGGGGCTCGGCTCTGGCGCGGGCTCTCCCACCCGCCCGCCCGTTCCTGGCCTGGTGTCGGGTGCGGGCGGGCCTCCCTGGTGGGGCGGCAGTGGCTGGGTTCGGGCCTGGTGTCCGAAGACCTTTCCCACCCGCCCGCCCGTTCCGCCTTGGTGTCAGGTGTGGGTGGGGGCTCCCTCGGTGGGGCGGGAGTGGCTGGGTTCGGGCTTGGTGTCCGAAGGCCTTTCCCACCCGCCCGCCCGTTCCTGCCTTGGTGTCAGGTGTGGGTGGGGGTGTTCTCGGCGGGTGGTAGTGGCTGGCTTGGGGCTGGTGTCCTGCGGGTTTTTTTCGGTTGGCCGTCCGTGGATGCCTCTCGAAGTAGCGGTCTGTGTCGCTGGGGAGTTACGGGTGGGTGGGTGGGGAAGGTCTCGCCAAGGCCTGGGCCTGCGAGGGCCGGGCCGGGGGGCGTGGTGGGGCTGCACGGGGGGGGTGGGGAAGGCCCGCCCCGCGCGGCCCCGGTTCACCGGAGGGGCTCCGGGAGAGGGGCCGCGTGCAGCACGGTGAGCCCGGACACCGCCCGGGTCAGGGCCACGTACAGGCGGCGCAGCCCGGTGCGCTCGTCGGGCTCGCCGCCCACCACGGCGGCGGGCTCGTCCAGGACCACGTAGTCGTACTCAAGGCCCTTGGCCAGCGAGGCCGGCACCAGCGTGAGCCGGACGTCGGGGGTGGTCTCCTCGCCCGGGGCGAGGTACGCGACGCCCGCCGCGTCAAGCGCCGCCGCCAGCACCGGCACCCGCGCGTCCGCCGCGATGAGCCCGACCGACCCCTCCCGCCGCAGCGACGCGGCGCACGCGTCGAGCACCGCCGCGACCAGAGCCCCCGCCCCGTCCGACCCGTCCGACCCGGCCGACCCGGACGCCCCGTCCTCGTCCGCCTCGCGCACCCCACGCACCACCAGCGACCCGGGCGACTGCCGCACCGACTCCACCGCCGTCAGGCCGGGCGCGATGGCCGGCAGCAGCCGGGACGCGTACGCGATGACCTCGCGCGGCACGCGGAAACCCGCGGTCAGCTCCTCCACCACCGCGTCCGCCTTGCCCAGGTGGCCCAGCGCCTCGGCCCAGCTCCGCGTCGCCCAGGGCGTGGTGCCCTGGGCGAGGTCGCCGAGGACGGTGACCGAGCCGGTCGTGCAGCGGCGGCCCACCGCGCGGTACTGCATCGGCGACAGGTCCTGCGCCTCGTCGAGGACCACGTGACCGAGGGAGTGGGTACGGGCCACCAGGTCAGCGGCCTCGTCGACCAGCACGGCGTCCGCCGCGGACCACTTGGCGCTCCGCGCCGTCCGCGGGGGCTTCGCCCACAGGATCGCCTTCTGCTCCTCCTGAGTGAGGACACCCGCCGCCTGCGCGGCGAGGAACTCCCCGTCGGACAGCAGCCGGTGCACCAGCTTCGCCGGGTCGACCGGCGGCCAGATCGCCTTGACGGCCGCCTTCACCGCCGCGTTGCGGGCCACCGCGTCCTGCACGCGGTCGTCGGGGGCCTCCCCGGCCTGCTCCATCCGCACGAGCACGGCGTGCGCGATCCGCTGCGGCAGCGCCTCGCGCGCGGCCCCGTACCGCATGTCGCGGTCCAGCAACTCCCGTACCATCTCCTCCACTTCGTACGCCGGTACGCGCCAGCGCCGCGAGCCCCGTACGACCACGACGCCCTCGGTGGGCGGCGTGACGTGCGAGCGGACGGCGCGCCGCAGCACCTCGGCCATGCGGGCGTCGCCCTTCACGACGGCGGCCGCGGTGTCGTCCGTGCCGCGCACCTCCACGTGCGCCACCAGGTCGTCGACCGTCGCCTGCCGCACCTCCAGCTCGCCGAGGGCGGGCAGCACCTGCTCGATGTAGTGGAGGAAGGAGCGGTTCGGCCCGATGACGAGCGTCCCGCTGCGGGCGAGCCGCTCGCGGTGGGCGTAGAGGAGGTACGCGACGCGGTGCAGGCCGACCGCCGTCTTCCCGGTGCCCGGGCCGCCCTGCACGCACACCGACCCGGCGAGCCCGCTGCGGACGATCTCGTCCTGCTCCGGCTGGATCGTCGCCACGATGTCCCGCATCGGGCCCACGCGCGGCCGCTCGATCTCCTGCTGGAGCAACTTGCTGACCTGCTCGGCCTCGGCCGGGTCGGTGAGGTGCTCGTCCTCGTACGCGGTGAGGTCGCCGCCCGTGTACCCGAAGCGGCGGCGCAGCGCGACGTCCATCGGGTCCTTCTTGGAGGCCCGGTAGAAGGGCTGCGAGACGGGCGCGCGCCAGTCGACGACCATGGGGTCGCCCGCGGCGTCGTGCACGTGCCGCCGCCCGATGTAGAACGTCTCGCCGTCCGCGCCCTCGGCCTGCTCCGCGCCCGGCGCGTACAGGTAGTCCAGGCGGCCGAAGAACAGCGGCGTGTGCGCGAGGTCCGCCAGGGCCTTGATCCGCTCGTCGATCTGTCCGCGCAGGACCTCGGCGTTGACCCAGTTCGCGGTGACGTCCTTGATGTCCAGGGCCTCGACGTCCTCCCGCATGGCGCGCAGCGCGGCGCGGGACGCGGTGAGGTGGGCCCGCTCGCGGGCGAGGGGGTCGGCGGGTGCGGCGTTCACGGGGCTGCCTCCGGTGCGGGACGTACGCGGTGCATGGCTGAGGGCCGCCGGTTTCCGACCGGGCGGCGGCGCTCCGTGGGCGGGAGGCGGGGAAGGAGGCATCCTAGTGAGCCCTCTGTGGCAGCACCAACGAATTTCTCCTCCCCCCGCCTCCGACCGGGCTCCGGGCCCGGCCCTGACGTGCGGCTCCCTCCGGAGGTAAACCCTGAGGTATCCCTGAGACGCCCCTCAGGGACGCGCTCCATCCGAAGGTGTAGAGGGCGCCGGTCTGGAGTCGTACCGGGGGAGCGGGCGGTTGGACCCCCAGGCCGATGTGCGGGGCGGGCCGGAGGACGACCATGGAGACATGAGCAGCGCAGTCATCACCCCCGCGTCCCTGTCCGCCACGTCCGCCCTGTCCGCCACGTCCGCCGTGTCCGCCACGTCGGCCCTGTCCACCGCGTCCGCCGTGTCCAGCGCGCCCGGGGCCTTCCGCCGCGCCGACGGCACGCCGGCCGCCACCGAGGCGCACCGCCCGCACCGCGTCGGCGACGCCCTGCGCGCCGCGAAGGTCTTCATGGGCGCGGTCATCGGCGTCGTCGTCCTCGGGGAGTACGCGGAGGAGGCAGGAGTCGTCCGCCGCTGACCGCACCACCGAGCCCAGACCTTCGGCCCCACCCGGCCCCGGCCCCACGAATCGCAGCCCCACCGACCGAGCCGCGCCCGCCCTGGCCCTGGACTTCGCCAGTCCGGCCGCACCGGCCCGCAGCCCCGCCGAGCGCACCGCACCCGCCCCGGTTCCAGCTCCGCCGCCCGGCCCCGCGCCGAGCCACAGCCCTCGCCCGCGCCGAGCCACAGCCCCGCTGAGCCGAGCCCAGCCGTAGCCGAGCCGAGCAGCCCCGCCGAGCCGACCCGCAGCCCTCGGCCCGCCGAGCCCACCACCCGCGACTGGGCCCAAAACCTGCAGCCGAGCCGAACCCCGCCAAGCCGAGCCCCCCCGCACGTCCCGGCCCGACCAGGGCCCCCGCTCCGCTAGGGTCACGCCGTGCCCTCACGGCCCGTGACCGTCGGCGCGCCCGCCGTGGTGGGCGCCTGGCTCCTCCTCGCCCTCTCCTGCGCCGCCCTCGCCGCCCTGTGCGCCGCGCGCGGCCTGCCCATGGCGGACGCCCTCGTGTACCGCGCCGAGGGAGCGGCCGTCGCCGAAGGCCGCGACCTGTACGGCTTCACGGTCACCGAGTGGGACCTGCCCGCCACGTACCCGCCCTTCGCCGCGCTCCTGTTCGTCCCGGCGGCCTGGCTGCCGGTGCCCGTCCTGAAGGCGGCGTTCCTCGTCGGCAACACCGCCCTCCTCGCCCTGCTGACCCGGCTCTCCCTCACCTGCGCGGGCCTGCCCCGGCCGCCCGGGGCCGTGCCCGCCGCGACCGCCCTGTTCCTGTGGCTCGAACCGGTCTTCCAGACGGTCCTGTTCGGGCAGGTCAACCTCGCCCTCGCCTGCCTGGTCCTGTGGGACCTGACCCGGCCCGAGGGCGCCCCCGGCAAGGGCGCCGCGCTCGGCGTGGCCGCCGGGATCAAGCTGACCCCCGCCCTCTTCATCGCGTACCTCGTCCTGGCCCGCCGCCCGCGCGAGGCGGCCACGGCCACGGCGGCCTGCGCGGGCACGGTCCTCGTCGGCGCGCTCGTCCTGCCCGCCGCCAGCGTCGACTTCTTCACCCGCCGCCTGTACGAGACCGAGCGCGTCGGCAAGGCGTGGATCGTCGACAACCAGTCCCTCCAGGGCCTCGCCGCCCGCGTCCTGCACACCCCCGACCCCGGCCCGGCCTGGCTCGTGCCCGGCGCGGCCGCCGCGGCGACCGGGCTGTGGCTCGCGGCCCGCGCGGCCACCCCGGCCCGCGCGGTCCTCCTCGCCGCGGGCACGGCCCTGCTCGTCTCGCCGATCAGTTGGTCCCACCACTGGGTGTGGTGCGTACCGCTGCTCGCGGCACTGGCCGCGGAGGGCCGGTACCGCCTCGCGGCGGCGGTGGCGGCCCTGTTCACGGCCCGCACCCTGTGGCTCGTCCCCCACCAGGGCGCCCGCGACCTCCATCTGCCGTGGTGGCAGCAGCCGTTGGCGGCGCCGTACCCGCTCCTGGGCCTCGGCCTCCTGCTGGCGGTGGCGGCCGCGGGGCCCGCCGCCGACGGACTCAGACCTCGTACGCGGGCAGCAGCGAGAGCCGCGGCAGGCTCACGTGGCGCGGGCGGGTGACGGCGAAGGCGATCAGCTCGGCGACGTCCGTGCCCGTGGGAAGCGGGCCGAGCGCGGCGACGGCCTCCTGGACGGCGCTGGTGAGCGCGGGGTCGCCGAGGTCGTCGCGCAGCTCGGTGTCGACGGCGCCGGGCTCGACGGCGGTGACCCGTACGTCCTTCGGGGCCAGCTCGGCGCGGAGGTTGCGCAGCAGGTGGCTCACGGCCGCCTTGGACGCGGCGTAGCCGCCGAAGCCGGGCAGGACGGTGTCCGCGGCGGCGGAGGAGATCGTGACCAGGTCGGCGTGGCCCCGCTCGGCGGCCGCCGCGACCAGGTCGGGGACGAACGCCTCGATGACGGCGAAGGCGCCGCCGACGTTCACGTCGATCATGCGGCGCCAGGTGTCGCCGCCCCGGCCGAGGTGGTCCGGCAGGGCGAGGCCCGCGTTGTTGACGAGGAGGTCGGCCCGGCCGAGCTCGGCGCGGACCCGCTCGGCGGCGGCCGTGACCGCGGCCGGGTCCGTGACGTCCGCCGGGACGGCGAGCGCGGTGCCGCCCGCGGCCTCGATCCCGGCGACGTGCCCGGCGAGGCGGTCGGCGCGGCGGGCGAGCAGGGCGACCGCCGCGCCCCGCGCGGCCAGCAGCCGGGCGGTGGCCTCCCCGATGCCGCTGGAGGCACCGGTGACGACGGCGACGCGGCCCGCGAGCGGCAGGACGGTGGACGCGGAGCCGGTGGTGGAGACGGTACCGGGGGTGGAAGCGGTACTGGCAGTGGACGCGGAACCGGTGGTGGAGGCCGAGTTGGTGGTGGACGCGGAGCCGGTGGTGGAGTCGGTGCTGGTGGTGGCGGTGGTCATCGGTGTCTCCCGGAGTCGGCGCGGGCTGCCCCGCGATCGGTACGCGTCCGACTCTGCGCCGCCCGGCCACTCCTACCCAGGGCTCGGCCCGACCCTGGGTCTGCCGGAACCAGGCTGGCGGTGGGGAGGCCGTGCGCCGGGCCCGGAGGCGGCGGCGCGGAGACCGGGCCGGGAGCGGCGTCGCGGAGAATGAGCCCATGGACTTCCGCGCCGAACTCGCCAGTTTCCTGAAGTCGCGCCGGGCCCGGCTCCGCCCGGAGGACCTCGGCGTGCGGCCCTTCGGCGGGCGCCGCCGCGTGCCCGGGCTGCGCCGGGAGGAGCTGGCCGAGCTCGCCGGGGTCAGCATGGACTACTACACGCGCCTGGAACAGGGCCGGACGCAGAACGTCTCGGACGGCGTGCTCGACGCCGTCGCCCGCGTGCTGCGGCTCGACGCCACCGAGCGCGCCCACCTCGGCAACCTGGTACGCGCCCTGCGCCACTCCTCCGGCCCCGGCGCCCGGCCCGGACCGGACCCCCGGCCGGTCCGCGAGGGCGTCCGCGTCCTGCTGCGCGCGCTCGACGGCGTACCGGCGTACGTCCTCGGCCCCCGGCTCGACGTCCTCGCCGCCAACCCCCTGGCCCGGGCCCTGTTCGGCGACGTCGACGCGGGGCCCGCCGACCGCCGCAACGTGGCCTGGCGGATCTTCCTCGACCCGGGCGCGCGCGAGCTGTACGCCGACTGGGAGGAGGCCGCGCGCGACACCGTCGTGGCGCTGCGCCTGGACCTGGGCCGCCACGCGTGCGACGACCGGCTCTGCGGCCTCCTCGGCGAACTCTCCGTGCGCAGCGAGGACTTCCGCCGCCTGTGGGCCGAGCACCAGGTACGCGAGACCACCCACGGCACGCTGCGGCTACGCCACCCCCGCGCCGGCGACCTGCTCCTGCACCGCGAGGAACTCCAGGTGGCGGGCGCCCCCGACCAAACCTTGGTGACGTACGCGGCGGAGCCCGGAACCCCGTCGGCCGACGCCCTCACCCTCCTGACGATGACAAACACCGAACAAACCGCTCCCAGCCCGTCCGGCGTTTGAGGACGAGGCCCGAAGGGCCAGCGAAGCGGGGAAAGGGGCGCAGCCCCATAAGGAACCCCCGCTCACTCCGCGAGCAGCGAATCCGCGTCGACGATGCGGTAGGCGTACCCCTGCTCCGCCAGGAACCGCTGGCGGTGGGCCGCGAAGTCCTGGTCGATGGTGTCGCGCGCGACCACGGAGTAGAAGTGCGCCTGGTGGCCGTCGGCCTTGGGGCGCAGCACGCGGCCGAGCCGCTGGGCCTCCTCCTGCCGGGACCCGAAGGTGCCGGACACCTGGATGGCGACGGTGGCCTCGGGCAGGTCGATGGAGAAGTTCGCGACCTTGGAGACGACGAGGACGGAGATCTCGCCCTCGCGGAACGCGTCGAAGAGCTTCTCGCGCTGCGCGTTCGACGTCTCGCCCTTGATCACCGGTGCGTCCAGGTGCTCACCCAGCTCGTCGAGCTGGTCGATGTACTGGCCGATGACGAGGATCTGCTGGCCCGCGAACTTCCGCACGATCGCCTCGGTGACCTTCCGCTTGGTCGCCGTCGTCGCGCAGAAGCGGTACTTCTCCTCGGCCTCGGCGGTGGCGTACGCGAGCCGCTCGCTGTCGGTGAGGTCGACGCGCACCTCCACGCAGTCGGCGGGCGCGATGTAGCCCTGCGCCTCGATCTCCTTCCACGGGGCGTCGAAGCGCTTGGGCCCGATGAGCGAGAACACGTCCGACTCGCGGCCGTCCTCGCGGACCAGCGTGGCCGTCAGGCCGAGGCGGCGGCGCGCCTGGAGGTCGGCGGTGAACTTGAAGACGGGCGCGGGCAGCAGGTGCACCTCGTCGTAGAGGATCAGGCCCCAGTCCCGGGAGTCGAACAGCTCCAGGTGGGGGTAGATGCCCTTCCGCCGGGTCGTCAGGACCTGGTACGTGGCGATGGTGACCGGCCGGATCTCCTTCTTCGTACCGCTGTACTCGCCGATCTCGTCCTCGGTCAGGGACGTCCGCTTGACCAGCTCGTGCTTCCACTGCCGGGCGGAGACGGTGTTGGTGACGAGGATGAGCGTGGTCGCCTTGGCCTCGGCCATGGCGCCGGCGCCGACGAGGGTCTTGCCCGCGCCGCAGGGCAGGACGACGACGCCGCTGCCGCCGTGCCAGAAGTTCTCCACGGCCTGCCGCTGGTAGGGGCGCAGCGCCCAGCCGTCCTCGGCCAGGTCGATCGCGTGGGCCTCGCCGTCGACGTACCCGGCGAGGTCCTCGGCGGGCCAGCCCAGCTTCAGCAGCGTCTGCTTGATCTGGCCGCGCTCGGAGGGGTGCACGGCCACGGTGTCCGGGTCGATCCGGGCGCCCACCAGGGGCTGGACCTTCTTCGACCGGAGGATCTCCTCCAGGACCGGCCGGTCGGTGGTGGTGAGCACGAGCCCGTGCACCGGGTGCTTGCTGAGCGTGAGCCGCCCGTACCGGGCCATCGTCTCGGCCACGTCGACGAGCAGCGCGTGCGGCACCGGGTAGCGGGAGAACTCCACCAGGGCGTCCACGACCTGCTCCGCGTCGTGCCCCGCCGCCCGCGCGTTCCACAGCCCGAGCGGCGTCACCCGGTACGTGTGGATGTGCTCGGGGGCGCGCTCCAGCTCGGCGAACGAGGCGATGGCGCGCCGGCAGGCGTCGGCCCGTTCGTGGTCGACCTCCAGCAGGAGGGTCTTGTCCGACTGGACGATGAGGGGTCCGTTCACGTCTTCGGGGCCCTTTCGGTGGAGGTCCGGCCGTCGGCCGTCGCAGGCGCGGCCGGTCGGCCGCTGCTGATCGGCCGCTCGGCCAACTCTCCAGTGTGCCGCATGGCGCCCCGGTGGCGGAGCGCCATGATCGCCCGGCCCGGGCCCAGGCCGCCACGGCGGCGAGGTGCGCGGCGAGCAGCTCGTGGCCCTCGGGCCCGGGGCGCGGGCCGCCGGTGCCGGGGCCCGCTCCCGCGCCGGGGTGCGCGTCCGCCCCCGGTGCCGGTGCCCCGTCCGCCCCCGGCGCGAGGGCCCCGCGGAGCCCCCGGTGAGGGCCACGCCAGGGTCGTGAGGCCCTGGACCCGGGGCGGGGACCGGCTACCGTTGCCAGGATGAGCACCCCCGACGCGCCTCGTTCCCTGGCGGAAGCCCTTCGGGCGAGTGACGACGCGACGCTCGTCGCGCTGCTGCGGGCCCGGCCCGACCTCGTCAGCCCCGTGCCGAACGACCTGACGCAGCTCGCCACGCGCGCGGGCACCCGCGCCTCGGTCGTCCGGGCCCTGGAGCGGCTCGACCGGTTCGCGCAGCAGGTCGCGGAGGCCCTGGCCGTGGCGTCGGACCCGGCGCCCTACGAGGAGCTGGCCGGGCTGCTCGCCGAGGCGCCCCGCGCGGCGCTCGACCGGGCCCTCGCCACCCTGCGCGAACAGGCCCTCGTCTGGGGCCCCGACGACCGGCTGCGGCTGGTGCGCACCGCCCGCGAACTGCTCGCCCCGGCCCCGCAGCGGCCCTCGCCCACGGGGCTCGGGCCGACCGTCGCCGAGGCCACGGCGGGCATGTCGCCGGGCCGGGTGCAGAGCCTCGTCACGGCTGCGGGCCTGCCCTCCACGCACGACGCGGTGTCGGCCGTGGAGTCGCTGACCGCGCTGTTCACCGACGCGCGGCGGATGTCCGCGCTGCTCGACGGGGCGCCCGCCGAGTCCGTGGAGGTGCTGTCCCGCCTGGTGTGGGGCCCGCCCTACGGCCAGGTCACCGCCGACCCGGCGCCCCACCTGCGCTGGCTGCTCGACCGGGGCCTGCTCCTGCCGACCGCGCCGGGCACGGTCGTGCTGCCCCGGGAGGCCGCCCTGCACCTGCGCGGCGGGCGCGCCCACCGCGACCTGGAGCCGACGCCGCCGGACGTGGCGGTCGCCCGCGAACACCGGCCCCAGGTGGTGGACGCGACCGCCGCCGGGCAGGCGTACACCGCGCTGGCCACCGTCGAGGAGCTGCTGAAGGACTGGGACGAGGGCGGCCCCGCCGTGCTGCGCGCGGGCGGCCTGAGCGTACGGGACCTGAAACGGACCGCCACCGCCCTGGACGTGCCGGAGCCGCAGGCCGCGTTCTGGGTCGAACTGGCCTACGTGGCCGGGCTCGTCGCCGCCGACGGCGAGGCCGACGAGCGGTACGCCGCCACGCCCGCCTACGACTCCTGGCTGGAGCTGCCCGCCCCCGAGCGCTGGGCGCGCCTCGCCTCCGCCTGGCTGGCCTCCACCCGCACGCCCGGCCTGGTCGGCGGCCGCGACGCCAAGGACCGCACCCTGTCCGCGCTCGGGCCGGGCCTGGACCGCTCGGCCGCACCCGAGGTGCGGCACCGCGTGCTGGCCCTCCTGGGCACGCTGCCCGAGGGCGCCGCCGCCGAGCCCGAGTCGGTCCTCGCCCGGCTGCGCTGGGAGCGGCCTCCCGGCCGGGGCGCCTCCGACCTGCGGGCCCAGCTCGCCCGGTGGGCCCTGGCCGAGGCCGAGTCGCTCGGCGTCACGGGGCGCGGAGCCCTCGCGTCCCACGGGCGGGCCCTGCTCGGCGGGCCCCCGGCGCAGGTGCCACCGCGCGGCGAAGCCCTCGCCCCCGCCCAGGCCGCCTCCGCGTCCGCCGCCACCACCCCCGCCGAACGCGCCACCGCCGCCCACGAAGCCGCCCGCCTCCTCGCCCCGCTCCTGCCCGAACCCCTCGACCACGTCCTCCTCCAGGCCGACCTCACCGCCGTGGCCCCCGGCCCGCTCCGGCGGCCCCTCGCGGACGCCCTCGCCGTGCTCGCCGACGTCGAGTCCAAGGGCGGCGCCACCGTCTACCGGTTCACGCCGGGCTCGGTGCGGCGCGCGCTCGACGCCGGGCAGAGCGCGTCCGACCTGCACGCCTTCCTCGCCGCGCACTCCCGTACGCCGGTGCCGCAGCCGCTCGCGTACCTCATCGACGACGTGGCCCGCCGCCACGGCCATCTGCGCGTCGGCGCCGCCTCCGCGTACGTGCGCTGCGACGACGAGGGCGTGCTCGACGAGATCCTCGCCGACAAGCGGGCCCAGGGGCTGCGGCTGCGGCGCCTCGCGGGCACGGTGCTCGCCGCGCAGGCCGAACCGGCCGCGCTCCTCGACGGGCTGCGCGCCATGGGCTTCGCGCCCGCCGCCGAGAGCGCCGACGGCGACGTCCTCGTCACCCGCGCGCACAGCCACCGCACCCCGCCGCGCACCCCGCCCGAGCCGGTCCCCGACGGGCCGCCGCTGCCCGAGGACCGGCTCGGCGCGTACACGGCCGCCGCCGTGCGCGCCATCCGCGCCGGCGACCTCGCCTCCACCGCGCCGCGCAAGCCCGTCCACGCCACGGCCCCCGGCGACCTGCCGCGCACCACGTCCGCCGACACCCTCGCCACCATGCAGGCAGCCGTCCTCACCGGCGAGGCGCTCTGGATCGGCTACGTCAACGCCGACGGCGCCGCCAGCCAGCGCGTCATCGCCCCCATCCGGGTCGAGGGCGGGTTCGTCACGGCGTACGACCACACGGCCGACGAGGTGCGGACGTACCCGCTGCACCGCGTCACGGGGGTCGCCGAGCTCGCCGACGGCTGACGGCCGGCCCCGCTGACGGTACGTCACCGGCCGTTCGCGGGGACGCGGTACCGTCGGTGTCCGGGCCCACCTCAACACCGCAGCCCCGGAGGGTACTTCGTGGGGATCGAGAGCGACCAGCTCGTCTTCGACTACTTGAGCCGCGTCGGCGACCTCGCCCAGCAGCGCCAGCTCCCGTCCGCCGCCCGGATGCGGCTGGTCGCCGACCTGCGCGGCGAGATCGACCGCCGCCGCGCCAAGGGCGCCGACAGCCCCGCCGCCGTCCGCCGCATCCTGGACCGCATCGGCACCCCGGAGGAGCTGGTCGACGCCGCGGCCGACCCGTCGGGCGAGCCCGTGGTGCCCGCCCCGCCCGCTGCCGCCCCGCCCGAGCCGAAGCGCCCCCGCCTCGCCGTGCCCCGGCCCCGGCTCGCCGGGCCGCGCCTGGCGGTGCCCCGGCCGCGCAAGGCCTCCGGGAC